>NZ_JACHGR010000007.1 GCF_014202415.1 Tolumonas osonensis
TTTCTGATTGGTTTTCTGTGTTCATAGTTATAAGCTCACTCTGCCTTGCTATACGGGCTCGAGGCCCCGATGACTGTCCGAGTTATCGCTAAAGAGTTATGCAGTGCTCACACTTGTTATCGGTCTCTCAATGAGGAGCCAAACTTGAATCGAGCTACTGCATAAAGACCCTCAACGGCCATTGAGGGTGGGCCTCTAATTTACCCGTTTTATTGAACACATTAACCATACAAGTGACTGTGGTACTACGTTCCGCCGTTTAACTAAAAGTTAGCTATCTTGAATAAGCACAAGGGATACTTGATGAATTTCAATTGCTGACCTGTTAAGCAAACGATTGCACTAATCCATCTGAGAAAATCAGCTTAGTCGCAGTTGATGTCGTATGAGGTTGCTCATGACTGAAGAAGATATTTTTTCAAATCTGGCCATCATTCCTTTTTCTTTGGCTGGGTTTACATGGCATTCCGCCGAACAATTCTTTCAGGCGGCTAAGTTCACTGATGATGAAATCATTGAGAAAATTAAAGCCTGTGAAAGTCCGTTCCGTTGTGCCGCAATCGGACAAACCAGACGGTTTAAAATTCGCGATGATTGGGAAAACATTAAAGTATCGGTGATGGAGCAAGCTATTCGAGCTCGTTTTGAGCAACACACCGAACTGGCTAAAGTGCTCAAACTCACCAAGCGTAAACTCTATGACCACTCAGCAGCAGACAATTTCTGGGGCATTGGTGTTGATGGTCATGGCACAAATATGACGGGTGAAATCCTGATGAAGATCCGGCGAGAACTGCAAAATGCTGACGAAGAGTTTTCCCTCAAAAGCGATAGCTAACAAAAAATTAATGTGGGACCACTTCGTGGCCCCATAATTCGAAGTTAGCTGCTTATGAAAGTCAGTCGCTAATACTGGCTCGAATATCAGCAATTGTTAAAAACAGTTTGTTTGTCGAATCAATGAATGGTGTAAATCCAAACTTTTCATAAAAGCCAAGTGCACCATCTTTTGCGTCAACAATCACTACTGGGAATGCAACTGTTTCACTCGCTTGAAGTAGTCGGTTTAACGCATCAATGAGTAACCATTCGCCATAACCTTGTTTTGCATATCGTTTATCAACTGCAAGTCGAGCAATCAAACCACCAGAACTAGCATTTTGATGCTTTTTTTGCAGTTTATCTGGTAAAGCACCTAAGTCGATGGGTGTCATAGTTAACGTGTAATAACCAATGACGCGTTCAGGCTGAGAACTATCTTCGAGTACAAAGGTTCTGGTGTTGTCCTTCTGTGACTGTTGGCTCGCCATGACTCTAAGATAGTTATTGAGTGGCTTTACCCCACAATCAAAATAATGACGGTCATGTTTATTCTTATCTAAACGCACCGTCATCATTGAGTTTTGTCCTTGTAGCGTTGTGCCGCTTGTTGTAAACGCGCATTTGGTTTCACTGGCGCATCTAAAGCTTCCGCTAATAACATGGCATCACGTTGTGAAAGTTTTAACGCTCTTTCGCGTTCCATGATTTGCTTTGCACGATCAATCGCGGCATTTAAAACAAATGAGTTAATGCTAGTCATACCCGCAATCGCAGCTGCTTGAGCCAGTAACTCTTGTGTTTCTGCATCAACACGAGCTGTGATACGAGGTAATGCGGTTGCCATAACTGTCTCCTTATGTGTCAATGTGGCACAAGATAATTATGGCATAGATACAATTTTTAGCAAATTATGTGTCATGATGGCACAGCAGCAGCTAACAAAACTTAGTGTGGGACCTGGAGAGCACAAATGTTTAAACAACTCGAATGGGCTAAAAAGTTACAAGCAATTAGTCAGGCAGGTCATACATATTCTAAGGATAAATTTGATCTGGAACGATTTGATCAAATCCAACAAATTGCATTCGAAATGCTTTCTGAAATCAGCGATGAGCCTATAGAAAAAATTGCTAACTTACTCATTCCAGAAACAGGTTATCCAACACCTAAAGTGGATGTCCGTGCTGGTGTTATCCGCGATAACAAAATCCTACTCGTCCGTGAACGTGAAGACGGTTGCTGGACTCTTCCAGGCGGCTGGGCTGATGTATGTGAAACCCCTTCCCGTGGTGTGATCCGTGAGGTTCTTGAAGAATCGGGATTTGTTGTTCGTCAACCAAGATTAATTGCCGTTAAAGACAGAGATGTGCATCCTTATACACCAAAATACCCATTTCACATTTATAAGATGATCTTTCTATGTGAATTAGTTTCTGGTGAAGCGAAAGCAAATATCGAAATATCTGAGATCGATTTCTTCTCGTTTGATAACTTGCCAGAATTATCTCAGGGACGAACCTTACCCGATGATATCAAACTCATTTTTGAGCATGCGAACAATCCGGCTCTAGATGTTTACATTGATTAACCATACAAAAACTTGGTGTGGGACGACTTCATGCGTAAATTTCTGTTCTCTATGTTGTTTTTTTGTGTCGGGTGCACTCAAATACCCAATAATGTAAAGCCTGTTCAAAATTTTGAGCTCAATCGTTATCTAGGCAAATGGTATGAGGTTGCCAGATTAGATCACTCCTTTGAGCACGGTTTAAGTAAAGTGACGGCTGAATATGCATTGAACAATAATGGCAGTGTTCAAGTCATTAACCGTGGATATTCTGAGAAAGATAAAAAATGGAAAGAGGCAATTGGTGTTGCTTATTTCATGGGCCCACCAGACCAAGGTTTGCTGAAAGTTTCATTTTTCCGGCCTTTTTATGGTACCTACGCTATCTTTGAACTTGACCATGATAATTATCAATATGCGCTGATTTCCGGGCCTGATCATTCATATTTATGGCTCCTATCGCGCTCCCCTTCACTATCACCTACAGTTAAAGATTTTTTGTTACAAAAAGCCAAACAGGCAGGATTTGACACTCAAGATTTGATATTTGTGGCTCAATAAATAAGCGAGTACAACATGAATAATGTACTCGTTAAAAAGTTCATCAATGCCGGATGGCTTCGACAAAAACCTAGCGACTACGCGGTTTGCCTGTTTTAGCTTTGTTGCTACCGCTTTGTCCAAGTGCTTTAGCGCGTAGGTTTTTCTTAGACGGTTTACGCTTAGTGTTGTTCGCTTCTTCTTGCGCCATGAGATCCGGCTCAAAGCCTTCCATCCAGTGCAGGATAAAATGTTCGCCAGTGAGTTTTTCTACGTCTCCGAGTAGGTATTTCTCTTTATTCGAGACCAACGAAACGGCCAGGCCAGCTTGACCTGCACGGCCAGTTCGACCAATACGGTGAATATAGTCTTCGGCGTTGTAAGGCAGCTCATAATTGATCACGTATTGCAGTTGCGCAATGTCCAACCCGCGCGCGGCCACATCAGTGGCGACAAGCGCACGCACTTGGCCGGTTTTAAACTCTTCCAAGCCGCGATCGCGGGCGCCTTGGGATTTATCGCCATGTACCGCAGCAGCACTGATGCCATCTTTCTCAAGCTCGTTAGCCAGTTCATCCACCGCTTGTTTGGTACGAGTGAAGATAAGCACCTGTTGCCAATTTTTGGAGCCTATCAGGTACGCCACTAAACCCGCTTTGCGTTTGTTATCGACTTCATAAAAGCGTTGTTCAATTTTCGCTGCCGTCGCATTTCGTTCGGCGACTTCGATCAGTTTTGGCTGCTTTAAAATGGTTTTGCTCAGGGCAAACACGTCATCGTTAAAGGTTGCGGAGAAGAACAAGGTTTGGCGCGTTTCGGGTAGGCGTTTCAGGATGCGCTCGATATCGACAATAAAGCCCATATCCAACATGCGATCCGCTTCATCGAGAACCAGTGTCTCAACCGTGCTTAGGTCGATCAGCCCTTTGATGGCAAGTTCCAGCAAACGCCCCGGTGTCGCCACGAGGACATCACAGCCTTCGTTTAACGCATCGATCTGCGGGTTAATACTCGCCCCACCGTAAGCCACGACCGAGTTGAGACCTAAACCTTGACTGTATTTCACAAAGCTTTGGTGTACTTGTTGAGCCAGTTCCCGCGTTGGAGTGAGCACTAACACACGGATGGCTTTTTCAGATGTTTCCCGAACGAGGTGACGTTGAATCAATGGCAAGGCAAATGCGGCAGTTTTACCCGTACCCGTTTGCGCCCCCGCCATGACATCGTGACCCGCAAGGACTTCGGGGATCGCCGCTTGTTGAATCGGCGTTGGCGTTTGATAACCAAGTGTATCGAGGACAGCCAATAAATCCGTGTGAAGACCCAGGGTGGAAAAACTCATAAACAAGCACCGCTTACAATAAATTAAGACGGCGCTATTGTAGCATCGAAACCTTAAAAGTCTGAGATGACTCTCAGCGAGAACCGTATTCCTGCTAATTGCGGTTCCGGGATATCGGGTGAACATCAACACTATCGCACCCCACAAGTGGAAATAGTATTTGGAGGCATTGTGAGAACAATTTTATTGATTATGTGCGCAGCTTTACTCAGTGGCTGTTTGGGAATGCCGGAATCGGTAAAACCAGTATCGGGGTTTGAACTGAACAATTATTTGGGTAAATGGTATGAGGTGGCTCGCCTTGACCATTCATTCGAAAGAGGTTTAAGTCAGGTAACGGCTGAATATAGTATGCGAAATGATGGTGGTGTTTCGGTACTCAATCGTGGTTACTCCGAGACTGAAAACAAGTGGAAAGAGGCGGAAGGCAAAGCCTACTTTGTTAATAGTCCGATGGATGGTTATCTCAAAGTCTCATTTTTTGGTCCATTTTATGGCTCTTATGTGGTGTTTGAATTGGATCGAAAAAATTACAGCTATGCTTTTGTTTCAGGGCCTAATACCGACTATCTATGGTTACTCTCGCGAACTCCGTCAGTCGAGCCAGAAGTAATGGAAAAGTTCATCAAAATGTCGAGAGAACGGGGTTTTGATACGAATCGATTGATTTACGTTCAGCAGCAGAAAGCTGTTTTAGTCTTTTGAAGCGTGAACGAGTGAATCGGGGTAAAACCAATGTGTCATTATGGCACATCAATAAGGAGGTTTTCTGCATTGGATATTCCACGGATCTTCAACATCACCGAAAGTGCTCACCGCATCCATAATCCGTTCACACCCGAAAAGCTCGCCACTCTCGGTGAGGCGCTGCGTCTGGAAACGGGAACCCGGATGCTCGACCTCGGCAGCGGTTCGGGGGAGATGCTGTGCACCTGGGCACGCGATTACGGAATCATCGGGACTGGCATCGACATGAGTCAGTTGTTCACCGGGCAGGCGAAACGCCGCGCTGAAAAACTCGGTGTCGCCGATCAAGTCGAGTTCATCCATGGCGATGCGGCCGGCTTCGTCTCTGACGAGAAGGCCGGTGTGGCCGCCTGTATCGGAGCTACGTGGATTGGCGGGGGCGTCGGCGGCACCATCGAGCTTCTGGCGCAGAGCCTCTGTCCCGGCGGGATCATCCTCATCGGCGAACCCTACTGGCGACAGTTACCGCCAACGGAGGATGTTGCCAAGGGGTGTCAGGCCAGCTCAATCTCTGACTTTCTCCTGCTTCCGGAACTTCTCGCGTCTTTCGGCCACCTCGGTTATGACGTCGTGGAAATGGTTTTGGCAGACCAAGACAGCTGGGACAGATACGAGGCGGCCAAATGGCTCACCATGCGCCGATGGCTTGAAACCAATCCAGACGACGAATTCGCGAAAGATGTTCGAGCCCAACTAACCTCGGAACCCGTGCGTTATGCAACTTACACGCGTGAATACCTGGGCTGGGGCGTGTTCGCGCTGATGGCGCGGTGCTGAGGTTAAGTTCGTCTTTGTCATTGTAAGCCTCGGCGAAACATTGAAGACCTGTTAACTGGTGCTATAATCAGGTCTATCATGGTTAAATCGAGATGCCAAAATGCAAGTCAAATTCTCTGAAGATGTGGTTCCATTGTCCGATCTCAAAGTGAACCCAGGCAAAATTGTTAATCAAGCTGTTGAAACTCAACGCCCTATTCTTCTTACCAGCAGAGGCCGAGGTGTCGCAGTAGTTCAGTCTTTAGCTGAATACGAAACGCGAGAAGAAGAATGCGCTTTTCTAAAAGCAATTGCTCAGGGTCTTACGGATGCTCAAGAAGGCAGAACAATGTCACTTGATGATGCCAAGAAGAAACTGGGTTTGCGCTAATGATAATTACGCTCACCGATTCTGCTTACGAAGATATTATCGATATTAAAGAGCACTATATATTTGAAGGCGTCGAACATATTGGTGAGAAACATGTTACCGATATTTTTGAACACATTGCAAATCTGTCTGAACATCCCCAGATGGGCCGAGTTGTTCCTGAATACGGCCTTACCTCGATCCGAGAACTCATTCATCCGCCCTATCGCATTGTTTATCTGCTGAAAACCGATGAAGTGCAAATAATTAGGGTATGGCGAAGCGAACGGCTTTTAAAACTGGTGTAATCATCGACAATACTAGCTCAGTTGCAGCCCTCCCACACAACCACTATGCAGGCCCGGCTTATCCTGTCTATATTGAAATCATGCTTCTGCGACAATCACAGGATGAATGGGCCGGACTATGAAGATGACGCAGAACAGTTCTTCGCAAGTCTATCTCGTCGGCAGTGGTATCGCCTCGCTGGCCAGCGCCATTTACCTTATCCGGGATGCTGGTGTCCGCGGGGAGAACATCTGTATTCTCGAGCAGGATGCCACTGCCGGCGGCGCGCTGGATGGTCAGGGTGACCCTGAGCATGGTTTCATTGCCCGGGGCGGACGGATGCATGAGCAGCATTTTGTTTGTTACTGGGATCTGCTGTCTTCTATCCCTTCCGCTACAGATCCAAAGAAAAGCGTCACCGAAGAGTGTTTCGGTTTTTCCAAACGATTTACCTCCCGTTCTCAATCCCGTCTGATTAAAAACGCCCGGATACTCGATATCTCTTCGTATGGTTTGCGTTTGCAGGATAAGCTCAACATCATCCGCCTGAACATGACACCGGAAAAATTACTGGGCAATAAGACCATTCAGGACTGGTTCAGCGCCCCGTTCTTTGACACGCATTTCTGGAAGATCTGGGAATCCATGTTCGCATTTCAGAAGTGGAGCAGCCTGGCAGAGATGCGGCGCTATTCCCTGCGGTTTATGCACCTCTTCCCTCACCTTCACGAACTGGGTGGCATCTACCGGACTGTTTACAATCAATATGATGCCGTCATCGTTCCTCTGCAAAACTGGCTGCAGGAGCGCGGTGTAAAGTTCAGTTTCGGCACGCAAGTCGTCGACATTGATTTCACGATCACTGATTCCGCCAAGACGGCGACAGCCATCCACTGCATTGAACAAGGGATCCGGAAAACCATCCCCCTTGCCGGACATGACTATGTCTTCATCACCAACGGCTCTATCACCGAAAGCACCGACACCGGATCGATGACACGTCCCGCCATCCAGAAGACAAAAGAAACTTCTGGCGCATGGACACTTTGGGAGCGCATCGCCGGCAAAGATCCCGCCTTTGGCCACCCCGGTGTCTTCTCGGATCAGATCGATCGGCAAAAATGGGTGTCATTTACGCTAACGCTGCACGACCCTACCTTTTTGCGGTATCTGTCTGCCACCTATGGGTATATCCCCGGTGTGAGCGGCTTAATGACGATCGTGGACTCGAACTGGCTACTTTCGATTGTTGTGCCCGCCCAGCCTCATTTCGTTAATCAACCGGCCAACGTCGACACACTCTGGGGATATGGTCTTTATCAGGACCGGCCCGGCAATTTCGTGCAGAAGCGGATGCAGGACTGCAGCGGCGAAGAAATTCTGACCGAGCTGTTCTCGCACCTGAAAGTAACCGACAAGATGAAACCTGCTCTCGACGCTGGCAAGGTGAATTGTCGCCCGACCATGATGCCATTCATCGACAGTGCCTTCATGCCAAGGAAACCAGGCGATCGACCCGCCGTTGTCCCTGCCGGAGCCACCAATTTCGCCTTTCTGGGGCTATTTACGGAAGTCAGTAACGATTGCGTCTTCACGGTAGAATATTCGGTCCGCACCGCCCAGATCGCGGTCTACACGCATTTCGATACAGGCAAGCCCATACTGCCCGTCTATATTGGCGGACACAAAATCCGTTCGCTGATAAATGCGGTGATAGCATTGACCCGATAAACTCCGGGCTGTGTCGATGAATTCGAAAAATTCTCAGATCCAATGCGAATAAGAATTATACTTAAATAGCCCATCTCTCCATTCAGGAGAAACTGTATATGCTTGCTCATGGTTTGCAAAACGTAAAAGTGATTGCGCTGGCGGTGACGGATTTAAGCCGGGCTCAACACTTTTATGGCGAGATACTCGCTCTTCCTCCGTCTTATAGAGAAAATGACCTTGTCGGGTATTCCATCGGCGATATCGTTCTTATGCTGAAAGAAAACTGGTATGGCTCCCCTACCGCCGAGCCGAATCCCCGGATCACGCTTGCGACTGCTTATGCCCCGGACACCGAGGCTTACTTACGAGAGCGAGGTGTCACGATTCCCGATCCAGTTGAAGAAGTTGAAAAGGGTTATTATGTCGGTAGTTTTTTAGACAGCGAAGGTAACAAACTCTGGTTCTGTTCGCCGACTGAACCGTAACCTTATCATCCTGCTCTCTAATCACAGCCGCACACCTCGAGGGCAGGATGAATATTGGCGACGACAACAACGCGGTAGTAATGTGTCCATGCCGACAAATGGTATAATCACTGATTATTTTCTATCAGGTTTTTACTATGAACGATCCAATCGGCTATCAAAATAATCCATTACACGGTGTCAGCTTAAAAACGGTTGTCACCGAGATAGCCAATCACTATGGCTTCGAAATCCTGTATGCCTATCTGAATCTCAACTGCTTCAAAAATAAGCCCAATATCGATTCCAGTGTAAAATTTCTCAAAAAAACAGACTGGGCGCGTGAAAAGGTCGAAGCTTTTTATTTGTACCAATACAAAAGCCTGCCAAGAGCGAGTGAAGAACAATTCCAGTTGCCACCGCGTGAACGCATTATCCCGATGGATCAGAAGCCAGGTTTGCCTGCCGAACTGAGTCTTGAGGATGCAGAAGCCCTGCGTGAGAAACGCGCACGAAAAACAGCGATGAGAAATCAAAATCGCAGAACTACCGCAACAAGCAGCCGTTCCTATTCCTCCCGGTACGAGAAAAGCGCTGATAGCAGTTTTAATGGTTCTGAGGATCCATGGGCTAAATGGCGTTAAAATTTATTCGCGTCAAGGCCAGTTGTAATGAAATATGTAGACTCACAGAGAGGTACCGGATTTGAAAATACGCATGATGGACGAATCAGATTTGTCTGAAGCATCTTTAGTCCATAAAGCCGCTTTCCCCCGGCAAAGTTTTTCATCTGACTGGCTGGCGTGTAACTTGAAGGCTTATCCGCGTTTTCTGAGTTTTGTCGCTGAAAGGGATAACCAGATTGTGGGTTATATCGTCTGGGCGCAAAAAAGCGGTTTTCGCGCCGAAGCAGTGCTGGAACTGGAACAGCTGGCCGTATCCCCGGCGCACCAGGGCCAGGGTATTGGCCGGAATCTGATCGAACAATCCTTGCCATTGGTGAAAGACGAACTGGCTAAAAAGAATTCAAAGTTAAAACATATTATGGTTACAACCCGGGCGGATAATCATGCCCAGCAATTATATAAAAACACGTTGGGAGCAGAGGTTGAAGCAACGATATCCAACCTCTATTCCGCCGATGAAGTGTTGATGATTGCCCGGAATGTTTGAATAAACCAGCCCCGCGCCGTCGGTTCTCGCGGCGCACTGTTCCACCCAGACTGATATAGCCGCCCCGCCTTTTTTCATGTATCGTTTTGCCATGAGTCACCGTCATTTCAGAGGTATCACGGTATGTCATTCGATGTCTGGCTTGCCTTCTTTGCAGCCTGTTGGGTTATCAGTCTTTCTCCGGGCGCCGGCGCGATTGCGTCTATGTCGAGTGGTCTGCAATTTGGCTTCTTGCGCGGTTACTGGAATGTCATCGGACTGCAGATTGCGTTAGCGATCCAGATCCTCATTGTCGCTGCAGGTGTCGGCGCGATTCTTACAGCCTCAGAATTGGCCTTTAACCTGATCAAATGGTTTGGTGTCGCTTATCTGGTCTATCTGGCTGTCAAACAATGGCAGCAAAAACCCTCCGAGATCGACGCCGAGCAGCAAGCGGTCAAAGCCTTCAGTCCTCTGGCGATTATCACCAAAGGGTTTCTGGTGAATATCAGTAATCCGAAAGCCATTGTCTTTATTCTGGCGGTCTTACCGCAGTTTATTGACCCGGCCAAATCGCTGGTACCGCAATATTCACTCATGATGATCACCATGATTGCCGTCGATATGATTGTGATGGCGGGTTACACCTGCCTGGCCGCAAAAGTCTTGCTGTTCCTGAAAACGCCCCGTCAGCAACGTATCCTTAACCGCAGCTTTGCCAGCATGTTCGTCGGTGCAGCCTCGCTGCTTTCTTTAGTGCACCGCGCAGGTTGATAAAAATGCCCTATGCCGCTCTCTCATGAGCGGCGTCCTGAATGGCAAAATGAGCCCATAATCTGTGGACCTTCCAATGAAAAAACTGTCAACGCACTGATATCCCGCTTTAACCTATTTATTCAACATTGTTCGCGAGCGTCTTGTGGAAATATCTCTTAATGTCACCATCCCTGATGCGGAAATTGAGCTATCTGCAATCAGAGCACAGGGCTCCGGCGGGCAAAACGTCAATAAAGTTTCTTCCGCCATTCATCTGCGATTTGATATCAAAGCCTCATCGCTGCCGGATTTTTATAAGGAACGCCTGTTAGCTCTGCGTGACCAGCGGATCACCAGCGAAGGCGTCATTATTATCAAGGCCCAGCAGTACCGGCTTCAGGAACAAAACCGGGCTGACGCACTGCTGCGGTTACAGGAATTAATCAAAAGTGTGGCTAAAGTTCAGAAAGCACGCCGGCCCACGACAGCAACAAAAAGTTCTCAGCGAAAACGCATGGACAGTAAAACCCTGCGGGGAAAAATCAAGGCATTGCGTGGCAAGGTGATTTAGCCATCTCTCATTTGAAACCAGATCTGAACGGGCGTAATTCAGCAATTTCAGGCTAAATATTTTCGAGAATACATATGAGATTTCAGGGAAAGATTTCAGATTGGAATGATGATAAAGGCTATGGCTTTGTAGAGCCCAATGGCGGCGGAGCAAGGGCCTTTGTTCATATCAAATCATTTGATGATTTGCCTCGCCGTCCCATGAATGGTGACATCATTATCTATGAAACAACGACCGATGAAAGAAATCGGGTTCAGGCAACCAATATAACTTTTACCCGGATTAAGAAAAATCAAAAAACCCAGCAAACAGGAAATGTTTACGCATTCAATAAATTAATTTTAATGATATTTATCATATATTTATTGTTGCTTGTATTTGTATATCATCTTCCTGTCATTGTTCTTCCGGGTTTTGCTGTTTTAAGCATCATAACATTCGCTGCTTACGCATTAGACAAGAGCGCGGCACAAAGTGGCAGTTGGCGCACTAAAGAAAGTACATTGCACATGCTGGCATTAATTGGTGGCTGGCCCGGCGCTATGTATGCGCAGCAAAAACTCAGACACAAATCTGTAAAAACAGAATTCAGGCAAGTTTTTTGGGCTACCGTGATTATGAATATAGGTGCCTTAAGCTGGGTTGCCTTCTCTGACGCTGCGGGATGAAGAACGCGTTTAACAAGTGACGTTTTAGATAGGAATGATATGTTTTATCTGATTACCAAATATTTGATCACTGCCGGCATGGTGGTGCTGATCTCGGAATTGGCCAAAAAAAGTGACCGCATCGGCGCTCTGGTGGCTTCATTACCCCTGGTGACCATTCTGACGTTGATCTGGTTATTTGTAGAAGGCCAGTCAGCGAGCAAAATCAGCAACCATGCGTATTACACGTTTTGGTATGTCATTCCTACATTACCCATGTTTATCCTGTTCCCGTATTTCATGTCCCGATTCGGCTTCATACTGACATTACTGATCAGTATCGGATTGACCATCGTGACGTTTGTTCTTTTTGCTGCATTAGTCAAACGGTTTGGTATTCAATTGATGTAGCAAATTTTGCATGGCAGGTAACAAATTCTGAATCCATGAACCTGCCTGCTAAACTCATTTCATATCCGTTCTGACAGGCTACATAGCCAGGTCGCCCATATGAAACCAAATATTTCTGTCATTACCTTAGGCGTTGATGATCTTGAAAGATCGCAGCACTTTTACCGTGATGGTTTAGGCCTCCCAACCGAAGGCATCATTGGTCAGGAATTTGAATACGGGGCAGTTGTTTTTATTCAGCTTCAGCCCGGTTTGCGCCTTGCCTTATGGCCACGGAAAAGTATTGCGCATGACACCGGTTTACCATTGGCACCGCCAAATGAGACAGAAGTAATCATTAGTCATAATGTTTCGACAAAACCGGATGTTGATTCAATAATGGCAACAGCAAAAGCGGCTAATGCCAGAATTATCAAACCCGCTCATGATACATTCTGGGGTGGTTACGCCGGTTATTTTCAGGACCCGGACGGCCACGTTTGGGAAATCGTATTTAATCCAGCATGGATTTGAGGAGTGCTATGTTCGGAACTCATGATCTCGCTCTGTTTATGGTTTCAGGCTTCATCCTGAACGTGATGCCCGGCCCGGATACCTTGTTGATCATGTCCAAAAGCGCGTCGCAGGGCTGGCGTGCCGGCAGCGTGGCGTCGCTGGGAATTGGCTCGGGTGTGTTTGTGCATATCGTGGCGGCCGCTTTGGGTTTATCAGCTATTTTGGCCAGCTCGGCGACTGCGTTCCTTGTCGTGAAATACGCTGGTGCGGCGTATCTGGTTTACATCGGGCTGATGGCGCTGCGACAGAAATCCCGGCCGGATGCAGACACTGCGAGCCCGGCTCACGCTGCTGCCGGCCAGACACATTCCATGAAATCCATTTACTGGCAGGGTTTTCTGAGCAATGCCCTGAACCCCAAGGTGGCGCTGTTTTTTCTGGCTTTTGTACCGCAGTTCATCGGCCATGATGCGCCGGATAAAGCGTTGGCATTCATCGTCCTCGGGCTCATCTTTAACTTTAACAGCATGTTGTGGTGTCACTTCCTGGCTGTTTCTACGGCACTGGCCAGCCAGCGGCTGAAAGTCAGCGCAACCATCAGCAACTGGCTGAATAAAACCATCGGGGTGCTGTTTATCTCGCTGGGAGTGAAACTGGCGTTATCCGCCAGGAACTAAAGTTCACCGCGGTGGCTCCGGCTGGCAGACACCGTTATAGTCCCGCTTAGTGTGTATTTAACAGAGAGTGACTGATGTTTACAGGCATTGTTCAGGGTATTGCCACCATTGTGGCAGTGACCGACGCAGAGGGTATCCGGACTTTTGAAATCGAGTTTCCGGCCGGGTTTTGTGCAGAATTACAGATTGGCGCCAGTATCGCCATCGATGGTGTCTGCCTCACTGTCACGGAAATACTTAGTGACACCCGGGCCAAATTTGATGTCATGCTGCAAAGCCTACTGATCACAACGCTGAGCGATTATCAGACCGGTGACCGGGTAAATGCCGAGCGTGCCGCGAAAGACGGCGCCGAAATTGGTGGTCACCCTCTCTCCGGTCATGTGGATTTCCGTGCCACCGTGTTGGCTGTCAAACAGCGGGAAAATAACTACTGTATCCGCATCGGTGTTCCGCATCAGTGGATGAAATACATTTTCCCAAAAGGATATATCGCCCTGAACGGCACCAGTCTGACCATTTCCGACGTCAGCAAGGAAGAGGACTGGTTTGAAGTCTGGCTGATCCCGGAAACCCGCCGCATGACCACATTCGAATCAAAACAGGCCAGTTCAGCCCTGAATGTCGAGATTGAACGCGGCACACAGGTAGTTGTCGATACCGTCCGGGCTACGCTCGAAGAAAAACTGGGGCCGTTATTGCCGGCACTGGAAGCGCTGCTTAAACAAAACGGCATGGATATCAACACTCTTGCCACTCCGTCCACTCCCCCTCAGATCCCCGGTAAACAGGACTGAGTTTCTTCCTGAAATGCCCGGCGATTCCGGGTATTTCAGCTTCATAATGATCCCTCTCTTCTGCTAGCTGGTCATCCGGTAGTCATTTTTCTCTGTTAACTCTATCCGGTACGGATGTAACAGCAGCAGAAAATTACATATGTGACAAGACTAACAACTCAATCATCCGACACGATTCAGCAAGGGACTTTCGACCGGCATCATGAGAATCTTCCCCTGCACACACATGCATTACATGACACAAAGAATAAACCGGAGTAGTTTATTGAGTGTTTTGTGACCAAGACTCAACTGTTTAAAGAGGTAACAGCTATGGTGAATCCTATGGAAAAGCCGTTGTTCACACTGGACAAGGAAGAGTTCAGAAAAGAAGTCGTTCACCATCTTCGTACAACACTGGGCACAAGTGAAATCAAAGCCAGCAAACAAGCCTGGTGGATGGCTACCTGCGTCACTATCAATCACATGTTGTTTGAACGACTGACCAGCACACAGCAAACTCATCTGAAAAAAGACACCCGCGCGGTACATTATTTTTCCGCTGAATTCCTGATGGGTCGTCTGACCGCGAATAATCTGCACAACCTCGGTCTGTATAAAGTCTGTGAGGAAGCACTGAAAGATCTGGATCTGGATTTAGCCGATCTGTGCGAAGAAGAACCGGACATGGCACTGGGCAATGGCGGTCTGGGCCGCCTGGCAGCCTGTTTTATCGACTCACTGGCCACACTGGGTTATCCGGCGCTGGGTTATGGCCTGCATTACGAGCATGGTCTGTTCCGGCAGGAAATCCGCGATGGCCGTCAGGTAGAGCGTCCTGACTCCTGGCGCGAATACGGCAACCCGTGGGAGATTTGCCGTCCTGAATCCGTGCAGGACATTCCGCTGTATGGCTATGTGGAAACTGTCTTTGGCGACGATTGCAAGGTTCGTAAAGTATGGCGTCCGGGCCGGGTGATCAAAGGGGTACCATGGGATATCCCGATCGTTGGTTTCGGCGCGCAGACCGTGAATATTCTGCGTCTGTGGGAGTCCCGTGCTTCCGATTTCTTCGACTGGGACGTGTTTAACCACGGCGGTTACGTCGATTCGCAGAAAGAGAAAGCCGAAGCGGAAACCATTTCCAAAGTGCTGTATCCGAACGATGAAACCGAAGCCGGTAAAGAGCTGCGTCTGATCCAGCAATATTTCTTCTGTGCCTGTTCGCTGAAGGACATCATGCGCCGTTATAAACGTACGCATACCGACTTCAAAGCGTTTGCGCCACAGATTGCAATCCAGCTGAACGATACGCACCCAACAGTCGCGATTCCGGAACTGATGCGTGAGCTGATCGATGAGGAAGGTCTGGAATGGCAGGAAGCCTGGGACATCTGCACCAAGGTTTTCTCCTACACCAACCATACCCTGCTGCCGGAAGCGCTGGAAACCTGGCCGGTGTATCTGTTTGAGCGGGTCTTGCCGCGCCATCTGGAAATCATTTATGAAATCAACGCCCGTTTCCTGAAAAACGAAGTGGATGCAAAATGGCCGGGCAATAACGATATCAAACGCAAGCTGTCGATCATTGATGAAGGTAATCCGCGCCGCGTACGGATGGCGAACCTGTGCGTGATCACGTCGCATAAGGTCAACGGGGTGGCAGAAATTCACTCCAAGCTGGTGAAAGAGGATCTGTTCCCTGAGTTCAATGAACTGTGGCCGGATAAATTCTGTAACGTCACCAACGGGGTGACACCGCGCCGCTGGCTGCTTTCCTGTAACCAGGAACTGGCCGATCTGTTTACCGAAACGGTTGGCACTGCGTGGCCGCTGAATCTGGATGCCCTGCGCGCCGTGAACAAGTTCGCGGATGATCCGGCGTTCCAGAAAAAATTCATGGATATCAAGCAGCACAACAAGCAGAAACTGGTGAAGGTGATCAAGGCTGAAACCGGTATTGATGTGAGTGCCGAGGCAATTTTCGATATTCAGATCAAGCGTCTGCATGAATACAAACGCCAGCAGCTTAACCTGCTGCATATCATGGTGCTCTACCGCCGTCTGTTGCTGAACCCGGATTACGACATGCATCCGCGTGTGTTTATCTTCGGTTCGAAAGCGGCACCGGGCTACCGCGTGGCAAAAGACATCATTTATGCCATCAACAAGGTCGGCGAGCGCATCAATAATGATCCGCGCATCAAAGACAAGCTGAAAGTGGTATTCATGCCGAACTACCGCGTCAGTCTGGCAGAAAAACTGATCCCGGCGGCGGATGTCTCCGAGCAGATTTCAACGGCCGGTTATGAAGCCTCCGGTACCGGCAACATGAAGCTGGCGATGAACGGGGCGATCACCATTGGTACGCTGGATGGCGCCAACATTGAAATCGCCGAAGAAGTCGGTGAAGACAATTGCGTGATTTTCGGTCTGACCGTGGAACAGGTCAAAGAGCTGAAAGCGCGTGGTTATAATCCGTGGGATTATTACTATGCCAACCCGGAAATCAAGGCGGCGCTGGACTGGCTGGATACCGACTACTTCACGCCGGGTCATCCGGGTGAATTACAGTCGATCAAAAAGGCGCTGCTGGATTATGGCGATACCTATCTGACACTGGCAGATTTTGCCGCTTACGATGAAGCGCACAAGCGGGTCGACAGTTTGTACCGAGATAAGGCACGCTGGGCCAAAATGGCGATCATTAATGCGGCATCGGTGGGCAAATTCAACTCGGATCGTTCGATTGAGGACTATATCCGGCAGATCTGGCATCTGGAGAAGTGCGACATCGCCTGACCGGCGCTTTTTGCACCAAATTCAGTCACGTTCTGACTCAGGCCATCGCATTTGCGGTGGCCTTTTTTATGGTTGGAAGAAAAAAATGCCAAGGACTGAGCAAGATGTGAGCGCGATCCGTAAATAGTCAGAACAAATTAGTTTTTTGTCTATTTTTTGATATTCCACCAACGGAATGGCACAACATTAGCTATAGAAAACAGGAGAACAGGATTTTTTGCGCCGGACATTTTGGCAACCGGATCAGCAACTACAGGATTTATTGAGACTTTCTGACACCTTTTGCCGAAATGTCGTCTAGGCTTACAAATGAAACAGATGCATGTAGCCCCGTGAAAAAAGGGACTCATCTCAGTATGGGGGAAACGCTATGGGTATTTTTGATCATTATCAGCGCCGTTACGAAGCAGCCAGGGAAGAGGAATACACACTTCAGGAGTTTCTGGAGATGTGCCGGACCGACCGCTCCTGCTATGCCTCTGCATCCGAACGCCTTCTGCTGGCTATCGGTGAACCAGAAATGATCGACACGGCACTGGAACCGCGCCTGAGCCGGATTTTTTCTAATCGTATTATTCCTCGGTATCCGGCCTTCAAAGACGACTTTTACGGCATGGAAGATGCCATCGAGCAAATCGTGGCTTATCTGCGCCATGCGGCACAAGGTCTGGAAGAGAAGAAACAGATCCTTTATCTGCTGGGCCCGGTGGGGGGTGGTAAATCCTCACTGGCGGAAAAACTCAAATCCCTGATGCAGAGAATCCCGATTTACCGCATCAAAGGCTCCCCGGTCAACGACCACCCGTTCTGCCTGTTTGATGTTAATGAAG
Source organism: Tolumonas osonensis (assembly GCF_014202415.1). Classification (GTDB taxonomy): domain Bacteria; phylum Pseudomonadota; class Gammaproteobacteria; order Enterobacterales; family Aeromonadaceae; genus Tolumonas; species Tolumonas osonensis. Next base: position 17,727 of record NZ_JACHGR010000007.1, read on the forward strand.
ACGGCAAGATTCTGGAGCAGGAATACGGTATCCCTGCACGTTATCTGCACAAGATCATGTCTCCCTGGGTGGCCAAACGTCTGCACGAGTTCGGCGGCGACATCAGCAAATTCAAAGTCGAGAAGGTGTACCCTTCCATTCTCGATCAGATCGCGATTGCCAAAACCGAACCGGGCGATGAAAACAACCAGGACATTTCTTCACTGGTGGGTAAAGTCGATATCCGCAAACTGGAGCACTATGCCCAGAATGATGCCGACGCCTATGCCTACTCCGGCTCCCTGTGCCGAGCCAACCAGGGTCTGATGGAATTTGTGGAAATGTTCAAGGCACCGATCAAGGTGCTGCATCCGCTGCTGACCGCAACACAGGAAGGTAACTACAACGGTACCGAAGGTCTTTCCGCGCTGCCGTTTGAAGGGATCATTCTGGCGCACTCCAACGAATCGGAATGGCAGCAGTTCCGTAACAACAAAAACAATGAGGCGTTCCTCGACCGTGTTTATATCGTCAAGGTGCCTTATTGCCTGCGCGTCTCCGAAGAGATGCATATTTATGAAAAACTACTGACCCACAGTGAACTGTCACAGGCGAAATGCGCCCCCGGCACGCTGGAATATCTGGCACAGTTCAGCGTACTGTCCCGTTTGAAAGAACCGGAAAACTCCAGCATTTACTCCAAGATGCGGGTCTATAACGGTGAAAGTCTGAAGGATACCGATCCGAAAGCGAAGTCCTATCAGGAATATCGTGATTATGCCGGTATTGACGAAGGCATGTCCGGTCTTTCCACCCGTTTTGCCTTCAAGATCCTGTCCCGTGTGTTCAACTTTGACCACACTGAAATCGCCGCCAACCCGGTACATCTCTTCTATGTACTGGAACAGCAGATTGAACGGGAACAGTTCCCGCAGGAATTGCACGACCATTATCTGGAGTTCATCAAAGGCTATCTGGTACCGCGGTATATCGAGTTTATCGGCAAAGAGATTCAGACCGCCTATCTGGAATCCTATTCCGAATACGGTCAGAACATCTTCGACCGCTATGTCACGTATGCCGACTTCTGGATTCAGGATCAGGAATACCGCGATCCGGAAACCGGTCAGCTGTTTGATCGTAGCTCACTGAACAGCGAACTGGAAAAAATTGAGAAACCGGCGGGGATCAGTAATCCGAAGGATTTCCGTAACGAAATCGTCAATTTCGTGCTGCGTGCCCGTGCCAACAATGCCGGTCGTAATCCGAACTGGACCAGTTACGAAAAACTGCGCACCGTGATCGAGAAGAAAATGTTCTCCAACACGGAAGACCTGCTGCCGGTAATTTCCTTCAATGCGAAAACCTCTGCCGATGAGATGAAGAAGCATGAAAACTTCGTCGAACGCATGATGGAAAAAGGTTACACCCGTAAGCAAGTCCGCCTGCTCTCCGAGTGGTATCTGCGTGTACGCAAATCCACTTAGTGGATGAGGAGATGAAAGCTATGGTCCATTTCATCGACCGACGATTGAATGGTAAAAACAAAAGTGCGGTGAACCGGCAACGGTTCATCCGCCGCTATAAATCGCAGATCAAAAAAGCGGTATCCGATGCTGTGGCCAAACGCAGTATTCAGGATGTCGAAAACGGCGAAAGCATCAGCATTCCGACCCGGGATATTACTGAGCCGGTGTTCCACCAGGGTAAAGGGGGTCACCGGGAAATGGTACATCCCGGTAATGACCGTTTTGTGACCGGTGAACATATTGATCGCCCGGAAGGTGGTGGTCAGGGTGGCGGCAGTGGCAGTGGCGATGCCAGTGACAGTGGTGAAGGCAGTGATGATTTCATCTTCCAGATTTCCAAGGATGAATATCTGGATCTGCTGTTTGACGATCTGGAACTGCCCAACATGGAGAAAAACCAGATCGCCAAACTGGTCGAGACCAAACATGTGCGCGCCGGTTACACCTCAAACGGCGTGCCGACCAACATCAATATTGTGCGCTCACTGCAAAACTCACTGGCGCGTCGGGTTGCCATGCAAACCGGCAAGAAACGTCAGCTGGCCGAGCTGGAAGCGCAGTTAGCCGCGCTGGGCAATGCGGAGGAAAATGCCAGCGAGCGTCTGCTGCTGGAAAAAGAAATTGCCGAGCTGAAACGCCGTATCGAGGCGGTGCCGTTCATCGACACGTTTGATTTGCGCTTCAATAATTTTGTAAAACGCCCGGTTCCTTCCAGCCAGGCGGTGATGTTCTGTCTGATGGACGTTTCCGGATCCATGGATCAGCCGACCAAGGATATGGCGAAACGTTTTTACATTCTGCTCTATCTGTTTTTAACCCGGACGTACAAAAACGTGGAGGTGGTTTTCATCCGCCATCACACCCAGGCAAAAGAAGTTAACGAACACGATTTCTTCTACTCACAGGAAACCGGCGGCACCATCGTATCAAGCGCGCTGGAACTGATGAGTGAAATCATGCACAGCCGTTATCCGGCCAGTGAGTGGAATATTTACGCCGCACAGGCGTCTGACGGTGATAACTGGGCGGATGATTCGCCGCACTGCCGCCAGTTGCTGGAACAGCAGATCCTGCCGTGGGTCCGCTATTTTTCCTACATTGAAATCACAACCCGTGCCCACCAGAGTTTGTGGTTCCAGTATGAAGAACTGGCGAAACAATTCCCGTACTTTGCCATGGAGAATATTCGCAAACAGGAAGATATCTATCCGGTATTCCGCGAATTATTTAAGAAACAGGCCGCCTGACAGGAGGGAGCATGAGCGAAATCAGCAGAACAGCCCTGCCCGACGGGCCGGACTGGACATTTGAATTACTGGATGTTTACCAGAAGGAAATCGAGCGGGTCGCCAGACACTACCGGCTCACGACCTATCCGAATCAGATTGAAGTCATCACTGCCGAACAGATGATGGACGCGTATTCCAGTGTCGGGATGCCTATCGGTTATCACCACTGGTCGTTCGGGAAAAAATTTATCTCCACCGAGCAACATTACAAACGCGGCCAGATGGGGCTGGCCTACGAGATTGTTATTAACTCCGATCCTTGTATTGCCTATCTGATGGAGGAAAACAGTATCACCATGCAGGCGCTGGTCATGGCGCATGCCTGCTACGGACATAACTCGTTTTTCAAAAATAACTATCTGTTCAAGACCTGGACGGATGCCAGCTCGATCATCGACTATCTGGTGTTTGCCCGGCATTACATCTCGCACTGTGAAGAAAAATACGGCATCGACGAGGTGGAGTCTCTGCTGGATGCCTGTCATGCACTGATGAATTACGGGGTGGATCGGTACAAGCGTCCGCAGAAACTGTCTTTGTCTGAAGAACGGCGCCGGCAAAAACGCCGCGAAGAGTATCTGCAAAGTCAGGTCAACGAACTGTGGCGGACACTGCCCAAACGCCGTCAGCAGGAGGATGATGCCTTACTGGGTCAGCGCTATCCGGTCGAACCGGAGGAAAACATTCTCTATTTCCTGGAGAAGAATTCGCCGATTCTGGAACCGTGGCAACGTGAAATCATTCGTGTCGTACGCAAAATCAGTCAGTATTTTTACCCGCAGAAACAGACTCAGGTCATGAATGAAGGCTGGGCGACATTCTGGCATTACACCATCCTGAATCATCTGTATGACGAAGGGAAAGTGACCGATCGCTTCATGCTGGAGTTTCTGCACAACCACACCAATGTGGTGGCTCAACCGCCATATAACAGCCCCTACTACTCCGGTATTAATCCGTATGCGTTGGGTTTTGCCATGTTCCAGGACATCCGGCGGATTTGTGAAAATCCGACAGAAGAGGATCGGCACTGGTTCCCGGATTACGCCGGTAGTAACTGGCTGGACACACTGCACTATGCGATGGAGAACTTTAAGGATGAGAGCTTTATCAGCCAGTTCTTAAGTCCGAAAGTGATGCGCGATTTTCATCTGTTTGCTATCGAAGATGATGATCAGAAAAACTACATCGAAGTTTCGGCCATTCATAACGAGGAGGGTTACCGCCAACTGCGGCAGAAACTTTCAGCGCAATACAACCTGGGCGAACATGAACCCAACATTCAGGTATATAACGTTGACCTGCGTGGCGACCGGAGTCTGACGCTGCGCTATTACGCCAATAATCGCATCCCGCTGGCTGATTCCGCGCAGGAGGTGATGCGACATCTGCATCATATCTGGAAATTCAATGTCATTCTGGAACAGGAGAATCCGGACGGACAGGTTTCTGAAATAGCCGCAATACGCAAACCGGCCCATTCCTGAGCCGCCGCCACTCATGGTCTGATGTGAAAACTGTGAGTGGCCTTTTCCCCCATCCTGTCAAATTCAGGATAACAACCACTGCATCAGTTCACACTCCAGGGCTAACTCCCCATCCGCATTACAGTTTTTGACTATGCTTATCTTGAATACCTCAGTCCCGACCCCATTTTAAATTCATCATTTGCTGAAACAGGTACGTGATATGAGTAATGAGCAAGAACATGTAACGACTGACGAACACGCTAAAACCGGGCTGATTCTGGCCGGTCAGGAACGGCCGGCTCAGCTTCATATCATTCCCATCCAGGGCAGGCCTTTCCTGCCAGCCCAAATCCTGCCGGTACAGATCCAGGCCAATCCCTGGGGCAAAACCATTGAACGGGTTGCCAGAACCACGCACAAGATGGTGGCGCTGTTCCGCATTGGTGATAACGTCGCCGATGCCACCGTGCTGAAAGATGTCGTTCCCAAAACAGGCTGTGCGGTACGCATTTTACAGGCCAGCAGCGGTGAGGGTGAAATCCAGTTTGTCGCTGAAGGCGTGCAGCGGGTGGAAATCACCAACTGGTTAACCGACCGGCCACCTTATCTGGTCGAAGTCAAATACATGGAAAGCAAACCGGATGAGTCGGATACCGAACTGAAAGCCTATGCCATGGCGCTGATCGGCGCGCTGAAAGAGCTGCTTCCCATCAATCCGCTTTACAGTGAAGAACTGAAGCAATACATGAACCGCTTCAGTCCGAACGACCCAGCCCCGCTGGCCGATCTGGCCGCCGCCATCACATCCGCTTCCCCTGATGAATTGCAGGAAGTGCTGGATACGGCTGATCTGATCCCGCGGATGAAAAAATCACTGGCGATCCTCAAAAAAGAGATCGAAGTCGCCAAACTGCAGACGCAGATCCGGGAAGAGGTGAACAAGACCATCAGTGAACGGCAACGCGAGTTTTTCCTGCATGAACAACTCAAGGTGATTCAGAAAGAGCTCGGACTGGAAAAGGACGATAAAACCGCAGAAGCCGAGAATTTCCTAGCCCGGATGAAAGACCGGAAAGTGCCGGAAGCAGTACAGGACCGTTTCGATGAAGAGCTGAAAAAGCTGCGAATACTGGAGGCAGGTTCACCGGAATATGCTGTCACCCGTAACTACCTGGACTGGATCAGTCAGGTGCCATGGGGCGTGGAAAAACAACAAAGTATCGACCTGAAAAAAGCACGGAAAATTCTGGATAGAGACCATGATGGCCTGGATGATGTCAAAGACCGGATCATCGAATTTCTGGCAGTCGGCGCTTATAAAAAAGCCATCAGTGGTGCCATTATGCTGCTGGTCGGCCCGCCGGGTGTCGGCAAGACCTCAATAGGCCGGTCGATCGCCAATAGTCTGGATCTGCCCTTCTACCGCTTCAGCGTCGGCGGTATGCGGGATGAAGCGGAAATCAAAGGTCACCGCCGGACGTATATAGGTGCTCTGCCGGGTAAAATCGTGCAGGCGCTGAAAGAGTGTAAGGTGATGAATCCGGTGATCATGCTGGATGAAATCGACAAGCTCGGTATCAGCCATCAGGGGGATCCGGCGTCTGCCTTACTGGAAACGCTCGATCCGGAGCAAAACATTAACTTCCTGGATCATTACCTCGATCTGCGGCTGGATTTATCCAAGTGTCTGTTTATCTGTACCGCTAATACGCTGGACTCCATCCCGCCAGCATTACTGGATCGTATGGATACCATCCGGTTGTCCGGCTATCTGGCTGATGAGAAACTGGCGATCGCCCGTCACCATCTCTGGCCTCGCCAGCTGGAGCGGGCCGGTGTACCGAAAGGTAAACTGCGCATTACTGACGGTGCCGTCCGCAGTATTATCGAAGGTTACGCCCGTGAGGCCGGTGTCCGGAATCTGGAAAAACAACTGGCTAAAATCGTGCGGAAATCCGTGGTGGAACTGCTAAGTGAAGGTGATGATAAAAAAATCACCATCAAGGCCGCCAACCTCGAACATTACCTGGGCAGCCCGCAATTTCGCAAAGAGAAAAATCTCAGCGGCGTCGGGATTGTCACCGGCCTGGCATGGACGTCGCTGGGTGGTGCCACTCTGCCAATTGAAGCCAGTGTTGTCCACCAGCAAGGGCGCAGTTTCAAACTGACAGGCCAGTTGGGTGATGTAATGAAGGAGTCGGCTGAGCTGGCCTACAGCTTCGTGACCAGCCATCTGCATGAACTGAATGCCAGTCCGGAATTCTATGACAAGGCGGCCATTCACCTGCATGTACCGGAAGGCGCAACGCCCAAAGACGGCCCCAGCGCCGGTGTCACCATGGCCAGCGCCCTGCTCTCTCTGGCGCTGAACCGGGCGCCGGTGAAAGGTTTTGCCATGACCGGAGAGCTGACCCTGACCGGGCATGTCCTCGCGATTGGCGGTGTGCGGGAGAAAGTGATTGCCGCCAAACGCCTTGGCATCCACCAGATCATTGTCCCGGAGGCAAACCGGGGGGATGTGGAAGAGCTGCCGGACTATGTTAAGGAAGGAATGAGTTTTCACTTCGCCCGTTACTTCCGGGATGTCGCCAAACTGCTGTTTCCACCACTTTAGCTATCTGCAGGCAGTGTCTGTCCGGCACTGCCCTGCTCCTTTTGATACCTTTCTTTGTATAGTGCGATTCTGTTCACAAAACATACATTTATCTTTTATTGTCATATTTTTTCCCCTGATTAATGGCATCATCTGGTACAGAAGTTTGGCTGTTTTTTGAACTTTACAAGTAAATCACTGTCCAAATAACTGGTACTTACTGCACAAGGAGCAAGGCCATGCAAAGAGTTGACTATACCCGGATAAGATCCCACGTATTCGAGACCCTCGAGGGCTATAACTCTCCCTATCAGGAAGCCAAAAAAATGTGCGTGCAAAATGGCTATCCATTTGGAATTCGGGAAGAGCAGATGGTATCTAATGCGATCAGTGAATTTCACGGCTGGCGTGAAAATTTACCTGAAATCTGAGAGCCGGAAGCGTTCGTTTTTTCATCTTAAGCCCGCCTGCACAGCGGGCTTTTTTAATCAAGAATCAGAATGCCGCCTGATACAGCGCCAGTAATTCTTCGTTTGATGCCTTGCGTGGCGCACAACCGGAACATGGATCGGCCTGTGCAGCGTCAACCCAGCCAGCCAGATCGGATTGTTTAATGCCCAGCGCACTCAAACCGGCCGGAATACCAACCCGCTCAGACAGTGTACGGATGGCCGCAATCGCCGCCTTTGCCGCTTCCGACGTAGTCATGGCGTGTGTATCGACACCCATCGCAGTTGCAATGTCCGCAAAACGCGCTTCTTTCACCGGCAGGTTAAATTCGCAAACCACTGGCAGCATGATGGCATTGCAGACACCGTGCGGCAGGTTGTGTGTTGCGCCCGGCTGATGCGCCAGCGAGTGTACATAGCCCAAACCGGCACTGTTGAACGCCATCCCGGCCAGGAACTGGCCATGCGCCATCATCTCGCGGGCTGTCAGATCTTTGCCGTTATCGACCGCCTGTGGCAGATATTCGGCAATCACCTTGATTGCCGCCAGTGCGGAATGATCGGTCAGGACATGCGCACCGACAGACACATAGGCTTCAATCGCATGAGTCAGCGCATCCATACCGGTTGCCGCTGTCACCGCTGCCGGCAGACCCACCATCAGCGCCGGATCGTTGACCGCAATTTCAGGGATCAGCGCGCTATCGATAATCACCATCTTCACCTTGCGGTTCGTATCGGTGATCACCGCATTACTGGTGACTTCGGCGGCGGTACCTGATGTGGTGCTGACGCAGGCCATAAACGGCCCGACCTTGCCTACCTTGCCGATACCTTCAAAGGAATAGATTGATTTGTCCGGATTGGCCGCCATGGCACGTACAGCTTTGGCTGTGTCCATCGCACTGCCGCCACCGAAACCAATCAGTGAGTCACACTGTCCGGCTTTAAACGCACTGAATGCCGCTTCGGCGACTTTATCCGTCGGGTTCGCCAGCACGCCATCAAAGATCACCGGTGAAAAACCGGCATCCCGCAGCGAGCTGATCAGTCCATCCAGCAGACCGATTTTCAGCAACGCCTGTTCTGTTACGATGAGTGGGCGGCGGATTGATTTATTCAGTAAATGAGCAACCAGATCAACCAGTGCGTTTTCACCTGACAGACTAATTTGTGGTAAACAAAGTGCAAAGGCCATAGCATATATCCTATATCCATGTGATTAATAGGGTAATGCTAGTTGGCGGAATGAGGGCAAACCTTAAATTAACTGCCAATAAAAAATTATTATTGGCATTTTTTTCAAGAATTTTTATAGCGCTTGCGGTATTGCATTGGCGTCATATCAAACGCCTGATGAAATTTTGAAGAAAAATAATTGCTGTCGTTAAATCCGCATGAAAATGCGATATCCGTCACAGCATCTTGTGAATGACTTAACAGATAAGAAGCATGACATAAACGCACTCGCCCAAGATAATTATTCGGGGTCAGTCCGGTATGTTCCTGCAATTTACGGTTCAGCGTCCGCAGCGGAATATTGAACTTATCAGAAATTTCTGTCCAGTTAAGTTCGTCCTGATAGTTTTCATTAATATAGTTGATTAATGTCAATAGATTATCCTGCTCTTCCGAGCGGAACTTTTTATTGAGTTCACGATCCCGCCACAAGAGAACCGCCAACTGGGAAAACAAGGTTTCTACCATTAACGAAGAATAAGTATCCTGCCGTTCATTTTCCTCCCGGATTTGCATTAACAGTAATTCAGCCTGCTGCTGAATATTCTGACCCACCATGATCTGTCCGGAATCGGAACGACAACTTTCAGTCAGTAATGAAATCAAATCTGGAGATGAATGAAACTCATCCGGCATAAACAACACATTCGTCAGGCATAAGTTATCTAATTGATCAAAGAAATGCACATCTTCGTCTTTCAGATACAGAATACTGCCGCGACTCACATGAATAGCCCGGCCATCGCAAAAATGAATACCGCATCCGGACTTTACCAGTACAAGCTCATGAAAATCATGACAATGCTCAGGAAACGGTTCCTGTGGCAATCGAGGTAATACATTGATTACCTTATTATTATCAAAAAATTCATTGTGATTAAGCTTAAACATAGTAACTCCGGAAGGACGACATCAGCGTTGTGATGGTGGCGCTAAAGTGGTCTTACCAGTATCCAATGTCAACAAATGCGCAATAATGCTGTGATCGTTTTCACTAAAAGAATGGAACGTATCAAAAACAGATTCAAACCAGGCTCATACAATAAATTTGAGCCATATCACAATTCCGCACAGCTGATAGGGTTTCTTGATTTTTATGCCATGAATTAATAAATCGTGGCATTAGAAAAAAGGTTAAGTGACATCCGTAATTCTAAAGTTGCAACATCTGAATTAACGGAGTCAGCACAATGTCAGTCAATGTTGCAGCGATTGATTTGGGAGCTTCAAGCGGCCGCGTCATGCTAGCCAAATATAATGAAAGCTCCCGGTTAATTAAATTAAAAGAAGTTCATCGCTTCCCTAATAGCATGATTAAAAAAGAAGGTCATGATTGCTGGGATATTGAATCTATCTTTGAAAACATTTTATTTGGTCTGAATAAAATTGATGAAGAAGGCATTAAATTAGATTCTGTTGGTATTGATTCCTGGGGCGTTGATTTTGTCCTGCTGGATAAAAGCGGGAAAATGCTGGGCCTGCCAGTGGCGTATCGTGACAGCCGTACCGATGGCGTACCGGAACAGGTCATGCAGGAAATCAGCCGTGCCGATATTTATCAGCGCACCGGTATTCAGTTTCAGAAATTTAATACTCTGTATCAGATCAAAGCTATTTTAAATGAAAATCCGGCATGGTTACCACAGGTCGATAAATTACTGCTTATCCCGGATTATTTACATTATCGCTTGAGCGGTAAATTCAGCTGCGAATATACCAATGCCAGTACCAGCCAGTTATTAAATGCCAAAAACTGCGACTGGGATCCGGAACTGGAAAAAGTGATTGGTATCGCTGCTAACTGGTTACAACCAATTACCCAGCCGGGAACCGTTATTGGTGAATGGATCAGCCCGTCTGGTCATGCGGTAAAAGTCATTCCACCCGCAACGCATGATACCGGTTCGGCCATTGCGGCCACGCCGCTTAGCAGTTCCAAATCGGCGTATATCAGCTCTGGTACCTGGTCACTGGTAGGTATGGAAAGCCACTACCCGGTCACCTCGATTGAAACCCTGAAAGCCAACCTGACCAATGAAGGTGGTGTGGAACGGACTTATCGCATCCTGAAAAACGTCATGGGTCTGTGGCTGTTACAAGGTTTGCAGAAAGAGCTGAGCAACCTGAGTTTTGCCGATCTGACTTCGCTGGCGGAGGATGCACCGGCATTCCAGTACCTGATCAATCCGAATGATGAACGCTTCCTGAATCCGGCGTCCATGCGACTGGAAATCCAGGCGTATTGCGAAGAAACCGGTCAGGGCTGCCCTACGCTGCCCAGCGAGCTGGCGCGCTGTATTCTCGACAGTCTGGCGCTGTATTACCGCGTCGTGGTCGATGAGCTGGAAGAAGTCACTGGCCGTCCGGTGGAGACCATTCATATCGTCGGTGGCGGTTCCAAAAACAAGCTGCTGAACCGTCTGTGTGCCGATATTTGTCAGCGTGAGGTCATTACCGGACCAACGGAAGCCTCGGCGCTGGGCAATATCGGCTATCAGCTGAAAGGCCTGGAGGCCCTGCCGGATCTGAAAGCCGTGCGGGCCGTCATCAAACACAACTTTATTGGTGAACATCTGACACCGGACTCTGTACCGCAGCTCGAAGTTCACTGGCAACGTTTTCTGAAACTCTGCGCGAAGAAAACACAACCCCTCTCTGAGAAAACAAAGGAAGTAGCATGAACCCAAATATCGAAACTGCCTATGCTCTGGCAAAACAACAATATGCCGCACAAGGTGTTGATGTCGATGCAGCCATTGCTGCACTGGATAACATCCCGGTCTCCATGCATTGCTGGCAGGGTGATGATGTTACTGGTTTTGAAGCCAGTGCAGGTGCACTGACCGGTGGTATTCAGGCCACGGGGAACTATCCGGGCAAAGCACGTAGTGCAGCAGAACTGCGTCAGGATCTGGAACTGGCCATGTCACTGATCCCGGGTGCCAAACGTTTGAACCTGCACGCCATTTATCTGGAATCTGAACAGCCGGTCGCGCGTGATCAGATCAAGCCGGAACATTTTGCCAACTGGGTGGAATGGGCGAAGAAAATGAACATCGGCCTGGATTTCAACCCAAGCTGCTTCTCTCACCCACTGAGCGCCGATGGCCTGACACTGTCACATCCGGATGCCAAAGTGCGCCAGTTCTGGATCGACCACTGCAAAGCCAGCCGTCGCATTTCAGCTTACTTCGGTAAAGAGCTGGGTACCGCGTCTGTGATGAACATCTGGATCCCGGATGGCATGAAAGACCTGCCGGCGGATCGTTTGGCACCACGTCAGCGCCTGCTGGCCGCACTGGATGAAGTGATCAGCGAGAAATTCGACGAAGCTCATCACATTGATGCTGTCGAAAGCAAACTGTTCGGTATCGGCGCGGAATCCTACACCGTCGGTTCCAACGAGTTCTACATGGGTTACGCCGCATCACGCAATGTTGCGCTGTGTCTGGATGCAGGCCATTTCCATCCGACCGAAGTGATCAGCGACAAGATCTCTGCCGCTTCACTGTATGTGAAACACCTGTTGCTGCACGTCAGCCGTCCGGTTCGCTGGGACAGTGACCACGTGGTACTGCTGGACGATGAAACCCAAGCGATTGCCACTGAAATCGTGCGTAACGAGCTGCTGGATCGCGTGCATATCGGTCTGGACTTCTTCGATGCCTCAATCAACCGCATCGCGGCGTGGGTGATCGGTACCCGCAACATGAAAAAAGCGCTGCTGCGTGCCCTGCTGGAGCCAACCCAGACTCTGCGCGATGTCGAAGCAAAATGGGATTTCTCCAGCCGTCTGGCACTGATGGAAGAAACCAAGAGCATGCCATGGCAGGCCGTGTGGGATTACGTCTGTGCCCGTAACGGCGTGGCTGTCGGTGCTGACTGGCTGGCTACCGTTAAAAACTATGAAACCGAAGTATTAGCAACCCGGAAATAAACCGGTCCGGGCAGTCATTCCCTTGTTTTGTAGGAAGGATCACCCGGGGGGACCAGGTGGTCTTTCCGGAAAATAAGGGTTACTGCCAGGGCAGCCGGAAAATTCCAAAAACATGTATTGATTCGCAGTAGTAACGAGATCCCCGTGACATGACACCCCGATCACGGGATATATAACACGCACACACAAAGGAAATTACTATGTCTGCAATTGTATCTGGTATCGGCTGGCATCTGGTTGGTGCCGCATCCGCTGCTTCTTTTTATGCACCAATCAGTAAAGTAAAACAATGGTCGTGGGAAACTACCTGGGCGTTTGCCGGTCTGTTCTCCTGGATCCTGTTACCCTGGATTGTCACTTCGTTCCTGATTGATGACTTTGCTTCATTTTATAGCGTGGTCGACAGCAAAGCCTTCTGGGGTATGCTTCTGTTCGGCGCCATGTGGGGTGTCGGTAACGTTAACTACGGTCTGACCATGCGTTATCTGGGTATGTCGCTGGGGATCGGGATTGCCATTGGTGTCACGCTGGTCGTAGGTACCCTGATGCCACCGATTTTGCGCGGTGAATTCGGTACGTTGCTGACAACGTCCAGTGGTCAGATCACGCTGATGGGTGTGCTGGTTGCGCTGGTTGGTATCGGTATTGTGACTTATGCCGGTCATCAGAAAGAAATCGCTCTGGGCACCACCACACAGGAATTTAACCTGAAGAAAGGTCTGTTCCTGGCGGTCATGTGCGGTATTTTCTCGGCTGGCTTTGCCTTCGGTCTGGAAGCGGCTGCCCCAATCAAACAAGCTTCTCTGGCACTGGGAATTGATCCGCTGTACGCCATGTTGCCAAGTTACGGCATCATCATGGGTGGTGGCGCGCTCATCAACCTGAGCTATTGCTTCATCCGTCTGGCGATCAAACCTGAATTGTCTGTGCGTGCCGATCTGTCACAACCTGCACGCAGCTTGCTGATCAACGGCGCACTGGCAGCGGCTGGCGGCATCATGTGGTACCTGCAGTTCTTCTTCTATGCCTGGGGTGAAGCAAGCATTCCGGAACACCTGTCTTTCGTGAACTGGATGCTGCACATGAGTGGTTATGTGCTGTGTGGTGGTATCGTCGGTCTGCTGCTGGCTGAATGGAAAGGTGTCGGTTCCCGTCCGGTACGTATCCTGTGCATCGGTATGCTGGTGATCGTTGCCGCGGCCAACCTGGTTGGTATGGGCATGGCATAAGGAAGAACCAGAATGATCCGTAAAGCCTTTTTAATGTCAGTCAACCCAAATGCGCATGCCGAATACAAAAAACGTCATGACGAAATCTGGCCGGAACTGGCAGACACACTGAAAAAACACGGGGCGCATAACTACAATATTTTCCTGAATCCGGAAACAAGTCAGTTATTCGCTTATGTTGAAATCGAGAGCGAAGAGCGCTGGAATGCAGTCGCCAACACTGAGATCTGTAAAGAATGGTGGGCATATATGAAAGATATTATGCCTTCCAATCCGGATAACAGCCCGGTTAGTCTCGAATTAACATCGGTGTTTTATCTGGCATAGTTTTTCAACTTAGTCCGGCAGTGGCAGTATCAAGATGGAATATATAATACGCAGTTTGTTTATATACGCCGTTTTGATACTGCCACTGTTTTTATCCTAAAATGAAACAAGTCTGACTAACACTTCTTCTATACTTTTTATCAGAGTTACGTTGCTCTGAGAGAAAAATGACATCACGAAAAATATCGGCCGGTCACTGCCGCCAGTTGGGTGCTACACCCGAGGCACACGGAACTAACTTTGCCATCTGGGGGCGACTGGCGAAGTCCATGGAGCTACTGCTGTTCAGTTCTGAAAAAGATGAACAGCCGGACGTGATCCCCCTGACCAGTGAAGAGCACCGTTCCGGTTATTACTGGCATGTCCACGTCGGTGGCGTCGGAGCCGGTCAGTTATATGCCTGGCGGGTAAAAGACGTGCTGGTCACGCTACCCGGCAACCGTTTTGATCCGGAAAAAGCGCTGCTGGACCCTTACGGTCACCGCATTGTGCTGGGTGACAGCTATAATCGGCAATGCTCTTCCGCGCACGGCAGTAATCTGCATTGCTGCGCGAAAAATGTCGTGACCGACCTGCGACACTATGACTGGGAAGATGACCATTTTCCCCGGCATGCCCTCTCTCGTTCCGTCATTTATGAAATGCATGTGGGCGGATTTACCAAAGATCCTTCTTCCGGCCTGCCGGATTATCTGCGCGGCACCTACGCCGGTGTGATCAAAAAAATCCCTTATCTGCAGGAACTGGGCGTTACCGCTGTTGAACTGCTGCCGGTCTTTCAGTTTGATCCGCAGGATGCCCGGCCGGGTAAACAAAATTACTGGGGTTACAGCCCGATGGGCTTTTTTGCGCCGCATGCCGAATATGCCAGCGATGGATCCCATCTCGGTGTCCTGAATGAATTTCGCGATATGGTCAAAGCGCTGCATAAGGTGAATATCGAGGTCATTCTGGATGTGGTTTATAACCATACAGCGGAAGGTGGCGATGACGGACCGGTGTTCTGTTTCCGGGGATTAGACAACGACGCCTTTTATACCCTGGATGAACAGTTTCACAGTACCAATTACTCCGGTTGCGGCAATACGTTGGATGCCTCGCACCCGATGACCAAAAAAATGATCACCGACAGCCTGCGTTTCTGGCGGGAGGAGATGCACATCGATGGTTTCCGGTTTGATCTGGCGGCCATTTTATCCCGGGATGGTTTTGGTCAGCCAATGAATGATCCACCGACAATACGCACGATTGATGGCGACTATTCGCTGGCAGATACCAAGCTGTTTGCCGAAGCCTGGGACGCCGGCGGATTATATCTGGTCGGGAGAATGGCCGGCGATCGCTGGCGCGAATGGAATGGCCGGTTCCGGGATGATGTTCGCCGGTTTATCAAGGGTGACAATGGCATGGTTTCGGCTTTCGCCACGCGCCTGATCGGCAGTCCGGATATCTATCATCCGGAATTCTCGGATCCGTATAAAAGTCTCAATTTCATTACCTGTCATGACGGTTTCACCCTATGGGATCTGGTCAGCTACAACCGGAAACATAATGAAGCCAATGGCGAACATAACCGTGACGGCAGCAATGATAACCACAGCTGGAATCACGGCACTGAGGGCCCGAGCGATGATCCTGCGCTGAACGCGTTGCGGTTACGTCAGGCGAAAAATTTGTTCCTCATTAATCTGATGTCGGTCGGAACGCCGATGATTCTGATGGGAGATGAAATACTCAGAACGCAGTCTGGTAATAACAATGTGTATTGTCAGGATAATCCGCTCAGCTGGATGAACTGGAAACCGGGGTTACATGGCCGGGAAATGCAGCGGTTTGTGACCGAACTGATGCGTTACCGTTCGGTGTTAAAAGAAGAGCCCCGCTTCTTTTTTTCTCTGGAACAAGCGCTGGTAAGTGCCAACGTAGACTGGCACGGGGCTTTGCCTTTCCAGCCTGACTGGAGTGAAAACTCGCATTCCCTAGGCCTGACGGCTTACGATACCGGGCATGGTGTCGACGTGTATGCTTTTTTCAACGCCTGGTGGGAACCACTGACCCTCACGCTGCCTGCTCCACCCCATTATCCGGCCGGCAACTGGAAGCGGGTTGTGGATACCGGTTTATTGCCGCCGGAAGACATTACGCCACTAGGCTGCGAATATGCGGTCATTCATGCGTCTGAATATCGCGTGGCTCCCCGTTCGGTGCTGATTCTGGTCTGCCGGACACCGTTTAATCCGCCCGTAAAAAAAGAGCCATGATGATTCATGGCTCTTTGTAACAACAACAGCACTGAATACAGGATTACAGATTGAAGGTTTCCTTCAGTTCCTGCATATCCTTGTCACTGACCCCTTCCGGCTCAAAACCGCTGGCCAGACACATCAGATGCAGCTTGGCGCCTTTATTGGCCACATCAATAAAATCGTACGCTACCAGCGCATCAGCGCCGGTCGACACGGCACCGTGTTTTTCCCAGATCGCGACATCAAACTGGCGCAATTTGGCCGTGGTGCTGTCCGCCATCACT
This sequence comes from Tolumonas osonensis, assembly GCF_014202415.1. Lineage (GTDB taxonomy): Bacteria > Pseudomonadota > Gammaproteobacteria > Enterobacterales > Aeromonadaceae > Tolumonas > Tolumonas osonensis. The sequence goes on from NZ_JACHGR010000007.1 coordinate 34,297, forward strand.
TTGCTGCCCGGCATGCAATACGGCACCATACCAATCCCTTTCGGTACGAATGCGCGCACTTCCGGCAGCATCTTCCAGCAGGCATTGGTATAGGCTGTTTCATCATGCGCGTATTTCGGATGATGCGACAGGGCGATCAGTTCCAGCGGATGGGTATGCACCACGCAGCGGTGATCAGAACCGGCGCGTTGCTTATCCATGACGATCTCGACATGCGAGATAAATTCGCTGGTTGGTTTGTAATCGGCTTTGCCACGACCGCCCCACAGAATATGGTAACCGGCTGCATGATCGTCGATGCGCAGCACACAACCCGCCAGTTCCGGGTCACGCAGTTCACGGATACGTTCGCCGGTTCCTTTCACAAAGAAAATATGACCGGCACTGTCAGCCGGAAATGCGGCTGCGCCACCAACCATACTCAGCGGACAGTGCGGGAAGGCTTCCAGCGAAGCCGGAACATCACCGAAAATTTCAGTGATATCAACAGAGATATTACCGCCATTCCGCTCGGCCCATTCACGCTGCCACAAATAGGAAGCCACTTCGGTCACTTTCTCAATTTCAGCCAGTACAGCGGCATTCAGTTCTATCTTACTCATCGGCTACCCCAATATAGTGTCTGATTAGTCATGAACTGAAGCCGGATAACTACTCAGCAGCATTTCAGTTCTGGATTGAGACAAAGTTTATGGAAACCGGGGGATAGTTACCTTCAGCGATTGGCCAAAAATCGGTAATGGGTGGCCGTATTTCCAAGGAGGGAAACGGATCCGGGATATCCGCAAAAAATGAAAAAAACCGGCTTTATAAAAAAGCCGGAAAACATCCACCAACAAAGAAACGATGAGTCAGATTAATGTACAGATGAGGTATCGACCGCCCGGGTCGGCCGTGGGGCCAGCCAGATCACGAAAGCGGCGACTGTGAAGATAACGGCGATCACCATGAAGATCTGGTTAGTTGCCACCATGACGCTCTGCCCCTGCAACATCCAGTCCATGATCCCCCGGGTTTGATCCATCCCCATGCCAGCATTGGTCATAGCCTCCGTGGCCGCACCCGACTGGTCGGTTAATCCGGCCATCTCGGCTTTGACATACCGGGTCTGGTTTTCCCATGAAGTATTCACCATGGAGGTCGCAAAGGCACCGGACAGCGTCCGGATGAAATTCATCAGTCCGGCGGCCGAATCCATTTCCCGGTCCATCACACAACCCAGCGCAATGGCGGTCAGCGGCACGAAAAACAACGGCATACCGATCCCTTGGAATAACATCGGCAGACTCACCTGCCAGAACGTCATGTCCATGTTGGCGTGACTGCGGAACAAAGTCCAAATACCCAGCCAGAGCACCCCGATAAACACCAGCGGTCGCGGATCGATCTTCGTTGCCAGATTCGCAATGGCCGGCGCCAGGAAGATGGCCAGCACCCCCATCATCGCCGTGGAATAACCGGCAATCGTCGCGGTATACCCCATGTAGATCTGCAACCAGAGCGGCGTCAGTACGGTAATACCGAAGAAGGCGCCAAACCCGAGCGACAGCGTCAGCATACTGGTTGTATAACCACGGTGACGGAACACTTTCAGATCCACCACCGGATTACGCTCTGTCAGCTCCCAGATCAGGAAGGCGACAAAACCAATCAGTGCGATGATGCCTAACGTCACAATCCGCCCGGATTCAAACCAGTCATGATCCTTGCCTTCATCCAGCATGATCTGTAACGCAGCTACCCAGACCACCAGCAGCACCAGCCCGACCAGATCCATACGGGATTTGGTTGCTTTGGTTTCAAACTGCTGCAGCAGTTTCCAGCACAGTAACCCGGCGACGATCGCAAATGGCGTCTTCACGAAGAAGATGTACGGCCAGCTGAACTGATCACAGAGGATCCCACCCAGAATCGGCCCCATGATCGGTGCCACCAGCGTGGTCATACTCCAGATCCCGATCGCGGCATGACTTTTATCTTTCGGGAAAATACGGATCATCAGCGTCTGCGATAACGGCATCAGCGGACCACCCGCGAAGCCCAGGAATACGCGGAACAGCACCAGCATATTCATGCTGGTCGCCATGCCACATAACGCAGAAAAAATACCGAACATGATCAGACAAGTCACAAACACCCGCATCGCCCCGAAGCGGGATGCCAGCCAGCCGGTCAGCGGTACCGAGATCGCCTCAGCCACCGCATACGACGTAATGACATAGGTGCCCTGACTGGTCGATGTGCCCAGACTTCCGGCAATATTCGATACCGACACGTTCGCAATGGTGGTATCGAGGATCGCCAGAAAGTTCGCCATCGCCAGGCAGATAGCGCCCAGTGCCAGCTTGCCGCCGGATAACGGCTGCGGGAAGTTATCGGATGATGAACTACTCATCATTCACCGCCTTAACCCTGACGATCAGTGGAATGTGATGCATGTTCCGCAACCGCTTCTTTTATAACCGGAGCCGATGTATCAATCGTTGCTTCCATGGATAAACCAACCTGCAACGGGCGATGTTTCATCTCATTTGCATCCAGCGTAATACGCACCGGTAACCGTTGAACCACCTTGATCCAGTTACCGGTCGCATTCTGCGCCGGAATCATGGAGAACGCTGAACCGGTACCACCGGACAGGCCACTCACTACGCCGTGATAAACCACTTTGTCGCCGTAAATATCCGCAGTCACTTCAACCGGCTGACCGATTTTTACATCGCGTAATTCCACTTCCTTGAAGTTCGCATCCACGTGAATATTCTGGGTTGGTACCACACTCAGCAGGGGCGCACCAATCTGAACCCGGCGACCAACCTGTACCTGACGTTTGGCGATGGTGCCATCGACCGGCGCTTTAATCACGGTACGGTCCAGATCCACCTTCGCCTGTTCATAGCGGGCTTTGGCCAGCAAGACTTCCGGGTTGGTTTCGACAGTGGCATCAACGGTTAATGCCGCATTCGCCTTCTTCGAACCAATGGTAGACAAACGATTGGCCACGCTCTGTGCCGCCGCTGCTTTGGCCGCAGTCAGATTCGCCTCCGCCTGAGCCAGTGCATTCTTCGCATTCGTCAGCTCTTCACCGGAAACCGAACCAGAAGCCAGCAGTGCCTGACGACGCTGCATATCCACCTGCGCGCGCGCCAGATCCGCCTGTGCCGCGGCCAGCTGAGCCTGCGCCCGTTTCTCATCCGCCTCACGCGCTTTCACCTGCGCCGCCAGGCCTTCATCATTGGCCAGATAGCTGCGCACACGACGTTTCGCCAGTCCCAGATCGGCTTCCGCCTGCGCTAATGCCAGACGCGCATCGGTATCGTCCAGCACCACCAGCACATCCCCCTGTTTGACCTGCTGGGTATCCACCACATTGACCGATTTGACGATACCGCCCACCGCCGGCGTGACTTCCGCCAGCTCAACCGCGGTATACGCATTGTCGGTAGTCACATAATGGGATGCGACAAAATACCAGTAAGAACTGTAACCAACTCCTGCCAGGACGATTGCCGCCGCCAGGCCCATAAACCCTTTTTTGCGGGAATCAGCAGCACGCGGCGCATCAAAATCATCATCAAACTGATCAATCGTGATATCTGAATTCATCTGAGTCATTTTTCTAATCCTGTATTGAAATCAAGAACGAGGAGTCTGGTAACCACCGCCTAACGCGTGGATCAGGGCTACATCAAGAGAGAAGGAACGGGACTGCAAATTCACCAATGCGCGCTGGCTGTTCAGCCAGGCATCTTCTGCAGTCAGCACATCCAGATAAGTCGCCAGACCACCGCGATAACGGTTATTGGCGATCTGATACGCGTCATGCGCCGAATTCACGGCGTCTTCGGTTTTTTCCAGCTGACCTTTCAGAGCTTTGGCGCTGGTCGCCACATCGGCCACATTGCGCAGTGCCTGGGTCACGGTATTGTTGTAACTGGCCACCGATTCTTCATACATCGCTTCGGCGGAAGTCAGCTGTCCCTGTAACCGGCCACCGGTGAAAAGAGGCAGATAAATCGCCGGACCAATACTGCCTGCGTCATTGCCTGATTTCGTCAGGTTATCCAGACCAAACGACTGATACCCGATAAACGCAGAAAGACTGACATCCGGATAGAACTGCGCCTTCGCAATACCTATCCGTTTGGCGGCTGCTTCGGCCCGCCAGCGGGCTGCCGTTACATCCGGACGACGGCCGAGCAGACCAACGCCAGCATCATCAGGCAAACCAAATGCGCGGGATAACTGGATGCTAGGACGCGCAATGGATAATCCGCGATCCGGCCCTTTCCCCAGCAAAGCCGCCAGCGCATTTCGCTGCAGCTGAATGTTCTCGTCGATACTCAGCAGATCAGCTTCGGCATTCGCCTGCAGCGCCTCGGCCTGGCGGACGGGCCCCTGGGTTTCCAGACCATTGCGGAAACGTTGCGTCATCAGCTCCACCGTTTTCTTACGGATATCCAGCGCAGAAACTGCGGTATCCCGGTTCGCATACAAGCGGGCCAGTTCCGCATATGACTGCGCAATGGAGGTGGACAGCATCAGTCGGGCCGATTCTGTTTCAGCCTGCGCCGCCGCATAATCCGAGGTCGCAGCCGCTACGGCGGCCTTGTTTTTACCCCAGAAATCGAAGTCGTAACTGAAGTTCAGGGTCGCAGAGCCATAGTCATTCCAGTCACGCGGCGGGTTATAGGCCTGATACTGATAACTGACTTTGGTTTCAGAGGCAGACAACGCCATGCCGGCCTGAATATACCGGGACGCCCCTGCCTGCCGGGCCACGCCTTCCGCATTTTTCAGCCGGGCTGCCGCCGCTTTCAGGGAGGGTGCATCGCTGAGCGCCTCTTCAATCAATTGGCTTAACTGAGCATCGCTATAACTCGTCCACCATTTATGCTCAGGCCAGCTGACCTTGAGCTCCGAACTCAATGACTGTGCAGATTCAAAATCGGACGCTGATTTGACAGAAGATAACTGATGATCCGATGTCTGCGCACACGCGCTTAACACCAGAACCGCAACAGGTAACAAGGTAAACGGCCGCCATCTTGCCGCACCGGGCAAGCGTGACGCATGTTGTCTTTTCACTCTGAACCCCCATAACTAAACCGTACCGTACAGTTATACTCTTGACAGACAGAGGCAGTCAAGGAAAACTGAATAAGAGACTTCGTCAAAGGTAAGGATTTATGCGGGTTAAAAGCGAAACACGGCGCCAGGCCATCATTGAAGTAGCCAAAGATGCGTTCATCCGGCAAGGATTTGAAAATACGTCCATGTCAGAAATCGCCAGCCGGGTTGGCGGGTCAAAGGCAACGTTATATAACTACTTCAGTTCCAAAGAAGAAATCTTTGCCGCAGTGATGGAGTCTTCTGCTGCGGAGAAAATTGCAAATGCCTTCAAAATTCTGGAAGACTCTAATGATATCCACACAACCTTAACTGCGTTTGGCATGCATTATCTGCATTCTATTCTCGTCCCGGAAATTATGGCGATCCGGAGAATGGCCCTTAACGAAGCGGATCGGTCTGATATTGGCCGTCACTTTTATGAGAATGGCCCCAAAAGGGGTTGGCTGCTGGTGAGCAATTACCTTCAGCGGCAGATTGAGCAGAAAACACTCCTCCCCTGTGATGCAGGCATCTGCGCCATGCACCTGAAAGCCTTGCTGGAAGCGGAAGTGGCCGAACCCTGCGCACTGGGCGTTATCGAGTCACCTGATGAATCCGAACTGAAAATGATCGTGGAACGGGCAATCTCTGTATTCCTGAGAGCCTATCAGGCATAACTTTTTATCCCGGATTGACTATCCTGTATAAAGAACAGGCGATATTATCGACAGGTAACACCTTGAGTTCAAATGGAAGAAAAAAGCGCAGGGTAGCGAACAAGTCTGATGATCGGAGATAAAAAGATGCCACACTCCCTGAATAGAAAACTGATTCTCACTATGCTTGCCGCCGGGCTTTTCGTGGTGAATCCGGCCTTCGCCGATAAACCGGAAGGGAAAGGAAAACCGGAAAAGATCCAGGAAGTTCCTACAAACAAACAGCACACTCAGTCTCAGAGTAAACAGAGTGCGCAGGGCAAACAGAATGTACAGAATAAACAGCATGTGCAGGCCAAACCTGGTACACAGGATACGCAGGTCAGCACCAAACATCTCCAGACCAGCGATTCGCGTATCACCGTCTATTTTGGCGACCATCACCGCGATGTGATCCGGCAATATTACAGTGACAGCTACCACTCCGGACATTGCCCTCCCGGCCTGGCCAAAAAGAACAACGGTTGTCAGCCACCGGGACAAGCGAAAAAATGGCGTTACGGCCATCCGCTGCCAAGCGACGTGATCTATTATGATTTGCCGCCGCAGGTTGTTATCAGCCTGGGTATCCCGCCGGAAGGTCAGAAATACGTCCGGGTCGCCAGTGACATTCTGCTGATTGCGGTAGGAACCGGACTGGTGCTGGATGCGATTCAGGATCTGAATAATCTATAAGAAAAACAGAACGATAAAGCCTGCATGCGCAGGCTTTTCTATTTGCTCGTCTTAATGGTTAATGTCGCCCCGACAGAAGCAATCATGATGGCCAGCACCGCCGTCCATTGCTGTACCGTCAGACGTTCGCCAATAAGCAGCAGTCCCGAGAAAGCCGCCACCACCGGTTCCAGACTCATCAGTGTGCCGAAGGTCCGCGCCGGAATTTTGGTCAGTGCGATCATTTCCAGTGAAAACGGCAGTGCGGTCGATAAAATCCCGACACCGGTCGCTAATGGCAGCACTTCCGGCGCCAATAATGCCATGCCGTTTTGCCAGATCCCGATGGGCGCAAAACAGATAGCACCGATAAAGGTGCCCAATGCCGCCGTCGCCGCGCCATTTTTCGTGCCTGATTTTTTACCGAAGATAATATACAGCGCCCAGCAGGCGCCTGCCGCCAGTGCATACATGGCTCCCGTAATATCAATATTGGATAAGGAATGGCCGATCGGTAACAGCAGGAGCAACCCGGCGATAGCCAGCACGATCCAGAGAAAATCAATGAGGCGGCGGGAACCCAGTATGGCGACCAGCAACGGGCCGGTAAATTCAAACGCGACGGCCACCCCCAGCGGCAAGGTCAGAATGGACTGATAAAACAGAAAATTCATGCCACCCAGCACCACCCCATACACCAGCAGCGGCGCCAGATTGCCGGCACTCCAACGGGAACGCCACGGCCGGAAAAACAGCATCAGCGCACAGGCACCCACCATCAGACGCAGTGACGTCGCCCCCGCCGCCCCGACGAGCGGAAACAGCATTTTGGCCAGCGAGGCGCCACTCTGCACAGAAACCATGGCAATAACAATGAACAGAACAGGAAGAAAACGACCGGAGAGATTTCCGGAAACAGAAGACATCAGACAACCCATTTACATCGACAAAAGAGAGCGAAAGGATATTTGATCCGGGATCAATAAACCATAACCCGCTAAACGTGTTGTAAAAACTATTTTTCGTGAAGTTTTTATGCGTTAGATAAACCCCGCTTGCGCGGGGTTTCATGACCACTCATTTGATGACGGATGGTATTACGCCAGCGTATGTTCCGTACGGGCAATAATGTCATCCTGGGTGTCAGGAGATAGTGCGGTAAAGAATGCAGAGTAACCCGCCACACGGACCACCAGATCACGGTATTGATCCGGATGCGCTTTCGCAGCCAGTAACGTTTCGCGGGAAACGATGTTGTACTGCACATGCCAACCTTTGTGTACCTCAAAGAAGGTACGCAGCAGCGTCATCAGTTTTTGTCTATCACGTGGCTGTTCCAGACTGATCGGGTTCAATTTCTGGTTCAGCAACACGCCACCCAGAATCGCGGCCGTCGGCAGCTTGCCCAGTGAGTTGAACACGGCGGTAGGGCCATGACTGTCGGTGCCTGACGATGGGCTTGCCCCTTCTGCCAGTGGTGTTTTCGCCTTACGGCCATCCGGTGTGGCCATGGTGCCAGCACCAAATGGTACGTTAGCAGAGATTGAGGATGTACCTGCATAGTAACCACCACCAATCGGACCACGCCCATAACGGGTGTTTTTGTAGTTTTTCAGTTCATCAATATAGCTGTTGTAAGCCTGAACCAGCAGTGCATCCACCGAGTCATCATCGTTACCGTATTTTGGTACCCGGGTTGACAGGATCTGGCGCAGCGCTTCACCATCCGCACCGGCAAAATCATCGGCCAGTTTGGCAGCCAGTTCCTGCTGTGACACTTTCCCGCCGAATACCAGATCACGAACCGCAGCCAGGCTGTTACCGGTATTGGCAATCCCCACCTGCAGACCGGAGACCCAGTCGTATTTCGCGCCGCCCTGCTTGGCGGTCAGACCACGCTCGATACAATCGTCGATTAATGCGGAACAAACGATGTCATGCGCATTTTCTTCCAGCATGGTGTCAATGATGGTATCGATTTCGATGGATTTACGGGTGTAGTAGCGGATCTGACGATCCCACTCCGTCATCACTTCACTGAAATCCGTGAAATTGCCCAGTGACAAGCCTTTATCATGCGGCAGGAACACTTGTCCGGTCGTCGCATCACGGCCTTGTTCCAGCGTCGCCAGCATCACACGGGTAAAGTTCAGGAAGCTCATTCCGGTGCAGCGATAACCCCATTTACCCGGCACCGCCGTTTCGATACAACCAATCGCCGAGTAGTTATAGGCATCTTCCTTCTCGACACCCAGCTTGATGAACTCCGGAATAACAATCTCATCGTTATTGAATGCCGGCATACCAAAACCACAGCGGATCACATCCATACAGGCACTCAGGAAGTCGTTCGAGAGACCCGCATGGTAGCGAACACTCAGGTTAGGCTGTGTTGAACGCAGACGGCCGCAAGATTCCAGAATGGCGTAAGACAATGAGTTCACGGCATCAACCGGCTCACCATTCACCAGCTTCTGGCCACCGATAGTTACGTTCTGGTACATCGGACTACCGGCAGACGATTTGGAATGCAGTGTTGAACGGATCTTGTTCACTTCAAGCAGTTTCAGCCAGCAGCTTTGCAGCAGTTCGATGGCATGTTCTTTCGAAATAGATTGCTCAACTTCAACATCCTGGTGGAACCAAGGATACAAGAACTGATCCATACGACCGAATGACACCGAGTGACCGTTAGATTCAATCTGCAAGAACAGCTGGATGAAGAATGACAGCTGCAGTGCCTGCCAGAAGGTCTTTGCTGGCTGTTCGGCAATAATTTCGCAGTTTTCGGCAATCGCCAGCAGTTCGTCACGACGTTCCGGGCGCGTTTCAGCCGCTGCCATGGATTTGGCTAATGCGGCATATTTTTGGATATGCAGGGTCAGTGCTTCGAAAGAGATCTCTACCGCTTTTAAGAACTGTTCTTTGTGTAAATCAGCCCAGGCCGTCAGATCTAAACGTGCACGGCGTTCAGCCACCTGCTTGCGGATACCTGCGATACCAATTTTCAGTATTTTTTCATAATCGACCGCCATGTGTGCATCACCAGCATTCATGTTGCCTTCAGCCTTGATGATGCCTGAGCTCAGCAGGTCTTTATGCTGTTCTGAAAACAGGGCAAAGCAACGGTCTTTAACTGTCTGACCTTTCCAGAACGGCGCAATTTGATGAACGATGGCCTTATCTTTTTCGGATACGTCAAATCCGGCACCCGGACGGTTGGCTAACTCATCAATTTCAGCAACCACCCAGTCCATGGTGTATTCAGGGAAAATAGGCGCTGCACGCAGATAAGCCCCCTGGTTACCGATGATCAACTCATCGTTATCAATCCAGATAGTACGTTTATCCAAATGGTGAGCTAACGCGATTGCCCGGCGCAGCACCATTGGCTTATCCAGGTTAGCCTGATATGCCTCTGTATAATGTAAAGCACGCTCAGTACAAACGGGTGGTGATACAATTTCGACAAGACGACGTTTATGATTTTTCGTACGCTCTGTCAGTGTATTCAGATCCATATCTGTCATGTTAACCCCTCATTATTGCTGTGAGCCCCCGCGCATTAGCCTCTTCTTCTAAAAAGGCTAATAACTCGGGACTTTCTAATGATTGCTTAGCTCCGGTATATTCGGCACCGAGCAAATGATATTTATGCACGCCATAGGTGTGATAAGGCAGAAAATGGATTTCACCACTCCCACCGAAATTGGAATAATGGGTTGCCGCTTTCTCGATGATTTTAATTAAGGTCTCTTTGTCATCATTAAAATCCGGAATAACAGGCACGCGGAATACAATATGTGCGCCTCTTTTTCCCAGTTCATCATAGTTCTGGTTTATTAAATCCAGCTGACCACCTGTCCAGTCACTAAATTTGCTATGTTCAACGTGTTTGATATCCAGCAACCACATATCCACCAGATCCACCGATTTGGCTATGTATTTCCATGGCACATGCAGGCAACTTTCAACGGCCGTATGCAGCCCGTGTTTCTTTATTTCTGTTAACAGTTCGAATGCGAAATCAGGCTGCATGAAGGGCTCGCCGCCCGTGAGAGTCACACCGCCGCCACTTCTTTCATAAAAAGGCTTATCTTTTAAAATAGTCGTGACCACTTCGTCGACGGACAGATGTTTACCGCACATCTCTAAAGCACCACTAGGGCATGCATCGGAGGCTAAGAAGATGATGTCTTTGTCGATGATGTTCCGGTTTACGGATAACAGGTTGCTTTGCAAATCTTTTACAAATGCAGGGCTGACTTGAGAACAACGCATGCAATCTTTAATACACAAGCGCTCGTCGTAAAACAGATCCTGTGTCCTGCTGATACTTTCCGGATTCTGACACCATGAGCATTTCAGGGAACACCCTTTCAGGAAGACGGCTGTTCGGACACCCGGACCATCATGCGTCGCATAGCGCTGTATGTTGAAAATCATAAGTCATCCCAAATCTGCAACTTTCGATTTCATTTATACGCTTTCGTACGCAAGCTTAATTGATCTAAATCAAGTGTTATCCAAGTAGTTCAGCACAGCAGATGAAATAGATCGACACGTTTTGCCGAGATAGCTATTGCATGGTGATCTGATCCAGCATTACTGAACACCTCATTAAACGAGAAAAATAACTCACAGCGGTGGATCATGACCACAACTGCAACCGAACAGAAAAAAACCGGACTCAATATTCTCAAAGCCACAAACAGGACTCTATCGGAATACAATAAAACCATGGTTATTCTTGATTGTGCAAGGTAAATGATTTCAGTAGCACGTGAATAATTACCCATTTTTCAATGAGCACCAAAGAAGTTGTTGCCGTGTAAAACCAATTATTTCGATTTTTGAAAACAATAAAGTTCCAAATTGTTATCTTAATAAACAGAGTTGCCGGCAGTAATATTATTTACAGACAGTGAGTGGAACGAATTAGAAACATATTCCTCTGTAGTCTGTTTGTGAACAATTCGTAATAAATGATGCTCCGAAGAAGCAATTTTAAAGAGGTAATTAATATGGCTCGTCATGTACGCTTTCATGAAACCGGTGGTCCTGAAGTTCTTAAAATTGAAGAAGTACAAACTCCCGAACCAAAATCAGGAGAAGTCCGCATCCGCGTTCATGCGCTGGGTTTAAACCGTGCTGAGAGTATGTATCGTTCAGGACGATATGTGATTGACCCCGTATTCCCCGCAACACTGGGTTATGAGGCATCTGGTTATATTGATGCTGTAGGCGCGGACGTGAAAGATTTCGTGGTTGGCGATGCTGTAAGTGTTATTCCTGCTTTCATGTTCGATGAATATGGTCTCTATGGCGATCTGGTTGTTGCACCGGCTCGTGCTGTCGTTAAAAACCCGGAAGGTGTGAGCTGGGAAACCGCAGCTGCAACATGGATGCCATATACCACTGCTTGGGGAGCGCTGATCGATATTGCTAAACTTGGTGCTGGTGACTTTGTTGTGTTAGGGGCTGCATCAAGCAGTGTTGGTCTTGCGGCAATGGAAATCGCTTACAGTGTTGGCGCGACTCCAATTGCTCTGACTCGTAAAGATGAGAAAGTCCAAGAACTGAAAGACGCAGGTGCGAAACACATTCTGCAAGTTGGCTTACATGACATCGAAAAAGAAATTTTAGAGCTGACCGGTGGCAAAGGTGCTCGCGTTGTTTTTGATCCTGTAACTGGACCTGACTTTGAGAACATCATCAAAGCAACCAGTAAAGATGCCATCGTGTTTATTTATGGCGCACTCAGTCATGATGCAACTCCGATCCCTGTGATGCATGTTCTGGGTAAACATACGACGATTCGCGGCTATGAGTTTATTGAAGTCACCGCTGACGATGAAAAATTGGCAAGGGCGAAACAGTTCATCACTAAAGGCATGGCATCAGGACAATTCAAAGCAAAAGTAGCGCGAGTCTTCCCATTTGAGCAAATCGTTGAAGCAACCCAGTTCTTGGAATCAAATGCTCAATTCGGAAAAATTATTGTGACTATCGATTAATCGATACGTTTCATACTGAGGTTACTGTAATTAGCATGCATAGTGAGAGACGCTGTCTTTGTCTCTCACTTTTTTTATATCTGAAACCTGCATCGATATTGATCTGTATTTATTCATGCATTGATTCAATAATATTAGGATTTCAAATGGGCAAGTTATTTTCCAAGTTCATTTTTAAAAATGGTGTTGAGTTAAAAAATCCTGTTTGCATGGCCCCGATGACAACATATTCAGGAGGGAAAGATAAATTTCTTAGCCAAGAAGAGTTGTCATATTATATCGAAAGATCAAAAGATGTAGGTATGGTGATAACGGCATGTGCGGCTGTACAAAGCAATGGTTATGGATTTGTTAATCCATTTTCGATTGAAGATGACTCTAACTTTGAAAAATATTCTCAGTTTGCTCAAGCAATAAAAAAGAATGGTGCTAAAGCGATTTTACAGTTGTTCCACGCCGGAAGAATGGGGCTTCGTGAGGTATTAGATGATAAACCGTTAATTTGCCCCTCAGCTATCCCCGCGGCTCGACCCGAAGCGGAAACGCCAGATGAAATGACTGTCGACGAGATTAATCTATTGATTAAAAATTTTGGTCGGGCAGTAGACTTAGCGATCAACGCTGGTTTCGATGGTGTTGAATTACACGGTGCAAATACGTTCATGATTCAGCAGTTTTTTTCTCCTCATTCAAATCAGCGGACTGATGCGTGGGGTGGGTCTTTAAATAACAGAATTAAGTTCCCATTAGCTGTGCTTGCTGAGGCAAAAAAAATCTCTAAGGAAAATAACAGATCTAATTTTATTATTGGTTATCGAATTTCGCTTGAGGAATTAGAAAAGCCAGGGCTTACGTTGAATGACTCTCTTTATCTAATTAATCAGCTTATTGAGCAGAGCGTTGACTATATTCATATTTCCCTAAAAAAAGGATATAACCAGTGTTCGCTCATTGATACTAACAATCTAGAACCCATTGGAAGAGCTGTCATTAATGCAGTGAACAAACGGGTTCCTGTCATTGGTGTTTCTAATATCTTTACCAAAGAAGATGCAATTGATGCTTTAGCGTTTGGTTATGATCTGATTGCTATAGGCAGAGCAATGATTATTAATCCAAGATGGTTAAATTTTCTAGAAAATAACGAACCAGTAAAAAGACGTATTTCTGTTTCTGAGGCTCGAGATATCGGCATTCCGGATGGGCTGATAAATATGATAAAACAAGTTCAGTCTTGGAGTGGATTACTGACTGATTGATTGAATATTTAAGCTAAAATAATTCCGATGCGATGATCTAGTAATATCAAACCGGGAAAGAAAGTTTCTTTCCCGTGTATTGGTTTCTTCTTGATCATGAGGAAACACTGTAAAGATTTGGTTAATCTGCCAACGTGTCAGGGGTAACCGCATCTCCAATGTGCAGATAATGACCGCCTGCCACATGATGAATGGTGCGTTGAGTATCATTGGTGAAATGCCAACGTCCATGACTGAAAACAGTATCATCAGCCCAAGCTGCTACTACTTCGCCTAATAATAAATCATACGTGTTTTGAATGTGAGGTTCTGGAATTAACTTACATTCGAGCCATGCAACACATCCGCTAATCAATGGTGCTGCTACGAGTGATGCTTTCTCTGTAGTAATTTTATATTCAGAAAATTTATCCATTGATTTTCCAGAGCAACTGCCGACTGCCGTGGTTAATTCTTCTTGTTGTACGGTTGGAATGCAGATAACAAATTCCCCTGATTTTTCAATCAGACTGCGACTGAATGAATTTTTATCAATCACAATTGCTACCTTAGGGGGAGAAAAATCAAGTGGCATCGTCCATGCTGCAGCCATCACATTGGCTTTCCCCTGATATGAAGAGCTAATCAGTACTGTTGGTCCATGATTCATCAATCGGTAAGCTTTCTCTAATTCGACCGTTTTTCTCATAATTTTTCCTTAAAATTCTAATGTTTTCTCAGACTGAGTTGTCTTTACTTCAATTGCAACAGCAAGTGATAAAAATTTAGATTCCCTAATATTTCATTCATTGCTCTGCATCTTATTTATTAATATCTTTTGATAATTATGGTTAGTTTCATCTTGTGACTTTATAAGTTACCACGAAATTAATGCACTAGGATGAAAATTATTTCTATATCAACCGTACATGTCAACAAATTTCATGAATACGTATCAAATCAAATAACGCATTGTATTTTAACGAAAGAATAATTTTTTGAAAGGTTTGTTTTGAGTTAAAAAGAGAATTGTATATCAAATCAGATACAATCAGTTTCTATATTTTAAATTTATCCATCTGGCGTGTATTTATATTATGACCTCATTGAAACAGGTTCTGTTTCTTATAAATGCAAGTTAACTGCTTGTTAATATAGTCTTTGTGGAGTTAAGTACATGAAAAATACATTTGTTCGTTTAGCTATCGTTGCTTCTTTGTCAACTGTTGCATTATCTGCGCATGCGGCACTTGATACTTATAGTGCTCACGGTTCAGTCGTTGCTGTGAATGCTCACAATCAAGAAATTACCGTGAAACAAGATGTAGTAACAGAACTGGGCTGGCCTGCTCGCACATTCACTTATGCTGCTGGATCTAGTGTGTTGAAAGATATAGCTGTTGGTCAAACAGTTGATGTCAAATTTACATCATCAAATGCATTTGATGCCAATGCTCATTCAATTACACCTGTATCGCAGTAAGTAATGCCAAGAGGGCGGATAAGACGATCTGCCCTCTAGTTCTATGAAATATGGATCACGCCAAAGATAATTACGGTTATTTTACCCCATCAATACGGGAATCTGAGTAGCTAACGCATCAATCAACAGCCTCATTCGATGAGGAAGATATTTTGTTTTCGGCCAAACAACATGAATATCAATTGGCTGTACTTTATCACTATCCATAACCAGAGATAATTGCCCTGACACCAGATATGGCGCGCCAAGCCAACTTGGTAACCAAGCTAATCCGCCACCTTCAATTGCTGAATCTGCAATCACTTGTAAATCGTCATATCTTTCGCGCCCAGGAAGCACGACTTCTTTTAGCGTACCCTGATGATCGCGCACAACCCACGGTTGTGTATGTATCGATCTTCCGTAAAGAATCGCCTGATGATCCTTAAGTTCGGCAATGGAAGTGGGTGTACCGAATTTTTCAAGATATTGGGGAGCTGCGAAAATAGCCATTCGTTGTACTGCAATTTTTTTTGCGATAAGAGAAGTTGAATCAGCTACAGATCCTATCCGAATAGCCATATCAAACCCTTCAGAAAGAATATCGATAACGCGATCTGAAAATTCAGTTTCAACCTGGATCTTGGGGTATAAACGAGTCAACGATCTCAGCACGGGAGCTACACATCGGCGTCCAAATAATACAGGACAACTGATCCTGATTTTCCCTTCCGGTCCCACCTGTCCATCTCTAAGTTCAGATTCAATGGCATTCAGGCCGTTTATCATGTGGCTACAATGCTCATAATAAACACCACCTTCACTCGTCAATGATTGTTGTCGCGTTGTCCTATGAAAAAGACGGATCCCGAGTCGCTGTTCAAGTTTCGATATTGACTTAGCAATTGCCGAACGAGTCAAATTCATTCGAAACGCTGCTGCAGCAAAACTTCCAGCTTCGACGACATTAATAAACGTGATTATCCCAGAAACTTTGTCTTCCCATGGATTTCTATTTTTCATAAAGCCTCCCCAAAGCATCACCATTATGACAATCAAAACAGAAAAAGAAACCATTCATTGATTCCCAGAAGTATCCAATGTGTGGCTATATATTCGCCCATGGTTATATTTTTTCTCGATATACTCGTTTCATCAGATACAGCAACTTGAACTGGTTGTTGTGAATATGCAGATGAGGCTTCGAGCAATGGCAATCGAATCTAAGAAAAGAATTTTCATCACAGGTGGTACAGGTTATATCGGTGGAAGTTTCCTGCATTTAATGTGGGAACGAAATTATCTTGAGAATTTCGACATCCGAGTATTGGTCAGAAATATTCGAACTGCGGAAAAGCTTTCTCAATTAGGTTTCACTGCCGTGATTGGCTCATTGGATGATGCAAAGTTGTTAGCCTATGAAGCTGAATCTGCAGATATTATCTTCAATACGGCAAATTGTGATCATGTCGAAAGTGCTATTGCACTGCTTCATGGGGCAATGAATCGTTACAGCACTACGAGCGTCAAGCCAATCTTTATTCATACCTCCGGTGCAGGTGTATTGACCGCACACTCACTTGGATGTGGCGTCGCTCCAGATCAAGATCTAAAACAAGATTTATGGGACGAAGCAGACGTGGAAAAGCATGTAAATATTTCAAGCCATGCACCACATCGTTTTGTTGATATAGAAATTTTTAAAGCCGCAGAAAAAGATTTTGTAAAAACGTACTTAGTTGTACCGCCAACCGTGTTCGGGGTTGGATTGGGACCATTTGCATCAAGTCGTATGTCCATTCAGATCCCAAGACTGGTTTATAGCGCTTTAATGAGACGCCAGACGATGAAAGTCGGAGCTGGAAATAATATCTGGCCGAATGTTCATGTGGCTGATTTAGCTGAGTTGTATTTAGTGATCTTAGATGCAGCTTTACAAGACAAAGCTCCTTCCGGGTTACAAGGATTATTCTATCCAGTGTCTGAGCATTTCTGCTGGGGTGATGTTTCCATGAAAATTGCCGAATTGCTATATCAGAAAAAACTCCTGCCTTCTGCAATTGTAACCAGTGGATTACAACCGGGATGGTTCTGGGGAAGTAATGTGATTGTACGGTCAACAAATTCGATGAATCTGGGCTGGCAAGTGAAAAACGGCGGTACAAATGAAATGTTACGTGATATTGAGCATGATATATCTTTAGTGTTAGAAGCAGTCCGTTCTAATAATGTTTAATCAATTAAATAGTAAGGGGAAAATATGTCAGCATATATTGTTATTGAACTTGATGTCGTTGATGCTGAAGCAAAGAATTTATATTCTCAGTCAGCTGCGCCAATTGTGAAGAAGTTTGGCGGGGAATTTATTACCGGCGGCACATGAAATGTTTTGTCAGGAAGCGACAGCTTTAAATTTGGTGCAATTATAAAATTTGAAAGTAAAGAAATTGCACTGCAATGGTATCACAGCGAAGAGTATCAAAGTCTAATTCCGTTGCGTGAAAAAGGCATGAATTCTCGCTTTTCCATTATTGGTTAATTAAATAATTCTATTAATTTTTACATCTTGGCTTAATTAAGCTAATGGGTTTATTTTGTTTTTAATTTGGAAATTTTATATGAATTTAAGTAAGTTGTATCAAGCGCCAGCGGTAAATAGAAAGCGTTATGGTGATGTTGTTGTAACTATGCTGAGTGATGGTTATTTAGATGTGTCATTTGAATTACTCAATGGCATTGATGCGGCAAAAGCTGAAGCGTTATTAGAGAACAGAGGTGTTGATCCATTACCTCGCATGAACATCAATGCATTTGTGATTCAAACTGCTGGCCGTACCATTTTGGTGGATAGTGGTGCAGGTGGTATTAATGGATGGGGTGGTCGTTTGCAAGTTGCATTAGCAGCAGCAGGAATTGATCCATTAGATATTGATACCCTCTTATTAACGCATGGTCATCCTGATCATGTTGGTGGACTTGCCGCACCCTTAGCAACACCAATTTTTAGAAACGTACAAGAATTCTATGTACATGAAAAAGAATTGGATTTCTGGCGTGACGATGTCATTTATTCCTCTGTGCCTGATGGATTTAAGCCTTTCTTTAGCGTTGCGCGTAATGCTTTTGATGCTTATCAGGACAAACTGGTTCCATTTAAAAATGAAGCCATTTTACCTGGGATCCAATCTGTACCATTATTTGGACATACGCCGGGTCATACCGGTTATTTGATTGGTGATAGCTCGGAATCGTTATTGATCTGGGGGGATATCGTACATTTCCCTCACTTACAAATGGCTCAGCCTGAAGTAACGATTGCGTTTGATAGCGATCCAACCGAGGCAGCTTCGGTTCGTGCAAAATTATTAGACCGTGTTGCAACCGATAAGCTGTCAATTAGTGGAATGCATTTTAATTTGCCAGCTTCCGGCCGGATCCATAGAGAAAATAATCAATATGTATTGAATTATGATTCCTGGTCTCCAGCAGTCTAAAAAATATAACGCATGAGAAGAAACTCATGCGTTTTTTATAATAAGGTTGTTTTAATATGGTTTTCGGAAAAAATAAACTTAACTTGGCATTTTTTGTGCCGATGCTTTTTGTATTTTTATGGAGTACTGGCTTCATCGCTGCAAAATACACTATTCAGTATTCCCCACCATTCACCTTGCTTTTTTTGAGAGGTCTGCTCTCTTGTATTGTTTTTCTTGCTATTGTACTCGTATCAAAAGTTCAGTTTCCTTCTCTAAATGGCATGATAGCCCAACTTAAAGTTGGTTTTTTCATGCATGTCGTATTTTTGGGCGGTTGTTTTTTTGCTATACACAAAGGAATGCCTTCTTCGTTAGTAGCACTTATTACCGGCTTACAGCCAATATTGACTGCTGTTATATTGGCAACAGTTCATAAGCAATCGATGCGACTGATGAAATGGCTTGGAATAGTTATTGGATTTATTGGCGTTTTTTTAGTTTTATCTCCAGGAAAGCATTCTTTCCATTTAGCCCTTATTCCATTGTTATCATCAATCATTGCATTAATTGGCGTAACGATAGGTTCGTTATATCAGAAAAAGATAAAACCAGATGGCCACATTTTAGCATCGACATTCTTTCAATATGTATCACTCACGGTGATCATGGGTGCGATTAGTTATTTTACTGAACCTGGCTCTGTGTCATGGTCATTCTCATTTGTCGCAGGTTTATTGTGGTTGGTGGTGGGTGTATCTGTCGCTGCAATTTTGCTTTTGGTTTATATGATCCAGGTAGGTGAATCAACAAAAGTTGCGACATATTTCTATTTAGTACCAGTTGTGACAGCGATTGAAGCCTGGATATTATTCGGTGAAACAATAACACTGCAGACGGTTTTGGGAATGGTTGTAACCATATTGGGGATGGTATTTGTGATGCTTGGTTAGAGTTGTGTAGAAAGGCAATTAGGTGTATCTACTTGCCTTTCTTTTTTGAATGGGGACGAACTGCACCGACAATTACTCAATTGAGATTAGTTTTTAAATAGAGAAATGAGGTAAAACGTATTCAGCCAGTTCATCCATCACTTCTGTTGCGGGTCTCGAGAGCATCTTCAGATTCAAGGCAACATGATTCACACCAAGAGATTCTTGCTCCTTCCATAAGCGAATCAACGAATTTCGACCAGCACTGAATCCACTCCACATCATTCGTACCGGTGCATCAGGATCTTTATCTAAATCGAAAAAAGTACCATAACCATATGGCTTAAAAATAGATTCGTTGAACGACTCACGCCAAACTTTGATCGTGTTCTGTAGATGTTCGAAACTACCTCTGTGCCAGATCCAACCATCACTATTATCAGCAATCCAACTTAAATCTTGTTGGGCTCTGCCAACAATGATCAGTGGTATCTGTGACGCTATTGGTTTTGGAACCAGATCTAAATCGCCACTCAATCTACCATAATGATGTGTTGACAGCTGGGGGTAAGAAATACTTGTAACAGTTTTTATGATCTGGATCGCTTCGCGAAAACGCTCAGCCCGAAGTTCAAAATCTTGACCAAATGCAGGGTACTCAATAGGTCGATCTCCTGTTGATAGCCCTAAAATAAACCGCCCTTGACTTAAATGGTCCAGTGAGGCGGCTTGTTTAGCAATAACAAGCGGCTCTTTGAGTGGCAGAATGATACCTGCGGTGCCCAGAGTAATTTTTTTAGTCTGCGCTACGAGATATCCAAGGTAAACCATAGGATCAAAGATCTGCCCTACATCACCAAACGACGGGTCATAGAATGGAATATCCCGAAGCCATAATGCCGAAAAACCACATTGATCTGCTTTTATCGCAAGATTGGAATGATTTTCCATTGATGGGAAAGCTGAATCTGGGTAGCTTTCTAATGGCATAATAAAGCCAAAAGTCAATTTCCCTTTCTTGAATATATTTTCATAACCGGGTTTAATGTTCATTATTAGTTAATTTAAATGAGATTTGTTAAATTTAATCTTACTAAATATCATAACAATGATTGATACTTGATTTCATAAAACTTTGTTATGTTTTTTATAACAAATGCGAAACATAATTTCATTTTGTTGTTGGGGCTGTTATTTATTTTCGAACAAACAAACGAACTATAAAAAATTTATAATTATTAAAGAAAAAATAATACACCTAAGGAAGTTGCGAATAATTGAGACTCATTCAACCATCATTTCACCCAGTTGGGGCTGATGTGTGGAAATTCAGACTTCAGCCAATCAACAAACGCATGTACCTGAGGTGCAAGATAAGTTCTACTTGGATAAAGAATGGATACTTGCTTTGGTGTCGGCCTGAATGAGGATAAAACTTCAACTAAGCGACCACTATTAAGCATTGGCTCAACAGACAAGCCTAATGCCTGGATGAGCCCAAATCCGGCCGCTGCACAATTCACATAAGAGTTGGATTCGTTAGTGCTGACAGAGCTATCCACGGATAGAGATATCTCTTCTTCATCTTGTCTGAAGCTCCATGCCAGTGGACGATTATTTGCCCCAGATAGAAAATTAATACACTTGTGGTTTTTTAATTCAGAGATCTGCGATGGTGTACCGTACTCGTTGATATATTTTGGGGAGGCTACGGTAACCATGATCACTGAGCCGATTTTTCTGGCGACCATGCTTGAATTTGGTAGTTCTCCAATGCGTAATACGCAGTCAACGCCTTCAGCAATGAGATCAACTGTACGATCGGTTACACCAATTACGAGCTCTAATTCTGGATACTTAGCATTAAATTCTTTTAAACGTTCGATAAAGATAGGTTGAGCAAATGCACTCGGTATATCAATTCTCAATCGCCCATGCAGAGTCGAGCCTGGACGTCCAAACATCGAGGTTGCTTCCGCGATTCGCGCTAAGATATCTCGTGCTTTTTCATAAAAGAGTTCACCTTCAGCTGACAATCTCACATTGCGAGTTGTCCTGTGAAATAGTCTAACCCCGAGAGATGTCTCTAACTCTTGAATAACTATACTCACTTGAGGACGTCCCAACTGCAGTGCTTCAGCTGTTTTGGTGAAACTCCCGAGCTCTGCTAATTTTGCAAATACTCTTACGGTTTGTATAAACTCCATATGGTCAGTCTCTTTATATCTGATTGAGTCATACTTTGCATATTTTTTGATATGCATATTTTTAAAAAATCAATGTTAGCAAAATAATCAGTTCTATTGTTATGCATTCTGATACAAGTGTAGTTTATCCACATGTATTTTACCAAACTCTATTTCTGATAACTTAACAAGTTAAGCATAGTTATCATGGGTGTATATATGAAAGCATGGATTCTGCATGATTTTGGCATTAAGAACTTGAAATTGGAATGTGTTGAAAAGCCATCTCCAAAAAATGGTGAATTATTAATTAAAGTGGGCGCAGCATCATTTAATTTTAGAGATAAAGCAATCATTGATGGTTTTTACGAGCCCCACCGAATCCCCAAAAATTTAATTCCTGTAAGCGATGCTGCAGGAGTTGTGGTGGCTGTGGGTGATGGAGGGTCGAAATTCAAAATTGGTGACCGAGTCACGACGCATCTTTATTCGAATTGGATTGATGGGAGCCCTAAACATAATGAATTAGATTATTGTTTTGGTATGCCGTTACCAGGCGGTCTTGCTGAATATATGATTATTCATGAATCAGCAGCAGTTGCAGTCCCAGATTATTTAACAGATGAAGAAGCATCTACATTACCTGTTGCAGCGTTGACAGCTTGGTACGCTCTTTCGGATTTTGGTAATATCAAATCGAATGACACTGTTCTTGTTCAGGGGACTGGTGGTGTTGCTATGTTTGCTGTTCAGTTTGCATCTGCACTAGGTGCAAAAGTGATTGTAACTTCAAGCAATGATCAAAATATTCGAAAAGCAATCAAATTTGGTGCTTCAATGGGTATTAATTATCGTCTCAACCCCGCTTGGGAAGAAATTGCACTAGAGTTAACCGAGGGAAAAGGTGTAGATCTAACCATCGAATTAGCTGGCGGGGATGGTATAAATCAGACTGCAATGGCGACAAAGGTAGGTGGTAAAATAGCTCAAATCGGTTTTTTAGATGGACAGGTTTCCCAATTGCATCTAATGCCAATTATTTTACGCCAGCTAACGATAAGAGGGTTTGCAGTAGCACCTCGGTTAGCTTATGAAGAAATGAATAAGTTCTTAATGGTGAATAAAATTCATCCTGTAATTGATAAAATTTATTCATTTGATCAAGTAGAAGATGCCTATAATCATCTCACTAAAGGTGCTTTCGGTAAGGTCGTGATTAAAATATCCTAACTGGTTTCATTTCAGGTGTTCACATTGGACGTGCACTGAATATTTATGGAATGTGGTCTGGGATGGATTATTTTATTTTTTATAAATTAAAAGGCAGCATCGTGAAGAAGCTGCCTTTTAATTTATTCATTATGAATGGTTTTTCGCTGCCAACTCGTCCTGCATTTCTTTCATTAGCCCACCATCTATGTGACCACCTATAATTTTTATAGCGCTGAGTTGTTCCTGTTTGTGTAGATCGGTGATCACTTTTTGTGGATGTTTTGCAAGATACATCTCTTTCATCAAACCGCCCTGAATGTGCTGCCCCTGGAATTTTATTTTTGAGAGATTTTTTTGTTTTACAGGGTCATGAATACTAGATACTTGATATTTTTTAGACATCATTTCCTTCATGAGTCCACCATTGCCATTGCCGTCACCTTGGCGTGCATGTGCAATGTTGATAGAACTAAGCGCCAGAATGATTAATGCTGATTTTACCATTAGTGATTTTTTCATTTTCTAATCCTGTTTGATTGTTTATGTACTAAGTTGTAATGAATTCTACATAAAAAAATCAATCAATAAATTTGATGGATACAAACAGATTGTTAGTTATGTATGTAACAATGACTAAATAACATTGAAATATATTTATATTGAGATTGAATTGTTCCGTAGAATTGATAGTGATTTTATGAAATCTATTATCTGTCGTTACGTTTTAGTCAGGTTTAGCCCTGGTGACTTATCGCTCCACTGCCAATGTTTTGTTATTGATAATCAGATTAATAACAAACTTGTTCTTTTAACAATATTTATTGGTAGACATTTACTCTATATCATTAAAAACATCAATTACAGTTCATTTTTTAACTTAACTATAGTTTTATATTTTGCATTGGAGGTGCAGACGGTCTTATTAATTATGGCTTTACATGGAAGCATCATTTTGGATTATTTTAATTTAAAAATTAATTAATAATGCATATGTTTCTATGGCGATAAATATATTAATGCGAATTTGCATAACAAAAAATGACAAATCATTACCTGGAGATGAGAATGAAATTATTAACTTTAGCCGCGATTGTATCGGCAACATTGGCAACTAGCGCATATGTGTATGCAGAAGGAAATAAGAATGCAGTTTATAATCCGGCTGAAAATGTTGTTGCTCAAAAACTAAACCAAGTCGATGGATACTACCGTTTTATGCTGGGTGATTTTGAGGTTACTGCACTCTATGATGGTTATTTAGAAATTGGTTCTCAAGTTTATCAACCATTTACAAAATTAAGTGCTGGTGAATTGAATAAGTTGCTTGATGATGAATTCAGACCGAGAACAAAAAGTGGTGCTGTAAATACGGCTGTAAGTGCATATCTAATCAATACAGGTAAACACCTGATATTAATGGATGCAGGCTCTGGCGATGTATTCAATGATAAAGTTGGCAAGGTAGAAGAGAGCTTGCGTAAATCAGGCTATAGCCCTGAACAAGTTGATATTATCTTACCTACTCATTTACATTTCGATCATTTCAGTGGTGTCACGCGGAATGGTAAAGCGATTTATCCGAATGCAACAGTTTATATCGCTGAACAAGAGAAAGCCTTTTGGTTCGACACGGCTATTACAGATATGCCAAAACATGTACAAAAATATGCGCAATGGACACGTGATGCTGTAGCTCCATATGCTGCTGAAAATCGTGTGAACTACTATAGTTCAGGCGAAGAAGTTATCCCTGGAGTTAAAACAGTTGAAACACCGGGACATACACCTGGTCACGGAGGTTTTGAGTTCAGCTCGAAAGACCAAACAATGTTTGTCTGGGGTGATTTATTGCACAACCATGCATTCCAGTTAGTAGATCCTTCTATTGCTGCTGAATTCGATGTAGATCCAAAAGCTGCTCGTGCAAGCCGAGTTAAAGCTTTAGCTGAGATTGCGAAGCGTAAAATCTGGGTTGCAGGTGCGCATTTGCCATTCCCTGGGATTGGCCACATTCGTGCAGAGAAGGATGGGTATTCATGGATCCCTGTAGAGTACACTCCAATCGAAAAATAATTTTGTTCCACAAATAGAACAAAAAATAGCAACGGTAATACCAACGTTCATATTCTGATAATTATCAGTTAACTCAGGCGGCTTTGGCCGCCTTTATAATATTTTATTTGTAATTGTTCCATTAGCCACTAAACGATTGTTTCAGTTTTTAATACAGCACATGTATAAACAATCATAATTATTAAATTCTATATAGTTGTACACTCCTCTCATCATTTAATTATTTCAATTTAGTATGTCATGAGGGAATTGTGTGAATAATAAACATCAATCATTTTCTGCGTTAGTGAAGTCTCGACATTCACCTCGAGATTTTTTGTCTGATCCACTTTCTAAGAAGCAAATTGAAACCGTGTTGCATGATGCACAACATGCACCATCTAATTGTAATACCCAGCCTTGGGTTGTACATATTGTTTCAGGGGAAAAGAAACAGAAGCTTTCAGAGATACTAATCGACAAATATCGCAAAGATGAATTAACTTTGGATTTTTCATTTGATGTAAATGAGTTCCATGGAGTTTATGCAGAAAGACGATTTGAACAAGGGAAGGCATACTACGAAGCTCTGGGTATTTCCCGATATGATGAAGAGCGAAGAACGAAAGGATTTTTGCGCAATTTAGAGTTTTTCGGTGCGCCTCATGTAGCATTTATGTTTATGCCAACTGTAGGTGACAATGTACGTGTCGCAAGTGATGTGGGTATGTATGCACAGAACTTTTTATTGTCCTTAACAGCTCATGGTTATGCGGGTATCCCGCAAACAATTTTAGGTTTTTTTGCCCAGACTGTACGCGACTACCTTTCTATTCCGGATAATTATAAATTGTTATTTGGAATATCTTTTGGTTATGAAAATGTTGATGCAGTTTCCAATAAAATACGTATGGGTCGAGCAAATATAGCGGAATGTGTAACATTTCATGAATAACTTATTATTTAATAATCAGAAAGCACTTTACCTTGATTATTGACTTATAATTAAAATAGCTTTTATTTAAAAACCGTTTGAGCCAAATAGTTCTGTATATATTAATACTAAAGTTTGAGTGTTACCCATATATGACAATTTAGAGCTATTTGGTTAATTATGCCACATTCTTGTCGTTACTTTCGCTCTGACCCTGCATTACTGAACACCTCATTAAACGAGAAAATAACTCACAGAGGCGGATCATGACCAAAACTGCAACCGAACAGAAAACTTTTTTCATAGTCTGAAGGTAGAAGCCATTCATGGTGAAAGATGTGAAACCCGAGTTCAGATGAGAGAAACGGTATTCGAATATATTGCGGTTGATTACAATCCACAGCGTTTACACAGTTATCTGGATTACAGAAGTCCGGATGAATTTGAACAACAGAAAATAGCTTAACCCTATATCCAGTAATACAGGGGTAGATAAAAAAAAGCCCGCATAATGCGGGCCTCTGTCATTTCTTAACTACTCAGGAACACTGAATTACTTCAGGCTGTCCTGTACACGTTGGTGCAGTTCCTGAACTGAACTGACGCTGGCGGTTTCATCGATTTCCATACCCAGGCAGGATGCGAAACCGGCGTTCAGCGTAGTGGTATAAGCCACTTTATGCTGCAGCGCGCCACGACGCAGTTGCTTAGAGTCAGCAATCGCTACACGGCCTTCTACGGTATTCACGATGAAGGTGTATTCGCCATTCTTGATACGATCCAGAATGTGCGGACGACCTTCAGACACCTTGTTCACCTTACGGTTCGCAATACCTGCTGCAGTCAGCGCATCAGAAGTACCGGAGGTGGCATCCAGCTCGAAGCCAGCCTTGATCAGCTGAGCCGCCAGTTCAGTCACACGTGCTTTGTCGCCAGGGCGAACAGACAGCAGCGCACGGCCTGATTTCGGAATACCTTTACCGGTACCCAGCTGTGCTTTGGCATACGCTTCCGCGAAGGTTGCACCGACGCCCATAACTTCACCGGTAGAGCGCATTTCAGGGCCAAGCAGCGGGTCAACGCCCGGGAACTTGTTGAACGGCAGCACTACTTCTTTCACTGAGAAGTATGGAGGAATGATTTCCGTGGTGAAACCTTGCTGAGTCAGAGACTGACCCGCCATGACACGTGCCGCGATTTTCGCCAGTGGTGCGCCGGTCGCTTTCGATACGAACGGAACAGTACGCGCTGCACGCGGGTTCACTTCAATCAGGTAAACCACACCGTCTTTCACCGCGAACTGAACGTTCATCAGACCGATAACTTTCAGTTCCATCGCCAGCTTGCGAACCTGCTCGCGGATCTCAGCCAGTACGTCAGCCTTCAGTGAGTAAGGAGGCAATGAACAGCCTGAGTCACCGGAGTGGATACCGCACTGTTCGATGTGTTCCATGACACCACCGATCACCACGATGTCACCGTCACAGATCGCATCAACGTCCAGCTCGGTTGCGTCATCCAGGAAGTGATCCAGCAGAACCGGAGATTCGTTAGAAACACTGACTGCTTCATTGAAGTAACGACGCAGGTCGATTTCGTCAGAAACGATTTCCATCGCGCGGCCACCCAGTACATAAGATGGGCGAACTACCAGCGGATAACCGATCTCTTTGGCTTTCTCTACCGCTTGTTCCAGTGCAGTTACCGTCGCGTTCTGAGGCTGTTTCAGACCCAGACGCTCAACCGCCTGCTGGAAGCGTTCACGGTCTTCGGCACGGTCAATCGCATCCGGGCTGGTACCGATGATTGGTACGCCGGCCGCTTCCAGTGCACGGGACAATTTCAGCGGAGTCTGACCACCGTACTGCACGATCACGCCTTTCGGCTGTTCAACGCGCACGATTTCCAGCACGTCTTCCAGTGTTACCGGTTCGAAGTACAGACGATCGGATGTATCGTAGTCGGTAGACACGGTTTCCGGGTTACAGTTAACCATGATGGTTTCGTAACCGTCTTCGCGCAGCGCCAGTGCCGCGTGTACGCAGCAGTAATCGAATTCGATACCCTGACCGATACGGTTCGGACCACCGCCCAGAACAATGATCTTGTCTTTATTGGTCGGCGCTGCTTCACACTCTTCCTCATAGGTAGAGTACATGTACGCAGTGTTGGTCGCGAATTCCGCCGCACAGGTATCAACACGTTTGTAAACCGGCAGCACGTTGTACTGATAACGCAGTGCACGCACTTCGGCTTCTTTCACGTTCAGCAGTTTTGCCAGACGAGCATCCGCGAAACCTTTACGTTTCAGCTTACGCATGAAGTCGGCATCAATGCCTGACAGACCTTTCGCTGCCACTTCTTTTTCCAGATTCAGCAGATCTTCGATCTGGATCAGGAACCATGGGTCGATTTTGGTATCGTTGAAAATATCTTGCAGTGACATGCCTGAGCGGAAAGCATCAGCCACATACCACAGACGATCCGCACCCGGATTCTGCAGTTCATGACGGATAGTGGCTTTCACATCATCCGCATTTTCGTCGATCACCGGGTCAAAACCGGTTCTGCCGATTTCCAGACCACGCATCGCCTTCTGCAGAGATTCCTGGAAGGTACGACCAATCGCCATGACCTCACCCACCGATTTCATCTGAGTAGTCAGACGATCGTTGGCACCAGCAAATTTCTCGAAGTTGAAACGAGGTACTTTAGTTACCACGTAGTCGATAGATGGTTCGAAAGACGCTGGGGTTTTACCGCCAGTGATGTCGTTCATCAGCTCATCCAGGGTGTAGCCGATCGCCAGTTTGGCTGCCACTTTCGCAATCGGGAAACCGGTCGCTTTGGAAGCCAGTGCGGAAGAACGGGATACACGCGGGTTCATCTCGATGATGACCATACGGCCATCATCCGGGTTGATACCGAACTGTACGTTAGAACCACCAGTCTCAACACCGATTTCACGCAGTACCGCCATCGAGGCGTTACGCATCAGCTGATATTCTTTATCAGTCAGTGTCTGAGCCGGAGCAACAGTGATGGAGTCACCGGTGTGTACGCCCATCGGGTCAAAGTTTTCGATAGAACAAACGATGATGCAGTTATCGTTACGATCACGCACCACTTCCATCTCATACTCTTTCCAGCCGATCAGGGATTCGTCGATCAGCAGCTCTTTGGTTGGCGACAGATCCAGACCGCGCTCACAGATCTCAACGAATTCTTCCGGGTTGTAAGCGATACCGCCGCCTGAACCACCCATGGTGAAAGAAGGACGGATGATACATGGGAAACCGACTTTCTTCTGAACGTCCCATGCTTCTTCCATGTTGTGCGCGATACCGGCACGTGGACACTCCAGACCGATAGAACGCATCGCCAGGTCGAAACGGTGACGATCTTCTGCTTTGTCGATGGCATCCGCAGTCGCACCGATCATTTCCACGCCGAATTCGGCCAGAACACCGTGACGCTCCAGATCCAGCGCACAGTTCAGTGCAGTCTGACCGCCCATGGTAGGCAGCACTGCATCCGGACGCTCTTTTTCGATAATTTTACGCACGACTTCCCAGGTGATTGGCTCGATGTAGGTTGCATCAGCCATTTCCGGGTCAGTCATGATGGTAGCCGGGTTGGAGTTTACCAGAATAACGCGGTAACCCTCTTCACGCAGCGCTTTACAAGCTTGTGCACCGGAATAGTCGAATTCACAAGCCTGACCGATCACGATTGGGCCTGCGCCCAGGATCAGAATACTTTTTAAGTCCGTACGTTTTGGCATGTCTCTTACCTATTCCTGTTATGCGCGGTATTGTTTGATCAAATCGATGAAATGGTCGAACAGCGGAGCTGCATCGTGCGGGCCCGGGCTCGCTTCAGGGTGTCCCTGGAAGCTGAACGCTGGCTTGTCGGTACGATGAATGCCCTGCAGAGAACCGTCGAACAGTGATTTGTGTGTCGCACGCAGGTTAGCTGGCATGTCGGTATCATCAGCGGCAAAACCGTGGTTCTGGCTGGTGATCATCACCACATTACGATCCAGATCTTTAACCGGGTGGTTACCACCGTGGTGACCGAATTTCATTTTGATGGTTTTCGCGCCAGACGCCAGCGCCAGCAGTTGGTGGCCTAAACAGATACCAAATACCGGCAGTTCGGTTTCCAGGAAAGATTTGATCGCGCTGATAGCGTAATCACAAGGCTCCGGATCACCAGGGCCGTTGGACAGGAACACACCGTCCGGATTCATGGCAAATACGGTTTCAGCCGGGGTTTGCGCCGGAACAACGGTCACGCGGCAGCCACGATCCACCAGCATACGCAGAATGTTGCGCTTCACACCGAAATCGTAAGCCACAACATGGAACGGATATTCAGCAGGCTTGGTATGGCCTTCACCCAGTTTCCATGAACCTTCGGTCCATTCGTAAGCTTCGGTGCAGCTCACTACTTTGGCCAGATCCATGCCTTTCAGGCCCGGGAAGGCTTTGGCTTCCGCCAGTGCTTTCGCTTCATCCAGGTTGCTGCCAGTCATGATGCAGCCCGCCTGAGCACCTTTCTCACGCAGAATACGGGTCAGCTTACGGGTATCAATTTCAGCTATACCAACCACATTATGCTTTTTCAGATAGTCAGACAGCGTAGCCTGATTACGGAAGTTGGAAGCAACTAATGGCAGATCACGAATGATGAGGCCTTGAGCATGAATATTGGGAGATTCTTCGTCTTCGGAATTGGTACCGGTGTTACCAATATGGGGATAAGTCAGTGTTACTATTTGGCGGCAATAAGAAGGATCGGTGAGAATTTCCTGGTATCCCGTCATCGAAGTGTTAAAAACAACTTCCCCGACTGAACAGCCTTCAGCACCAATAGACACACCCTTAAATACCGTCCCATCTTCCAACACTAACAGGGCAGAATGAGTCAAGACGACCTCCAAGTCATTAAATTTATGCTTGTACCCCCAGCAGTCTGTTTCCTGCGCACTGAAGGGGTGATTTTATTGCCTGAAGTCTTTTGTTTAGCTAAAAACGCCGTTTTACAAACTAACCCCAGGCAAATTGACGGCATTCTACATGAAATAAGTTAAGAAGCCAACATCAGGAAAAATCAAAATGAAAAATCATGCATGAGATAAGCATAAAATATCAATAAATAGCAAAACCAGGGTTTTATCTAAAAATCAGCCTTATAAAAAAGGCAATTAGACAAAAAAATGAAGCCAAATGCGTATAAACACACAAAAATAGAAGGTGAAGGCCTAAAATCAAGGCCTTTCTTGATATGGAAAAATCAGGCAACAGATAAAATAAAACCGCCGATGGCGGTTTTATTTTAGATTTAACACATCTTGCATATCAAAAAGACCAGAAGATTGATCTTTAAGCCAGTTAGCGGCACGGACGGCGCCGTTCGCGAACGTCAAGCGACTGGAAGCTTTGTGCGTGATCTCCACACGTTCACCAATATCGGCAAACATCACGGTATGTTCACCCACCAGATCACCGGCGCGAATGGTCGCGAAACCGATGGTGTTGCGATCGCGTTCACCGGTAATCCCTTCACGGCCATACACAGCACATTGTTTCAGATCACGGCCCAGGGTTTTGGCAACCACTTCACCCATGCTGAGTGCGGTACCTGACGGCGCATCGACTTTATGACGGTGATGACCTTCGATGATTTCGATGTCGGTGTAGTCACCCATCACTTTCGCGGCCTGTTCTAGCAGCTTGAAGACCAGGTTCACACCCACACTGAAGTTAGACGCGAAGACGATACCGATTTTCTTCGCGGCTTCATTGATCGCGGCTTTACCGGCATCATCAAAACCTGTCGTACCGATAACAATTCGTTTGTTGTTGGCAACAGCAAACGCCAGGTTCTTCAGTGTCACTTCCGGACGGGTAAAATCAATGATGACATCAAACTCGTCCTTTACCTTTTCCAGATCGTCAGCAACCATTACATTCATGGCACCCAGGCCATTCAGATCACCCACATCCAGACCAATCACGGTCGAACCCGGACGTTCTAACGCAGCACCCAGTGCCACCTGATCGTTGGCGCGAATCGCTTCCAGCAAGGCCTTGCCCATACGGCCCTGACAGCCCATCAATGCAATACGGATCGGAGCGGTCATCTTGTTCCTCATTCTATTTCTGCTCTGCTGGTTCTTGTCAGCAGATACGGTTTTTCAGATACAAAAAAGGCCAGATGACTGGCCTTTTTCCGGCTTACGCCAATACGTTCAGTAATTCTACTTCAAAAACCAGCGTTGAGAACGGTGGAATTGAACCAGCGCCACGCTCACCGTAGGCCAGATTGTGCGGAATGAAGAGTTTCCACTTCGCGCCTTCTGACATCAGCTGCAGTGCTTCAACCCAGCCAGCGATCACGCCGCCAACCGGGAATTCAGCTGGCTGGCCACGCTGAACAGAGCTGTCGAACACCTGGCCATCGGTGAAAGTACCGTGGTAGTGAACACGAACCTTGTCGGAAGCCGCAGGCTGTTTGCCTGAACCTGCCACCAGCACTTCGTATTGCAGACCAGACTCGGTCACTTTCACTTCAGGGCGTTTTGCGTTTTCAACCAGGAATTCAGCACCTGCCGCTTTCATGGTTTCAGCGCGTTTGGCTTCTTCAGCCGCCATTGTTTCATTCAGAATGCGGAATGCTTCGCCAATCTGTTCATGAGAAACAGCAAATGGTGCATTGTTGATTGCATCTTCAATGCCCTGGAAGACAGCAGATAATTCAAAACCTTCAAATGACTGTTCTGACAATTGCTGACCGATCTGACGGCCAATACCGTAGCAAGCTTGCTGTCCGGTTGTTTCAAATTTAGACATAACCACTCCGCGATTAATTCAAAGCGCGCATGTTAACAGACATGCAACCTTTTCAGAACCCTATCCGGCACATTGCGGACGAACTCCACCGGCTTTTGCCTGTTCATATACCGGCTGGACCTGAGGGAGTATGGCATTCAACTGTTTGATACGGGTCTGATCAGACGGGTGAGTCGATAATATCTCGAGCGGCTGATTCCCTTTGCCATTCGCCGCCATGCTGTACCAGAGATTGACCGACTCCTGCGGATTAAATCCAGCCATCGCCATCAGTTGCATGCCCAGCACATCGGCCTCGGTTTCATGCGCCCGGCTGTATGGCATCAATACCCCGTACTGAACCCCCAGCCCTAATGCGGCCATTGCCGGTGCCCGGGTAGTTGTATTTTGCAGAACCTGATCGGCTGCTGCCATTCCGATATTCGCCACCTGACTTTGTGACAGGCGTTCGTTGGAGTGCTGCGCCAGCACATGGGATACTTCATGGCTGATAACCGCGGCCAGTTGATCCTGGTTTTTCGCTACTTTCAGCAGGCCGGTATAAACCCCGATACGGCCGCCGGGCAAGGCAAAGGCGTTCACATCATCAGAATCGAAGACGACCACTTCCCACTGCCCCGGATTATTAGCTGCAAACTGTGCCGGAATCACCCGGGTGACTGCTTGCGCGACACACTGCACATATTGATTCTGGCGCGGATCCATCGAGACTTTTTCTTTTTGTTTTATCTGCTGAAAGGAAGATAGCCCCATTTGCGAAATATCATTATTTCCCATTAACAACAATTGTTTACGCCCGGTTGGAGAAACAGCACAGGCAGTCAGTAAACAAAGTGCAACAGCAGAAACCCATCTTTTTTTCATATAAGCCCCGAACTCACACAGGATTGGTAAAATCGTGTAAATCTTAGAGCATCGGCGGGATAACACAACACCCCTCACGGGCGCAGAAATAAAGATATTTTCTCTCGTTTGTCCGGCTGTCATCAAAACGTCAAGCAACCGCCACAGAAGCTTCATTACACCAGTCAAAAATCAGGTTGCCCGGATTACATGGAGTTGCCTGATGTTTACTGTCGATGAATTACTTTCGGCCCACACTTCCAAACCAGTTCCGCGCTGGTACAAACCCTTCCTCCGCTACCTGCTGTGTGAGAAAGAATTTCAGCGTTTCGGAGAGCGTTATCCGAATCTGCATGGACTGGATTTCATTGAGCAGGCGCTGCGTTACTTATCCTTTGCCTGTGATGTGTGTGAAGATGAGCTGGAGCATATTCCGGCTCAGGGACCTGTCGTCATCGTCGCCAATCATCCGATAGGCTCGCTGGATGGCCTGGCATTACTGCAGATCATTTCCCGTGTCCGCAGTGACGTGAAAATCATCGCCAATCAGCTGCTTAAACAGATCAAGCCACTGGAAGGTTTATTACTGCCGGTTGATAACATGAACGGCAATACGCCGCGTCAGCAAATCTCCGCCATCCATGATCATCTGAGCAAAAACGGCGCACTCATTGTGTTTCCTGCCGGTGAGGTTTCACGCCTGCATCTGCACGGTGTCCGCGACGGCAAATGGAATCATGGATTCCTCCGGTTAGCCAGCCAGCACCGGGCGCCCATTGTCCCGGTTCATCTCTCCGGTCATAACACCTGGCTGTTCTATGGTGCCTCTTTATTATGCAAACCGCTGTCAACGTTGCTGCTGGTGCGCGAAATGATGTATCAGCGCAAGGGGAATATAAAGGTGCGTATCGGTGCCCGCATCCCGTTTAACGAGTGGTCAAAATTGCCTGTCAGCGGTAAGGCACTGGCCAGATTATTCCGTAAACACCTTTACCGGCTAGGCAAAGGCAAGAGCGGCATTCTGACGACCGAAGCACCGATTGCCCTGGCCGAAGACAGAGTCAAACTGAAAAAAGCCGTTGAAAGCTGTAAAGCGCTGGGCACAACGCCGGACGGCAAACAGATTTATCTCTACCGCCGGGATCAGGCCCCCTCCTCTGTTATTCTGAAAGAACTGGGCCGGTTACGCGAAATTGCTTTCCGTGCGGTCGGCGAAGGCACTGGCCAGCGCCGTGATCTCGATGCGTTTGATGATGATTACTATCATTTGTTGTTATGGGACAACAATGAGCTGGAAATTGTAGGCGCTTATCGTCTCATGCCGACCCGCGAACAGCTGGATCGCAAAGGCCGCGAGGGACTGTATAGCTATAGTCTGTTTCATTACGACACCGCGATGACGCATATTCTCGATCAGGGTATCGAGCTTGGCCGCAGTTTTATTCAACCGCGCTACTGGGGCAAGCGCAGTCTGGATTATCTGTGGCAGGGTATCGGCGCATTTCTGGCGCAGCATCCGCAATACCGTTACCTGTTCGGTCCTGTCTCCATCTCCGCCAGTCTGCCCATGCCGGGCCGCGATCTGCTGGTGGCCTTCTACAAACTGCATTTCAGCCCACGCTGGCCTCTGGCTCGCTCACGTCAGCCCTATGCCAATGGTTCACTGGATATTGCCAGCCAGTTTACCGGTCAAGACTATCAGCAGGACTTAACCATTCTGAAATCCATGCTGGATAATCTCGGCTGTGGTATCCCGACTTTATATAAGCAGTATTCCGAATTGTGCGAACCGGGCGGTGTGCAATTCCTGGATTTCGGGATCGATCCGGATTTTGGTAACTGTGTCGATGGTCTGGTGCTGGTGGATGTTCATAAAATGAAACAGAACAAACGCCAGCGTTATATCGGTTGTCATCAGACGAACCGTGACGTGACTTCTGCCAGCGCGTAACATCTTTTTTACGATTGATGGAAAAGAAAACGCCCCGGGATCGGGGCGTTTGTTTGTACGTAAGCCAGGCTCAGAGTTTGTAACCCAGTTTCTGACGTAAGTAAGCACCAGAACCCAGCAGGCCCGGTTGTTCGTGGGTGATCAAAAATACCGGAATAGGTTCCAGATAAGAGTGGAAACGGCCTTTATCTTCAAAAGCAACACGGAAACCTGACGCTTTAAAGAACTCCAGGAAACGCGGCACGATGCCACCCGCAATATAGACACCACCGAAGGTACCCAGATTCAGCGCCAGATCACCACCAAAGCGGCCCATCAGGACACAGAACAGACTCAGCGCACGACGACAGTCTGTATCTTCATCGGCCAGTGCACGTTCGGTAATGTCTTTCGGTTGCAGATTTTCCGGTACGCGATCATCCGCCTTGACCAGACCACGATAGATGTTGACCAGACCCGGACCGGATAACAGACGTTCTGCCGATACGTGGCCTAATTCTTCACGCAGCACTTCCAGCACCATCACTTCTTCCGGGCTGTTTGGTGCGAAATCGACGTGACCACCCTCGCCCGGCAGGCTCATCCACGCGTCGCCGGTATGCACCAGATGCGCAACACCCAGACCTGTACCTGCACCATATACGGCAATCGGCTTGCCCTCTTGCGGCACTTCACCACCGAACTGGATTCGATCTTCATCTTTCAGTGCAGGAATAGCCATCGAAATAGCAGTAAAGTCATTGATGATGGAAAGATGTTCCAGACCCAGATTCTGCTGCATTTCGCTTTGAGAGAATGCCCAAGTATGGTTGGTCATTGCCACCCAGTCGCCTGTGATCGGACAGGCAATTGCAATACACGCACTGGCGACTTTAGAGGCCGTTTCTTCCAGATATACCCGAATAACCGCTTCAAGAGACGGATATTCCGCGCCGGAATAGTTTTTGATGTGCGATAAACTGCCATCCTGCAAACTACATAATGCCAGACGCGCGTTTGTACCCCCAACATCGCCCACCAGAACCTGTTCAGCCATCATTTTCTCCCCAGAAATCACCTGATATCAAAGTATAAATAGAGCTTCAGTAGTCTACTTTCAATAGCACACAGTCTACCTAGTGTCTGATCGAGAAAACGCCAGACAGATCACAGCATCAGTGTTTTGATCAACAAATGTAGTTTTTTTCCTACATTTTGCTGTCTATGATAACTTTATCTGTTACCTTTAACATTAGTAACAACTAACCAACATTCTTCGCTGCGAGCTGGATCACTAAGCATGAATACACTGGAAAAAATCACGAAGCATCTGGAACATTTCAGTAAATCAGAGCGCAAGGTTGCCGAAGTGATTCTGAGTTCGCCACAGGTCGCGATTCATTCCAGCATTGCGGCCCTGGCAAAGATGGCGGATGTCAGCGAGCCGACAGTGAACCGTTTCTGTCGCCGGCTTGATACCAAGGGTTTCCCTGATTTCAAACTGCATCTGGCACAAAGTCTGGCGAACGGCACCCCCTACGTGAACCTGCATGTAGAAGAAAACGACACGCCGGATGAATATACTGCCAAGATATTCGAATCCACTATCGCCTGTCTGGAAGTTGCCAAAAACAGCCTGGATTCCGCAGCCGTGAACCGCTGTGTCGACTTGCTGACACAAGCGAAGAAGATTTCCTTCTTTGGTCTGGGCGCATCATCCTCCGTTGCGCATGATGCATTGAATAAATTCTTCCGGTTCAACATTCCGGTCGTTTGCTTTGATGACATTGTCATGATGCGCATGAGCTGTATTAACAGCAGTGATGGTGATGTTGTAGTTCTGATTTCCCATACCGGCCGCACCAAGGCGCTGGTCGAAATTGCGGCATTGGCTCGCCATAATGATGCAACCGTCATCGGTATTACCGCTCAGGATTCTCCTTTGGCCAAACAGTGCAATCTGGTGTTATCGATGGATGTGCCTGAAGATACAGATGTTTATCTGCCGATGGCGTCCCGGATTGCCCAGTTAGCCCTGATTGATGTGCTGGCTACCGGCTTCACATTGCGTCGCGGAGCGAAATTTCGTGAAAATTTGAAGAAGGTCAAAGAAGGAATAAAAGATTCCCGCTTTGAGTCATTGCACCAGTGAAATCATTTACCCTAGCCCCCATCATCACACCAAGCGTGATCATAGAAATGACTCCGTCGGTCTGTAATGTTCCCGCAAATAACATTCTCGCACGTTTATTGCAGGCCGCTTTCAAATCAATTTCTGTTTTTGTTATCTATCAATTTATAACTAACTCATGGAGCTGAAGATGTTAAGAAGAACCAAGATCGTGACCACATTAGGTCCGGCTACTGACCGTGAAGGCGTGCTGGAAGGGATCCTGCTGGCTGGCGCCAATATGGTGCGTATGAACTTTTCTCACGGTACCGCCGAAGACCATATCGCCCGCGCGAAAGAGATCCGTGCACTGGCGGCCCGTCTGGGCAAATCTGTGGCCATTCTGGGTGACCTGCAAGGCCCGAAAATCCGTGTGTCTACATTCAAAGACAACAAGATCATGCTGAAAGTCGGTGACAAATTCCTGCTGGACGCTGAACTGGGCAAAGGTGAAGGTACTCAGGATCAGGTTGGTATCGACTACAAAAAACTGCCGGAAGACGTAATCCCAGGTGACATTCTGTTACTGGACGATGGTCGCGTACAGCTGAAAGTTGAAAGCGTTGAAGGCAGCAAGATTTTCACTACCGTCACTGTGGGCGGCCCGCTGTCAAACAACAAAGGGATCAACAAAAAAGGTGGTGGTCTGTCTGCCCCGGCGCTGACCGAAAAAGATAAAGCGGATATCAAAACCGCAGCCCTGATGGGTGTGGATTATCTGGCGGTCTCTTTCCCGCGTAACGGCGCAGACCTGAACTACGCGCGTGAACTGGCCCGTGAAGCCGGCTGCAATGCCAAAATCGTGGCTAAAGTAGAACGTGCTGAAACGGTTGCTACCGACGAAGCCATGGAAGATATCATCCTGGCCTCTGACGTTGTGATGGTAGCCCGTGGTGACCTGGGTGTTGAAATCGGCGACTCCGAGCTGATGGGTGTTCAGAAAAAACTGATCCGTACTGCCCGTAAGCTGAACCGTGTTGTTATCACTGCGACCCAGATGATGGAATCGATGATCAAGGCACCGATGCCAACCCGTGCCGAAGTGATGGACGTCGCGAACGCGGTGCTGGATGGTACTGACGCAGTGATGCTGTCAGCGGAAACCGCAGCAGGTGATTTCCCGATTGAAACCGTTACCGCGATGGCTAACGTTTGTCTGGGTGCAGAAAAACATCCTAGCGTGAACGTCTCCAATCACCGCATGACCTACACGTTCAATTCCGTGGAAGAAACCATTGCGATGAGCACCATGTATGCGGCTAACCACATGCAGGGTGTGAAAGGCATTGTGACCATGACCGAATCAGGTACCACACCACTGCTGATGTCTCGTTTGAGCTCTGGTCTGCCTATTTTCGCACTGTCCCGTCACCAGCAGACACTGAACTGGTGTTCTCTGTATCGTGGTGTAACCCCGGTTTACTTCGATGCGGATGAAACTCAGCCAGTTATCCAGAACTGCCGTGATGCGATTGCCGAACTGAAAACACGCGGCTATCTGAAATCAGGGGATCTGATTCTGATGACTTATGGTGATAAAATTGAAAGTATCGGTGGCACCAACACCTGCAAGATGATGATCGTAGAGTAATTACGACAGTCATTATGTTTAACGCCGGCATTTTGCCGGCGTTATTATTTCAGAAATTACTCAACAGGCGTTGGTGGCGGCACATCCGGTACATCCGGCTCATCTTCCAGACAACCCGCAACACAGCTGTCCAGACAATCCCGGTACACCTGTTCCTCTCCACCGCTACCACCGTCGCACTGGTTCACACAATCAGAACCACAGCTATTCGCCTGAGCAGGTAAAACACTACCCAGCAGAACAACGCCGGCCAGCCATAACAACAATTTTGCTTTCATAAAGTACACGTCCTTATATACAGAGGGCTGCCACCTGAACAGCCTGATATTGGCATCGTATTATAATACTTTTTTGACCACTCTCACTGAGCTGTTGCGTAAAACCAGACGGGGCGACAGAATCAAATGATGAGTATCTCTTTCTGCCGCATGTTGTCCGGTTAACCGCATCATTTCCTGAAAACCCAGACGGCCAATCTCTCTGATCGGCTGCGCTACGCTGCTGATATTCATGACCTGCGCAATCAGTGTGTTATCGAATCCCACCACCAGCACATCTTCCGGTACCCGATGCCCTCGTGACTGTAAAACTTCGATCACCAGTTGTGCTGAATAATCGTTAAACACGAAAATGGCGGAGAAAGGCAGCGCCGCATGCTGATCCAGATAAGCATTCAACTGGACAGATAATTCCGGGATTGAGGTATCCGTGGTATCAATAATGCGCTCGGCAGGTAATGGGATCCGCAAATCCGCCAGTTTATTCCGGAATCCGGTAAATTTTTGTTCACCTTCATCCGCTGGCCCCAGATACCCGATCCGGGTGTGCCCCATACTGACCAGATGCTCAGCCACCTGGGCACCGCCTTCGGCGTGATCAACCGCCACACTGGTCAATTCCGCATGCAACTGGGTCAGAGAAACTACGGGAAAAGGCTGTTGATTCAGTGTTGCGATATATTCCGGTTTATTCGAACTCGGGACAATAAACAGGCCATCGATCTTTTGTTGTTTGCAGATATTGAGCAGACCCAGCTCACGTTGCGCATCGCCGCGGGAGTTATATACCAGCAGTGAACGGCCGAGGTATTGCACTTCCTGCTCGACGATATCCAGCAGTTCGGCGAAATAAGGATTCGACAAGGTAGGCAGGATGATGGCAAAGATACCCTGTGGCTTGCTGACAACCTGACGACGCTTCAGTGGCTGTTGCACGTAAACATACCCCAGCTCTTTGACTATTGCCCGGACCCGTTCTGCCGTTTCTTCCGACACCTTGCCCTTGTTATTCAGAACCCGGGAAATGGTCGCGATAGATACACCCGCCAGCTCCGCAACATCTCTTATCGTCGTCATAATTCTGTACCACTGCCATTTTTCCGAATAGTACGTAATATGCCAAACCGACGTCACTTGTTTCTTCGTTTTATCAGCATATTACGTACTGCGGGATCACATTGTTGCCAGCATTTTCTCTACCTGAGGCGATTTTTTCTGTTGTAATAAACTTACACCTGTCTGGGTATCAAACAGATGTACATGCTCCAGCTGGAAGCTGACCGGCATGGTTTTGCCGCGTGGAATAATGTGTCCACCATCAGTCACGACCACAACCTGATCTTCCCCGGCATACTGGGTATAGGCAAAAGTGGTTCCACCCAGCGCTTCAACCACATCGACTTTCAGTGAAATGCCGACATCCCCACCGGTTCCGACCTGCAAATGTTCAGGACGGATACCCAGTAACAACACATCACCGGCAGAGACCGGACGATCAGTCTGCAGGCAAAACTCTTCGCCGCCGGATAGTTTCAGCCATGCTTTATCTGCTTCGGCCTTCAGCACTTCCGCATTCAGGAAGTTCATGCGCGGGGAACCGATAAAACCGGCTACAAACTGGTTTTGCGGATTATGGTACAGCTCCAGCGGTGCACCCACCTGTTCGACACGGCCATCGCGCAATACCACGATTTTATCCGCCATGGTCATCGCTTCGACCTGATCGTGCGTCACATACACCATGGTGTTTCCCAGCTGTTCATGCAGTTTGGAGATCTCTACCCGCATCTGTACCCGCAGCTCCGCATCAAGATTCGACAATGGTTCATCAAACAGAAAGACCTTCGGGTTGCGCACGATGGTGCGTCCGATGGCGACACGCTGACGCTGACCACCGGAGAGCTGCTTCGGCAGACGATCCAGCAGATGATCCAGTTTCAGAATGCGGGACGCCTCGCCCACGCGCTGTTCAATTTCGGCTTTGCTTTTCTTCGCCAGCCGCAACCCGAAGCTCATGTTCTCCCGCACCGTCATGTGCGGGTAAAGCGCGTAGGACTGGAACACCATGGCGATACCACGATCAGACGGAGAGACATCATTGACCTTCTGGCTATCGATCACCACCTCGCCGTCCGAAATGGTTTCCAGTCCGGCGATCATGCGCAGCAGCGTGGATTTACCGCAACCGGACGGACCCACGAACACCACAAATTCGCCATGCTTGATATCCAGATCGACGCCATGAATGGTTTGTACTTCACCAAAACGTTTGATCACTTTATTCAGTTTTAAATCAGCCATTTCTGAGGTCCTTACGCGGTCACTTTAGCCAGATCGTGTCTGTGCAGGTCACGGATAATTGCTTCACCGGAAACTAATGCGGCGCTGCATTGCTGTGCGGGTCCCTCTTTGGGGAACACGAGGTTGGTAATGGCATAACGCCCGCCATCCAGCAGTAATTCCGCCGAAGAACGATCCAGCACTAAATCGGCGTTGATGCAGCGGTTGTGTCCTAGTGCCACCGTGAAATCGTGCGGGAAATGTTCATCAAACTCCGTCACGCCGATTTGCCCGTGACGCTGACAGCGCAGCGTCAGTTGCCCTTTGTGTACCGCAAAGGTAAACCGCAGCTCACTGAACGGTTGCAACACCAGCGAACTGTTGTCTTTCAGCTCCAGTGAGAACTGCAGACGCTGGGCCTGCGACCAGTCAAAATCAAATACCGCGCCCGGGGTTGTCTGGGTTTTATCTGCAGCAGAGACCGGGTTCTGGTACAATCCTTCCAGCTCACGGATAAACGCATGACACAGCCGCAGCCCGTCCGGCGTGGCTTTCAGGGTCAGCTCCTGCGGCATGGTCATTGAAGAACGCCAGCTTTGGGTCGGTACCTGATTGGCGTAAAGCCAGTTGCTCATCCAGCTGATTTCGACACGGCGGCCATCGGCAGCCGGCATATCAGACCAGGTCTGGGTGGCGTAGAAATCACGGCCATA
This sequence comes from Tolumonas osonensis, assembly GCF_014202415.1. GTDB lineage: Bacteria > Pseudomonadota > Gammaproteobacteria > Enterobacterales > Aeromonadaceae > Tolumonas > Tolumonas osonensis. Next base: position 76,947 of record NZ_JACHGR010000007.1, read on the forward strand.
GTCCAGCCAGAGTACGGTCTCGGGCGTGTTTTCATCGATGAAACGCTCCCCATCAAACTGACCGACAAAATACTGTGTGCCGGAACCCCTTGCATAAGCACCGCGCTGCACACCGATAACCAGCACCCAGCGGGTTTCCTTGCTGCCCGCAATGCCGATTTCGAACAGATCCGGACATTCCCACGCCCGCTCATCATGTGCGCCACGATCTTCACCAAAGAAAGAACTGAACTGCCAGTTTTTCGCATCCGTGGAACGGTAAATCGCGATTTGCTGACCAGCGGTTGCCAGCATGATCCAGGCCTGGGTTTGCTCGTGCCAGAACACTTTAGGGTCACGGAAATCCTCAATCCCCGGATTGGCAATCACCGGATTCCCCGCGTATTTGGTCCAGTGACGGCCATTGTCGCTGCTGTAAGCCAGCCCCTGACTCTGATTAAACGGGACGTTATCAGCCGTAATGGTGTAATAAGCCAGCAAACCGTCCTGACCGTCAAACAACCCGGATTTATCGCCTTTATCGACCAGGGCCGTACCGGAGAAACAGACGCCTTTCGCATCGGGTGCCAGTGCAATCGGCAGATGTGTCCACGAGAGCAGATCCCGGCTGACCGCATGCCCCCAGTGCATCGGCCCCCACACGCTGTCATGCGGATGGTATTGATAGCACAGGTGGTATTCACCATCTTTATACACCAGACCGTTCGGGTCATTCAGCCAGCCATACGGCGGAGTAAAATGGACCAGTGGGCGATAAAATTTTTCTGCTGACATAACAACTCCTGATAAAGACTTAACCTTTCACCGCACTGCCAGTAATACTCTGGACGAAATGCCGCTGAATAAATAAGAAGAAGATAATGACCGGGATCGCCATCGAGACCGCGAACGCCATGATGTTGCCCCAGTAGGCCTGATTACTGCCGAAGTAGGCAGACATCGCCACCGACAGCGGACGGTATTCCGGACCGCGGGTGACCATGACCGGCCACAGGTAGCTGTTCCAGAACTCCAGGAACTGCAGAATGGCTACGGTCGCAATCACCGGCTTGGAGATCGGCAGACCGATATAGAGATAGGTTTTGAACAGACTGACCCCATCCACTTTGGCGGCATCGATCAGATCTTTTGGGATCTTGGTGAAGAACTGATAGAACAGGAACAGCGACATCGCATTGCCGATAAACGGCAGGATCTGCACTTCATAACTGTCGATGATACCCATCTTGCTCACCATCAGCAGTTGCGGCAGCGCCAGACTTTCCCCCGGAATCGCCAGTAATGCGACCACCGCGCCAATTACGATTTTACGGTACCGCCCTTCTCCCCAGGCCAATGCAAAAGCGGCCGAGGAGTTCACGATGATCGACAGAAACACCGTCGTAAACACAATAAACAGCGTATTAAACAGATAGCGGGCAAACGGCTGGTTCGGATCGCCCCAGATCTCGCGGTAATTTTCCAGAGACAGCACGTGCGGAATGAACGCCTTGATGGTGCCCATGGAGATCATGATCTGTTCTTCATCGGGATTAAGACTGATCGTCACCATCATCATCAGCGGCGCCAGCACACACACCGAGAGCAGTAACGCACACCATACGCGGATATTTTTCAGACCAGCCAGTAAGCGCATCACCGGTACACCTTTACTCTCAGCAACAGCATCAATCGCAGGCATTAACTGCACAGAATCAGATTTCATGTGGCCTCCTATTCATTTTTCATCAGGATGCGTTGCAACAGCGCAATCGCAGTGACAGTGAAGAAGAACGCGACGGAAACCGCCGAGGCATAACCGATTTTTTGCGCCACAAATCCGTTTTCATACATGTAATGAATGATGGTGTTGGTTGCGCCGTTCGGACCGCCGTGCGTCAGAATATTGACCTGGGTAAACAGTTTCAGCGCCCCGATGGTGGTCACGATGATGACGAAAATGTTGGTATTGCGCAGACACGGTAAGGTCACATGCAGGAAACGCTGGAACGGTGTCGCCCCGTCAAGTTCTGCCGCTTCATACAAATCTTTCGGGATCTCCTGCAGGCCCGCCAGATAGATCAACATCTGGAATGGAAAGGTAGCCCAGGCAGACAGCAGCACAATCGCCGGCATCGCCATATCCACATTACCCAGCCAGTCGATGTACTGCGAAGTCGAGAGCAGCGACTGATAGATATGGTTAAACAATCCGTCCGGTATTTTGTAAAGCACCGCCCAGATCGCCACAATAACGGTGATCGGTGTTAATAATGGTAATAACGCGATACTGCGGAACAGGGTACGCAGCGGCAGCTTGCTGTTCAGCAGCAACGCTGAACCCAGTGAAATGGCCAGTTGGAACGGAGTGACCAGCAACGCAAAATAAAAGGTGTTTTTCACTGCCTGCCAGAAAGCTGGGTCAGTAAAAAGACGTTCATAATTCCGCCAGCCGACCCATGCGGTGGCGATCGGACGGGCGATCAGTTTTTCATTGGTAAAGGATAAATATCCTGACATGACGAACGGCACGACCACGAAGACTGTCAGCAACAGCATGGCGGGCATCAGCATGGTCAGTTCTGGCATCAGGTTTTTCAACCGGCGCATAATCACTCCTGCAGTAACCAGATTAAGCGAAAGGGATGCGCGCCTGCCGGAGCAAACGCGCCTTTGACTTACTTGTCGAACGGTGGATAACCGCTGTTATCTTCGATGTCTTCATCGATAGCGCGGGCGGCCTGCTGCAGTTCGGTTTTAACATCCGCACCTTGCAGAATATGCTGCACGGCTTTGCCGAATGAGCTGGATATGACCGGATAGGCCGGGTGAACCGGACGCACGACCGCAGCGCTTTGTGCCTGTTCGACAAACAGCGCGCCTTCACCACCCGGACGGTAGATTTCAGACAGTGCGACAGCCGATTTACGTGCCGGGATATAGCCGGTGATGTCGGCATATTTGGCGACCTGTTCGGTGGATAAGGCAAAGTTCAGGAACTTCGCCACTTCCGCCGTGTTTTTGGTTTTCGCCGGTACTGCCCAGCCCCAGCCACCGTTAGGAGACACGGATTTGCCAGCCAGTTTTGGCGCCGGAATCAGCACCAGATCATCACCCAGACCGGTTTTGTGCGCGCGCCACATCCAGTTGCCAACCCACACCATCGCGGCAGTCTTGTCACCATAGAAACGGTTATCCCCGGCAGTGGCCGGTACAATCCAGCCCTTTTTCGACCAGGTCTGCAGTTCAGCCAGCGCATCGATTGCCGGTTGAGAATCCACTGTTCCTTCGGCTTTCCAGTTCTGGCGATCAATCAGATCGGCGCCACGGGACTGAATGAAAGGAGCAAAACCATAGGTGTACCATTCACCGTCATAGTTCAGCTTCATGTCGAGTGGCCACTGCACACCTTTGACTTTGGCCAGTTTATCCAGCGCGTCGGTGAACTCTTTATCATCCCACGCATCCTTCATACCGGAAGGAATACGCACCCCTGCTTCTTTCAGATATTTCTTGTTACCCCACAACAGCACAGAGGAGTCGTAAGGGCTGACCATGTAGATCTTTTGATCCGGACCATAAATGCCCTGCTCTTTCACCGATGGCAGCAGGTCCTCCACGATCTCTTTATCCAACAGGGTATCCATCGGTTGCAGCATGTTGGTCCAGACGTAGTTCGCCATATTCGGACCATCCACCATGATCACGTCCGGTAATTCACCGGAAAGTGCGGCCGCCTGGATCGCATTGTTGTAGCCGGGGATCGGCACAACATCGACGGTGATGTTCTGATCTTTGTATTTCGCGTTGAAGTTTTCTTCCAGTTGCTGGAAAAAAGGTTTTTCAGAATCACCATCAATAACCCATGCTTTCAGTTCCAGCGCATGACTTGCCTGAGTGACAAACGCACTGGCAACACATAATCCAAGTAAGGATTTTTTCATGTTCTTTCCTTCCCTTTGCTGACAATAATCCGGTCACGTCGGGTGACCACAAAACAGAGTATCAATGGGGATCGTTTACCATCTCACCAGTAAAACAACACTCAGACTGCAATGTAACAACGTAGTGCTCATTGAGATGGCGGCAATATACGGGGGAAGAACAATAAAAATAACGATCAAAATCACACTAAATGGTTAACAAAACTCTATTTGCGAAGGAAAACAAGGGTAACACTCAAAATTTGTTACCCCAAAGCAGCCCTCGCATCACGATAAAAACCTGACAATCCTCACTTGAATCCAACATAGTGATAAGTGCAATGCGCTCATCATGATTTACACCCCTCCACCCCTTGGAGACATTCGGGTTCTGAAGGCAGAAGACGTCTGACATCAAGGCACATGCAAAGCGCATTACATGGGTAAAAATTTGCGGACTGCTGCAGAAATCAAAGTTGTTCCGTGAATTCGTTATTGTTTCTCTGCTGTTCTGGCTTATATTTCCTGCATTAAAATTTTCCCGGAATACACATGTAACAAAACAGTGTTACATGATTTTTTACGATGCCTTCAGTGCCCGGAAAGCCTGAACCCGGTATCAATAACAGATGGAGTGAATTGAGATGGCAAGAGTATGGGTGACAGGTGATGCGGTCGTTGACTTGATCCCTCATGGCGAAACCAACTATCTGAAATGCCCGGGTGGCGCTCCGGCTAACGTTGCGGTCGCGATTTCCCGACTGGGCGGAGACAGCGCGTTCTTTGGCCGTGTCGGTCAGGATCCGCTGGGCCGTTTCATGAAACAGGTCCTGAAAGATGAAAGGGTCGACACTCAATACATGCTGCTGGATGAAGAACACCGTACATCCACCGTGATTGTCGATCTGGATGATCAGGGCGAGCGCAGTTTTACCTTTATGGTGAAACCAAGCGCGGATCAGTTCCTGCAACCGCAGGATGTGCCGGCATTCAAACAGGGGGAATGGCTGCATGTCTGCTCCATTGCGCTGGCCAATGAACCTTCACGCTCCACGACACTGGCCGCCATGAAAGCCATCAAAGCGGCCGGCGGTTATGTCTCTTTCGATCCGAATCTGCGTGAAGAAGTATGGTTGAACCCGGCTGATCTAAAACCGGTTGTGCTGCAGGCCGTGGCACTGGCCGATGTGGTGAAGTTCTCTGATGACGAATTGCTGTTCCTGACCGAAAAAGCCGATCTGCAAACTGCACTGGGCTGGCTGAACGAACAATACAATCTGCCGCTGGTGGTGATCACCCAGGGGAAAAAAGGCGCGTTAGTCGTTCACAACCACGAACAACAGCTGGTGACTGGCAAGCCGGTCAATCCGGTGGATACGACGGGTGCCGGTGATGCGTTTGTGGGTGGGCTGCTGGCCGGTTTAGTCGCCTGTGATGACTGGCATAACAACGACAATCTGCTGAAAATCATCCGTCAGGCCAATGCCTGCGGTGCGCTGGCAACTACCGCCAAAGGCGCTATGACCGCCCTGCCGACAGAAACACTGCTGAAAGCGTATCTGGCAGAGTAACCAACGCCAGAACCAGAAAAAACGATGCCTTAGCGCTACAAATTAATTTCTGTAGCGACTAAGGCATAAAATCTACCAGGATCATGACGAGAAAAATAATAAAAAGAAGAGCAAAAAAGATTTATAAAACAGCTTGAATCGATTCAGTTAAATATTTTTAAAAAGACCGAGAGCGGAGAATTTTATTAAAACTTTCCACTCTCAGAGAATTAAAATCACTTACGTCCCAGCATGGCTGCACAAATAAAGAACTTCGCAGTACCAGTATGATCTTTTTTGATGCGGGCAATTACTCGCTCTTTGTCTACCAGCTCCCAATCTTCGCTGCGTGAACGCGGAGACTTGATGCCTGAGCTCATCAGATATTCCATAAAAAGATGCGCATTTCTGATTTCTGTTAAGTGTAAATCCATGATTTCTGAGACTCCATAGCAATAAGTGAAAGAACAAAAATGAATGCCACACTCCTTGAGCCGAACAGTCACACCCCCATGGACTGCCGCTCTCTCAGAGCAAAACCAGCTGTTACCTGGTTGTTTCATTCTACACACCGTGCTGATTTGAATGAAAGAAAAGGCTTACGAATCGCTATATGTGTCACAAATATAATTTTTAATTTATTAATGACTCAAACTGGAAGCGGTTACATGAAATAAATCTAAACGAATTGAAATTTAAATCATTTATTTTTGATGCTACAAATTTAATTAAAAAAACAACAAAAATGAACCGGCGTTTCATTAATTTAATTGCGTAGTAAAATCATGGATATATTCTGTTAATAATAAAAAACCCTTTTAAAAGGGCTTATTCAATAACGCTTAGAAATGTTCAAAAAACGTTCACTTTCGCCCCAACAGCGCGGCACAGATGAAAAAGCGGGCCTTCCCTTTCTCATCTCTCTTGATCCTGGCCGTGACACATTCTTTTCGGGTGTCAAAAAACTCCCACTCTTCGCTACGTGAACGAGGTAACTTGATTCCGGAACACATCAAATACTCAGCAAACAAATGCGCATTCTTGATTTCTGTTAAATGTAAATCCATGACACAGCCTCCATCCGGTTACCACAACGTTTGAGTCTTGCACCAAAATACACCACTTTGTATCTGAATGTAACACTTGGTTTCAATTAAAATCGACAATTCTCAGCAGAGCACTGCCAGGCAAGGGGCTGGAAAGCAGGTCAATATTGACTAGACTTTAACAATACAACTATAAAGTGTTGTTGGTTAGCTCAAACACAGATGTGCCGCAAAGAGGTAGATAAATGAAGGGTGTGATCCGAACACTGCTGATTGTGACAGGCACACTGAGTGTCATGCTGGGCATTCTGGGTATTTTCCTGCCTTTACTGCCAACCACCCCTTTTCTGTTATTGGCCGCCTTCTGTTATTCCCGCAGTTCAGACCGCTTTTATCACTGGCTCATCACGAACCGCTGGTTTGGCGAATATATCCGCAATTACCGGGAGGGCCGGGGTATCGCATTGCGGCAGAAAGTTATCGCACTCAGCCTGCTGTGGCTCACCATGAGTTATTCCATCTGGTTTGTCGTTTCGCAGGGATGGGTGCAACTGCTTTTGCTGGGGATCGCGCTGGCGGTCACGATCCATCTAGTCCGGATGAAAACATTCCGCCCGGAACCTCAGGAAGCGGAATTACCTGTAGAATATTCCTCATCGAAAGAAACTGATTAACGCCGGTTTAACGGAACAGATCCCTTTGCGTCATGGGTACCCATCCGGTGTAATTATTGGTTTTATCATTTCAATAATTCTTGTAATATTGAATCATAAATTCAGGAAAAACCATGCCGGGATTTGATGACAAATCAGGAGAACACGATGTCGTTAGAATATGAAATCAGTACAGACGCCGAACAGGATGCTGGCATCGGCTTTTTTGAACGTTACCTCACAGCCTGGGTCGCTCTTTGTATCGTCGTAGGAATTGCGCTGGGTCAGACTTTCCCAGCGGTATTCAAAGCCATCGGTGCGATGGAAATTGCCAAAGTGAACCTGCCGGTGGGTCTGTTGATCTGGGTGATGATCATCCCGATGTTGCTGAAAATCGATTTTTCTGCACTGCATCAGGTGAAAAGCCACCTGCGCGGTATCGGTGTCACGCTGTTTGTGAACTGGTTGGTAAAACCGTTTTCCATGGCATTTCTTGGCTGGCTGTTTATTCGTGTCTTCTTTTCATCCTGGCTGCCCGCCGGACAAATCGACAGTTATATCGCCGGGCTGATCCTGCTGGCTGCGGCGCCTTGTACAGCGATGGTGTTTGTCTGGAGTCGCCTCACAAACGGCGATCCTTACTTCACCCTGTCGCAGGTTGCACTGAACGACCTGATCATGGTGGTGGCATTTGCTCCGATTGTCGCCCTGCTGCTTGGTGTATCCAGCATTACCCTACCCTGGGATACGCTGCTGACCTCGGTGGTACTTTATATCGTTATTCCGGTGATCATGGCGCAAATCCTGCGCCGCGTGTTGCTGGCCAAGGGTCAGGCTCATTTCGACGCAGTGATGAACACCGTTCAGCCCTGGTCCATTACCGCGCTGCTGCTGACGCTGGTGCTGCTGTTTGCCTTTCAGGGCGATGCGATTCTAAGTCAGCCACTGGTTATTGCTCTGCTGGCGGTACCGATTCTGATCCAGGTGTTTTTCAACTCGGCCCTCGCCTACTGGCTGAACCGCAAGGTTGGTGAAAAACATTCGGTGGCCTGCCCATCCGCACTGATTGGCGCATCGAACTTCTTTGAGCTGGCGGTGGCGGCGGCTATCAGTCTGTTTGGCTTTCATTCCGGTGCGGCCCTGGCAACGGTGGTCGGTGTGCTGATTGAGGTCCCGGTGATGTTGCTGGTCGTGAGAATCGTGAATCAGAGTAAAGGCTGGTACGAACAAGGTGTAAAATAACCGCAAAATCGTCCGGAGCCTTAACAAGATGTCAGAGTCATCCGCCATTCCGCCCTGTGTACTCAGGGCCTGGCATACCAATGAAGAAGAGCTGCGTCACTGGTTGTTGCGACAACTGGCTGACCAGGAACAGGCGGCCGACTCGCTCCATGACATCTTTCTTAAGGCTATCGCGCAGGGCCACGCCTTTTGCGAGATCAGCAATCCTCGCGCCTGGTTCTTTCAGGTAGCCCGGAATTATCTGATCGACCGGTACCGGAAAAATACCCGGCTCGTCCCCCTGCCGGAAGACTTGCCAACGGAAGAGCAGATGGTGGCGGTTGTCGATGATCTGACCCAGTGCCTGCCACGGGTACTGAGCGAGCTCAGTGCGAATGACAGTGATATCATTCGCTGTTGCGATATTGAAGGTATGCCATTGCAGACTTATGCCACCGGCCACCAGCTCTCCTTATCCGCCACCAAATCCCGCATCCAGCGGGCCCGAAAACGTCTGCGTGATGGCTTGCTGCACTCCTGCAAAGTCGTTCTGGATAATCAGGGACAAGTCTGCTGTTTCACCCCCCGCGAAAAATAATTTCCGTTATTTTTCAGAATCCGCTGCGTCTTTTTGCAGTTCCGCCGTCTTCTTTGTGAGTTGAATAAAAAACAGAGAAGTATTCATGAACGCTGTCGTTGCTGTAAAAGCATTTCCCCAAAAACAACCATTGTTATTCCTGCTGCTTGCAGGCTCGGTCTGGTTTGCCTTGTATCAAACACTCATTCCGGTATCGGAATCACTGGTCGCGGCATTACCGGTAGACAGGAAGAGTCATCTGGGCGGCGCCCTGCAGTTTTTCTTCTATGACACGCCCAAGGTATTGCTGTTGCTGACCGGCATCGTATTTGTCATGGGCATGATTAACTCCTGGTTCACCCCGGAACGCACCCGTGCGCTGTTAGCCGGACGAAGAGAAGGTATCGCCAATATCATGGCGGCAACCCTGGGTATCGTGACCCCTTTCTGTTCCTGCTCTGCCGTCCCGTTGTTTATTGGTTTCGTGCAGGCTGGCGTACCGCTCGGTGTCACCTTCTCCTTTCTTATTTCCGCCCCGATGGTAAATGAGGTCGCTCTCACATTGTTATTCGGCTTGTTTGGCTGGCAAACAGCTATGCTTTATATGGGGTTAGGACTCAGTATTGCCATTGTCAGCGGTTGGGTCATTGGCCGGCTCGGAATGGAAAAGTATCTTGAAGACTGGGTACAGGAAATACCCAAAACCCAATTCAGTGTAGAGGACGATACGCTGACACTGGCTGACCGTATCAGCAGCGGATTCAGCGCGGTCCGGAATATTGTGGGCAAGGTCTGGCCTTACATTTTAGCAGGTATCGCCATCGGTGCAGGCATTCATGGCTATGTACCGGAAGATTTCATGGCCTCCTTCATGGGGAAAGAAGCCTGGTGGTCAGTACCACTGGCGGTTGTTATCGGTGTTCCTATGTATACCAACGCCGCCGGTGTGATCCCGATTGTTCAGGCCTTGCTGGCGAAAGGCGCTGCGTTAGGTACGGTACTGGCTTTCATGATGAGTGTCATTGCGCTCTCTTTTCCGGAGATGGTGATCCTGCGTAATGTTCTCAAAATGCGCCTGATCATCACGTTTGTCGCGGTGGTTGCCAGCGGCATTATTGTGGTCGGGTATGTTTTCAATTTAGTGATGTGATGCTTGTTTGTGATGAGGAAATAGAATGAAAAATATCAAGGTACTGGGTCCCGGATGCGCCAATTGCAGAACCACCGCCAAACTGATTGATGAGGTCGCTCAGGAGTGTGGCGTCGAAATACAACTGGAGAAAGTGGAATCCATCAAAGAGATTGTCGGCTATGGCGTTTTATCAACACCGGGCGTGGTGATTGACGGCAAAGTGGTCCATTCCGGTGGCGTTCCGGCCAAAGACAAAATCAGACAGTGGTTTACTGCAGCATAAGGAATCCGACGATGGAAGATGCAAAAGAAGTGTGCCCTACCCGTTCACAAAAGCGGTTAAAAGAGGGCGCCGTGCTGGTCGATATCCGTGAACAGGACGAAATTGCCAGACTGTCGTTTGATGTACCCGGCCTGATCACGATCCCATTCAGTGAATTTGAAACCCGGTTTTCGGAATTACCCAAAGATAAAGATCTGATCATCGCCAGCAATCACGGCACAAGAAGCCTGAAAGCCACGTATTTCCTGATGTATCACGGGTATGAGCGGGTTTTCAATATGTCCGGCGGAATGGCGAAATGGGTCTTCCGGCAATTCCCGATCAAGGGCGACCCGACGGCGGTAGAAATGCCTGCCAACACCAGTTGCTGCGGTTAACCAGAAAAACGAGGCGTTGCGATGAAGAAAATATTACCCATTGTCTGGCAGCGCCTTGTCACTGCCGATGGCGAGACCTGTGAGCGTTGCGGTAACACGTATATGGAAATGCTGCGCGCTGTTGAAAAGCTGCGGGAACAACTGGCTCCGCTTGGCATTGAGCCGGTACTACGGACACAATCGTTAACCGAGCATGAGTTTAAGGTGCAGCCTCAGGAATCGAACCGGATTTGGATCGGGGACAAACCGCTGGAGGAATGGCTTGATGCTTCGGTCGGACAAAGTCAGTGCTGCGCCGCCTGTGGTGATGAAAACTGCCGGACGCTGGAAGTAGATAACACTGTCTACGAAAGCATACCGGAAGCGCTCATCATTCAGGCCGGATTGAAAGCGGCACAGCAACAATAGCGACCAGGCAGGAGGGCAAGATGGAGATATTATCCTTTTCCTTACATCTGTTTTTCAGCGGACTGGGTAATCTGGCTTCCTATCTGGCTGCACATGTCCTGCTTTGTCTGCTCCCTGCTTTCTACATTGCCGGCGCGATGACAGCGCTGATTCCCAAAGAAACCATTACCCGCTTTCTGGGACGTGACCGGCCCAAATACATTTCCTATCCGGCGGCAGCACTGGCCGGTTCGGTACTGGCGGTTTGTTCCTGCACCATTGTGCCGCTTTTTGCCGGAATATATAAAAAAGGGGCCGGCTTAGGTCCGGCGATTACCTTTCTGTTCTTTGCCCCGGCGGCCAATATTCTGGCGTTGATCTATACCGGCGGCATTATCGGGGTCGATCTCGCGTTTGCCCGCTTGCTGCTGTCACTGGCTTTCGGCATCGGAATCGGCCTGATCATGGCACTGATTTTCCGGCAATCCGATAAAGAACATGATGAGGCCACTGATGCGCTGTTTGCCACACAAGGAAAAATGCAGCGCAGCGCCCTGGTCTTTCTGCTACTGCTGATCGCCCTGCTGCTAGCCGGAACGCTCAAGGTGCCGCTGCTGACCGACATTTACGCCACCGTCACCATCCCGGTGAGTGGCCTTGATAGCCTGCAAAACTATCTGTTTCAGCTGATCCCTTTTGATCCGGCTCGCGGCGGTGAAGGTGTCAGCGCGCAGGGGGCTTTGCTGATTATGCTGTTGCTGCTGATTGGGCTGGCTTCCTGGAAAGGGATTGAAACGATTTTTGATGGCTTTAACCGCTGGACATGGACTTCGCTGATTTTACTCAGCACAACCCTACTGGTAGCTGCCGTCGGCATGCGGCCCCATACCACCGGGTTGGATATCCTGATTAACGGGAAGTGTATTGGTGTTTTGCTGTCGCTGCTGTCTCTCGGCTGGATACTCAGAAACCGATTTACGGAAGATCAGGTTCGGGAACTGTTATGGGAATCCTGGAAATTTGTGAAACAGATTTTCCCTCTGCTGGTGATCGGTGTGTTTCTGGTCGGCGTGATCAGGGAACTAATCCGCCCGGAATGGATAGAAGCCCTGGCTGGACAGAACACGGTAACCGGGAATCTGGCCGGGGTAATATTCGGTGTCTTCATGTACTTCCCGACGCTGGTGGAAGTGCCCATTGCCCAGATGTTCCTCAGCCTGGGCATGCATCGCGGCCCCCTGCTGGCCTATCTGATGGCCGACCCGGAACTCAGCCTGCAGAGTATCCTGATCACCGCAGCAATTATCGGCTACCTGAAAACCTGGACTTACGTCGCCTGGGTCGCACTGTTCAGTACACTGGCGGGTTATCTGTATGGGCTCTGGATTGATGGTGCCAGCGCAGGGCTGGTCTTGGTTTACTTGCTGCTATTTCTGGGCTTGCTGTCAGGCACGTTATGGCTATCGAACCGGCGCAGCATGCAGCCATAAGAAATGAGCGCCGGGCAGATTCCGGTAAGGACCGCACATGGCAGCAGATATCATCAGTCGCCTGTTTGCACTCACAGACCTCTTTCTCAGCGGTGGCTACTGGATTGCTTTTCTTGCAGCCTTTCTGGATACCACTCTGGGTATCAGTCTGATTATTCCGGGGTCATTCATTCTCTTCCTGTTGGGTATTTTGTCCGCCACCGACCATTTTGATGTTCATACGCTGATCGGATTTTCTGTTGCCGGTACTCTTCTCAGCGACAGCCTGAATTACTATCAGGGAAAGCGATATGGCAGCCAGAGGCAAAAACCGCAAGGCAGACTGTTTAAACTGATCGATATGGAGCAAACCCGGCTGTTTGTGAAAACCTACGGCTTGAAGGGGCTGTTATTCGGTCGCGTTATTCCCGGAACGAAAGAGAAAACCGCGTTTATTGCGGGAAATTCAGATATCAGCAAAACCGGTTTTATGCTCTGTGATTTTTCCGGGGCGATTGGCTGGGTTCTCATTTGTCTGCTGAGCGGTTACTTCTTTGCGCACTCCGCCAATCTGGCCGAGTTATGGCTATCCCGTGCCGGTCTCTTTATTCCGTTTGCCTCCGCGTTTGTATTCTTCACGCTGGTTTTAAAATGGATCGTCATAAAAAAGGGAGAACGATTATTACATCTCGCGCATAACATTCTGCACGCTTTAAAAATCATGGTAATAAAAAACAAACGCATGATTTCATGGGCAAAACAGCATCCCGGACTGATCGCTTTTATCAGCGCCAGAATGGACAGTGCCGTTTTTACCGGCCGGCCTTTGTCTATTTTTATACTCGCTTTTCTTTATGTCACAGCATTGTTTGCCGGCATCGTTGAGGACTTTATTACATCTGATGCGATTACGGCGGCAGATATCCGTATTGCCTACCTGTTTTATCTTTTCAGAAATGACACGCTGACGACGTTTTTCACCTGGATCACATTGCTTGGAAAAGCAGAAATTATTGCCGTGGTGGTGACGACATCCATCGCCATCCTGTTTGTCTGGCATAAAAAATATCTTATCTACCCGTTTCTGGTTTCAACGCTTGGCAGTCTTTCATTTACCTGGCTGGGGAAACTGGCTTTTCAGCGGGCACGGCCCGAATTCGCGGTTTATCTGGAAAACTCCTTCTCATTTCCCAGTGGTCACGCCACGATTGCCGTCGCAATTTATGGCTTTCTCGGTTATCTGTTTGTCCGTTCCACGCATGACTGGTCGCATAAGGTAAATATCTTTTTTGCAACTGCTGTCCTTGCACTTTTGCTTGGATTTAGCCGGGTCTACCTCGGTGTTCATTATATCAGCGATATCTGGAGTGGTTATCTGGTCGGTGCAATGTGGCTGATCATGGGCGTTACGCTCTCTGAATGGCTCAGACACACCAGTTCCGCGCGTTCTGTCCGGCTTGCCACCAGTAAAAAGCGTTTTATTACCGTGGTATTAGTTATCAGTGCGCTGCTGTTTTATGGCGCTTTCGCCAGCCACTATCATCCGCCGCTTTTATCACCCCCGGTTAAAAGCGCACTGGTTATTACCGAAGACAGCCGGATATTTAAAACGGAACAGCTTAAATATACGGAAGACCTTATTGGCAGAAAACAGGAACCGATCAGCTTCATATTCATCTCAGCCAATAAACAAACGCTTATTTCGGCATTACAGAAAACCGGCTGGACGTTAATTGATCAGGCTGATATTTCGTCATTCACAGAGTCAATAAAGTCGTTGATATCAAAAGAGGCTTATCCTGCGGCGCCGATTTATCCCTCTTTCTGGGATGCCCGGATTCAGGATTTCGCTTTCAGAAAGCTAACCAATGCCAATTGGCTGAAAGATTCACATTACCTCAAAATATGGCATACGAATTATAAATCGCCGGATGAAAAAGAACTCTATGTCGGCATGGTCAGTGCGGACAAAGGCTTTAAATGGGGAATTATTCCGGTTATCACCCCCGATTTAAATGCCGAAAGAGAGCAGCTCTATCAGGATTTACTGCAGATGAACAAGGTCTCGGCCAGTCTGAAAATACAAATCCGAAAATCAGAGATTGGCTATAACTTTACCGGCGATCCGTTTTTCAGCGATGGTTATATTTATGTGCTTTCGCTGCAATAACAGTAACAGGAGACAACAACATGTCTTTAACTCATCAGCCAGAAACCTTTTCCGTCGCCAAAAGAGTACAGAGTATCCGGCATGCCGTACGAGGTGTCACCGAGATGCTGAAAAGCGAACACAATGCCTGGGTGCACTTGTTTGCCACGGTCTGCGTTGTTTTAGTCGCTGCGGTTCTTTCCGTCAACGCGACGGAATGGTGTTTTCTGATCCTGGCGATCATGGCAGTCTGGGTTTCGGAAGCACTAAACACCGCCTTTGAATTCCTGTGTGATGTCGCCTCGCCCGACTTTCATCCGTTAGTAAAAAAATCCAAGGATGTCGCGGCCGGTGCCGTACTGTTAAGTGCAATCGGTGCAGTGATTATTGCGCTGATTATTTTTGTGCCGCACATCGTCTTACTGTTATGACCCGGGTCATTACTTGATCCGTCCGGCGACCCGGAACAGGATCCAGCCCAGAACAATCACCATGACTCCGATCATTAACCCCAGAAACAGCCGACTGTTCAGAAAGGCCGGCAACATCAGTCTGTCGTCTGTCCTTTCAGAAACCACCGCAGGATCCAGACTGGCGGCGGTACCCTGATACCCCCGACGCAAAAGTGCCTCGATGGAGGCAACCTCATACCGTGGCGCATCTGCCCTAGCGGCGCCATATTTCAGTTGGTAAGTATGCTCAGGTTGAGACAGGAACACTAACTGATAACGGGGACCGATACCGGTTATGCCTTTAATCGTCAGCGGCGGGTTATCCAGATCTTCAATCACGATCCGGTAATTTTTTTGCCTTTGTTCAGGAAAGGAAACCGTCGTGTTATCAAGACTGAGTTCCCCGAAATGTAACGCCTCCAGCCGGGTGCTGGCGATCGTGCGCATAGAAGATGCCGTACCACGGGATGATGGAACCCGGAGCGTAGCCTGACGGCTAAAGTTGGCGGTATCAAACGTCAGTTTAAAGCCATTCAGCGGCAACTGATTGCCTTCAATATCCACCAGCGTGGTTTTCTGCCTGGTATCCTGAGTGACGGTAAATTGACTGATCGGATAATCAAAGCGTTGCTCTGTTTCCGGCAAGTCCTCTGTTTTACTGTGCCAGAAATCAATCCGTTCAATATGCAGCGGTCGCTGATGCAATGCGATCTGTTCACTGCGTTTCAGCGCTTCACCGTCCTCTCTGGTCTGTGTCAGCAGCATTAACTCGCCGGCACGGCTCTGCACTGGCTTGGCAATAATGATCCTGAAATGCCGGAACGTGTTGGCCGGTAAAGCGATGTCCCGGCTGCTGAAATTCATGAAGCGGGAATAGTCATAGATCAGCCCGTTATCCACCAGTAATTGCCAGTCCCGCGCGTCATCCGAGCCAAAAATCTGCAGTGAATATTCAAAATCCCGCTGGTTGGTCACCACGGTCAGGCCATCTGCTGTTTCTGCTGTATCCGCTTTTTTGTCTAATTCCAGCCTGATCTCGATTCCCTCTTCGCCGGATTTCTGCAATGTCTGGGTTTTACTGCTGACTGGCAAATGTTGTGTGACGGTTTTACGTTCGGCTATTTTCTGCAACAGATAAGGCGTTTCGGCACCGGTTTGATCGAGCAGACGCAGATCATTAAAACCCGGGGTACTGGCGGCATAAACAGGCTCATCCAGCGAGACGGCCAGCAGTTGCTGCTGCGCTGACTCCGGATAATGAATCTGCCGGCTGAACTTATTCGCCGGGAGCTCTGCCGCAGACGCCAGTAAAGTGGTCACAAGGCCGCAAAACAGCACGATTTTGTTCATCATGATGGTTTCTCTTTATCCGTCTGGCTCTCCACCTGCCCGGCAAATGTCTGACGATAGCGCATATAAAAATAAGCACCGAACAAGACCAAAATCCCCAGAACGATGAAGGCCAGAATGCGGTAAACCTGTTCCAGTCTGGCCAAATCGATGAAGAACACCTTCCAGGCCACCAGCGCAAACAGCCCCAGCCCCGTCATGCGGAAAAGGGAGATCCGGCGTTTAATACCATTGAATACCAGACTTAAGGCAAACACGGACCAGAGAATGGAAACACCACCGGAACGTAATCCCGGCACATACTGATACAGCATGGAGTTGATTTCTAACGTCAGGAATATAAACAGTAGAATCAGCGCCGCCCCACCCAGCCCCGCTCTGATGTTGTCATCTATCCCGGGTTTATCTTTCAGCCTGATCAAGGCAAACCATAAAAACGCGATGGGGGCAGCGAAATCCAGCAACCGCATCAAGGCAAGTTCAAAGGAATAAATCCCGCCATAGCGGATCGTCCAGCCAGCGTCATTCACCGCAAACTGCCCCATGATCAGATCCCACGACAGCAGGTCAAACAGAAGAACCTTCAGCAAAATGCCGGCCATCAAAAGCACCAAGACCAGCAACAACCAGTCCGCCGGCTGACGCAGATAACGTTGCAGGAAAAAGAGGCCGGCCCCGACCCACACCAGTGTCACCACCGGCATTTTCAACGGCGGATACAGATATCCGAAGCTGCGGTACAGCTCCAGTTGCAAGATCAGAAATAACAGGCCGGCCGCGACAATCAGCGCTGCCGGTAACAACCGGGAACGGTCATACAGTAAAGGAATATCATTGCCGGCTTCGCAGGTCAGTGCCGATTCCGGCGCCGGATGCTCCGTCAGACGGTAGGCCAGTCCCAGCGATATCACCGGAATACCAAAGCGAACGAGACGTTCCAGCAGGCCGAGGAGATAGTCACCAAACGGCATCTCGTTGCTGAACGCCAGCACATACTGGTCAGGCAGATCCGAAAACACGAGCCGGATCAGCACAACCAGATACAACAAAAAGGCGAGCTGCTGTAAGAAAGCACTGCGGATTTTTCCGGCCATCCACAGCATGATCAGCGCCTGCAACGACCAGCTGACGGTCACCCACTCTCTGGACAGCAAGATCGGCAGCGTGATCGTGACAAAGAATGCGGAAAGCCCGATAAAACTCAGCAATAACTCCCGATCAACCACATGCCGGGAAAGACAAAAATAGATATGTCCCACATAAAACGCCGCCAGGGATACCGTCAGCAAGGCGACCCATATCTGCCCATATGCCGCATCAATCATATGGTAGGCCGTAGCAAAAAAGAGGGCCGCATTGATGATCAACGCCAGCAGATCCAGCAACGTGGATTTCACCCGGTTCACCAGACAGAACAGGAAAACCATGGTGGAATACATCACAAAGAAAGCAGTCAGAAACGGCAGGACACG
Source organism: Tolumonas osonensis (assembly GCF_014202415.1). Classification (GTDB taxonomy): domain Bacteria; phylum Pseudomonadota; class Gammaproteobacteria; order Enterobacterales; family Aeromonadaceae; genus Tolumonas; species Tolumonas osonensis. The sequence goes on from NZ_JACHGR010000007.1 coordinate 94,967, forward strand.
CCAGAAATCACTGTTCTGATAACTCTGCATTGCACCAAAAAACAGCAGGTAGTTAAAGACAAAACCCAGAAAATTCAGCAAATACCACTGCTTGAACCAGTTGATTGTCAGAATGCCGCAACCTAGTAACAGCATATAACTGAATAAACCAATGAAATTGACCTGTCCGGTCGACAGTAAAAGCGGCGTGCAATAACCACCGATAATGGCAAAAATAGCGACCAGTACCGAATCCAGCCGGACCGCCAGTACCGCCGCACTCACGGTGACCAGACTCATCAGCAGAAAACTTAAATAAACATCCAGCAACAGATAAAAACTGAATGCGGCAAACACACTGAAATAAAGCACGGCAATACCACCACCGAGCAGCCCCTGACTCAGCAGATGATATTTACCGTTCACCAGACGCACTCCGCCGGCCATCATGGCGACCCCGGTCAGGACAGATAAGGCCACTCTCGCCTGTTCACCCAGCAAATCATTATCAATCGAGTATTTAAGAAAGAATCCGATGCCGCATACCAGGATCAACACCCCGATACGCAGCAACCAGTTACTGGCAACCGCGTATTCCATGCTGGTGCCCTGGGGCCGGTGACTTTCCCCCACAATGATCCAGTTCCAGATTTCCCGGAGGATCTCTCTTGCCGCTGTTTCAAAACGACCCGGCGTGGCGGGTGGCTGCCGGACTGGCAGTTCAAATTGGGTTGCCTGTTCAGATTCGGCGGGTTGCTCAGATTCTGGGGGTTGTCCGGGCTCTCGTTGCTGCACACCCAATGACGGGGGAATAACAACAGGCACCACCGCTGACTCTGGTATCTTTTCCGCGGCAAATTGCGATGTTTCTGGTGTTATGGGTTGGGATGATTCAGGCGCAGCCGGGGTTAAACGTTGTGATAATTCATGGAGTAGTTTTTTATTTTCATTCAGCCTGAACTCAATATTCCCCAGAGAAAATCGGATTTCATCCTGCAGTTGTTTTTGCCGGCTCCTGAGCTCATACAACATAAATATGATCACCAGCGGCGTAACGAGCAACAACAGAATAGCTAAGACAATGAATCCTTCCATGGAAAACCCCAGGCTGATTCAGCTAAAACAGACGATATCTACTGAGAAGAATAGTCGATCGAGAACAGACTTGCTGTAGCTGTCACAGACAAAACGCCGGTGACACAGCGTTATCGTAATAACGTCGTTTGGGGGTGATCTTATTTCCTACCTCGCTACGTTTATATCATTTAAGAACCATTTTCATTGGTTTGTAGTGCATCAGCAAATGATGTGTTAATGCCGGCTGACAGCTGGAGGTAAGTAATATGAAACGTGTTCTTAAATACTCTGGTCTATTAGCTATGCTGCTTTTAGCCATCAGTTTTCCTGCCGCCACCGAACAAACCAAAACGCCGGCAGTTCCGGAGACATCATCCGGCACAACAGAAAAAGCCATGTTCGCCGGCGGCTGTTTCTGGTGCATGACCGGCCCGTTTGAAATATTCAATGGGGTGATCTCGGTCGTGTCCGGTTATGCCGGCGGCACCACTGAAAATCCGACGTATGAAAATTACGGCCGGGGTGGTCATACCGAGGTGGTGCAAATCACATATGACCCGAAACTCGTTACTTACAACCAGTTGCTCAACACCTTCTGGCATCAGATCGACCCGACCGATGCGGATGGTCAGTTTGTCGATCGAGGGCATGAATATATCTCGGCCATTTATGTCTATAACGACGAGCAAAAACAGTTGGCGCAACAATCCAAAGAACGGCTAGCGAACAGCGGTATTTTCAGTCAGCCGATTGTGACTGAAATTCTGGCGGCTCCCGCATTCTGGCGCGCGGAGGAATACCATCAGGATTATCACAAGAAAAATCCGATCCGTTATAAATACTACCGCTCACGCTCCGGTCGTGATGATTTTCTGCATAAAACCTGGGATGGCATCTGGTTTGATCCTACCGGGACACAGCCAAAAGTGGATCTGAAAACGCAGTTGACGCCGCTGCAATACAAGGTTACGCAGGAAAACGGCACTGAACCGCCTTTCGATAATATCTATTGGGATAACAAGAAACCCGGAATCTACGTTGATATTGTCTCCGGCGAACCGTTATTCAGTTCAACCGATAAATTCGATTCCGGAACAGGCTGGCCAAGTTTTACCAAGCCACTGGTGGCGGGCAACATTACCGAAACCGAAGACAACACGCTGTTTACGACCCGCACTGAAGTGCGCAGCAGACTGGGTAATTCTCACCTCGGACATGTCTTCCCGGATGGTCCTGCCCCTACCGGTTTGCGATATTGCATGAACTCTGCCGCGCTGCGTTTTATTCCGGCCGAGAAACTGAAAGAAGCAGGTTATAGTGAATATGAAAAGTTATTTAAGTAATAGCCAGTCTGCTGTTACGGCGTAAAAATCCGTATGCCTGTGGCAATCCGGGAAATGATTGTCAGCAGGCATAACGCCGCAAAACCATACGCCAAAACCGGGAACCAGGCGGGAAACAGACACATCACGACAAACAGCAAAATCGTTTCCGTGCCCTCGGTCAATCCACCCAGATAATAAAATCCCTTATCCGGGTATTCCATACTGGTTATCCCCCGTTTCGCGGCCAGCACCGCAAATGCCAGAAACGAACAACCGGTACCGACAAAACTATAAATCAGCGTGGCGGCGGCCAAGGCATTTTGCTCCGGCGCAGCAAATGCAAAGGCTAGCGGGATCGCGGAATAAAAAAGAAAATCGAAAACACTATCCAGAAAAGCGCCCCGATCCGTGGGACCGGTTAACCGGGCCATGGTACCGTCCAATCCATCCGCCAGACGATTGAGCAGGATGCTGAGTAGTGCCCATATCGTATGTCCGGTGATGATCAGGGGGACTGCCGTTAACCCGGCAATAAAACCGGCTACCGTCATCTGATTGGCCGTGATGCCGGATGCGAGCAGCCCGGATGCTATTTTTTGCAATGGCTGACGGGCCGCAGTAATCAGCTGACGATCAAACATCGGTAGTACCTCCATGGCCAATTTCAATGACTAAACCGCCGGGCGGTATGTCAGCGGGATCGTGCGTCACCAGCAAAGTCGGGATCTGCAGATGGTTGATCCGTTCATAGACAAACGCCCTGAATTGTTGCCGCAAGACGGTATCCAGTTTTGCAAACGGTTCGTCGAGCAGCAGCGCTTCCGGTTCGGCCAGTAACGCCCGCAACAAACTCACCCGCGCTTTTTGCCCGCCGGATAAGGTCGCCGGATCCCGATCATGAAAACCGGCCAGCCCGACGTCAGCCAGTGTCTGATCTATCTGTTTCCTGCGGGCGGAACGCCCTGAAAAACGGGGCGGTAACGCATAAGCCAGATTTTGCCCGATGCTGAGATGCGGAAATAACAGATCATCCTGAAACAGAATGCTGATATGCCGCTTTTCAATAGGCCATTGATCACGACGAATACCATTCAGCCATAATTCGCCACTGGCCGTAAATGCAGAAGGCAGATCGCCAATCAGCCAGTTCAGCAGCGTCGATTTTCCTGAACCGGAAACGCCCATCACAGTGACGATCGCCCCGGCCGGGACCTGCAGACTGAAATCAGCCAGAATGACGTTCGTTCCCAGCGAGAGATTCAGCTTCTTGATTTCCAGCATATCAGCACAACCCTTTTCTGTTACGGCTTAACCAGACAGGCAACCAGGCCGCAATCGCAAACACCACCAGTGGCAACAATATCTGCAATAATGCCTGTACCGCCAGCACTTGCCGGCTGCCACCAGCACTCAGCGCGATGGCTTCGGTCGTCACCGTATTAAACCGGCCCCCACCAGCGAAAAGTGTCGGTAAATACTGCGCAACACTCACTGAAAAACCGATCGCCAGTGATGCCATGGCTGGCCGGAATAACATCGGCCATTTCACGGTCAGACAGGCGGTTAAACGTGAAAAACCCAGCGCTCTGGCCGTCGTGAGCAGGCGGGGATCAAAAGCCTTGTACGGCCCCACCAGCGTTAAAATCATATAGGGTAAGACCCAGACCAGATGACTCCAGACTACACCCGCGCCGGTACCATCCAGCCTCAGATGCAATAAGGCGGCATATTGTGCCGCGATCAATGGCATAGCCGGAATGATCAGAGGGATATACAACAAGGCGTTGTAGCGTTGAGGTCCCCACTCCAACCAGCACAGCGTGATCGGCAGACAGAGAATACAAGCAAGAATACCCAGCCATAACGTAGTGAAAAACGGTTCAAAACTGGCCTGCAACCAGACCCGGAAGGTGAGCTCTTCCGGCCATAATTGCGGGAAAAACCAGGCTCCGGCCAATGACCAGACTGCCAGGAACAGCAACACCAGATGCCCCATTCCAAAGATAAGCGGGTGTAACGACAAAACAAACCGGCTAGACACCGACTGACGATGACCAGAGGGATACGGAGAGAAAACCAACCGGCAGCGCCATAATCCACGGCCAGCGACCACCAGACAGAGCAATAATACAAGCAAGACTAACGCCGCCGCCTCGCCTTGTGCCTGCATCATCTGTGATGGGTTGGTCAGCCATTGTGAAATCAGGACTGCCAGCGTGGGGGGATTGGTCGGCCCCAGAATCATCGCCATATCGACCACCGACAAACCATATGCCAGTACCGCAACAAAGGGCCAGCCCAGCCGCGGCATTAATTGCGGCAACAAAATAAACCACCAGACCTGCACCGGGCGGTAACCCAGGGTGCGGGCCAGTGTCATTTGCCGTGAAATGGCCTGCTCACTCAATACCGCAAACAACACCCACAGCATAAAACCGCACTCTTTGACGGCTAATGCCAGCGCCAGTGCAATGCCATAGTCATCGTGCACGGTGATCCAGCCGGGAGGTGAAATCCAGCCGGTGAACTGTGCGATCGCCCGGGCGATCCAGCCGGAAGGCGCAATCAGAAAGGAAAACCCGATGGCGAAGGCAACATGCGGAATGGAAAGAAACAGCGGCAGGCGCTGCTGGATCCGCCACCAGCGATGCCCCGGATAGCATTGTACCGCAATACCGAGTGCCATCAGCAACGCCAGTACACTCCCCAGTAGTGCGGAGAAAAGCGTTGTCCTCACGGCCTCCGGCCACTGCGGATCCTGCCACAGCGCCAGCCAGACATCCCACTTGAATACAGGCTGCAACACCCAGAATAATCCGGGCAGCAACGGAGAAAAAACCAGCAACACCAGCAATATCGCTATCCACGGCGCGATTGAAAAATACCGGTGTTGCATTCTTCCCGGCCAGTTAGCTTTCAGCGAAAGCCATAACGTTTTAACCACTCGGCCTCCAGTGCATCCACCCAGCTTGCATGGGGCTCAACAAGTACCGGAACATGTTCGGCCAGGCCACCCGGTGCCGTTATGCCAAATAGGGATTGCATTCCTTTGGGTAGTTTATTGCGATCCAGAACGCTGCCATCGCCCCAGATTTTGATGTCTGCTTTACGCGCTTGCGCCCGGGGGGATAACAGAAAGTTGGCAAACACCATCGCCCCGGCTTTCGCCTGGGCATTCACCGGTATCGCCAGAAAATGCACATTGCCAATCGTGCCGTTCGTGAAACCAAAACTGTATGCGGTCGGCGGTAACTGCCGGTTAGCAATCAGATTAGCCGCCTCATTCGGGTTAAACGTCAGTGAAAGCTTCAGCTCTTTGTCTGCCAGCATGCGATGCATCTCTTCTGCACTTGCCGGAAAGGCTTTACCGTTACGCCAGAGATACGGGTGCAACTGATCCAGATAGGCCCACAACGGTTTTGTGACCTCATTGAATGACGCTGACACGGCTGGTTTTTGCAGTAAGGCAGCATCCGGAACGAGCTCAAGCAATAACTGTTTGAGGAATGTCGTCCCGTGAAAGTCTGGCGGTTTCGGATAGGTCACCTGCTTCGGGTTATTTTTAGCAAAAATGAGCAATTCCGCAGCAGAACGTGGCGGTTGCGGCGTTTGAGTTTTATCGGCAATAAAGGTTAACTGCGCCGTTCCCCAGGGGCTTTCTAATCCGGCTGTAGGCTCAGAAAAATCGACCTGTACCGGTTTTTGCAAATCAACATATCTCCAGTTCGGGATCTGCTCTGCCCAGGGTCCGAACAACAAATGTGCCTGCTTCAGGATCCGGAAGTTCTCACCGTTAACCCACAACAGATCGACTGATCCGCCCTCTTTTTTACGCCCTGCGACAACCTCGGTCTGTATACGCTTCACTATCTCTGCCGTATCAGTCACCTTGACGTGCTTAACCGTCAAACCATATCGCTGTTTTACCTCAGCCGCGGCCCACGCCAGATAGTTATTAGTCGCCTCACTGCCTCCCCAGGCATTGAAATAAACCGTCTGATCCTTTGCCTGAGCCTCAATCGTTGACCAATCATCCAGCGCATTAGCCTGGGTCATAAACAGACATGCAACTAAACCGGAAAGCAGAGTAAATTTCATCGATCCCTCCGAGGCATTCAATACGTATTAACTTTTATGCGTGTAATTCGACTATAGCTACATATCACCCAAGAGAGCGCCTGAATGAAAAAAATCGTGCTTACCGGAGCCATAGTCCTCGTTATAACGGCCTTTTTTCTTTTCGATCTGAACGCCTATCTGACATTGGACGGGCTAAAAAGCAGTCTTGCTGAATTCAGACACTGGCAGCAGCAATCTCAGCTTTTAACCGGCCTGCTCTTTTTCCTGTTATACGTAGTTATTGCGGCCTTTTCTCTGCCGGGGGCGGCGATTATGACCATCGCGGCTGGTGCCTTATTCGGTTTGCCCTGGGGGACGATCATCGCCTCCTTTGCTTCGACTTTAGGTGCCACACTAGCCTTTCTGACGGCTCGCTATCTGTTCCGGGACATTGTTCAAACCCACTTCAGCGCACGCTTAAAAGCCATCAATGCAGGCATAGAACGTGACGGTATCTTTTATCTGTTCACACTGCGTCTGGTACCTATCTTCCCCTTTTTTCTGGTGAATCTGCTTGCCGGGTTAACGCCGATTTCTGTCAGAAACTTTTACTGGGTCAGTCAGATCGGCATGCTGGCAGGTACGCTGGTGTATGTGAACGCCGGTACACAACTGGCGCAGCTCACCGGATTACCGGGCATTCTGTCACCCGACTTACTGGCATCCTTTACCTTGTTGGGATTGTTTCCGTTACTGGCAAGACGTCTTCTGCAGTTACTGCAACACCGACGCGTTTATGCAAAATGGCAACGTCCCTCACAGTTTGATCGTAATTTAGTGGTCATTGGCGGCGGTGCTGCCGGATTAGTCACGGCATATATCGCTGCCGCCGTGAAAGCCAAAGTCACGCTGATTGAGGCCCGCAAGATGGGCGGTGACTGCCTGAACTACGGCTGCGTCCCCAGTAAAGCACTGATCAGGAGTTCCCGGTTGGTGCATCAGATCCAGCATGGTGAGGATTATGGTTTGCTCCGTCAGCAACCCGCGTTCAGCTTCCGCCAGATAATGGCGCGGGTGAATGATGTCATCCGCCGGATAGAACCGCATGACAGCAGCGAACGCTACACCGGCCTGGGCGTCGACGTGCAGCAAGGTTACGCCAGAATAGTGGATCCCTGGACAGTCGAAATTCAGTACAGTGATGGTCACATGCAACGTCTGACCACACGCAGTATCGTCATCGCCACCGGAGCCAAACCGTTCATTCCCCCCCTTCCCGGTCTGGATGAGACGGGCTATCTCACCAGCGACACCCTCTGGGAGGCGTTTTCAAATCGGGATACCCCGCCTGAGCGGTTGGTCATTCTGGGCGGCGGGCCGATTGGCTGCGAATTGTCGCAGTGTTTCGCCCGGCTTGGTTCGCACGTAACCCAGATTGAGATGGCCGACCGGATCATGATCCGGGAAGATGAAGAGATCTCCGCGTTAGCCAAAGCAGCCTTACTGCAGGATGGTGTCGCCGTGCTGACCTCAACCAGAGCGCTGCGCTGTGAACGGGACGGTCTGCGAAAAATCATCGTGGTTGAGCAAAATGGCACAGAGCAAAAAATTGAGTTTGATGAGCTGATCTGTGCCGTCGGCCGTGTCGCCCGTCTGACAGGATTCGGACTGGAAGCATTAGGCATCGAAACACAACGCACCGTGGTGACCAATGAATATCTGGAGACCTTATACCCCAATATTTACGCGGCCGGTGATGTCGCCGGCCCCTATCAGTTCACGCATACCGCCGGTCATCAGGCATGGTACGCCACCGTCAACGCACTGTTTGGTGAGTTCAGAAAATTCAAAGTCGATTATTCAGTGATCCCGTGGGCGACGTTTATTGACCCGGAAGTGGCCCGTGTCGGGCTGAATGAACAGGAAGCCAGAGAAAAAGGCATCGCCTGTGAAATAACCAGATTCAATCTTAATGATCTGGATCGCGCGATCGCCGACAGTGCCACCCAGGGGTTCATTAAGGTGCTGACCTCACCCGGCAAAGACAACATCCTCGGTGTCACCATTGTGGGTGAACATGCATCCGACCTGCTGGCAGAATTCACGCTGGCGATGAAACACAAACTCGGGCTGAACAAGATCCTCGGTACCATTCATATTTATCCGACACTTTCGGAAGCCAGTAAATATGTAGCCGGCGAGTGGAAACGTCAGCATGTCCCCCAACTGTTACTGAAATGGGTGGAAAAATATCACGCGTGGAAACGGGGAAAAGCAGATTAATGCCAGAATTTCGGCCCCGGGTATACAGTCATATCCGGGGCTTTTTTTATCTGATTCAGGCCGTGACAGGTCGGAACTTGCTTCCAGTAGTTGTACTGAGATGTTTGTTATTTGCGGCCCAGCATGGCAGCGCAGATAAAGAATTTGGTATCACCATTCTTGTCTTTACTGATTTTGGCCAGTACACGTTCTTTATCCGCGAATTCCCAGTTATCACTGCGGGATCCCGGAGATTTCACTCCTGAGCACCGGAGATACTCCATAAACAGATGCGCATTCTTAATTTCAGTCAAATGTGAATTCATCATCGCAAATCTCCTCAGCCAATTAATGTTCAGCCAGCATAGGCAGCCATAGTTACAAATGTGTTACACACCGATAGACATTCATGCTTCGACACCAGAGATAATGCAATTCTTGATCCAGTACACATAATTTGTTTTCTGCTATGATGCAGTGCTTTTCTCAAAGGATGAAGACGTTATGACAGATATGAACTACCAGATCCGCCGATGCGCCAAAATCAACTCAGCGGTGTTTGATATCGTATATGAAGATATGTGTCAGAATGACGAGGTGAAAAGCATCCACGCTATCGTGTTGGCGTCTTGCCTTGATAGCAATGGAGACATGAAGCTAAGCCCATGGATCCCTGCCCCGCTGGTTTCTCACGTGCATAAAGATGATGATCTCTGGTTCGTGACGCTGTCCCTGACGCCAATGGCCATGAAATATTTTGTGCATAGCGAAAATACCATCAGCTTTGAATGCCGGATCCAGAACGTGGTCACCCGGATATCATTCAACACAGATCAGTTGATCTGCCTGAACGGTTTGAATGGTAAAGAGCTGGTAGACACACAGCCCTTCCAGTATCTGATCCATGAAGAAGCACTGAACGAGCAACCAGAGCCGCCAGTCAAGAAACGGCCATCGCTCTCTGTGGTTAAAAACGACTGATTCACGGTAAGAAAACAGCTCTCTCATTCCGCATTCAACTTCATTGGAACAAGCCGTTGCGTCCTGCCCGGCCTGTTCCGTTTTGACCGAAATGATATTTACTTCAATCAGCCGGATTTTTTCTTGAGAAAGTTCTGGCCATACTGGTCGGCTGCGATCAGAGCTGCATATACTTTGCCGGTGGTAACCTTGAACGGCATGGCATGAATGGTTTCACCTTCCGCACACGATGCGGCAGCGACCTTCAGCATTTTCTCTTCGATATTGTCTTTAATATCCAGTTGCGCCAATGTGACCGGCAGACCGACTTTGGTACACAGTTCGCAAACGATCTCCAGTTCAGCTTCCGGTGCGTTTTCCAGAATCAGCTGGACCAGGGTACCGAACGCCACTTTTTCACCATGATAGAAGTGATGGGCATCCGGAAGCACGGTCAGGCCATTGTGAATAGCATGCGCAGCAGCCAGGCCGCCACTTTCAAAACCGACACCGCTCAGATAGGTGTTCGCTTCAACGACCCGTTCAACCGCTTCCGTGACCACTTTTTTACCTACGGCCAGCATGGCTTTATGTCCTTCCGCCAGCAGCGTGTCGTAGCAGAGACGAGCCAGACTCATTGCCGCTTCTGTTGATTCACCGCCCGCGATGGTCTTGGCCCGGCTGCGATAACAGGCACGCGCTTCGAAATAGGTTGAGAGCGCATCACCAATGCCCGCCGCCAGTAAACGTACAGGTGCGCCTGCGACGATTTCAGTATCCACTAGGACAATATTCGGATTGCATGGCAGGATCAGGTAGGATTCAAATTCACCCGCTTCGGTATAAATAACAGACAAGGCACTGCAAGGCGCATCGGTAGAGGCAATTGTCGGCGCAATCACCACTGGCACTTTGCTGTAGTAAGCCACCGCTTTCGCCGTATCCAGCGTTTTACCGCCGCCGACACCCACCACCCCGTCACAGCCTTCGTTTTGCAGGATCGTGATCAGTCGGTCGATTTCAGTGCGGCAACATTCACCGTTAAATTTTTGAATGACAAAGTCGGTGTTGCTTTCGTTGAAACTGTCAGACAGCTTGCCTTCGATTAGCCCTAGCACAAACGCGTCCGAGATGACGAGCAATTTCTTTGCATATGGATTTGCGTATTGACCCACGCGGGAAATAACACCTGCCCCCTGAATATATTTACCCGGAGACTGAATAATCTTATCCATGCAATAACTCCTTTCTATAGGGAAATATGAAAATCAGTAATAAGCTGACGTTTAAGTCATCATGTGCACAAATTGATTTTTCCGGGAATACATTGCAATCACATAACAGCGACAATCTCTGGACAATTGTACACACGGAAAACAATAACAGGATAAACAAAATAAAAACAATAATTATCAATTGGTTATAATTATAAAAAATATTGATATTTAGACCTGAATCACATTTAAATGGGAATCAAACAAATCTCCAGCAAATGGCACATATTTCTATGTTGAATTACTATCTGTGTTGTTTTGGTCTGGTTATAAAAACAAAGATTTTTATAACTTTTGCAATAAAGAAACAAAGTTTTTAATTACATGTATTTTATGTAATACATATTCATCATTAATAATGACAAAAATCTGATTTGTTTTTAAAATAGGTAAATAGTTATTATTTGCATGTTGGATACGTCGAACATCGAAATATCGCACGATGTTGATCGCTACCCACCAGCCGGTGTTGCGACCAGTTCTAGTCTTGTTGCCAAAGAAAACCTCGCCTGTTTTTTTCCTTTCTGCCACCAATAAAAGATGTATTCCATATCCCAAAAAGCTATCATGCAGCGTTTTTCTCAACAGCAGAAATTGAGCAATATTTGAACACTATGAATCAGAAAACACAGCCTTCCAAAATCGGTTTTGTCAGCCTCGGCTGCCCTAAAAATCTTGTCGATGCTGAACGCATTTTGACGCAGTTACGCACCGAAGGTTATGACGTCGTCAACAGCTACGACAATGCCGAGCTGGTGATTGTGAACACCTGTGGCTTTATCGACAGCGCGGTACAGGAATCGCTGGAAGCGATCGGCGAAGCCCTGCAGGAAAATGGCAAGGTCATCGTCACCGGCTGTCTCGGTGCCAAGGAAGATCAGATCCGCGAAGTGCATCCGAAGGTGCTGGAGATCTCCGGCCCGCATGCGTATGAGCAGGTGTTAAGCCACGTGCATAAATACGCGCCGAAACCAGAACACAATCCGTTCCTGAGTTTGGTGCCGGAACAGGGTGTGAAACTGACACCTAAGCATTACGCCTATCTGAAAATTTCCGAAGGCTGCGACCATCGTTGCACCTTCTGTATCATCCCGTCCCTGCGTGGTGATCTGGAAAGCCGCACCATCGGTGAAGTATTAGGCGAAGCCAAACGCTTGAAAAATGCCGGTGTAAAAGAAATTCTGGTTATCTCTCAGGATACCTCTGCCTATGGTGCTGATGTAAAACACCGCACCGGTTTCTACGAAGGCTCACCAGTGAAAACCAGCATGCTGGCACTGTGTGAAGAGCTGTCAAAAATGGGTATGTGGGTGCGTCTGCATTACGTTTACCCTTACCCGCATGTGGATGATGTGATCCCATTGATGGCGCAAGGCAAGATCCTGCCGTATCTGGATATTCCGCTGCAGCACGCCAGCCCGCGCATTCTGAAACTGATGAAACGTCCAGGTGCGGTAGAACGTACGCTGGAACGTATTCAGGAATGGCGTCGTATCTGCCCGGATCTGACCCTGCGTTCAACCTTCATCGTTGGCTTCCCGGGTGAAACCGAAGAAGACTTCCAGATGCTGCTCGACTTCCTCGAAAAAGCCGAGCTGGATCGTGTTGGCTGCTTCAAATACAGCCCGATTGAAGGCGCGAAAGCCAATGAACTGCCAAATCCAGTACCGGAAGAAGTGAAAGAAGAACGCTTCCACCGCTTCATGGAACTGCAGCAGAAGATCTCTGCCCGTCGTCTGGCCGCCAAAGTAGGCCGTGAACTGGACGTGATCGTGGACGAAGTCGATGAAGAAGGCGCGATTGGCCGCAGCTTTGCCGATGCTCCTGAAATCGACGGCGTCGTTTACTTAAACGGTGAAACCGCTCTGAAGCCGGGTGATATCGTTAAAGTGAAAATCGAAAACGCTGATGAATATGATCTGTGGGGATCGGTGGTTCGATAAGTACCGTCTTATCACTTGTCCGTACCCACTGAATCAGCATAAAAAAAGCCCGGTTCTTTCCAGAGCCGGGCTTTTTGTTATCCGCAGAACGGGCTTATTCAATACCCTGACTACGCAGATAATCTTCGTAGTTACCACCGAAGTCGATGATCTTCTCAGGCGTGATTTCCAGGATACGGCCAGCCAGTGAGCTTACAAACTCACGGTCATGCGATACGAAAATCAGCGTCCCCTGATACATCTCCAGCGCCATGTTCAGTGATTCGATAGATTCCATATCCAGGTGGTTGGTTGGTTCGTCCATGATCAGGATGTTCGGTTTTTCCATCATCAGCTTACCGAACAGCATGCGACCCTTTTCACCACCGGACAGCACTTTGACCTTTTTCTTGATGTCGTCCTGACCGAACAGCAGACGGCCCAGCACGCTGCGCACAGCCTGCTCGTCATCGCCTTCCTGTTTCCACTGGCACATCCAGTCGAATACGGTCAGGTCGGTGTCGAAGTCTTCCGCATGATCCTGCGCGTAATAGCCGATTTTGGCGTTTTCAGACCATTTGATCGAACCACTGTCCGGAGTCAGTTCACCTACCAGCGTCTTGATCAGCGTGGTTTTACCGATACCGTTGGTACCGATGATAGCCACCTTCTCGCCCACTTCCATCATCATGTTGAAACCTTTGAACAGCGGGCCGTTGTCATAGCCTTTGCTCAGGTTTTCGATTTCCAGAATATTGCGATACAGCTTCTTATCCTGTTCAAAACGGATGAACGGGTTCTGACGGCTGGACGCTTTCACTTCTTCAATCTTGATCTTGTCGATCTGCTTCAGACGTGAAGTTGCCTGACGGGATTTAGAAGCGTTCGCGCTGAAACGACTAACGAATGATTGCAGATCCGCAATCTGTGCTTTCTTCTTCGCGTTGTCGGCCATCAGACGTTCACGCGCCTGGGTCGCCGCCGTCATATAGTCATCATAGTTACCCGGATAAACGCGCAGTTCGCCGTAATCCAGATCCGCCATGTGGGTACAGACCATGTTCAGGAAGTGACGGTCATGCGAAATGATGACCATGGTGCTGTTACGTTCGTTCAGCACTTCTTCCAGCCAGCGGATGGTGTTGATGTCCAGGTTGTTGGTTGGTTCGTCAAGCAGCAGGATATCCGGATTGGAGAACAGCGCCTGCGCCAGCAGCACACGCAATTTCCAGCCAGGAGCGACTTCGCTCATCAGGCCGTTATGCTGTTCTACCGGAATACCAACACCCAGCAGCAACTCACCAGCACGCGCTTCCGCGGTATAGCCGTCATATTCAGCTACTTTGGCTTCCAGCTCTGCCGCGTGCATGTAGTCATCATCGGTCGCTTCCGGATTAGCATAAATGCTATCGCGCTCATGGATGGCTGCCCACAACTCGGTGTGCCCCATCATGACCACGTCCAGCACACGCTTGTCTTCGTAAGCGAACTGATCCTGACGCAGTTTACCGATACGCTCATTCGGATCGAGCGCCACGTTACCACCGGTCGGCTCGAGATCGCCGCCCATGATTTTCATGAAGGTTGATTTACCGCAACCATTCGCACCGATCAGGCCGTAACGGTTACCACCGCCGAATTTGACGGAGATGTTTTCAAACAGTGGCTTAGAGCCGAACTGCATGGTGATATTGTTGGTGCTGAGCACGTTAACTTACCTTATAAAAAAACGGCCCCGAGTCCGGAGCCGTGAAAATTCAATCCGGATTACTTGTTGGTCGGACGCAGTGCCGGGAACAGGATAACGTCGCGGATGGTGTGGCTGTTGGTGAACAGCATCACCAGACGGTCGATACCGATACCCTGACCCGCTGTTGGTGGCAGACCATGTTCCAGCGCAGTGACGAAGTCAGCGTCGTAGAACATCGCTTCGTCGTCACCCGCTTCTTTCTGTGCAACCTGTGCCTGGAAGCGTTCCGCCTGATCTTCTGCATCGTTCAGCTCAGAGAAACCGTTCGCGATTTCACGGCCACCGATGAAGAATTCGAAGCGGTCAGTCACTTCCGGGTTTTCATCGTTACGACGCGCCAGCGGAGAAACTGCCGCCGGGTATTCGGTGATGAAGGTTGGCTGATGCAACATGTGTTCTGCAGTTTCTTCGAAGATCGCAGTGATCACATGGCCCAGTTCCCAGCTCTTCATCAGTTCGATGTGGTGACGTTTCGCCACCGCAATCGCGCCTTCCAGCGTGGTCAGCTCTTCCGCTTTCACGTCGTTAGCGTATTTCAGGATAGATTCAACCATGGTCATGCGCGCGAATGGCTGGCCGAAGTCGATCTCGATACCTTCTTCGCCGTCTTTGGCATAACGAACTTTAGTGGTGCCGTGGATATCCTGCGCCAGAGTACGCAGCATCTCTTCGGTCAGATCCATCAGATCATTGTAGTCTGCATACGCCATATAGAATTCCAGCATGGTGAATTCAGGGTTGTGGCGAACAGAGATACCTTCGTTACGGAAGTTACGGTTGATTTCATACACGCGCTCGAAACCACCGACCACCAGACGTTTCAGATACAGCTCTGGTGCGATACGCAGATACATGTCGATATCCAGCGCGTTGTGATGCGTGATGAACGGACGCGCAGACGCACCGCCAGGAATCACCTGCATCATCGGGGTTTCCACTTCCATGAAGCGTTTGCTGTTCAGGAAGTTACGGATACCGTTGATCACCTGATTACGGATCTGGAAAGTCCGGCGTGATTCTTCGTTGGCAATCAGATCCAGGTAACGCTGACGGCAACGCGCTTCCTGATCGGTCAGACCTTTATGTTTTTCCGGCAGCGGACGCAGCGCCTTGGTCAGCAGACGAATGCTGGTAGTGTGCACAGACAGCTCGCCGGTGTTGGTGCGGAACATGTAACCTTCCACGCCAACGATATCGCCCAGATCCCACTTCTTGAACTGTTCGTTGTAGAAACCTTCCGGCAGATCATCACGGGTTACGTAGATCTGGATTTTGCCGCCCATATCCTGCAGGGTCGCGAATGCCGCTTTACCCATGATACGACGGGTCATGATACGACCAGCGATCTTGACGTAATGTTTTTCTGCTTCCAGTTCTTCCTGAGATTTCTCACCGAAGGCTTCGTGCAGATCACAAGCGATCTGTTCACGACGGAAATCGTTCGGGAAAGGATTACCTTTCGTGCGCAGATCGGCCAGTTTGGCGCGACGTTGCGTCATTTCGTTGTTGAATTCCTGAACGTCCAGTTCATTTTCCGGTGTTTGGTTTTGTTCTGACATGATGATTCCTGCTTGGATTACAGCCCTGATTTCAGGCTGGCTTCAATAAATTTGTCCAGATCGCCATCGAGTACCGATTGGGTATTACGGGTTTCCACGCCGGTACGCAAATCTTTAATGCGCGAATCGTCCAGGACGTAAGAACGGATCTGACTACCCCAACCGATGTCGGATTTCGTCTCTTCCAGCGCCTGTTTCTCAGCATTCTGTTTCTGAATTTCAAGCTCATACAGTTTTGCTTTCAACTGCTTCATCGCCTGATCTTTGTTCTTATGCTGGGAACGATCGTTCTGACACTGCACTACCGTATTCGTTGGAATATGGGTAATACGCACCGCCGATTCTGTACGGTTAACGTGCTGACCACCTGCACCGGAGGCGCGGTAGACGTCGATACGCAGATCGGCCGGATTGATGTCGATCTCGAAGTCATCATCAATTTCCGGATAAACGAATGCAGAACAGAAAGAGGTATGACGACGACCACCGGAATCAAACGGTGATTTACGCACCAGACGATGTACCCCGGTTTCAGTACGCAGCCAGCCAAACGCATATTCGCCGGTGAACTTGATGGTGGCAGATTTGATCCCTGCAACTTCACCTTCAGAACATTCAATCAGCTCAGGTTTGAAGCCGTGTGCTTCACCCCAGCGCAGGTACATACGCAGCACCATGTTGGCCCAGTCCTGCGCTTCCGTACCACCGGAACCGGACTGGATATCCATATAGCAATCGGAAGCATCATGATCACCGGAGAACATGCGGCGGAATTCCAGATCTTCCAGCTTCTTCTCCAGCCCTGCCAGTTCCGCTTCAGCTTCATGGAAAGTCTCTTCGTCTTCCCCTTCCACCGCCATAGAGACCAGCAGTTCGATATCTTCGGCACCCTGAGTCAGCGTATCAATGGTATTCACCACGCCTTCCAGTGCTACGCGCTCTTTTCCCAGCGCCTGCGCTTTTTCCGGCTCGTTCCAGACTTCAGGTTGTTCCAGTTCGGCACTTACTTCTTCCAGACGCTCTTTCTTGGCGTCGTAGTCAAAGGTACCCCCTCAGGAGTTCGGTCCGTTCAGACAACTCCTTGAGTTTATTCAATACAGGATTCACTTCAAACATTGAAGGGATTCTCTCTCAGGTAGGATTTATGAAAAA
This sequence comes from Tolumonas osonensis, assembly GCF_014202415.1. GTDB lineage: Bacteria > Pseudomonadota > Gammaproteobacteria > Enterobacterales > Aeromonadaceae > Tolumonas > Tolumonas osonensis. The sequence continues at coordinate 112,286 of NZ_JACHGR010000007.1, forward strand.
CGCGCTATTTTAACGGATAGGTCGGGGAATAAACAGGGTTAATGTGATCAATGCCACGCATCAGATAATTGACTGGTTTAAATCAGGGCGGACAAGGGCGTATCAGCTAAGCTTATTATAGTAGTCAAACAAAGCCGTTCTGCTGACTGCCTCTGTGACTGCCTCTGTGATCGTTCAGTTTTTTGTAAACCGGAATTTTTGCCCTGCCGTAAACGACAGGGCTTTTTTTATCTGACCGCCACCAGCTGTTCCACCAGCAACTGCACGGAACGCTGTCCGCGCCATTCATTGATATCCAGCCGATAGACCAGTTGCACCTGTCCGACAGACGCATCCGGCCAGCGGGCCAGATCCACATTAAACGCGATGGCATCCAGACACGGACCGTTCGGTACTTCGACTTCCATTTTCAGATGCTTGCTGCCCACCAGCCGCTGATGCCGTAAACGGAAAATGCCGTCAAAGCTGGGTTCCGGGAAGGCTTGTCCCCAGGGACCGGCATTGCGCAATACTTCCGCCATCTCCAGGGAAAACTCCTGCGGGAACAGTTCGCCATCGGTCAGGATGGTGCCGGTCAGCTGATCCGGTGTCAGCCAGTCCGCAACCAACGCGGTAAACCGCTCACGAAACGGAGCCAGACACGCTTTCGGTAATGACAATCCGGCAGCCATAGCATGACCACCATATTTGCAGATCAATCCGGGGTGCAACTGATCCAGACGTTCCAGCGCATCCCGCATATGTAATCCCGGAATGGAACGACCGGACCCTTTCAGTTCATCCTCACCTGCCTCGGCAAACGCAAAGACCGGACGGTGATACTGTTCCTTGATACGCGACGCAACCAGTCCGACCACGCCCTGATGCCAGTCATCCTGATGCAATACCAGCGCAGCCGGTAATTCACCGTCAAGCGCTTTCAGACGGGATAATGCCGCCTGCGCTTCCTGCTGCATGTTGCCTTCGATGGCCTTGCGCTCCTGATTCAGCGAATCCATCTGCGAGGCCAGATGACGGGCAATGTGCTCATCATTTGCCAGCAGACAGGCGATACCCATGGTCATATCATCCAGCCGGCCAACAGCATTCAGACGCGGCCCGACGGAAAAACCAAGATCACTGGCGGTCAAACGTGAAAGATCTCGGCCGGCCACTTCGCATAACGCCTTGATACCTGCGCGGCAACGTCCGGCACGGATGCGCTGTAATCCCTGATGAACCAGGATCCGGTTGTTATTATCCAGCGCCACCACATCGGCAACAGTGCCCAGCGCCACCAGATCCAGATAGTCCGCTACATTGGGTGCGACAATATTCTGCTGTGCAAACCAGCCTTGCTGCTGCAGATGACTTTTCAGCGCCGCCATCAGATAGAAAGCCACGCCGACACCGGCCAGATTACCGGAGCCAAACTGACAGCCGGGCTGATTAGGATTCACAATGGCATCCGCCTGCGGCAGTTCCGTGCCGGGCAAATGATGATCGGTGATAAGGACCTTCATCCCCTGCTGACGCGCCGTTTCGACACCAGCAATACTGGAGATGCCATTATCGACCGTAATCAGCAATTCTGCATTTTGCTGCGCGGCCAGCAGGGCAATTTCCGGACTCAGTCCGTAACCATACTCAAAGCGGTTTGGTACCAGATAAGCGACATGCTGAGCCCCCATCGCCCGCAACGCCAGCACCATCAGTGCCGTACTGGTTGCACCATCGCAGTCAAAATCGCCGACAATGACGATCCGTTGCTGCTGTTGCAGTGCGCCGGTCAGCAATGCCAGCGCCTGAGGTAATCCCTTGAGATCCTGAGGTGCCAGCAAATTACCCGCGGAACGATTCAGTTCATCAACATGCTGGATCCCACGACTGGCATAGATCTGTCGTAAACGGGCGGGAATATCGGCAGGTAAAAAGGAGTCATCAGCCTGAGGACGGCGGCGCAGCTTAAACGTCATAGTAAATACTTGTCAGAACAATCAGTGGCAATATCAGCGGGCACCTTAGCCCGCTGATAAGTGATTGGCAATAGATCAGAGATTATCGATTTGCTTATCCTGCGGATAAGTCACCTGATAGCCCGTATCCAATGTCACCGGCTTGCCGGCTGGCAACGAAAGTTCCCAGCTCTGCACGCCCGCCTGCTGATTGACATTCTGCTCTTTCGGGGCAGTAGTCCCTTCCAGTACAGAGACCTTGATATCCTGCTGTTTTGATACCGGCCAGTTGTCCAGTACGGTCAGCGTCATTGGCTTGTTATGACCATTCGTAACTTTCAGCTGATAGTGACGCTGCAGGGTTTGCGCTTTGTTCAGCACCCCGGATTCACCGGCCTGATCTTTCAGCGTCTGCCATTCCAGTTTAACGGCATCATCGGCACCAAAACCCATCGCGATCTGATCTTTCGGTGACAGCAGCGGCTGATCGATCTTGCCGACCCGAACGCCGTCACGTTGTAACAGCCATTCGCCCGGTAATAATGGCGTTGTGGATGGATTCTTCAGCTTGGCATACAGATAAGCATGCGCATCAAAGCGAGGTACAGCCTGCAGACTCAGTTCTGCCGGCCACTGTTGCTGCTGCAGAACCACCCGCTGTTTTTCCTCACTGGAGCCCAGGCTGACTTTGCCCGCGATCAGATAAGACACATGATAGCCGCTGTCAACCACAGCCGCTTTCTGTTCTTCGACCGGTGCGGCCGCCATCATCTCTGGCATCGCCAGATCCGGCAGCGATTCGGCCGACTTCGTCATGGTACGGGCAACAATTGGCTGCTGATAATCAATCCACCAGCTGGATAAGGCCGGTGGTTCAACCGCGGCGCTTGGCTGCAGGGTGGATAATGTCAGCGCTACGTTTTCCCAGTTTTCGCCGCTGTTCTGCTGAACATAAGCGGCCTGTGTCACGGCCAGTTTTCCGGTTTGCGTATCCAGATTGGCGTCATACACCGGATACCAGCCGGCATCGCTGAGCTGGTAACTCAGTTTCATCGCCAGCTTGCCACCACCGGACTGCAGATGAACTACTGCAATCTTGTTGTCCTGTTGACGGTTGTTGATCTGTTCCAGCTCGCGCTGGGTCACATCAATCTGCTGTTTCAGTTCGCGGATATCCCGTGCCAGTGCAACTTTCGCCGCACCGATTTCCTTCATGCCGGCACCCAGTGTCTGCCAGCCCGTCCGCCATTGGCCGACATTGCTATCCTGAGCTTTCCCTTCCGCGCCGCTGTTTCCACCGTGTTCGGCCAGTTTCTGCAGATAGGTTTGCTGGGTATTCAGGGCCAGTTCATCAGCCTGCAGTAATGCCAGCTGATCCTGCTGGGCAGTCAGTTTATCCTGCAGCTCTTTGGCCCGCGGTAAAACCAGTTCACTGCGGACTTCATTTTTCAGTTCGACACTGGCAACCAGTGCGCTTTTATCACCGCTGCCGGTAATCCGCAGCGTATTTTCATCCAGCGTAGAAGGTAAGCCGGCAATCAAGATGGTTTGCGGGCCGGCCGGTAACTCCACCGCCAACGTGCGGGTCACGGTGGCTGAAGCCGGGTAAACGGTCACCGCGGAAATCTGGCTATCCACCGCCTGTTCAGCCATCGCAGAAGACACCATTAATGCCAGCAGACTGAATGAAAAAACGGCCGTTTTCTTATTAAACATCTATCTCTCCCGTAAAAAACGCATCCGGCGTTATGCCCGCGGATGATGTTCCTGATGTAATTCCTGCAGGCGTACCTGCGCGACATGAGTATATATTTGTGTGGTTGATAAATCTGAGTGGCCAAGCAACATCTGCACAACCCGCAAGTCCGCGCCATGATTCAGCAAATGTGTGGCAAAAGCGTGCCGCAGCGTGTGCGGCGATAACTCGGAGGTGATATTCGCCCGTACCGCATATAACTTGATGCGGTGCCAGAATGTCTGCCGGGTCATATGCTGCGCGCGGTTGGAGGGAAACAGCACATCCGACGCCTGCTCACGCAACAGCGTCTTGCGTCCTTCCCGCATGAAACGCTGGATCCAGTACTGCGCCTCTTCGCCCGTCGGCACCAGACGATCCTTGTTACCTTTCCCGGTCACCCGGACATACGCCAGATTGAACGCCAGCTGATGCACCTGTAGGCCCACCAGCTCGGAAACACGCAGGCCGGTGGCATAGAGCAGTTCCAGCATCGCCTTGTCGCGCAGCTCTATCGGATCCTGTACATCCGGCTCAGCCAGCAGAGCCTCTACCTGCTCTTCACTGATATCTTTCGGCAGCCGCAAGGGTAACTTCGGACTATCCAGCGCCACCGTCGGATCATCCGCCCGCAGCTGTTCCCGGATCAAGAATTGATAGAACCGGCGCAGTGTGCTCAGTAACCGGGCCGTGGAAGTGGCCTTGAAACCCTGATCGATACGCCAGGCCAGATAGCCATGCAGCAGAAAGGTATCCAGGGTCAGGTAAGAGGAGCCTTTGCTGTCGAGCCAGTCATTCAGCTTGTACAGATCGGTGCGGTACGAGGATACGGTGTTGTCTGAAAGCCCGCGTTCCAACCACAGCATATCCAGAAATTGTTCTATCAGCGGGTTATCTTGTTTCATTATTAATTGGTTACCTTATTGGCGATCCGCTTCTGCTTTTGTAACATGGAAGCAACATTGTTGTCCGGAAATCATCATGCAAATTGGCTTATTCTATGGCTCCAGTACCTGCTACACCGAGATGGTAGCAGAAAAAATCCAGTCAATTCTTGGCTCAGATCTGATCACGCTCCACAATCTTGCCGATACCCCGGTCAGCAAAATGGCAGATTATTCCATTCTGTTCCTGGGGATCCCGACCTGGGACTTCGGCGAACTGCAGACCGACTGGGGAAACAGCTGGGATGCGATCGATCGGGTCGATCTGAGCGACAAAATCGTTGCCCTGTTCGGACTGGGCGATCAGGGAACCTATGGCGAGTGGTTTCTCGATGCAATGGGCTTATTGCATGACAAACTGCTGGCCAAAGGCTGCCAGATCGTCGGTTACTGGCCGAATGAAGGCTATGAGTTCGAAGCTTCCAAGGCGCTGGTTGCCGACGGGACGTATTTCGTCGGTCTGGCACTGGATGAAATCACCCAGTATGAACAAACCGACGAACGCCTGAATAAATGGCTGCAACAGGTGCTGGAAGAGATTGCCCAGCTTTAAGCCGACATGCGCAGATAGAATGCATCCGCCAGTGCGATAAACTCCGGGGAGTAACGATTGTCCGCTTCACGCAGACACAGTTGCTCCTCTTCGGTTTCTGCCGGCTTGCGGCTCAGCAGCAACAGCACCAGATTCGGTATTTTCCCCCGTTTGGTTTCAACCAGACAGCGCCGTTGCAGATACCAGCCCTTCCCGATAGCCAGAGAAACCACCTCCTCGCCCTGCCCGACCGGGAGCACCAGCGCCAGCTTGCCAAATGGCGTCAGCAGCCGCGCGGCACTTTCCAGGAGCGTCGCATGATCCAGCTCGCCCGTGAGTCTCGCCAGCTGGCGGGCTGCATCCGGCAGGATCTGTCCATGCTCAAAATAAGGCGGGTTACTGATGATCAGATCATACGCAGGCGCCTGATAAGTACGGGCATCGTGCCGGATCACCCGTATCCGCTCCCGCCACGGTGATGCGTTCACATTTTCTTCCGCCTGCTTCACCGCCTCTTTATCCAGCTCCACCGCATCAATCTGCACGTCCCTTGGTGTCCGCTGCGCCAGCATCAGCGCCAGAATGCCGGTACCGGTGCCGATATCCAGAATGCGTTTTGCACCCGTCACCGGCGTCCAGCTACCCAGCACGATACTGTCGGTTCCCACCTTCATCGCACAGCGATCCTGTTCAATATGAAATTGTTTAAACGTAAAACTATGACCGCCCATGAAAACCTTTCTTATACTGAAACGACAGCAATACTAAAATTGCTGCGAATTTTACTGCATACTTGCCTATAATGTGCGCCCTCATTTGTAAGTCAGGAAGTCGTTTATGTCTTTTGAATCCTTAGAATTGGATCCCGTTCTGCTACAGGCCGTAGAAGAGTTGGGTTTCACACGCCCGACCACCATTCAAACACAGGTGATCCCAGTGGCGATGGAAGGACGGGACATCATGGCTTCCGCACCAACCGGCACAGGTAAAACCGCCGCGTTTTTGCTACCTATGATGCAGCATATGATTGACTTCCCGCGCCGTAAACCCGGCCCGGCACGTGCGCTGATCCTGACACCGACCCGTGAACTGGCGTTGCAGATCACCGAACAGGCCGAAGCACTGGCGGCACACACTTTCCTGAAAGTCGCCAGCATCATCGGGGGTGTGGCCGAAGAAACCCAACTGCCCGCTTTAGAAAAAACCGTGGATATCGTGATTGCGACGCCGGGCCGTCTGATGCAATACATCGAAGACGAGCGTTTCGACAGCCGTGATATCGAAGTGCTGGTGCTGGACGAAGCGGACCGCATGCTGGACATGGGTTTCATCGGCGATGTCGATCGTATCGCGGCCGAAGCCCGCTGGCGTAAGCAGACCATGCTGTTCTCCGCCACTCTGGAAGGCGCTGGTCTGAAAAGCTTTTCTGAAGATCTGCTGAAAGACCCGGCGGAATTTTATGCAGAACCGCCACGCAGCGAACGTAAAAAGATCCAGCAACTTGTCTATTTTGCTGACACCGCCGAGCACAAATTCAAGATCCTGAAGCACCTGTTGCAGCAGGAAGAAGTACAGCGCAGCATCATTTTCGTGAAAACCCGCGAGCGTCTGGCCGAACTGGTCAGTCAGTTGCAGGGCAGCGGTATCGACTGCGCCTGGCTGCGCGGTGAAATGGAGCAGGAAAAACGTGTCGAAGCACTGCAGCGCTTCCGCTCCGGCAAAGTGACCATTCTGGTCGCCACTGACGTCGCTGCGCGTGGTATCGACCTGCCGGATGTCAGCCATGTGTTCAACTACGATATGCCGCGTTCAGCCGATACCTATGTGCACCGTATCGGTCGTACCGGTCGTGCCGGCAAGAAAGGCTGTGCAATCAATCTGGTCGAAGCGCATGACGTCGGCATGATGGAACGTGTCGAACGTTACACCGAAGAAAAAATGATGCGCCGCGTGGTGGACAGCATGCGTCCGCAACACAAGATCAGCAAAGTCGCCACGAAGAAAAAAGAGAAGAAAGACGAAGAGAAAAAAACGGATAAAAAACCGAAAGAGAAAATCCGCCATCGCGTCACCAAGAACAAAGGCAAGCCTGACTGGGCGAAAAAACACGCCGAAAAAGCCGCTAAAGTCGCTGCAAAAGACGAAGCTAAATAATCTTCGACCTGATCCGCCTGTGTCTGCAGGCGGATCTTATTCCTTTATCCCAAAGAAATCCCTTCCGGACGACGAAACACCAGCTTGTTTTCGGTCGATAGTTCCGCACAAAAGGCATAGCCTTCGGCATCAAAATTCAGCAGCTGTTCAGGTTGCGTAATGCGATTTTTAACCAGATAACGCGCCATCAGCCCCCGCGCTTTCTTCGCATAGAAGCTGATGATTTTATATTTGCCGTTTTTCTCGTCCTGGAACACCGGCGTGATCACACGACCGGCCAGTTTTTTCACATGCACTGATTTGAAATACTCATCGGAAGCCAGATTCAGCAAGAGATCATCGCCCTGCTCTGCCAGCGCCTGATTCAGATGATCGGTAATAATATTGCCCCAAAAGGCATAGAGATCCTTGCCACGGGCATTGGCCAGCCTGGTGCCCATTTCCAGCCGGTAGGGTTGCAGCAAATCCAGCGGACGCAACAGGCCATACAGTCCGGAGAGAATACGCAGATGCTGCTGCGCCACATCCAGATCGGCATCATTAAAATCCTGAGCCGCCAGCCCGGAATAGACATCGCCGTTAAACGCCAGCAGTGCCGGCCGTGCGTTTTCCGGTGTTGACACCGGTTGCCATCCGGCATAACGGGCGACATTCAGGCCAGCCAGCTTGTCGCTCAAGCTCATCAGTGAAGCAATATCGGCAGGGGTATATTGACGTAACTGCGCAATCAGCTGTGCAGATTCATGCATCAGCGCAGGTTCGGTAAAACGGGATGTGGTCAGCGGAGATTCATAATCCAGCGATTTGGCAGGTGAAAGCACAGCCAGCATAGGTACCTCAATAAAAAAGATGAAGCGGTAACTTGTTATCAGTATGTTACCACTTCATCCCGGTTATTGCTGCCTATGCGACGGTCACGTTATCCAGCATGCCGGAATCATAGTTTCCACCGGCAGCCATCTTGATCATGACGCGGACTTCATTGCCGGAATCGGCGAAGGCAATCGCTTCATCAAAACCTATCGCGCCCTGCTGATAGAGTTCAAACAGCGACTGATCGAAGGTCGTCATCCCCAGCTCACGCGAACGGGACATGGTTTCCTTCAGACGGTGCACCTCACCTTTACGCATAATGTCGCTGATCAGTGGCGAATTCAGCATGATTTCAAAAGCGGCCCGACGGCTTTTACCATCAATGGTCGGTACCAGTTGCTGCGCCACGATCGCCTTCAGGTTAAACGCCAGATCGTACATCAGCAGACGGTGCTTGTCGGCCGGCACCAGGTGCAGAATACGTTCTATCGCCTGGTTGGCATTATTCGCATGCAGGGTCGCCATACAGAGATGACCGGTCTCGGCGAACGATAACGCGAACTCCATGGTTTCTTCAGAACGGATCTCACCGATCAGGATGACATCCGGCGCCTGACGCAACGCACTTTTCAGCCCCTCGTCATAAGAAAGCGTATCTGATCCGACCTCACGCTGCGTAATCAGGCAACGATCATGCTTGTGTACAAATTCGACCGGATCTTCAATGGTCAGAATATGATCATTCGCACGACTGTTACGGTAACCAATCATCGCCGCCTGTGTGGTCGATTTACCGGCACCGGTGGCGCCGACAAACAGGATCAGGCCGCGTTTTGCCATCGCCAGCTCTTTCACCGACGACGGCAGAAACAGTTCCTCACAAGTCGGGATCACCGTTTCGATACGACGGATGGAACAGCCGGGACAATCCTGCTGCCAGAAAGCACTGACACGGAAACGCCCCAGGCCGGGACAATTGATCGCAAAGTTCGCTTCGCGGGTCTCCACATAGGACTTAAAGCGATCATCTGTCATGGTCTGGCGAACCGTCTCAAGCACTTCGTCTTCGTCCAGTATCTTTTCATCCAGTCGACGCAGTTTACCGTTCACTTTAAGCGAGGGCTGAATACCGACAGAAATAAATAAATCCGAACCTTTTTCATCCACCAAAGTACGTAATAAGTTAGCCAGTTCCATAACAGCATCCTTACAATATTGAGTTAGGATCAACAGCCTTCGCTTTAGCGTCCTGAACAGAAACCAGACCGCGGGACACCAGATTCTTTAAACAATAGTCCATAGTCTGCATTCCATGCACCATACCGGTCTGAATAACAGAATACATTTGAGCCACTTTGTCTTCACGGATCAGGTTACGAATCGCCGGAATACCGATCATGATTTCATGCGCAGCGATACGTCCGCCGCCGTTTTTCTTCATCAGCGTCTGGGAAATAACGGCTCGCATGGATTCTGACAACATGGAGCGCACCATCGCTTTTTCTTCACCGGGGAAGACGTCGATAATACGGTCGATCGTTTTGGCCGCCGAGGTGGTATGCAGTGTACCAAACACCAGGTGACCGGTTTCGGCCGCTGTCAGTGCCAGACGAATCGTTTCCAGGTCGCGCATTTCACCGACCAGAATGATATCCGGGTCTTCACGCAGCGCGGAACGCAATGCCGCGTTGAAGCTCTTGGTATCCCGGTACACTTCACGCTGGTTCACCAGACACTGCTTGCTCTGATGAACAAATTCGATCGGATCTTCAATCGTGATGATGTGGTGATTGTAACGATCATTGATGTAATCAATCATCGCGGCCAGTGTAGTGGACTTACCGGAACCAGTCGGGCCGGTCACCAGCACCAGGCCGCGAGGGTTCTCCGCGATATCCTGAAATATCGCCGGTGCGCCCAGGTCATCAAGCGTCAGCACCTTGCTCGGGATCGTACGAAATGCAGCCGCGACGCCGCGGCTCTGGTTAAATGCGTTCACACGGAAACGGGCCAGGTTGGGTATTTCAAATGAGAAGTCGACTTCCAAATCCTCTTCAAATACCTTACGCTGATGGTCGTTCATGATGTCATAAACCAGACTGTGCACTTGCCGGTGCTCCAGCGGCGGAACATTGATACGTCTCACATCGCCATCAACACGAATCATGGGTGGCAACCCGGCGGAAAGATGCAAATCTGATGCGTTATGCTTTACACCAAAGGCCAATAATTCGGTTATATCCATTTATTAATCCCACTCCCAACAAAAACTGAACCAATGAATGATATCGAATCTCGCTTGCTTGCCATAAAAGAACAAATCGCTTCTCATGCCCGACTGGCTAACCGCGCCCCGGATGAGATAAAACTTCTGGCGGTCAGCAAGACAAAACCGCTGGAAGCCATCCAGGCCGCTTACCAGGCCGGCCAGCGACTGTTTGGTGAATCTTATGTGCAGGAAGCGATCACCAAAATTCAACAGTTAAACAACGCCCCCGAATATGCCGGCATTGAATGGCATTTCATCGGCCCGTTACAATCCAACAAAACCAGACTGGTGGCAGAACATTTCGACTGGGTACACAGCATTGACCGTGAGAAAACCGCCCAGCGACTGAATGAACAGCGACCAGCCGGTCTCCCGGCTCTGAATATATGTATTCAGGTTAATATTAGCGGAGAACAGACCAAATCGGGTATGACTGCTGATGAAGTTTTTGGCCTGGCTGGCATAATCAGCAATTTTCCGCGTCTGAAATTACGCGGGCTAATGGCAATTGCAGAAAATACCGATGATATGAACATCGTTCGTGATAACTTTCTGCAGATGCAGGAATTGTTTAACCGTTTGAAAACCCTGTACCCATCCGTCGATACCTTATCGATGGGCATGACCGATGATATGCCGGTGGCAATCAGCTGCGGCAGTACAATGGTACGAATCGGAACCGCCATTTTCGGCAGCAGAGAATATAAGTAGGAATCATGGAACAGAGAAATATTGCGTTTATTGGTGCAGGTAACATGGCACGCAGCCTGATCAGTGGCTTAATCAATGCGGGCTTTCCCGGCAGCAAAATTCACGCCACCGATATTGATGCGGATAAAGCTCAGCAACTGGGTGCCGAATTCGGTATTACCGGCAGTAATGACAATATCGCAGCAGTAAAAGGCGCCGATGTCATCGTGCTAGCTGTTAAACCCCAGTTTATGGCTGAAATGCTGAGTCAGCTGGCCCCGGCAATCGGTGATTTCGGCAATAAACTGATCATCTCCATCGCTGCAGGCGTCAGCGTTGCCCGTTTACAGGGGTTACTCAACGGTCACCAGAATATCGTTCGCTGCATGCCCAATACCCCATCCCTGATTGGTATCGGCATGACCGGTCTGTTTGCATCCAACACCGTCAGCGCAGCGGATCGCCAGTTTGCGCAGGATATGCTGCAGGCTGTAGGTAAAACCGTCTGGGTTGATACCGAAGCTGCCATTAATGGCGTGACAGCCGCATCCGGCAGTGGCCCGGCCTATTTCTTCCTGTTCATGCAATACATGGTGGAAGAAGCACAGCGCATGGGTTTCAGTGCTGATGCCGCCCGCCAGCTGGTGCAGGAAACCGCTCTGGGTGCTGCGCAAATGGTGATCGCCAATCCGGATACCGAACTGGCGACATTACGCGCTCAGGTCACGTCCAAAGGCGGCACCACCGCGGCTGCCATCAACGCCTTTGAAGAAGGCAAGCTGGCAGATCTGGTCAGTGCGGCCATGCAGGCTGCGCAGCATCGTGCGGAAGAAATGGAAACTCTGTTTTAAGGATCTTCATGAATACACTGTTTTTTCTGCTGGATACTGTATTCAGCGTTTATCTGATGGTTGTCCTGTTACGCTTCTGGCTGCAATGGACCCGGGCCGATTTTTACAACCCGATGAGCCAGTTCTGCGTAAAACTGACGCACCCGATCCTGACACCGCTGCGCCGGATTATTCCCGGCTTCCGCGGCATTGATTTTGCGTCGCTGCTGCTGGCCTATGTGGTCGCGGTATTAAAATTCGTGACTTTCATGCTGCTCGGGATCCTGAAAATCAACGTTACCGGTCTGCTGCTGCTCAGTTTTCTGGTCGTTCTGAAACAGGCCGGCTCACTCTTGTTCTGGGTCCTGATCGCGCGGGCAATCCTGAGCTGGATCAGCCAGGGCCGCAGTTCGGTGGAATATGTCCTCTATCAGCTGACCGAGCCACTGCTCAGCCCGATCCGTCGTTTTCTGCCGTCATTAGGCGGGCTGGATCTGTCTGTGCTGGTGCTGTTCCTGATCCTGCAGGGTCTTAATTTCCTGATGCTGGATCTGGTCGGTCCGCTGTGGAATCAGCTCTGATGGCTGGTTTCAGAAAAGACGGTGATGAAATATGGCTGGATGTTTACATCCAGCCCAAAGCCAGCCGGGACCAGATCCAGGGCTGGCACGGTGAAGAGCTGAAAATTGCGATCACCGCCCCGCCGGTTGATGGTCAGGCGAATGCGCACCTCATCAAGTTTCTCTCCAAACAGTTCAAAGTCGCCAAAAGCCAGATCGTGATCCACAAAGGCGAGCTCGGGCGGCATAAAACCGTCCGTATCATTTCTCCCCAGCAGCTTCCGGCCATTCTGGATCAGTCCGCAGACTGATCCAATATGTGGTACTGAGCGGCTTCCGACGTTATCATGTCGCCGATCTGAATACGGAGTCTGAATATGGAAAAGGTAGTGCTTGCCACCGGCAATAAAAAGAAAGTTGAAGAGCTCAACGCCCTACTGGCCGGTATGGATTACACGGTCGTCCCACAAAGTGAATTCAATGTCGAAAGCGTACCGGAAACAGGCACTACGTTTGTTGAGAATGCCATCATCAAAGCCCGTCATGCCGCCCGCATTACCGGTCTGCCGGCGATTGCTGATGATTCAGGTATTGAAGTGGATGCGCTGTTGGGTCGTCCTGGCGTTTACTCTGCCCGTTATGCCGGGGAAGATGCATCCGACCAGGATAATCTGGAGAAACTGCTGGAAGAAATGAACGGCGTCCCGGCTGTGCTGCGTACTGCCCGTTACTGGTGTGTCCTGGTTTATATGCGCCACGCGGATGATCCGACCCCGATCATCTGTCAGGCCAGCTGGGAAGGCACACTGGCAACCGAGCCTGCAGGTGAAAACGGCTTTGGTTACGATCCGATCTTTAATGTACCAGATCTGGACTGCACCGCTGCAGAGTTAGACCCTGCCACCAAAAACAGTCTGAGCCATCGCGGTAAAGCGCTGGCGCAACTCGCCGAGGCGCTGCAAGAGTAATTTATGCTGCAACTACCGCCACTGAGTCTGTATATCCATATTCCCTGGTGCGTACAGAAATGTCCGTACTGTGATTTCAACTCGCATGCACTGAAACAGCAGGTGCCGGAAGCAGACTATGTGGCGGCCCTACTGGCCGACCTCGATGCTGATTTGATGTATGTGCAGGGCCGTCAACTGCAGAGCATCTTTATCGGTGGCGGCACGCCCAGCCTGTTTTCAGCCGAAGCGATTAAATCCCTGCTGGACGGAGTGGCCGCCCGCGTCCCTTTTGCCGCTGACATCGAAATTACCATGGAAGCCAATCCCGGTACCGTAGAGGCTGGTCGCTTTGCCGGCTATCAGCAGGCCGGCGTCACCCGCATCAGCATCGGCGTACAGAGCTTCCAGCCGGAAAAACTGCAGCGTTTGGGGCGTATCCATGATCCGGCTCAGGCGATTGCCGCAGGTTTGCAGGCCAAACAAGCCGGACTGCGTAGCTTTAATATCGACCTGATGCACGGCTTGCCGGAACAAAGTGTCAGTGACGCTCTGTCTGATCTGCAGCAGGCCATTGATATCGCGCCGCCGCATCTTTCCTGGTATCAGCTGACCATCGAACCAAACACCGCGTTTGGTTCCCGTCCGCCGGTTCTGCCGGAAGACGAAACCCTGTGGGATATTCAGGAGCAGGGCCACCAGCTACTGTTGGCTGCCGGTTACCGCCAGTATGAGATCTCCGCCTATGCCAAACCGGGTTACGAATGCCGGCACAATCTCAATTACTGGCAATTTGGTGACTATCTCGGCATCGGCTGCGGCGCACACGGCAAAATCACGCTGCCAGCAGAAGATCGCATCATCCGCACCGCCAAAGTAAAACACCCGAAAGGTTACCTCGATCCGGCGCGGGCATTTTTAGACCGGAGCTGGGATGTGGACAATGAAGACCGTCCGTTTGAATATTTCATGAACCGGATGCGCCTGTTCCGGCCTATTCCTAAAGCCGAGTTTACTGCCCGGACCAATCTGCCTGCAGAAACGGTAGAACAGCTGTTTAAACGCGCCTATGAACAGGGATTGCTGGAGCAGACGGATACCGAGTGGCTGGTGACTGAGCTAGGGCACCGTTATCTGAATACGCTGCTGACGATGCTGATGGAAGACTGAAACAACAACGGCCTGTCTCTTCCGATAACAGGCCGTTGATATCTGTGCAGGTCAGACTGGATGCTTAGCTTTTACGCGCAAACAGCAGATCCCACACGCCGTGGCCCAGACGATGGCCACGCTGTTCAAATTTGGTCAGCGGACGTGAATCCGGGCGCGGCGCATAGTCCCCTTCCACCGTATTCACAAACCCTTCTGCGGCGTTCATCACTTCCAGCATATGTTCCGCATAGTTTTCCCAGTCGGTTGCCATATGGAAGACGCCACCGATTTTCAGTTTCGGACGCAGCATCTGTACAAATGCCGGCTGTACGATACGGCGCTTGTGATGACGCGCTTTATGCCATGGATCCGGGAAGAACAACTGCAGCGTATCAATGCTTTCATCCGGGATCATCTGACCCAGCACTTCTACCGCATCATGGCAGAACAGACGCAGGTTGGTAATGCCGGCATCCTGCGCGGATGACAGGCAGGCGCCGACACCCGGACGATGCACTTCAATACCGATAAAGTTTTTCTCGGGCGCTGCGGCAGCCATCTCCACCAGCGATTTGCCCATGCCGAAACCGATCTCCAGAACCACCGGCGCTTCACGGCCAAACAGCTGCGCCAGATCCAGCATTTCATCGCGGAATTCAACACCCATCACCGGCCATAATTCCTGCAATGCACGTTCCTGGCCTTTGGTCAGACGGCCTTCGCGACGGACAAAACTACGGATGCGGCGCATGAATTTACCTTCTTCGGTAGTCTCTTCACCGACGTTCATTTCATTATGTTCGGTCATGGTGTCTCTCAATCAGTTAACAAGGCGTTGGCATTATCCAGAGATAGCCCGAAGGCGCAAGCACAAAGCCGTTATTCAGCACGATTTCCCCGGCTAAAGCCCTACTTTTTTTGCCGTTTACAGCCCACCCGCGCTGTGACAGCATGCAGGCTCAATCAGCAGAAGGTTTTTAGTTTGAATCAGGCTACTTTTTCTCAGCGTTTACTCGACTGGTATGACATCGCCGGACGCAAAACGCTGCCCTGGCAGCAAGACAAAACGCCCTACCGTGTCTGGGTGTCAGAAATCATGCTGCAACAGACCCAGGTCAGCACGGTCATCCCCTATTATGAACGCTTCATGGCGCGCTTTCCGGATGTTATTTCTCTGGCGGATGCCCCGCAGGACGAAGTGTTGCATCACTGGACTGGCCTTGGCTACTATGCCCGTGCCCGCAATCTGCACAAAGCGGCCCAAGTCATACGCGATCAATATGCCGGGCACTTTCCGGAAACGTTCGACCAGGTGGCCGAACTGCCCGGAATTGGCCGCTCGACAGCGGGTGCTATTCTTTCACTGGCATTAAAGCAGCATCACGCCATTCTCGATGGCAACGTGAAACGGGTTCTGACCCGCTGGCTGGCGCTGGAAGGCTGGCCGGGGCAGAAACAGATCGAAAACGAGTTATGGGACTGTGCCATCAGGCTGACACCGGCAGAACGGGTGGAGCATTACAATCAGGCGATGATGGATCTCGGCGCCAGCCTTTGCAGCCGCAGCAAACCGCAGTGCGCCATCTGCCCGATGCACGATGACTGTGGCGCCTATCTGCAAGGCACGCCTACCGCCTACCCGACGCCAAAACCGAATAAAAAGCAGATACCGGTGAAACAGACCTGCCTGCTGATCATGCGCTGTAACGAAAGTGTCTGGCTACAGCAACGTCCGGCACAAGGCATCTGGGGCGGGTTATTCAGCTTTCCGGAGTTTACTTCCGCCAATGATGCTCAAAACTGGCTACAGCAGATTGGCTACCCCGGAACACCGATTAGCACCCTGACGGCATTCCGGCACACCTTCAGCCACTTTCATCTGGATATCACGCCATTGCTGGTAAGCCTGCCACACCCTGCTCACAGCATCATGGAGCAAACCAACGAACTTTGGTATAACCTCAGACAACCATCCAGTGTTGGTCTGTCGGCTGTGACACTGAAATTACTGACTTATCCTGAACTGCAACAATAGAGATGATTACTATGACCCGAATGGTTTTTTGTCAGCGCCTGAAAAAAGAAGCTCCCGGTATGGCTTTTCAACTCGTTCCGGGCGAACTGGGTAAACGCATTTTTGACAATATCTGTCAGGAAGCCTGGGCTGAATGGCAGAAAAAGCAAACCATGTTGATCAATGAAAAGAAACTCAACATGATGAACGCTGAACACCGCGCTTTATTACAGACAGAAATGGAAAAATATCTGTTTGAAGATGGCGATGTGCAAATCGACGGTTATGTACCGCCGAGTGAAAAATAAGCATCGTGATTTCGAAAATCCTTCTTTTTTCTGGTTTTGTTCAGCAAAGCAGCAAACGAACTGAAAATCGGAGGGTTTCGGAAAAAAGCGTTGACTTGAAACCGCTTATTTTGTTTAATGCGCCCCGTTGCCCAGATAGCTCAGTCGGTAGAGCAGCGGATTGAAAATCCGCGTGTCCGTGGTTCGATTCCGCGTCTGGGCACCATTATCTAAGTTAACTTGCTGCGGCGAGTTAAGTAACAAATTTGTGTGCCGGCTTAGCTCAGTTGGTAGAGCAACTGACTTGTAATCAGTAGGTCATCAGTTCGATTCCGATAGCCGGCACCATTCTTTTCTAAGCCCAGATAGCTCAGTCGGTAGAGCAGCGGATTGAAAATCCGCGTGTCCGTGGTTCGATTCCGCGTCTGGGCACCATGATTACGAAAGCCTCACATTACTGTGAGGCTTTTTCGTTTCTGGCTTATGCACTTTCAGATGATGTTCAGGAAGGCAGCAGCTTGTACTTCTCCATCAGCCTGTACAGAGTTACCCGCGATATGCCGAGCTGACGAGCTGCAGCCATGACATTGTTACCATTGGATTGCAAGGCTCGTTGTGTCACCAGTTTATCAACTTCAGCCCTGGCTTCAGCCAGCGTAGTGCTCTGAATCAAAGGCTCAGAGCCCGGAGATTCAGAGTCCAGTTCTAAATCCTGCGGGCAAATGACCCGCTTTTCGCACATGACTAACGCTCTGGCTACCCGGTTTTTCAACTCACGGACATTGCCCGGCCAGTGATAGCTGCGCATCAGGTGTAATGCCGATGGACTGAAACTCCGCACCAGCGGATTGAGCCCAGCTCTCATGCTGCAAAGGAAATGGTTGGCCAGCAGTTCAACATCCTCTCCCCGCTCTCTGAGTGGCGGCAGTTCCAGATCCAGCACACAGAGACGAAAGAAAAGATCCTGCCGGAAACGTCCGGTCCGGATGTCTTCACGCAGATCCCGGTTGGTAGCGGAAATAACCCTGACATCGACCGGAATCACTTCAGATCCACCAACCCGCGTTATCTTTTTCTCCTGCAGAAAACGCAGCAGATTGACCTGTAACTCCAGTGGCAAATCGCCAATTTCGTCCAGAAACAGGGTACCACCATTAGCCTCTTCGATATGACCAATCCGGCGCCGGAAAGCACCGGTGAAAGAACCCTTCTCATGACCAAATAATTCAGACTGAATCAGGTTAGCCGGAATAGCGCCGCAATTCACCGCAATGAAAGGGCCGTTCCGGCGACATGAGCGCTGAAAAATGATGTGAGCAGCCAGTTCCTTGCCGGTGCCGCTCTCGCCCACCAGCATGACATATGAGTCAATAGACGCTATTTTTTCCAGTTGATGAAACACTCTCCGCATGGAAGGACTATTGCCAATCATACATCCCCGGCCTGTAGCGACCATTCCGCAATGCAGAGGAGGCACAGACCGTAAACCAGCCATACCATAGGCATGCCCCAGGGAGGATAGTAACCGGGAATCATCTACTGGCAAGGTATGATAGTCATACAGATATTTGGCCAGTAAATCGCAGACCGTTGATTGTGTCATCATGCCGGGAGGTACTAACCCAATCCATGCCATGTCACTACTGGTTTGTGCCAGCAATAACTCAATATCATGGTCAGCTTTCTCGTCTAAACCAAATTTATCGAGCAGAATAAGTCCGACAAGAGGATGCGTCCTCTTATACAGTTCCATTGCTTCATTTACAGTACACACCGGGCACGGCAGCCATCCTGCAGCAAGCGCCACTTCTGGCATATTCCACACCCCGGCGGTACGCAGACATATCAGCTCGCGTACGTCCATGGGCAGCCACCTTGTTGCTACAACAGACCTTTTAATCCTCTTTAAGTATCGGAGATACTCCCTTTATATGCCAGTTGTTACACGGGGGATTTAACAAAAACCTTACACTTTCTGCTCTATCTCCCAAACAAGAGAGCACCATATAAATCCAGCCAAAATTCTTTATTTTTTATCTTTAAAATCAATTGATTAAATTAGGCTCCGCACAGAACCAACGCGATAAAAATTCCGTGTATTACAGTGCAGATTCAAGTAACGCTATCAATTCCGGACGGTCAGGAACGATGTGTTTCATTTCTGATACAAGTCTGATTTTGGTTGTTTTATTTTTAAATTCAATAACTTACAAAAAGACACCCATTAAATGTATCTTTTTGTTAACACACATGAAGAAAACATAGAGCTCAAAAGTAAACTTTCTCTTTATTTTCAACACCTTATCCATGTGGCCTGAAATTTGTATAGCTATAAGGGCGCAAGACCCCCTGACATTCTCGCCGATAGGCACACAGGTAGTTGGTAGTTGATCGTGCTTCTGGCAAGACCCCAGGGATTGGTTTCCATATATGGAAAAAGGAATGCGATCATGAAGATAAAATTTAATTACAAACCATGGCTCACGGCATTGTGTCTGGCAGGCGCAATGTTGGTGGCACCGGCATATGCCGGTGTGGCTAATAATGGTCTATTTGAACTTGATGCCAATCCTCAGGATGATAGTGGCGTGCCACTACCAGATGATTGGGCTACGCCACCCGATGCTGGCGATGCGCTGATATTCTCTGGAATTCTTGCAGATCCAGCGCCTCAAAGTATTTTTGATGGTGGTAAAAAAGACATTCAGGATGTCACTCAGTGGTCCTGGAAAAACGGTGCGGTACCAGATAAAGATAATCTGACCAATGCCTATGCCGCCGCCTATAATGACAATGGTGATTTGGTTATCTATTTCGGTGCAGACCGATTCGCCAATACCGGTGATGCCTTCATGGGCTTCTGGTTCTTCAAACAGAAAGTTAACGCTATGCCGGACGGTAGTTTCTCTGGTCATCACGTTGCCGGTGATACCTTGGTTCTGGTTGATTACCCCCAAGGGGCTAATGCAGTACCATACATTGCAGTTGTAGTCTGGGATACCACCTGTACCAAGGCAACGAGTAACAACCCATCACCCGGGGATTGCGCTGCAGCCAATCTGCGACTGAGAAGTGAAAGTAGCGGAGCTGTCTGTAGTTCTGGTCTTAACCAGTTGGCCTGTGCTACCACTAATCACAGTAATGTCGACTCACCATGGCCGTATATGCCGAAATCAGGCTCAGCTAATGTCTTCCCTTATGAATCCTTCTTTGAGGGGGGCATAAACCTGACTCAACTTGTCGGCGGAAACGATAACTGCTTCAGTAGTTTCATGGCTGAAAGCCGTTCTTCAAGTTCATTTACTGCGTCACTCAAGGACTTTGTGTTGGGTGATTTTGAACTTTGCGGTGTATCCATCACTAAAACCTGTTCTGCTGGTGATGTAAACGCAGCTGAAAACGGTTTTGTCTATACCTTCAATGGTGTTGTCACCAATACAGGCTTCGGTACTCTGTATGACGTAACCGTGATTGATGACAACGGTACACCAGCTAATACAACTGACGATTTCACTATCCCTCTCGGGACAATATTGAAAGGAGCATCAGCTAACTACAACGGTACATTTGAATCAACACTGAATCCGCCAACCAATGGTGTAACAGTAACAGCAGCATCTACTTCTGGTGGTGAAGCTACAATCACCGATACCGCAAGTGATCTGTGCCCAGGCGTCAATCGAGATCCGCGAATTGATGTTACCAAAGCCTGTTCAACCAGTGTGCTGAGTGAAAACGATAATCTCGTTATCAAGGTTGAATACAGTGGTCAGGTCTGTAACGGAACTGGTGGTTCATCCGGTTTACTGCCTATTTCTCTGAACAATGTGGTTGTTCAGGATGATGCAGGAACACCTGGCGTTCCAGGTGATGACCCAGCGCCGATTTTGATTGGCACACTGGCAGCAGGAGCCTGCTCACCATACAGTGGTTCTTACTACCCAGCCAGTGCTAACAGCCAGGTACCAGCTGAAATCAGCTTCAGTGATACTGTTACAGCAACAGGTGTTGCAGCACTTGGTTTCGGTACACCGGAAGATACGGCTACCGCGACCTGCAGATTGTGCCCAACTTGCCCTGACTGCCCTACCCCTTAAGTCAGAGTAAGAATGAGACACGTATGAGAAGGCGGGCGATGTAAATCATCGCCCGTTACCATTTGCTATTTACGGCCTTTGGTACTCGTAGATGAAGCCGCTACCAGACTAATATTAACAGTAGCCGTCGCTGTTGACTGACCATCTGAAATGCTATAGCTAAAACTGTCACTCCCCTTAAAGCTCTTGGCCGGTACATAGTTGATTGAGCCATCAGTATTCAGACTCACACTTCCCTTGCTTCCCTGGCTAAATGAAACCACCCTGATAACACTGCCCTCAGGATCGTAGTCATTAGACAGCACAGGAATAGTGACTGCGCCTAGCGTTGTCATAGAGACATTGTCATTTATAGCAACAGGAGCCAGATTAGCCTTGGCAACGGAGTAGCTGGTACTGGTTGTTGTAAGAGCACTGCCATTAGCTGCAGAAATATTAATTGTGTAACCACCTTCTATAGCTGTAGATGCTGAAGTTACCGTCAAACGTGCCTTACCGGTAGTACCAGGACTGAGTTGCAGCGAAGCTGTATCAAAACTACCTGTCCAGCCACTTGGCACAACTGAAGATAAATCGATGGAAGCTGCAGGACATTGACTGCTATCCTGGTTGCTGACAGTTATGTCATAGCTAACACTGGTACCCGCAGCAACACTGCCACTCTGCAGCGGAGCAATACTCACAGCAGGTTTAGCCGGAATACATGTCTGTGAGCCGAAATTAACACTTATGCCGGCTGCAGAACCATCAGTCCAGTCAGCGGAGATAGTGACACCAGAAACAGGGTCGGTATAACTGCTACCCACAGGTAAAGCCGGATCTAACCAGTCGGTAAAACCATAAAGATCTCTGAACGGTGTAGCCAGGTTCATATGCAGCAAATTACTGCTGTTAGGTACATTGTCTTCAACCAGATGAATAACAACGCCGTTGGTCACATCCTTACGGTAAAGACGGTATGACCGTTTACTGAGAAAGCTATCGAAACCAACGGATTGACGGTACTCCACATAGAACCAGGTTTGGTTGCCTGTCAGCGGATTGATACCCCGGGGAACCTTGATAGCCTTGGCTGCGTTGTCTGCGGTTTCATAAACGCCCACGACATAGTTACCATCTGCCGATACTGTTGTCACCGGAGTGGCGGCATTTTGTCCGAGCCAGCCTAATCGTGATTTCTGAAAGGCATTGAAATGCCCAAAATCCGGGTTTCCCATGGTGTCATAGCTATCACCATATTCAACCGTTGAACAAGTATTGCCTAAAGTTTCTCCCTGGCAATCCAGCGCATGGGCATGATAAAGGCCGAAATTATGTCCCATTTCATGCGCAATATTGTCTGCTGTAAATTGACCATTAATATAACTACGTGACGGCAGACCGCCGACAGTCGCCATACCGGAAACATTACAGGATGTCTGGGTGAACAGATAGACAATACGCGTATAAGAGGAAAGGTTGATGCCGGCAGCAGTCGCCGCCTGATCAGCCGCATTACCTGCCGCATACATATCGCAGACTGTGTTAGATAATGGTAGTGTAAACCACCCCTGTACATCGCCAGCCAATGTGGTTTTCTGGTAGGAGTTTTCATAGAAGAAGTCACTGACCTGGCCAAAGATCAGCGAACGGGCCTGCTCAGTAGTCAGCGGTTGCTCCGTCGGGT
The DNA here is from genome assembly GCF_014202415.1 of Tolumonas osonensis. Classification (GTDB taxonomy): domain Bacteria; phylum Pseudomonadota; class Gammaproteobacteria; order Enterobacterales; family Aeromonadaceae; genus Tolumonas; species Tolumonas osonensis. The sequence goes on from NZ_JACHGR010000007.1 coordinate 134,910, forward strand.
TTTCCTGGAAGTTCGCCATCAATACCAGCGTGCGCTGTTCACCGGTGGTATTAGCCAGCACACCGGGTGTGCCACCATTACTTCCACCATCGGTAGTAGCCCCAGCAGCCAGAGTCAGGATACTGCCAGCATCCTGGTCGATACTGCCATCATCCTTTTGCGAGCCATGAACGCGAACTCTGGCGCCCGTAGCGATGGACGATGATACATTTTTTTGATTCAGATGCAGCTCATGGCGCTGGCCGTCATCAGTTACCAGAAAATGGCGTAACCGGGCGTGTTTATCAGCCCCGTCTTCATAAATCGCTTCATAGGTACCGTCTGTGACACTGTTCGCTACAGCGACATCATTACGAGACTCAGGCGCAGTCTGAGCAGAAACACTACCGACACTCAGCGCAATAGCAGACATCGCGGTCAGAATAAACCGAATGGCCCGTGCGGACAGGCCTGGGCTCTTGGCCGTAGAAGCCGGAACAGATCTCATTTTTTAGGTACCTTCAAGTAAAAAATCTCGAAAGCGCCCAAAAAAGACGTCAGTACACAGCTCCTTCGGTAGCCCAGCTGTCCTGATGAGAATTCAAAAGGACCTGTGGCTTTGCGTACATCCGGTTACCCGGAGTTTGCCGTTTCGGGAGCGCTTTCGATGGTGAACGGATCAAAATGCGACCCTCTCAGTTAGCATGACACCGCATCAAATGTGACCAACACAAACAACATGAGTGGCCATTCATGACGTCCGTATCATGCGAAATTGTGACGATGCTAACAAAGCTTTTGGGAAAGGGTAAAGGCAAAAAACGATCTTTTTTTAACCTGTTTTTGCCTGAATTTTATAACTTATTGAATAATGAACTATACTTAAAAGTTAAGCTTCCGATAACCGGACCAATTGTTTTTGCGTACAGTTCAACACAAATAGTGAATATAGGACCTGCCCGGCTCATCAGGTCGAACGAGGGGTAAAAATGAGTCAGGCCCTGTATGACGATTGCGCCAACAAGCAGGTTAAATACCAGGTACTCACCCGCTCCCGCCACCTGCATACGTAACGGATTCAGACTGATCTTTTGTTTTAACGGCCAGAACAGGGCAACACCGTTAGTACCTATCAGCATATCTCCGATAATGTGACTGAAATAGCCAATACAGATTGCATCAGCCCAGGTATGCCATTGCGGAGAAGATGTCAGGACAGAATACAGCAGAATAACCGCGAGCAGACTGTGTGTAATAGTCCGGTGCCCCAGCATTGAATGTAATGGTTTACTTAGCAGCGGGATTAAACGACCAAACGAGCTTTGGGGAGAGTCAAGATCGGGCTGTAACGCCCCCAGCATACTCAGAACACTCGCCGTAACTATGTTATCAACAGAACCTGGCACATAGGTATCGACCATCAGCACACTGAATACTGCAAACGCCTGATGCGTCTTTGCCATCATAACAACTACAACTTAAATAATGTATTTATATACAGTTGTTTATAATAACATTACTTCATCTCTGCGTCAGCTACCGCATTCTGAATGTGTTTCACCACGGTTTTAATCTTCCGGCTTTTGAATATCCTCGTTCCCGGACAGAACACTTGCTTCTATTTCTTTAAAAATAATCCGGTATAACGCGCCGAAAGTATCCGGATCCGCTCCTTTCTCCGCCTCAGCTTCAAGACGTCGCAAAGCGTGTGTCGCATTTTCAGAGGTCTGGATAGAAATAAGATAATCAAGAGCGAGTCTTGCGATTTCCAGTTTGTCCAGATTAGACATAACCAACTCCCGGATTACGAATGATATCTATCCAAACTTTAGTCTTATCTGGTTAATAAATCACTATTTTTACTATTTCCGGATCTTTCCCCTCAGCCTGGATAGCTGCCATTCTGAAATAACGTCAAATAAATCGTTTTTGTAACATTTATCAGATGAATTGACACACTTATGACAAATATCTCGTTATAAATTGCAGTGCTATAATTTGTAAGTCTCTGTCTTTTGTTTCTCTGATTACCACAGAAACGTAAAGTCAGGTTAAAATGAATCCTCTATTTATTAAAAAACCTCATACGGGAGTTATCAATAATGAAATATCAATCTGGTTATGCATTTACTCTGCTGCTGTTGCTGGCTGGTTGCGGCGGTGGCGGCGGCTCATCCTCTGATTCAGGAACAACCCAGTTGAATCTGGCTGTTTCTGATGCGCCGGTTGATTCGGCACAGCAGGTTTGTATCGCTGTCAGTGGTCTGAGTCTGAAACAGGAAGGTGTGACCGATGAAAAAACATGGGGTCCACTGAGCTTAATCGACACGGACGACAACGATGGATGTTTACCTGACGGCTATACCATTCCGACTGACGAAAATGGTCATCCGACGTTTTTCTATCTTGACCTGCTGCAATACCAGAACGGCGCTAAACATGCGCTGCTGAGCGGTGCGGTGATTCCTAGCGGTCACTATGAGCAGTTACGCTTACAGGTTGAAGATGGCCGCACCTCTTATCTCGACGTAACAACAGGGGCAGATCCTAAGTATCCTGCTTCATACGTTAAAGATGCAGACGGTAATATCCTGCCTTTAGAAGTACCTAGCAGCGAAGTTAAACTTCACTCCTTTACTGCACCGGTCGCAGGTGTACTGGATTATCAGGTGGAATTTAACCTGCGTCATGCCATGGTGTTGCCTGGTCATGAAACATATTACAAGCTGAAACCGAATGGTGTAGACCTGATTGATGTGGACGTACTGAGCACCATTTCAGGTACTGTCGATGCCACTAATACCGCCAACTGTAATGGCGACCTGAGCAAGGCGGGTGTGTATGCTTATAACAGCACCGCAGATGTCACAGCTCTTCAGGGCATTGATTACGACACAGACCATAACGGCCCTGTTCTCTCCACCCTGGTATCTCATGATGTGACAACCGACGTCTACAGCTATCAGATCAACTACGTTGAGGCTGGTTCTTATAAGCTGGCGTTAGTCTGTAATGCGTCAGATGACTTCCTGACAGAAGCTGGCAATGCAAGCGGATATGCGCTTGTAGTGGCAGATCCGGTTAAAGATGTTCAGGTTCAGGATCCTGCAGTCAGCGGAACAACAACCGTCACTGAAAACTTCTAATCTGAATCGCAATTAGTTAGTTTCATAGACACAGACCAGCTTTAAAGCTGGTCTGTTTTTTACCAGTTCAGGCCTTCCAGCACTTTTACAACTGCTTCCATTTCCTGCTGCACCTCAACAGTAAATCGGGCATGTTTCGGGCTGTCGATATCCAGCACAGCCACCACGTTATCGTTGACGATAACCGGCACCACCAATTCCGAATTACTCGCACTATCACAGGCGATATGCCCCGGGAAGGCATGCACATCGTCAATCCGCTGCGTAGCCTTCGTTGCTGCCGCAGTGCCGCAAACACCGCGACCAACCGGAATGCGGATACAGGCTACTTTGCCCTGAAACGGGCCGAGTACCAGTTCGCCGTCACGCATGATGTAAAAACCAACCCAGTTGATATCTGCCAGATAGTCATTCAGCAGCGCACTGACATTCGATAAATTGGCGATCAGATCCGGTTCACCACTCACTAATCCCGCGACTTGCTGAACAATTTCGCCTTCTAATTGCTGCATAATGTATCTACCTTAAGAAAAAACGACGACAAATCATATACCCAAACAGCTTGGAGTTGCAGGTAGGCGGCAAGCGAATGAGACCCCATGAACATAGATAAACTATGTGATTGGGGCGAGTGAACGCAGCCAACACCGCTGCAACTTCAAGCGGGAAGGGTATAACGTCTGAAAAAGAAGAAGCCAGCCCTCTTCTGCAGAGAACTGGCTTCTTTAATCTGATTTCCAACGAAATATCAGTTTAATTTACTGTTTAATGCGGCCATCACAGCATCAGGTGCCTGCTGATAATCATGCAACCCTTTCGCACGCAGTTTGCAGGACGGACACTCGCCACAGCCATCACCGATAATGCCGTTATAGCAGGTCAGGGTTTTCTGGCGCACATAATCCAGACGGCCGATCTTATCCGCCAGCGCCCAGGTTTCCGCTTTGTTCAGCCACATCAGCGGCGTATCAAAACGGATGTTTTTCTCCATCCCCAGCACGCAGGCTTTATTCAGCGCTTTGACGAACTCGTCGCGGCAATCCGGATAACCGGAGAAATCCGTCTCGCAGACACCGGTGATCACCGTCTCGGCACCCACCTGATAGGCATAAATTGCAGCCAGAGTCAGGAACAGTATATTACGGCCCGGCACAAAGGTATTCGGCAAGCCATTTTCCTGCAGCTCATTGCTGACCGGAATGGCATCGCGTGTCAGTGCCGACACCGCCAGCTCATTCAGCAGACCGACATCCAGCACCTTATGCGCAGCCAGATTCAGATCAGTGGCGATTTGTTTCGCCACCTCAATCTCCAGCGCATGACGCTGACCATAATCAAAGGTAATCGCGTGCACTTCATCGTACTGCTGCACGGCATACAGCAGGCAGGTAGTGCTATCCTGCCCACCACTGAATACCACGACCGCTTTACGTTTAGTCTGACTCATGGCTTAACGACCTGCTTTGTTGCCCTGGCGGCTACCAACACGCTGACGATTACCGGCCGGACGCGCCTTTTTACGCGGTGCATCGTCATGCAGACGCTGACGGGCATTTTCCCAGCCTTTGGCATCATCACGCTCACGGGTGATTGCCGGGGCTGCGCGTTGCACTTTTGGCCGAGCAGTCGCTGGTGCTGACACGGCGGTTTCTGCATCGGCATTATCGCCCTGCAACACCACCCGCTCACGGTGACGACGTACCGCACGGCGGATCTGCGCAGCCTGTTTGAACTGGCTCTTACGATCATCCACCGCAAACACTTTACTGCGTTCTTCCGGCGGCAGACCCACCAGCTTACGCAGATAGTTAACCTGCGGCAGTTGCAGTTCTACCCAACCACCGCGTGGCAGCGTTTTTTCCAGCTTGATGTCACCGTAACGGACACGCATCAGACGGCTGACCTGCACATCCAGTGATTCCCATAAACGGCGCACTTCGCGGTTACGACCTTCACACAGGGTCACGTTGAACCACTGGTTCAGACCTTCACCACCCATGGCGACGATCTTGTCAAACTTCGCCGGACCATCTTCCAGCTGCACACCATGACGCAGTTTCTGCAACATGCCTTCGGTCACTTCACCGAACACACGCACCGCGTATTCACGTTCCACCTCATGGCTTGGATGCATCAGACGGTTCGCCAGTTCACCATCGGTCGTGAACAGCAGCAGACCGGAGGTGTTCACGTCCAGACGACCGACCGCCACCCAGCGAGAATCCTTGATCCGTGGCAGACGTTCGAACACCGTCGGACGACCTTCCGGATCGTGACGGGTACACATTTCGCCTTCCGGCTTGTGATACGCCAGCACACGGCAAATGACATCATTGACCGTTGGAACGGCGATCTGGTGGCCATCCACCCGGATAATATCTTTTGCTTCAACACGATCACCCAGTGTGGCGACTTTGCCGTTCACACTGACACGACCTTCACTAATCACTGTCTCCATCTCACGACGGGAACCAACACCCGCTCGAGCCAGTACTTTTTGCAGTTTTTCGCTCATGCTTTGCCTCAATCATTCAAACGGTACCGGATCACCGGCACCGAAGCGTACTACTTTAGGCTCATCTTCTGAAAAATCGATCACGGTCGTCGGCTGTTCGCCTTGCGTACCGCCATCGATGATCAGATCAACGACTTTTTCCAGCTGTTCACGGATCACTTCCGGATCAGCTTCTGCCAGCGCCTGACCGGGCAGGATCAGGGTGCTGGACATTAATGGTTCACCCAGCTCTTCAATCAGAGCCCGGGCAATCTTATTGGTCGGAACACGGATACCAATGGTTTTCTTTTTCTCGTTCATCAGGCGACGCGGCACTTCTTTGGTCGCTTTCAGAATAAAAGTATAGGCGCCCGGCGTATTATTTTTGATTAACCGGAATGCGGCATTATCTACCCGGGCATATTCCGACAATTCGGAAAGATCGCTGCACAGCAAGGTGAAGTTATGTTCCCCTTCCAGATGACGGATACGGCAGATCCGTTCCAGCGCATTTTTCTCGCCAATCATGCAGCCCAGCGCATAACCGGAATCAGTCGGGTAAACGATAACCCCACCCTGACGCAGAATACCGACCGCCTGATTAATCAGACGTGTTTGTGGATTAACCGGATGAACAACAAAATACTGACTCATAATTCCTCCCCTGTTGGGACGTCAGGAAATGCAGAAAATGCATGCCAGACGGGGTCGACATCCTTGGGTAACCATAGGTTTTTACCTAACTCGACCCAAGGTAGCGGTGCGTGAAAATCTGAGCCAACAGATGCCATCAAACCATAATCCCGGCAATACTGACCCAAGGTTGACCGCTCGTGCGGACTTTGCTGACATAAACTCACTTCGATGGCATCGCCACCCGCTTCCTTAAATAATACCAGAAGACGTTTCAGCCACTTAGCAGAAAGTTTATATCGCTCCGGATGTGCCAGCACCGCTTTGCCACCAGCGGCATGAATCACAGCAACAACCTCTGCGATTGAAGCCCAGTTATGCGGCACATACGCACGGGCGCCCCGCGCCAGATAACGATCAAACGCATTCTGCATCGACTTGCAGTGCTGTTGTTCCACCAGATAGCGGGCAAAGTGAGCACGGGTCAGCATGCCCTCACCCGCCAGCGCCAATGCGCCTTCATAGCAGCCAGGGATTCGGTTTTTCTCCAGACGCCGCCCCAGCTCCATGCCACGTTCAGTTCTTGCCTGTTCCTGGCAGGCCAGTAAAGCGGTCAGCACTTCATTATGAATATCAATATCAAGCCCGACGACATGCACTTCGATGGCATCCCAGGTACAGGAAATCTCGACACCCGGCACCAGAAACAACGGCAAACTGTTTTCATGAATGGCTGTTCGTGCCAGTTCGATACCAGCCACCGTGTCATGGTCGGTCAGGGCGAGCACATCCACCTCTTTTTCAACGGCGCGGGCAACCAGCTCAGCCGGTGACAGCTTGCCATCAGAGCAGGTGGAATGGCTGTGTAAATCTATTCGCATTCATGTTCTCGTGGTTCAATCGTAAAAGGAGCTTGACAACGAGTCGTCAATATAGTTTAACTGTAACCACTTTAACTGAACTTGGATTTTGAAAATGACCTTCAACCAGACCCAAACCTTTCGTTGGTGGTGGCACACTCCTTAAAGCGGGTGTGGGGTTTCGGCTATTTTCAAAAAATAAAGCAGACAGAATTCCCAAAAAGGCCCGCTAGCATAGCGGGTCTTTTTTTTATACGCAAAAAATTACAGGGACGATCAAATGATTCAGCGACACAAGCAAACATGGCGATGGCAAAAGATCTGATTAACGCACGGTTAACCATGAATTTTTGTCTAAAGGAGTAATGCCATGAAATTATCAATTGCGGGAGTACAACAATGAGCCCATCTCTCCCAACCGGACAACGCATCACATTGCGTGAAAAAGCCCACTATGTCGCTGATCCATTAGAACTGTTTACCCAACTGACTGAACCCGCTGACAACAGCCTGCTGCTGGAATCTGCCGAGATCGACACCAAAACCGGTACCCAGAGCATGCTGCTGATCGATGCCTGTGTCCGCATGGTTTGCCAGGGGCATGTGGTCACCGCCACCGCGCTGAACAGTAACGGGGAAGCCGTACTGAATCTGCTGACCAACACCCTGCCTGATACCGTCACCAAACAACGCGAAGCCAACCAGTTACAACTGACATTCCCTGAAATTACCGGTATTCAGGACGAAGACAGTCGTCTGAAAGCACTCTCGGTATTAGACAGTCTGCGCACACTGCTGACCCACAGTATTGATGCCGATGCGGTTAATCTGTTCCTCGGTGGTATCTTTGCTTACGATCTGATTGCCAATTTTGAGCGTCTGCCGGAAGTAGCTGACAGCGAAAACACCTGTCCGGATTTCTGCTTCTATGTCGCGGAAACGCTGATCCATATCGATCATATCCATAAGACCACTCATCTGCAGGCCGCCCTGTTTGGTGGTGAATCCGGCGCGCATGAGCTGCCACGTCTGCAACACCGTCTGGGCAGCCTGAAAGAGTACTGCAACCATTTCCGTCCGAGTGCGCTTTCCAAAAAAGAAGCGCTGCCATCACAGCTGAATGTGGATAAAAGCGATAAAGCCTACTGTGCCGATGTTGAAAAACTGAAAGGCAACATCCGGAAAGGTGACATCTTCCAAGTAGTGCCATCCCGCTGCTTTAGTCTGCCTTGCCCGCAACCCCTGATTGCTTACCGCGAACTGAAACGCACCAATCCAAGCCCTTATATGTTCTATATGAACGATCAGGATTTCACACTGTTCGGTGCCTCACCGGAAAGCGCGGTGAAATTCGAGCATAAGAGCCGTCAGGTAGAGATGTACCCGATTGCCGGTACCCGTCGTCGTGGTCTGAATGCCGATGGCTCGGTTAACCTGGATCTGGATGGTCGTTTAGAGCTGGAACTGCGTCAGGATACCAAAGAAACCGCTGAACATATGATGCTGGTGGATCTGGCGCGTAATGATATTGCCCGCATCAGTGAACCAGGCAGCCGCTATGTTAAAGATCTGCTGAAAGTCGATCGCTACAGCCATGTGATGCATCTGGTTTCCCGCGTAGTCGGCACGCTGCGTCATGATCTGGATGCGCTGCACGCTTATCAGGCCTGCATGAACATGGGTACGCTGACTGGCGCACCGAAAATCCGCGCTTCCGAGCTGATCCGCGAAGTAGAACAAAAACGCCGGGGCAGCTATGGTGGAGCCGTTGGTTATCTGAACAGCGATGGCGATATGGATACCTGTATCGTGATCCGCTCCGCTTTCGTGAAAAACGGCATTGCCTATGTGCAGGCCGGAGCCGGTGTGGTGTTTGATTCCAAACCACAGGCTGAAGCCGATGAGACCCGCGGTAAAGCGGCTGCTGTACTGAATGCGATTGCTCTGGCACACGGCACCACGCTGGCCGAAATCACCGCGCAGGCAACGCAGGCCGCACAGGTAAACAAGGAGACAGTCCATGCTTAATACCATTTTCCTGCTGGATAACTTCGACTCGTTTACCTATAACCTGGTGGATCAGTTCCGCAGCCTCGGCCATACCGTCAAAATTTACCGTAACAATCTCCCGGCACAGCAGATCTACGATCAAATCATGGCAAGCAGCGATAATCCGGTGCTGGTGCTCTCCCCTGGTCCGGGTGCTCCGCATGAAGCAGGCTGCATGATCGAACTGATCGGCCTATGCCGTGGCAAGGTGCCTATTATCGGTATTTGTCTCGGTCACCAGGCGATCTGCGAATATTATGGTGGAACTGTCGGTTCTGCCGGCGAATTTGTACACGGCAAGGTGTCTAAAATCGAACATAGCGGCCAGGACATGTTTGCCGGTATGAATCAGCCGTTACCGGTGGCGCGTTATCATTCTCTGGTCGCCACCTCTGTACCGGATGAACTGGAAGTGATCGCCCGCTATCAGGAAATGCCGATGGCAGTGCTGCACCGCGCTGACCGTGTACTGGGCTTTCAGTTCCATCCCGAATCGATTATGACCACCGATGGCGCTAAACTGCTGACACAAAGCCTGGCCTTTATTACATCTACAGACACGGAGGTTTGTAAATGACTGTTTCTCTCGAAGGTTTATACCGGGGTGAGTCGCTCACCGCTGAACAGACCGAACAACTGTTCGGGGAATTATTACGTGGCGAGATGGATCCGATCGTTCTTTCCTCACTGCTCACCGCGATGAAAGTAAAAGGCGAAAGCCCGTCGGAAATCGAAGGGGCTGCCCGTGCCCTGATTGCGGCAGCCAAACCGTTCCCTCGCCCGGATTATGAGTTCTGCGATATCGTTGGTACCGGTGGCGACGGCCTGTACACCATCAATATTTCCTCAACGGCCGCCATTGTTGGTGCCACCTGCGGTATTAAAGTTGCCAAGCACGGCAACCGCAGTGTTTCCTCCAAAACCGGTTCATCCGATTTACTGGAAAAACTGGGTATCAAACTGGATATGAGCCCGGAAACAGCGCGTCGTTGTCTGGATGAAGCCAACATCTGCTTCCTTTTTGCACCGCATTATCACAGCGGTATGCGTTTTGCGGCGCCGGTCCGCCAGGCACTGAAAACCCGTACCATTTTCAACGTACTCGGTCCGCTGATTAACCCGGCCCGTCCAACCTATCAGCTGATGGGTGTGTATTCTCCCGAGTTGCTGGAACCCATTGCTGAAACCTTGCAGGCGCTGGGTCTAAAGAAAGGGATGGTGGCATACGGTAGCGGTCTGGATGAAATCGCTGTCCATGGTGAGACACAGGTCGCCGAGATCAACGACGGGAAAATCCGCTATTACACCCTGACCCCGAATGATTTCGGTCTGAAATATTACACGCTGGAATCCATCCAGGGCGGAACTCCGGATGAAAACCGGAAAATCACCGAAGCATTACTGGCCGGGAAAGGGACCGACGCTCAGCAAACCGCGATTGCGATTAACCTGGCACCCTTGCTGATGATGGGCGGTCTGGTTGATAACCTGGAACAGGGTGCAGAAATGGCCATGGAAACCCTGCGTAGCGGCGACGCATTGGATAAAGTCCATCAGCTCGCTGCATTGAGTCACAAGGAGTAACAGGATGTTGTTTAATCAGGCACTCGCCTCGACCGTGCTGGGTAAAATTGTTGCTGATAAAGAGAGCTGGATTGCAGCCCGCAAAGCCGCGCAACCGCTGGACACTTTTCAGAACACGTTAGTGCCAAGTGATCGCAGCTTTGTAAATGCGCTGCGTGGCAAAACGGCCTTTATTCTGGAGTGTAAAAAAGCATCTCCGTCCAAAGGGCTCATCCGTGAAGATTTTTCGCCATCGGCGATCGCGAAAATCTACGGCAACTATGCTTCCGCGATTTCCGTGCTGACGGATGAGAAATACTTCCAGGGCGATTTTGCTTTCCTGCCACAGGTGCGCAAAGAAGTTTCCGTTCCGGTATTGTGCAAAGATTTCATCATCGACCCTTATCAGATCTATCTGGCGCGTCATCATCAGGCCGATGCCGTTCTGCTGATGCTGTCAGTATTGAATGATGAGCAGTACCGCGAGCTGGCCGCCGTTGCCAAATCACTGAATATGGGTGTTCTGACTGAAGCCATCAGCGAAGAGGAAATCAATCGCGCTATCGCCTTAGGCGCTGAAGTGATTGGCATCAACAACCGCGACCTGCGCGATCTGAAAATCGATCTGAACCGCACTCGCGAGCTGGCTCCATTGGTGCCGAAAGATCGCGTGGTGATCTGCGAATCCGGCATCTATCATCATGCCCAGGTCAAAGATCTGGCACACTATGCCAATGGCTTCTTGGTCGGCAGCTCGCTGATGGAAGAGGCCGATGTTGACATGGCCTGCCGCAAACTGATCCTGGGACAGAACAAAGTCTGTGGCCTGACCCGGCCGGAAGATGCCAAAGCGGCTTACGCTGCCGGTGCTGTCTTCGGCGGATTAATCTTTGTTGAAGGCAGTCCACGCTGCGTTTCCGTGGCACAGGCCGGTGCCATTGCCGATGCCGCGCCGCTGAATTATGTTGGTGTATTCCGCAATGCCAGCAAAGAAACTATCCAGTCTGTGGTGGAAACATTGGAATTGACCGCTGTGCAATTACATGGCGATGAATCCGAAAGTTTTATCAAGCAGTTGCGTCCACTCATCCCCGGCTGCCAGATCTGGAAAGCCGTAGCGGTGACTGATGAGCTGCCGGATCTGAATTACACCGTCGACCGTATTTTACTCGACACTAAAGTGGGTAATCAGAGCGGTGGTACCGGACAGCGCTTTGACTGGTCTCTGCTGACTAATCTGTCCAAAGAAAAACTGATGCTGGCCGGCGGAATCAATCCGGACAATATTGCCGAAGCCGTTAAAGTTGGCTGTCTCGGTATTGATTTGAATTCAGGCGTAGAAAGTGCACCCGGCGTCAAAGACGCTGACAAAATCCAGCGTGCTTTCGCAGCACTGCGTAATTACTGATTTTTGTAAAAAGGAATTGCAATGACTTTACTTGACCCGTTTTTTGGCGAATTTGGCGGGATGTACTCCCCCCAGATCCTGATGCCAGTACTGCTGGAACTGGAAAAAGCGTTTGTTGATGCCAAGGATGACCCGGAATTTCAGGCTGAATTCCAGCATCTGCTGAAAGAATATGCCGGCCGACCGACGCCACTGACACTGTGCCGGAACCTGACCAAAGGCACCAAGACCAAAATCTATCTGAAACGCGAAGATCTGCTGCATGGCGGCGCGCACAAAACCAACCAGGTATTAGGTCAGGCATTGCTGGCCAAACGCATGGGCAAAACCCGCATTATCGCTGAAACCGGAGCCGGTCAGCATGGTGTGGCTACCGCACTGGCCTGTGCGTTGCTGGATCTGCCTTGCCGCATTTATATGGGCGCGGTGGATTGTGAACGTCAGAAACCAAACGTCTTCCGTATGCGTCTGATGGGTGCTGAAGTGGTACCGGTTCACGCTGGATCCTCAACTCTGAAAGATGCCTGCAACGAAGCGATGCGTGACTGGACTGCCAACTACAAGGATACTCACTACATTCTGGGTACCGCCGCCGGCCCGCATCCATTCCCGACTATCGTACGCGAATTCCAGCGCATGATCGGTGAAGAAGCCAAAGCGCAGATTCTGGAGGCCGAAGACCGTCTGCCGGATGCCGTTGTCGCCTGTGTCGGTGGTGGTTCTAATGCTATCGGCATGTTCGCGACTTTCATCGAAGAAGAAGGTGTTCGTCTGATCGGTGTTGAACCAGCCGGACATGGTATCGAAACCGGCAAACACGGTGCACCAATTGGTCATGCGCGCAAAGGGATTTATTTGGGCATGGTCTCTTTCCTGATGCAGGATGAAGACGGTCAGGTTGAAGAATCCCACTCTATTTCTGCCGGTCTGGACTTCCCGTCGGTAGGGCCTCAGCATGCCTACCTGTCCTCTATCGGTCGTGCCCAATATCCGTCAGTCACCGATCAGGAAGCGCTGGATGCGTTCCAGGAACTTTCACTCCGTGAAGGTATCATTCCGGCACTGGAATCGTCCCATGCCCTGGCGCATGCACTGAAAATGGCGCGTTCTGAACCGGAAAAAGAACAGATCCTGATCGTGAACCTGTCCGGTCGCGGAGATAAAGACATATTTACTGTAGCCAACGCGCTGGAAGGTGAAGGAGCACTGTTATGAGCCGTTATACCGCACTGTTTGAACGCCTGAATGCGGCTAATCAGGGAGCTTTTGTCCCATTTATCACGATTGGCGATCCGAATCCTGCTCAGTCAGAACAAATCATCGAAGCGCTGATTGCCGGTGGCGCGGATGCGCTGGAACTGGGCATTCCATTCTCCGATCCGGTCGCGGATGGTCCGACGATTCAGGATGCGGCAACGCGTGCCCTGAACTCACACACAACCACCGCGATCTGCTTTGATATTCTGTCCCGGATCCGCGCGAAATATCCTGATTTGCCAATCGGATTATTGCTGTATGCCAATCTGGTTTACACCCATACACCAGAGGATTTCTTTAAGAAAGCCAAAGCAGCTGGTGTGGATTCAGTCCTGATTGCTGATGTACCGGTAGAGATGTCTGCACCATTCAAAGCAGCAGCCGATCAGTTCGGTATTGAGAGCATTTATATTGCGCCGCCGAATGCCGATGATGACACGCTGAAACGTGTGGCGGAACTGAGTTCCGGCTACACCTATCTGCTGAGCCGTGCCGGTGTGACCGGCGCCGAAACACGGGCGCAGATGCCGGTGGATCATCTGCTGAAAGCGCTGAAAGAATTCGGTGCGCCACCAGCATTGCTGGGCTTTGGTATCAGTGAACCGGAACAGGTAAAAGCGGCGATTGCTGCCGGTGCTGCCGGTGCCATCTCCGGCTCGGCAGTTGTCAAAATCATCGAACACAATCTGGCTGACCCGGCAGCAATGCTGGAAAAGCTCACCCAGTTTGTGAAGAACATGAAAGCGGCAACACTGCGCTGATACCCCCTTAAACTCCCCCTTACCACGGGGGAGTTTCTCCCCAGCGGTTTTCCTTTTCATTCACCGATACACTGGTTAAACTGTCACCGTTTGTTAACAACGAGACAAAACATGAAACAGCTGCTCGATTTCATCCCTCTCATCATTTTCTTTACTGTATATAAATCACACGATATTTACGCGGCTACCGGTGCCCTTATGGCAACCACTTTGCTGCAAATGATCGTGGTCTGGTTTATGTATAAAAAACTGGAACGCAGTCACTGGATCACTTTAGTGTTAGTACTGGTTTTTGGTGCTATGACACTGTTCTTCCATAACGAAGCCTTCATTAAATGGAAAGTGACCGTGCTGTATGCCGCTTTCGGCTCTGCTTTATGGATCAGTCAGTTCCTGTTCCGGAAACCCCTGATTAAAAAAATGTTAGGAAAAGAGATGTCCTTGCCGGATGCAGTCTGGAACCGGATTAACTTTTCCTGGGGTCTGTTTTTCTGGATGGTTGGTGCATTAAACGTATATATCGCATTTTATCTGCCAACCGAGATCTGGGTCGATTTCAAGGTATTCGGTGTCCTGGGCCTGATGCTGGTAAGTACTGTGCTGACCGGCATTTATATTTACCGTTACCTGCCCACCAATAACCAACAGGATAAGGAATAATTATGTGGTATTTGATCTACTCTGAAGATGTCGCTAATAGCCTGCCACAGCGCAAGGAAGCCCGCCCGGCGCATCTGGCTCGTTTACAGATATTGCGTGATGAAGGCAGATTGCTGACCGCTGGCCCCAACCCGGCAATCGACTGTGAAGACCCGGGCGAAGCGGGCTTTACCGGCAGTACAGTGATTGCAGAATTCCCTTCTCTGGAAGCAGCAAAAAACTGGGCAGATGCCGATCCTTATGTAGCCGCCGGTGTTTATCAGAACGTAACGATAAAACCGTTTAAACAGGTATTCTAAAAAACAAGGCATCTTCGGATGCCTTGTTTTTGGCTAAACCGATGCAACAAACCACGGGTTCAGAATATCCGGCTTGCTGTAACGAAGCGGTTGTCCGTCCAGCGTTTCAACTTTTCCACCAGCCCCTTCCAGTACCGCCTGCGCTGCCGCAGTATCCCATTCACAGGTGGGTCCCAGACGCGGATAAAGATCAGCCTTCCCCTCCGCCAGCAAACAGAACTTCAGCGAGCTGCCCACCGAGACCAATTCATGATCACCCAGGTTTTTCAGATATTCGGCTGTTTCGGCATTCACATGAGATCGGCTACCAACAACACGCAACAGCGCCGGTTTCGAAGCTGTGCCGGTCAGACGAACAGTTCCCGAGCTATCTTTTAACCAGCAACCATACTCTTTTCCACCCCAGTACAATTTGTTTTGCACCGGAACACCGACCACACCGAATACAGCACAACCATCCACAATCAGCGCGATATTGACCGTAAACTCGCCGTTGCGTTTGATAAACTCTTTCGTCCCGTCCAGCGGATCAACCAGCCAGTAGACAGAAAACCGGGGGCGCTGAGCTTTCAGACTGTCATCTGATTCCTCGGAAACAACCGGCCACTGTGGTGTTAAAGCTTGCAGACGATGTTCAATAAGCTGATGTGACGCTCTGTCGGCCTGAGTCAATGGCGATTCATCGGCTTTAACTGTCAGCTCAACCGGCTCATCATAAACAGCCAGAATCGCCTGTCCGGCGTCATCAGCGATTTTCAGCAAAGCGGTAATCAACTCATCATTCAGCATAATTTTTCCTCGTTCTATCTATCGTCAGTTTACCCGATTACCGAGTCCGGATTTAGATCATTGCGTACTGACTTATAGCGAATGCTGCCATAACTGGCAGTATTCACTCCTGCTTTTCTGGCTGATGATGCCTGCATCACCGTCTCGGGAGCGTTTAGATGATCAAGAGAACTCATATGGCCAGGAAGGCCATATTTACATTATTACTTTCCGGATTACCGTTTATTGCCAATATGGCACTGGCAGTTGAAAACCAAATCACCGGCTTAAATAACGATTCGATTATAAGCAGTGATGAGGAACCGGTGGATCTGAACACCGCAACCGCTGAACAATTCATGACGCTGAAAGGTGTCGGCAAGAAAAAAGCGGAAGCCATCATTCATTACCGGCAGCAACACGGCGGTTTTCGCAGTATTGAAGAACTTGATGCCGTGAAAGGTATCGGGCCGAAATTACTGGCAGCCAACCTGGCCCGACTAACCATTCACTCAACACCGGCTCAATCTCTTAACAATCAGGAACCATTCGTCCCGATACCGCTTGATAAAACGCCGCTACTGACGCCGGAATAACCTTATACCGACTACTGAAAATTGACCTGTCAAACCACCAGAAGTCGGTTATCATAGCGGCAGCTTGTCTGTATATTACAAGGACTAACAATGAGCACCACCCCAGTTACAGTTCGTAAAGCGGTATTACCTGTTGCGGGTCTGGGAACCCGTATGCTGCCAGCCACCAAAGCGATTCCAAAAGAAATGCTGCCGGTTGTCGATCGTCCCCTGATCGAATACGTTGTTCGCGAAGCGATCGCTGCAGGTATTAAAGAAATCGTTCTGGTTACTCATTCAAGTAAAAACTCCATTGAGAACCACTTCGATAAAAGCTTTGAATTAGAAGCTACACTGGAAAAACGTGTTAAACGCCAATTACTGGCTGAAATCCAGAATATCTGTCCTAAAGACGTCACCATCATGCACGTGCGTCAGGGTGAAGCCAAAGGTCTGGGTCACGCGATTCTGTGTGCGCATCCGCTGGTAGGCGATAATCCTTTTGTCGTTCTGCTGCCGGATGTACTGATTGACGATGCAGCCTGTGATCTGACAAAAGATAACCTGGCTGACATGGTGAAACAGTTTGGCGAAACCGGCGTTAGCCAGATCATGGTTGAACCGGTAGCGAAAGAAACCGTGGATCAATACGGTATCGCTGATGTTAACGGTGAAACGCTGACTCCGGGCACTTCTCAGCCAATCAGCCAGATCGTTGAAAAACCACCGGTTGACAAGGCACCATCGAACCTGGCTGTGGTTGGTCGTTATGTACTGTCAGCTGATATCTGGCCTCTGCTGGAAAAAACGCCGCTGGGTGCTGGTGACGAAATTCAGTTAACCGATGCTATCGCTATGCTGATGGAAAAACAGCCGGTTAATGCTTACCTGATGAAAGGCAAGAGCCATGACTGCGGCAGTAAACTGGGCTATATGAAGGCCAACGTAGAATACGCACTGCGCCATAAATCACTGAAAAACGACTTTAAAGCCTACCTGAAAACATTAATCAAAACGCTGGATTAATACCGTTTTCTAATAAGGGGCCACGACTGATGTGGCCCTTTTACTATGCGGAATCTTCGATATCCGGAGCACTAGCTCATGTTCTATCTCACTCTGAATCTTCATTTCAAACGGAAAGTTGACCTCTTTATTAAAGTTTTGATATTCAACCTCCGGTAACAAGCCAAGTGACAAATTAGCCGCTTTCTTTAACCAGTGCGGCGAACTCAGACCAGCATTAGCAAAATGGACCATTTCCGGCTTATCTGAAAGCAGCAAAGCCGAACAGTTAATATTGCACAGGATGCCTGACTGACAGATATGCCAGTTCAGATAGCTGAGGACGTTCCGGGGTGAATCAAACAGCTGGTTTTCATTTTGCTGATATTGCCGGTATGGCGGATCGAGTAAAAATTTAATCATGGCAGCAATAAATGCCACATCGGCCATCCCGGCATATAACTCTACAATGACCACCATTAATGCATCATCCACCGGATAGAAGTCCACATACAGCAACGGCGTGGTCGAGGTAAAATCTATCTGCCAGTGGCCTAATTGCACCGGGGATGATTTTTGCATCATATGCATAAGCCGGGTGGCGATATAATCGTCTTTACGCAGTACCGAACGGTGTTGCTGCAATTCCCGGTAATGATTTTCAGGCCCCGAATGCAACAGGCTCTCTTCTATTGCCTCTGTGACTACATTCCAGTCCGTAATGGGTTTCAGCAGATAATCGCATGCGCCTTCGCGTAATGCCCGGGTCACATCGGCAAACCTGGCCATTCCCGAGATCACCAGCACCGGCATAAAAGGATAACGCTGATGGATACAGCTTATAACCTGATGTCCCTGCATCCCGGGCATATGCAAATCACACAGCACCACATCAGGATGAAACATCGCTACACCGGCTAAACCTTCTGCCCCGTTTTTGGTCTCCAGTACAAGAAATTTTTTACTGCGCAGATAAGCACCCAGCGTCATGCGAAACACAGACTCATCTTCAATGATCAATATTTTTCGCTGAGCTGTGCTATACAGCATGACTATACCTTGCATCCTGAATTTATTATTAGCGTAGACAACATCACTTAGGAGTGAAAGTTGACTTAATTTTAAATTTTTACAGTTTCACCGATTCTCTGGTTTCAGGTGCAGGATTTACATCTTTTAACGGTCTCGCATATTCTTTTGTATTCGGCCCTGCAGATCAGAGATAATACATGCACTCTCTCAGGAACAATGACGATGTCGCCACAAGAATTTTTACTGCTGAATCAGCCTCGTCTTAGTCATCCGGCCAGAACATTGTATTGTCTGCATTTACGTCGTCTGGCGGCACAACATCAGCCCGTACAAATCAATTATCCTGAGCTCGGACGCGCGCTGGCCGTGGAAGATCCGTCTGTTCCTGGTGGTTTCAGCTACCAGGTGACAGCCCGGCAACTCACTCAATTATTTGATGAATTGAGCAATGCAGGTCTGATCCAGCTTCAGACAACAGCGTCATCATCTGAACACTATCACCAGCAATTGGTTCTGTTGCCATTACTGACATCACAGCCTGCCCCTTTGGCGCAGACGGCATTTGCCATGCATACCGAATGGCAACCGGATGAGCAGTTTACCGGACTGTGTCAGCTCTGCGGCTTGATTGATCCTCATTACGATGAAGAGGATCGGGGAGAATTCATCGCCTACTGGCTTGGCCGGCCGGAACGGTTTGCCACCCAGCATCAGTGGATGATGAAATTTGTTAAAATGCTCAAAAGTCGTCGTTATCAGCGCCGGCAAACCGAGAATATCGGTTACCAGCAGACTACCGTCGCACAGAATACCAGTAGTGAACCAAGTCAGCGTGCACTGGAAATGATTGCCCGGGCACAACAATTGAAGCAGGGGGAAAACCATGAGTGAGCACATTGATCCGTTTGCCGGTGAACAGGATGATATGCCGGTCGCCCCTGAAAATAATGATGAGCAAACCCGTCACCAGGTTGCCGCATTACTGAACCGGCTGCAACGGATCAGAAAATCGCATATTCCGGTACCGGAATATGATTATCAGCAGTTACGTACCGAATATGAACAACAGGCCAATGCCGATATTCAGAGATTACAGCAGGAAACCCGGCTGCAGCGGATACAAAAGCTGATCGCGCAGGCGGATCTCAACCCTGACTGGCTTTTTGAGCGCATGGATCACACCGATCCGGTATTGGAGCATGCCATTCAGACCGCCAATTCGTTTATCAGCGGTTTTGAGCACTGGGAACAGCACGGTGGCAGTTGTATTCTGATTTATGGCGACTATGGCAGCGGCAAATCAACACTGGCCGGCGCCATTGCGCATGAACTGATTGCCCAACGCCAGAAATCCGTCATCTTCCAGCAATGGGCGTCGATCATTGATCGCCTGTTTTTCGCTGTCATCGAGGATCAGGAAGAACGGAACCGCTACCGCCGGGCGCTGGAAGAAGTCGATCTGCTGATCATTGATGAAATCGGCGCCAATAAAACCCGCATCGTGGAAAGTCAGAGCAGTTTTCTCGGTCACCTGCTGCGCCGGCGGCGCAACTTATCCAAAAGCGTGATCCTGATAACCAACCATAGCCCGGCCTCTCTGCATCAGGCCGTGGGCGATTTCTGCTTTGAAGCAATCAAGGCATTCAATCCGGTTGATATACACCTGACCGGCCCGAGCCGCAGGCCTCACATTGGTAATTATGGCGGCTGATGCCGCCTTCTTCTCTGGCTGAAAAATCAGACCGGTTACCGCGTTGATTCCGGCAACTCGCCGCTGGTACCCAGCGCTTTACTCAGCAATGGTTTCATCAGTGGCATGCTGTATTCAGCCAGCCGCATCCCGGTTCCCCGAATCAGTTTTTTGATCGGATCATCGCCACTGAACAATCGCTTGAAGCCTTCCATGGTTGCCAGCCACTGCACGGCTTCGGCTTTGCGCCAGCGCTCATAACGGCGCAGCATTCTGGCATCATCCACCGGTATACCCTGTGCCAGCATTTGCTGCAACGTGTCAGAGAGCGCTGCGGCATCCATAAAGCCGAGGTTCACACCCTGTCCGGCCAGTGGATGAATAGTATGTGCCGCATCCCCCAGCAGGATCAGCCGCGATTGCACCTGCTGCCGGGCATATCTCGCGGTCAACGGACATAATTCCCGCGCACTGACCAGTTCACATAATCCCAGTTTCATATCAAACGTCGCAGCCAGGCGATGATTGAATTCTGCCTCCTGACAGGAAGCCAGATCTTCCGCCAGCAAGGACGGCAATGACCAGACAATAGAGCAAAGGTTATCCTGCCATAACGGCAAAAATGCCAGCGGGCCTTCGGGAGTAAACACTTGTCTGGCTACCTGCTGATGGGGTTCTGCGGTACGGATTGTTGCCACCAACGCCGTCTGCTGATAATCCCAGCTGGTGAGCGGGATTCGGAACTGTTGCCGTAACTGCGAATTGGCGCCATCGGCGGCAACCAGCAAACGGGTAAACAACATCTGCTGGTTATCCAGCACCAGGGCTATTCCCTGTTCGTTTTCGGAAACAGACTGAATCTGCGCCGGGATCAGCAGCTCGACCGCAGAATCCTGTAGCGTGGCCAGCAATGCCTGCTGTACCACATTGTTTTCCACGATATGGCCCAGATGTTGTTGCTCAAACTGGCTGGCATCGACATCAAAATGAGCAAAACTGTCTCTTTCCCAAACCGACATGGCGGAAAAATATTGTTTCCGGCTTAATAATGGCCAAGCTCCGATACGACTGAGAAAGCGCTCACTGGCAAGATTAAGCGCACTGACCCGGGTGGCAGCATCCGCTGTTATGTCTGAGGGTAACTTCTTATCAACGACTGCGATACGCAACCCGCTGTTACGCAAGGCTGACGCCAGCGCGAGCCCCACCATTCCGCCACCAACAATAACCAGATCCAGCATCTTCATAATCGGTGTCCTAAAGCCTGTTGTACCAGTCCCTCTTTTAAGCAGGGTATATGATTCATCAGCATAAGTCCGAGCTGACGAGTGATGACCAGCGGGAAAGCCGGCTCAGAAAACAATGATGCCAATGACGAGGTCAGCCAGATCGTCCGCTGCTGATCGGCTTCACGTTGTTGCCGGTAATTCAGCAAGACAGAATATTCCCCGGGATCTGCTGTCTCCTGCAGAACTTGCTGTAATACCATGATATCTCTCATGGCCAGGTTAAACCCTTGTCCAGCGACAGGATGCAGTTGATGTGCGGCATTGCCCAGCAATACGGTCCGGTGATGTGTTGCCTGTGCAAGATAACGCAGAGAAAGCGGGTACATCGCTCTTTCCCCGGTATTCAGGAAGCAGCCGGCACGGAAACCAAACGTTTGCTGCAACTGCCGAATGAAAGCGGAAGCAGATAATTGCATTGTTTCGGCCGCCAGATCAGGAGACCGGCACCAGACCACCGAATAAGTACGCTCGCCCAGCGGTAATAAAGCCAGCGGCCCCTCTCCAGTAAATCGCTCCCAGGCACGATATTGTACCGGCTGATCAACCTCAAGCGTGGTGATCACCGCATTCTGCGCAAAATCGTGCTGCCGGATCGGCAAATTCAGTTGTTGCTGAATAACCGACTGTGCGCCCTCGGCACCAACCAGTAACCGGGCTGAGATCTGTTCGCCGGAAGAAAGGTTCAGCATGACGGCATCCGGTTTCTGCACAAAAGAAACCAGACTGGCGGGACAATAATGCGTGATATTGGAAAAACGTTTCAGCCGTTGATACAGATGCTGACCGGCAACAGATAAACCGAGCACATAGCCAAGTGCCGGTAACTCAAACTCCCCGGCATCCAGCGTAACCCGGCCTGCATGACCTTTTTCGGACACATGAATATGACGGATAGCATGAGCCACAGGTTGCCAGTCCGGCCACAGACCTAACTGCTGCAATGCCGACACACTGCCGGCTGACAAGGCAATAGCCCGGCCATCAAACCCGGGATGAGCTTGTATCTGTGGCTGTTTGGCTTCAAGCAGCGCAATCCGGTAGGGTATACCGCCCGGTTTCAGCTGTGCCAGAGCAATAGCAAGCGTGGCACCAGTCATGCCACCGCCAGCAATCACAACATCATATTCCGCCATCTGAATAGTCACATGAACCCCGCTTAGTGCAAGGTAGGACGCTTTTCAGCCTGGGGTGGAAACTGGCCAAATTCTTCAAATGCCAGCATGGCACCCAGTTTTACATGCTCATACAACACGAAATAAGACGCTTCATTTTCTTCGTCTTCTTCGAATTCGTCATCAAGCTGCGTGATGTTGCTGA
Source organism: Tolumonas osonensis (assembly GCF_014202415.1). Classification (GTDB taxonomy): domain Bacteria; phylum Pseudomonadota; class Gammaproteobacteria; order Enterobacterales; family Aeromonadaceae; genus Tolumonas; species Tolumonas osonensis. The sequence goes on from NZ_JACHGR010000007.1 coordinate 157,695, forward strand.
AATCGCCGATCATTTCCTGCAACTCTTCAGAAGCGCGATTCAGATCCTGCTGCATCACGGCAAACCCGGCCAGGAATGCCTGTACCCATTCACTGATTGCCTGCAGACGCTCATCCAGAGGACCATCTTCATCCGGCAATAGTAACTCCAGTCCGGATTGCTGGGTCAGCGCAGACTGGGTCAGTAAAAACAACTGCTCCAGCCAGCTACGCACAGCAGCAGGCATCGGCAAACTATCATTAACCAGCGAATTAAACTCCGTCAGCCACTGTTTACCTGTTGCCTGTACACCGCCACAAAGCAGACCACAAACAATACCATGCAGCTCTGCCGGAGAAGCCATCACATCATTCTGCTCCAGCAGCTGTTCAGCCTGCACATATTCCTGAAAAATATTATTATTCATACATTAAACCATCGAGATTGCGCAGCGGAAAAAAGGAAACCGCTACCGGATAACTGATCCTAACATTCACAGCCGACTGTCACCAGTGAGAACGCTTGCAAGTTGCAGATCGCAGTTATATAGTCGCCCGTTATTTACAGCCATAAAATGGCACAGAACGAATTATCGACATGACAGAGTCTTTGGAATCCGTAGAAATCAATGTGCTGGGGCGCGCGTACCGGGTCTCTTGTCAGCCAGATCAATATCTGCTGTTACGGCAGGCAGCACAAAGACTGAACGATGCGCTGGGAGATCTGCGTATCCGGGCCCGTGGTAGCAGCAATGAACAGCTGGCTATTATGGTAGCTTTGAACCTGAGTCACGAATTATTACTTGAAAAAAATCGCATTCAACAATACTCTGAGAGTATGGAACAGCGCATCAGACAGCTTAACGATGTTATTCAGGAAGCACTGAAAGAACAAAGTAAGTTGTCCGTAGATGATTGTAACTGAACGAAAATTTTTCCTGGGGTGTGCGTCAGTGGGCTTATGTCCCTGAGCCGATAATTTTTTTGCCAGGAAGTCGCTCGCTAGTCAGTGTGCATGCCCGGCCCGACCGGGAAGCCTGAGACTGGCAGTCAGATTTCCGCCTTGAACTCTCGGGTTCAAGGACCAAAGCCTGCAACGGCACCCCGGGACCTCACTTCCTATGACTCTCATTGATCGTGATTTTCTTCGTACTACCGTCCGAACCCGCCGCCGGGAACTCAGTTCTCAGGCTCAGCAACATGCATCCCGGCAATTAGTCACGCACGTTGTACCTTTTCTGCAAAAACATCAGGCTCGTTGTATTTCCCTTTATCTGGCCTGTGATGGTGAACTGGATACCCAACCGCTGATTGAATGGTGCTGGCAAAACGAGATAAAGGTCTGTTTGCCTGTCCTGCATCCTTTTCATGAAGGCCATCTGCTGTTTCTGTCCTATACACCAGAGACCAACATGCTGCTGAACCGTTTCCGGATCCCGGAACCGGAAATGAATACCAGCAATATTGTACCGAAACATGAGATCGACATTATCTTCACGCCGTTAGTGGCTTTTGATGCTGAAGGTAATCGCCTGGGTATGGGTGGTGGTTTTTATGATCGGACATTGGAAAACTGGCAGCACAGCGGCCGACCTTTCCCGGTCGGACTGGCGCACGATTGCCAGCAGGTTGAAGCGATTCCGACCGAGATATGGGATATACCATTGCCAGCCCTGATTACACCATCCCGCTGCTGGCAATGGGCATAGCCATTATCGCTGCGCTTTGAGCATGCGCAATAGCTGATCCTTCAGATTCGGTGGTGTTCCCTTGATAGTCAGCGTGTCGCTTTCTGCATCGTAGGCAATCCGTTCGCCCAGCAGTTTTTCATCAAAGCTGATATTTAATCCGCCACCGGAACCCACAAATTTGGTCAGTTTACGCAGTGCCGTAGTCGCAACCGGAAACTCCTCATCCAGATCATACGAATCACTGATAAAAGCGTAAAAATCCCCACCATCACTCTGCTTCGGCAAATACTCGGCGACCGATTTAACGGCGATATCCGCCCCCTCTTCGCTTTGCTCTTTATAGTAATCGGCAATTTGTTTCTTCGTGGCGGCTTTCTCTTCAGACGGCATTTCCACTTGCTGGCAGTATTCATTTACCGCCTGGATCAACAACTGGTTTTGCAGTTTGACATCGATCCCCTCTGCTGCACCCAGAAAATCCATAAAGAAATCAGAAACCTTACGGCCGATTCTGCCTTTGATGAACGAAATGTAACGACGGGAGTCAGGATTGGTCTGATATTCAGTAATATCGATACGCGCAACCAGCTGCATTTTGCTGAGATCGATATATTTTATCTGCGACAGCTCCAGTTGCTCAGTCAATGTCACACTGGTTTCACAATCCAGCAATCCCAGCAAAATATAATCAACGCCGACAAACTGATATTTACAGAAAATCAGTACTCCCTCATCCGGATACTGGTAATGATTCAGCTGAGCAAGCAATACGCTTGTCGACTGATGAGTGAAATCAACAAACGCCAGGTTTTTATCCAGATATTGCTGAAATAATTGCGGGAATGGTGACGGGTTTTCCGGCTGTTCGGTATCAGCCAAAAAACAGGCGTACGACTTATTCCCTTTTTGCTGATAGATGCGGTGAAGTTGCTCCACCCATTCCTGTACTTCAGCTGTTGGCTGAATCTCCTGCGAACGGGTATCTGCTTTCAGTGCGCCATTATCGCCCTGACGCAGTGAATGAATAATAAGATGTTCAATAATCAGGCTCATAGCTGTAGTCGTATCGTAGTGAAAAAATGCAATGTGGCGTATTATATAGCGTTCATAATCCGACATTTGCAACTTGAGATATATTTCATGCCGATCATTTCAAAATACAGCACCGAACAAATCGAATCTTTAATGCAGGACCTGCAGACAGTACTGCAATCACATAATGCATCTGTTGATCTCGGCTTGCTGGCTTTAGGTAATCTGGCTACTCACATCATCAACAAACAAGTACCGGAAGCACTGCGTGCTGATGTTGCCAGCTCATTTGCCAAAGCATTACAACAATCTATTACCGATACCAAAAAGGTAATTCAGTAATATGGCCATCCTGCGACCACAATCCGAAGCTTTCCAACGCGACCAGATCTCGCGCCTTATCAGCTGGGGACACTGGTTCACTTTTTTTAACATCCTACTGGCACTGGCTATTTCCAGCCGCTACATTCTGGCCAATCCATGGCCGGAAACCCAGTTGGGTGTGGCTTATCTGATTTTAAGCTGGCTAGGTCATTTCTCATTTGTGGGCTTTATCGCTTATCTGCTGACATTGTTCCCACTCAGTTTTCTGATCACCAATCAGAGAATGATGCGAAATTGCTCGGTTGTGATCGCAGTTTTAGTTCTTTCAGTATTGCTGCTTGATACGCAGATTTATCATGTTTTCAAGTTTCATATAAACCCCACCGTCTGGGATTTATTACTCAAGGAAGCTCAATCCAAATCCGAACTGAACTGGAACTTTCTGTTCGTGGTTATTCCTATCCTGTTCGTGCTGGAACTGGTGATATCGAATTACACCTGGAAAATGCAGTTGCGGCGGCGAAAACGTGCCTGGGGTAAATGGATCAGTGGTGTTCTGGTTTCCTGTTTCCTGCTGACACACCTGACGTATATCATTGCTGATGCCAAGCTGTATGAGCCGATCATTTCGCAGCGATCTAATTTCCCGCTGTCCTATCCGATGACAGCCCGCTCGTTCTTATCAAAACATGGCTGGCTGGATCTGGAGCAATACCGTTCTAAAGCAGCACAGGTTGCAGAACTGGAGCACACGAAGCAACGTTTGAAATATCCGTTGCAACCATTGCTGGTCACAGAACCGGATGCAAAACTGAATATCCTGCTGGTTGTGGTCAGTGGGTTGCGGGGTGATATGCTGCAACCGGCCGTGATGCCTTTTTTAAGTGATTTTGCAGGAAAAAATCAGAATTTTACACAACATATTGCCGGAGATAATGCCCATCCCGGTAGTCTGTTCAGTCTCTTTTATGGGCTGCCAGAGGCTTATCGCAGCAATTTCGATGCTGAAGGGGTTGCGCCTTTATTGATCGATGAACTGCAACGTCAGGACTATGTACTGAGCGCATTCTCCAGCTACGGTCTGAATCAGGATATTTACCGGAAGGGCATTTTTCACGGCGTCCGGCAGATCAGCCGGCGTAAAAACGAATTATCACCTCATAGTGATCAACAGACATTAACCAGCTGGCAAAACTGGCTGATGCGCCAGACCAGTGATCGGCCATGGTTTAGTTATCTGAACATTACCATGCCATCGACCCTGGCTGTTCCAACCGATTATCAGGGACCTTTTCAGCCGGAACTGGTGGATAGCAATCCGTTTGCGGCGTTTACACCAGAAAACCACGACCGATTCATTAACCGTTATAAAAACGCAGTCTATTACAGCGATGAACAGCTCCGGCAGATCATGAGCGTGCTGCAGGAACGCCAATTATCAGAAAAAACCATCGTCATCATTACCTCTGACCGGGGACTGGAATTTAACGAAACCAACACCAATAGCTGGGGTTCCGGTAGTAATTACTCCACCTATCAGATGTATGTGCCTTTCATCATTAGCTGGCCAGGAAAAATGGCGCAGCGCTGGGATAAGCTGAGCACGCATTATGATCTTCCACCAACACTGTTACATGATGTGCTGGGTGTGGACAACGAAGATAAATCGTATAGCAGCGGTAACAATTTATTTGGCAGCCAGTTACATGACTGGTTATTGGTTGGTAACCGGCAACACTATGTGATCTACGAACCAGGAACGATCACCGAGTTCAACCGGCAGGGCGATTTCAGTATTTACACCAGAAAAAATTATCAGTTACTGGATGACTCCCGTCCAAACATGGCTGTGTTACTGCAGGTCATGAATGAGCTGACCCGTTTCAAAGATGAACCTTGACCAATTACGCTTCCCGGATAATCTGCAAACATTATCCGGGACCCCAGTCATATTATGTAATTTGACCATGTCGGATGTCCTGCTTCCGGCAGGCTGGTTATCAGAAACCGAATCCGACCGGTTACATAACATTTCCTCTCCCGAACAGGCTTATCTCTATCAGTTAAGCCGCTGTATTCTGCGGGCTGTGCTCGGACACTTTATTGGCATATCACCAGAAGCCGTGACCTTTGAAGTTCAGCCACATGGAAAACTGCAGCTGTCCGGAAATCAATTTCAATTCAATATCAGCCACAGCCAGCACTGGCTGGCCATTGCCGTTTCCGGTTCACCGGTTGGTATTGATATTGAATACAGTGAAGTTCATACCCGACAACGTTCATGGCTGTCCATCGCCAGAAGATTTTTCACAGAAGAGGAGTATCTGCATCTGAATGCACTACCCGCCTCAGATGTTCACACTGCATTTACCCGGTTCTGGACACAAAAAGAAGCCGTACTGAAAGCGCATGGCAACGGTTTAAATGCCGGTTTGCATAAACTAGATCTGCTGTCGCAACAGCATTCGCTCGATCAGCAAACTTACTGGCTGGAATATGGTGAGCCTGTTCCGCAAGTGCAGTGTGCCATCAGTACACAAAACCACCGTCAAGAACCGGTAATTTATTATATTCTGAATGAACAGCTTGAAATTCATCCCCTGCAGCCTCCATATATATCTCATCTTTGTCTGAAGCCGGATTCATTATGATTGTTACTATCACTCCGCAAAATTTTCATACCGAGTTACTCGAAGCGTCCCGGCAAAAAACGATTGCCGTATTCTTTTATGCCGATCAACTCCCTGAATGCCGGCCTGTAGGACAGCAGCTGGAGCAATTGATTGGCCCGGCAAATACCAGTATTACATTGGCAACAGTAGATGTAGCAGATCCACAGTTGCAATCACTCGCAATTCAGCTTGGACTGCAGGCATTACCTGCTATCGTGATCTTTAAGAATGGCCAGCCTGTTGACGCACTGATGGGGCCACAGGAACCATCTGCGGTAGAAAATCTGCTGATTAAATATTTGCCAAAAGAAGAAGACGTCCTTTTTGCAGAAGGACAACAGTTACTGGAACAAGGTGATGCCGGCGCAGCTTACGCTGTATTGCTGAAAGCACAACAACTTGCGCCTCAACGTTATGAAATACAAGTGGCTTTAGCTGATGCCTGCGTTAAATCTGCCCGTCTGGATGAGGCGGAAGCATTACTGAATGCAGTTCCTAATGTCTATCAGGATTCTGCCTACCAGCAGGTCAAATCGGCACTTGATCTGGCTCAGCAGGCATCAGATAGCCCTGAAATCCGGGCGCTGGAAAATCAGTTAGCCGCTGAACCGGACAATAAACAACTGCAGCAGGATCTGGCCATTCAATACAGCCAGGCTGGCCGTAAACAGGAAGCGCTGGATATGTTGTTTGCAATCCTGAGTAAAGATCTGAATTTTGGTGATGCCAGAAAAACCTATCAGGATATTCTGGCTACGATGGGGGCAGACCCACTGGTATCAAAATACCGGAAAAAACTGTACACCCTGCTGTATTGATGAATCGTCAAAAAGAAAATGGCCGAGTGTAAAACTGGCCATTTTCATATTTAAATGATTCTCGGGTATCAATAAGAACCGATCGACGTACTCTCTCTGGAACTTCCCGGCCATGAATTAATAACTACTTTAACCAGTGTTGCCAGAGGAATAGCAAAAAAAACGCCCCAGAAGCCCCATAATCCCCCAAATACAAGTACGGCCAGAATGATGGCTATCGGATGCAGATTCATGGCCTCCGAAAACAGTAATGGTGTCAGCACGTTACCATCCAGAACCTGAATAATAATATACGCGCCTAATACATAGAGTGTTTCCGGTCTGATACCCCATTGAAAAAGAGCAACCACAATAACTGGAATAGTTACAGCGAATGCGCCAACGTAAGGAATTAATACAGAAAATCCAACCAGAACTCCCAATAACAACGTGTAATTCAATCCCATCAAAGCAAAAACAATATAGCTGACTGAACCTACAATCAGGATATGAATGACTTTCCCCCTGATGTAGTTCGAAATCTGTTCATTCATCTCCAGCCATACACGGTTTACCAATGTGCGGTTATCCGGTAAAAAACGCTTCATAGTGATTAGTAAGTGTTCTTTATCCTTCAACATAAAAAATATCAGTATGGGTACCAATACCGTATACACAACAATCACCGCCAGATTCATCAGTGATGAAAAAGAAACTGAAACCAGCACTGCACTGTTATTCAGGATGCGTTCCTGCATCAACGCAATAAGACTTTCAATAAGCGTTATATCAACCAGTTCAGGATACCGCTCCGGCAACTCCTTCATCAGATTTGTAGCATGAGAAAGCATTGCAGGTGCTTCTTTTATAAGTGTGATTCCTTGCCGAAATACTACCGGCAGAATACCGATGCCGATTAACAGCATAACGCCTATAAAAAATAACATAACGATAGTGGTTGAAATATTTCGTCCCAGACCAATTCTCAGCAACCGCTGAATAAACCACTCCAGCAGATAAGCGATCACCATGGCAACCAGCACTGGAGCCAGAATATCGTTATAGAAATAGATGACGGCAAAACCGCCAATTAAGAGCCAGAATAACGTTACTGCGTTTGGATCTGAAAATCGCCGCCGGTACCAGTTTAATAAAACTTCTAACATCCTGCCGATCCCATGAAATTCGTCGTACAATTGCCTAGTGTAATCGCTTATGACGCACTTTTGGCATGTCAAAACAGATAATTATCAAAGAAAGGGGAATGTTGTGCTTTATTGCTATCTGAAAAAATCCCTGCTGTGCCTGGGTACCGCTTGTTACCTTGCTTTTTCTTCTGTGGCGCAGGCCGATTCTCAGTTGCCAGATATTGGTACCGCCGGCGTTTCCGCGTTATCTGTTGAACAGGAAATTTTATACGGAAAAGCGTTCATGCGTTTTGCCAGAGGCAGTTTACCAATAATAGATGACCCGGTTCTGGATGAATACATTAGCGATTTAGGACTCAAAATGGTTAGTCAGGCCAATGATGTCCGTTTTCCTTTTACGTTTTTTCTGGTGAAAGATGATTCTATCAATGCGGCCGCATTCCTTGGAGGCAGAATTAAAGTACATAGTGGCTTGTTTTTACATGCAGAAACAGAAAGTGAACTTGCCGGTGTATTAGCACATGAAATAAGTCATGTAACGCAACGTCATATCGCCCGTTATATGGAAGATCAGGCGAAAAGCACCCCGCTTTCGGTCGCAGGTCTGATAGGCTCTATCGCTTTAGCCATGCTGAATCCGACGGCAGGCGCCGCTGCGATTAATACCACCATGGGATTAACGATGCAGAACTCCATCAACTTCACTCGTGATAATGAGTATGAAGCCGATCGGATCGGCATAGCACTGCTTGCAAATTCCGGTTTTGAACCCGGCGGGATGATGACTTTTTTCCAGAAGCTGGCCGCAGAAAACCGTTATTCATCTAAATTACCAGAAATGTTACTGACGCATCCAATCACCGAAAAACGGATTGCAGAAGCCAGAAACCGGGCTGATAGTTACAGAACACCTTACCGGGATTCCAGTCTGGATTTTTATCTGGCCAAAGCCCGAATCCAGGCAATGTACACCCGTCAAAGTCCAGACAGTCTGCAGGCCTATTTCGAACAAAATATTAAAAAGAATCACCCGGATTCTTCCGCATGGCTTGCTGCTCAATACGGTAAGGCACTGACTTTGATGAAATTAAACCGGACAACAGAGGCTGGCGACACATTAAAAATGTTAGCGAAAAAGCTGCCGGACAATCTGTTTTTTCAGGATTCTCTTACCGATCAGGAAATCGATGTGCAGCAATACAATGAAGCGATTTCTCGCTTGGAACAACGAAGCCGGAATATGCCGGACAACCCTGTCATTATCATGAATCTGGCGAATGTTTATCTGAAAGCCAATCAGGCTGATGCATCCATACGCCTGCTAGATCAATATACCCGTAATAATCCTGAGTCTTCCGTGGCATGGCAGCTACTGGCTGAAGGTTATCAGCAAACAGCTAATCAGGCTGGTTTTCATCAGGCACAGGCTGAATATCTGGCTTTACGCGGCAATATAGATCAGGCGACTGATCAACTTCATATGGCCCGGGCAAATACCGCAGATAGTTTAAGTCAGGCGCGAATTGATGCGCGCATTGCTGAACTGGAAGAACAGAAAAAAGTGGATGATAGTCTGAAACGTTAAAGCTCCAGAACTTCCTTGATAAAGGGAATAGTCAGTTTACGCTGGGCATGTAATGAAGCTGTGTCCAGCGTATCCAGTGTTTGTAACAACATCCGCATATCACGGGACAGACGACTTAACAGAAAACGTCCGACATCAACCGGCAACTTGAAGCCTCGCAATGCAGCCCGTAACTGCAGCGCGCCCAGTTTGCCTTCATCATCCAGCTCATGCAACTGGAATGACACTCCCCAGTCAAGACGCGACGCCAGATCCGGTAAGCACAGACCCAGTTTACGGGGCGCAGTACTGGCCGATATGATCAACGATCCGCGGCTGGTCTCTTTCCAGCGGTTAAACAGGTTAAAAAGCGACTCTTCCCACACGCGGTTACCCGCAACCGCATCCAGATTATCAAGACATAGCAACGGCATCCGATCCATGCCCTCCAGAATATCCGGAGAATACTGCTCATGCCGGTCAAGCGGGATATAGACTGCGGAATCACCATTCCCATTAATTTCTGCACAGGTTGCATGCAGCAGATGAGAACGTCCGGATCCCCGGCATCCCCAGAAATAAATTAATGGTACACCTTCTCCAATCGCCGCATTTTTCAGCGTCGTGATCAACTGGGCATTACTGCCAGGATAAAAACTGGCAAATGTTTCATCATCAGGTAGTTGAACGGCCAGAGAAAGTTGAGTTGATTGCAGCATCATGATCGCCGGTTACTGGAACTTATGGGGGAAAATTCTGATTCAGCCATTTTTTCGCTGAAGCCTGAGATGGCAGAACCATCCCAGACTCTGGAGTAACCAAATAACTATTTGGTACCGAAAATTTTATCGCCGGCATCACCCAGACCAGGAATGATGTAGCCCTTCTCGTTCAGCCCCTGATCAATTGATGCGCAGTACACTTCAACATCATCATGTGCAGCCTGCAGCGCAGCCAGACCTTCCGGCGCAGCTACCAGCACAATTACTTTGATCTGTTTGCAACCCTTTTGTTTCAACAGATCGATAGTGGCAATCATCGAACCGCCAGTTGCCAGCATCGGATCAACAATCAGCGCCAGACGTTCATCAATGTTGCTGACAATTTTCTGGAAATATGGGACCGGCTGGAGTGTTTCTTCATCGCGGTAAATACCCACTACACTCACACGTGCACTAGGCATGTGTTCCAGCACCCCATCCATCATGCCTAAACCGGCACGCAGAATTGGTACTACAGTGACCTTTTTCCCTTTGATCTGATCCACTTCTACCGGACCATTCCAACCATCAATGGTTACCTTTTCAGTTTCAAAATCAGAGGTCGCTTCGTATGTCAGCAGGCTGCCAACTTCTTTGGCTAATTCACGAAACCGCTTGGTGCTGATATCAGCTTCGCGCATCAGACCCAGTTTATGTTTCACCAGCGGGTGTTTCACCTCGATGACCTTCATTATGACCTCCGTAAATTCATTATCCGGAGAAGATTTTATCATCCGGTTATCCTGAAAATGAATGTTTTCTGCTACAAACCACAGGTTTTCTTTTTCTCTGCGTTTGTGACTGCTAGAATAGAGACTGTTTAATCTCCCCCTTAACAGCGATTACGACAAGGATCTATCGTGACTGACAAGACTTCACTGAGCTACAAGGACGCTGGCGTTGATATCGATGCAGGTAATGCCCTGGTTGAACGTATCAAAGGAGTAGCCAAGCGCACTCGCCGTCCTGAAGTAATGGGCGGACTAGGTGGTTTTGGTGCTCTGTGCCGTATTCCGGCTGGCTATCGCGAGCCTATTCTGGTTTCTGGAACTGATGGTGTTGGCACCAAATTACGTCTGGCGATCGATCTGAAAAAGCACGATACCGTGGGTATCGATCTGGTTGCAATGTGCGTGAACGATTTGATCGTTCAGGGTGCAGAACCATTGTTCTTCCTGGATTACTACGCAACCGGTAAATTGGATGTAGATACAGCGGCAGCAGTAGTTACTGGTATTGGTGCAGGTTGTGAGCAATCTAACTGTGCATTAGTCGGTGGTGAAACTGCTGAAATGCCAGGCATGTACGAAGGCGAAGACTATGACATGGCCGGCTTCTGCGTGGGTGTGGTTGAAGCATCTGAAATCATTGATGGCTCTAAAGTAGCTGCGGGTGATGCACTGATTGCTCTGGCCTCTTCCGGCCCGCACTCAAACGGTTTCTCTCTGATCCGTAAAATCCTGGAAGTCAGCAAAGCTGACGTACAACAGCCACTGGGTGACACTACTCTGGCTAACGCGCTGCTGGCACCAACCCGCATCTATGTGAAACCAGTCCTGAAACTGCTGAAAAACTGTGAAGTTCATGCACTGTCCCACATCACTGGCGGCGGTTTCTGGGAAAACATCCCGCGTGTACTGCCAGAAAACACCAAAGCAGTGATTGACGGCTCCAGCTGGCAATGGCCAGAAGTATTCAATTGGCTGCAGAAGAGTGGCAATGTTGAAACGTATGAAATGTACCGTACCTTCAACTGTGGCGTTGGCATGATCATCGCGCTGCCTCAGGATCAGGTTGATGCTGCACTGGCTCTGCTGAAAGCGGAAGGTGAAAATGCATGGCTGATTGGTCGCATTGAAACAGCCGCTGCCGGTGAAAAACAGGTAGAAATCAACTAATGAATCTGGTTGTTCTGATCTCCGGAACCGGTAGTAACTTGCAGGCAGTTATTGATGCCTGCAAGGCTGGAAAAATATCGGGGCGTGTAGCTGCAGTGATTAGTAACCGGGCTGATGCCTATGGTCTACAACGCGCGCAGACGGTGGATATTCATACCGCAGTGATTTCCCATAAGGATCACCCGGACAGAGATCAATATGATGCAGCGCTGATGGCGGAGATCGATCGTCATCAGCCTGATTTGATCATAATGGCTGGGTTTATGCGTATCCTGACACCTGCATTTGTGAATCATTATGCAGGCCGGATGCTGAACATTCATCCATCCTTATTGCCGAAATATCAGGGATTGCACACTCATCAGCGTGCACTTGATGCCGGTGATTCTGAACATGGTGCCAGTGTGCATTTTGTAACAGAAGAGCTGGATGGCGGACCGGTGATCCTGCAGGCTAAAGTTCCCGTTTTTGCGGACGATACTGTCGAAGAACTGGCACAGCGGGTTCACGTACAGGAACATCAGATCTACCCGTTGGTGATTAACTGGTTTTGTCAGCAGCGTTTAGTCATGAAAGAGGGTAAAGCCTGGCTGGATGGTGAATGCCTTCCGGCATCAGGTTATGCCAGTGACGATGACGTCATGGAACAGACAGAATAATTAATCACATCAGGGAGCTCAGGCTCCCTGATTTTTTCCGCTTACAATCGTCAGTACTTTTTCGCCCAGACGGAAAACATTCAGTTCCCCTCTCTCCATTTTCAGCCAGTTTTCGTTATGAGTCAGTGGCTGAGTCGCAATCACAGTCACTACATCATCCGGCGTTGTTTCCTGCTGAAAATCAATCGTCACATCATCATCGATTAACTTTGCCTGGCCAAACGGTGCTCTGCGGGTAATGCTATGCAAATTGGTTGTGCAATATGTAATCAGATATTCACCATCTGACAGCAGCATATTGAATACGCCGAGAGCCATCAGCTGATCACATAATGTTGCCAGAAACCGGAATAACGTTTCCGGCGTCTCGGGAAATACCGGGAATTGTTTCTCCAGCTGGTTTAACAGCCAGCAGAATGACTTTTCACTGTCTGTCTGGCCAACAGGTTCAAATCTGTCACAATCCAGAGATTCATAATTTGTTAACTGACCATTGTGTGCAAACGTCCAGTAACGTCCCCAGAGTTCACGCGTGAACGGATGAGTATTTTCCAGCGCGACACTGCCACGGTTGGCTTGTCGGATATGACTGACAACCGCACAGCTTTTTATCGGGTATTCCTGCACCAGCCTGGCTATTTGTGACTGCGCACAGGCAACCGGATCTTTAAATGTCCGGCACCCCTTTCCTTCATAGAAAGTAATGCCCCAGCCATCTACGTGAGGACCTGTCCGGCCTCCACGCTGGACCAGACCAGTGAAACTGAAACAGATATCAGTAGGGACATTCGCACTCATGCCCAGTAATTCACACACCGTCTCACCTCAGAGCAATCAGTCAGCTAATTCTTTTTCGATCAGCATAATCAAAATATGAATAATCTTGATATGAATTTCCTGAATACGATCGGCATAACCAAAATAAGGAACCCGGATCTCTACATCAGCCAATCCGGCCATTTTGCCGCCATCTTTACCGGTTAACGCGACGACCTTGATGCCTTTTACTTTCGCTGATTCAATCGCGGTAATAATATTCTGCGAATTACCACTGGTTGAGATCCCCAGCATCACATCACCTGGACGGCCAACCGCCTCCAGATAACGGGAAAAAACATACTGATAACCGTAGTCATTAGATACACAGGACAAATGACTTGGATCAGAAATAGCAATCCCCGCATAACCCGGACGATCTTCCCGGTAACGACCCGTTAGCTCTTCCGCAAAATGCATGGCATCACAATGAGAACCACCATTGCCGCATGACATCACTTTACCGCCAGTACGCAAGGAGGCAGCAATCAGTTTCGCAGCCTGTTCTATAGCATTAATATTTTCAGCATCAGCAATAAAATCAGCCAATGCCTGCTGAGCTGTTACCAATTCCTGCTTGATCAATTCCTGATACATATATTCTATTTTTCCTTTCAGATAGTTATATGGAAAAACAATTTATTCCTGCGTTGGTCGCCAGAGACAACTACCACCTTTTTTGGAAACCAAATCCAGTCTTTTCTCATGTTCGGCCAATTCATCAACTGAAGCCCGGAGAATTCTGAGTTCACCATTACGTTGTAACATTTTAGGCTGATGTCCGGAAACAGATACGCCTGAACTATTATCATTAACGCCAGCATGTAACTCCAGCCGGGTTTGCCCACCGGTCATCAATAAATAGACATCAGCCAGAATTTCGGCGTCAAGTAACGCGCCGTGCAAGGTGCGATGAGAATTATCGATACCGAATCGGGAACAAAGCGCATCCAGGCTGTTCCGCTTACCAGGAAACTGACTTCGGGCTAATGCCAGCGAATCGGTAACCTGGCAGAGATCCCTGGTTCGCTCGGTCCAGCCCAGCTTTTCAAACTCATAGTCCATAAAGCCCACGTCGAACGACGCATTATGAATAACAAGTTCAGCACCTTTGATAAAATCCCGGAATTCCTGTGCGATTGCCGCAAAGGGCGGTTTATCCGCCAGAAAGGCATCGCTGATCCCATGAACACGGAATGCCTCTTCATCCACCAGACGATCAGGTTTGATATAAACATGATAGTGATTACCGGTTAATCGCCGGTTAATAACCTCTACACAGCCGATTTCGATAATACGGTGGCCTATATAATGAGGGCCACCGTTTTGATTCATACCAGTGGTTTCGGTATCCAGAACAATCTGGCGGTTGGTTTGCATTGGGTTCATAGCACTTTTATGTCACACTTTACTCAGATGCTCAGAATACCACGACACAGATGTTAAAACAGATAACTCTCTACACTGACGGTTCCTGTCTGGGAAATCCCGGACCGGGCGGTTATGCCGCAGTGCTGATTTACAAACAACACCGTAAAGAATTAGCTCAGGGTTATGAGTTAACCACCAATAACCGTATGGAGCTGATGGCTGCGATAGCCGGCCTGCAATCATTAACCGAACCATGTCAGGTCCAACTGACCACGGATAGTCAGTACGTGCGTCAGGGGATTACGCAGTGGATCCACGGCTGGAAAAAGAAGGGTTGGAAAACAGCAAATCGGGAACCGGTAAAAAATGTGGACCTCTGGTTATTACTGGATGCCGAAATACAACGTCATGATGTTGAATGGCATTGGGTGAAAGGCCACTCGGGACATCCGGAGAATGAACGCTGTGATGAGCTTGCCCGGAATGCTGCGATGGCAGATGATCGTCGTCCTGATTCTGGTTATCAAACTTAATATTTCACATTCCCGCTGTTACTGCAGGCCGGATTTTTTAGTCTGGCCATGCCACCAACCATGACCGGGCGTCTTAGCCAGGCTGTTTCCTGAATACGGGTTAACGGAATCGTTCGCTTTCTTGCGGCCAGCATATAAGTTGACGCAAAACGGTGACCACTCCGTTTCCCGGTATTGTCCCGTAAACCATGGGTACGGTTGCGACGTTTCAGTGCAGAATAAGCAAAACCTTCAATGTGTACGATTTCAAAGCCGAGCAAATGCAACCAATCCAGCACACGCTCTGGCGAAAACATACGAGCCGACCAGGGTAACCGACGGCGCAGATTCGGTAATAACTTGCCAAGACCAACCACGCTATAAGGGTTAAATCCACTGATAATAATCCAGCCATCCGGAGTTAAAACCCGCTCCGCCTCTCTTAATATCTGGTGCGGATCATTGCTGAAATCCAGCAAATGAGCCAGCAAACAGGCATCAACACTGCCGGAACGGATTGGCAACTCATCAACATCAGCAATAATACCGAGAGAAACGCCAGATGAAGCAATTGCACACTGATGACGAATGGCGGACGCGGTACAGGAGAGCTGGCTGCTTAAAGTACCGAGCTTCAGAAGGTGGTAGCCAAACATAAAAGGACACCATTCATCCAGCTTGTGCTGAATTTCCATTGCCAGCCAATCGCCCATTGGCAATTCAGTCCAGGTTTCTGGTGCAATGATTTCCCGGTTTGTTTTTGCTGGTTTCACTTCATCCCCTCAATACGGGTAAATGTTGCCTTTCTTTCTTATTCATTCTATACACAACTTCTGTCATCAGACCCGGAGCACATCACATGTTGCAGGTACAAACAATTCCAAGTCGTCAAGATAACTATATTTGGCTGATAAAACAGGGAGATCAAGCCATTGTTGTGGATCCTGGTGAATCGGCCCCCGTTATTGAACGGCTCCGTCAGCAATCATTAAATCTCCGGGCTATTTTTCTTACGCATCATCATCATGATCATGTTGACGGTGTCGCCGCATTGTCAGAGTTATACCCACAATGTGAGGTTTATGGACCCAAGATAACATTATCCGCCGTACCTCAGTTAAAACCCATGAATGATCAGGATCTGATCAGTTTCCCGGATCTTGGACTAACATTCACTGTCTGGCATACCCCGGGGCATACTGCTGAACATATTGTGTTCCATAGTCATGGTGCCCTGTTTTGTGGCGATACACTCTTTTCCGGAGGCTGCGGTCGTTTGTTTACCGGAACAGCAGAACAGCTGTATAACTCTCTGCAACGGCTGACCACCTTACCTGAGGATACATTGGTTTATCCTGCTCATGAATATACTTACAATAATTTAAGCTACTGCCTGCTTGTTGAACCAGATAATATGTTCACAATAAAGCGAATTAAAGAAGTGAGTAAATTGCGGCAACAAGGTTGTCCAACGCTGCCCTCCACGATAGAAATTGAAAAACAGAGTAATGTGTTTTTACGGACGAAAATGCCCTCAGTAGCAGTTTTCGCTCAGAATTCAAGCAATCTCTATCTCGAAAATGAGATCCAGATCTTTGCTATTTTACGTGAAAAAAAGAATAATCTTTAACCTGTAAATGAGCATAATTTATGCAAGGCTTGATCTGAACCCCAATCACACTTACCATCTGTCAAAATTTTAAGGATGACTGGATGAACATGAAGCTACATTTGGCCCTTCTGGGCGCGTTGTTGCTGACCGGTTGCCAGGCGTTACAAACCGACTCAGATAAAAATAATTTGGGTTCTACCGTTAACGTAATGTCGAATTACAGGTCGCATGCGACTTCGGCACTGGATCGATCGGAACGCTCACACCCGTATATGTGGGATCGCATTGCTGACGAGATGCAACTGCCCATGCCAAACGATCCAGACGTCATCGCATTCCGAGACTGGTACATCAAACATCCTAAATACCTGCGCACAGTTACCGAACGTGCCGCCCCTTTCCTCCATCTGATCACCGAGGAAATAGATAAACGTCAGATGCCAATGGAGCTGGTGTTATTGCCCATTGTTGAAAGTGCATATAACCCTAATGCCCGCTCCCATGGCAACGCTGTTGGCTTATGGCAATTTCTTAGTGCGTCAGGCCGACGTTACGGTCTGAAACAGGATTACTGGTATGACGGTCGTCGTGACGTTGTCGCATCAACTCAGGCTGCATTAGATTACCTTGCTCAGCTTAATGCCTACTTTGAAGGCGACTGGCTGAATGCAGTGGCTGCTTATAATGCAGGAGAAGGTCGTATTCAGAATGCGATCGAGGCTAACCGATCCCGCGGTAAAGCGACTGATTTCTTTTCTCTGAATTTGCCACGTCAGACCATGGAATATGTACCTCGGCTGATGGCACTGGCTGACGTCATTAAAAATGCCAAAAAATATGGGATCGACCTGCCTAAAATACCTAACCGCCCATCAGTGCGTTTAATTGATACCAATGGTCAGATCGATCTCCGGACTGCGGCAGAACAAGCCAATATGTCCTTGCCAGCATTAAAACGACTGAACCCTGGCTTCAATCGTAACGCCACGTCACCGCAAGGTCCGAATCATCTTCTGGTGCCGATTAACGTAGCTGATGAACTGGAGTTAGCGTTGGCAGACATGTCACCGCAAAAACGGATGCGCAGTGACAGTGAACGCGTTGCAGTAGCCAGCAATAATGAAAATGATTCTGCCGCTGGTGGCCGTACCACAAAAACAACGTCAGTTATTGCCGTTCATCATAAAGTAAAACGTGGTGATACGTTATGGACTATTGCCAGCTCTTACGGTGTATCCGAGAAACAGCTGATGCAATGGAACAAGTTGAGCAAGAAGAAACTGAAGGCAGGTCAGGTGCTGTTAGTTAATGCGCCAACGAAAAAGGCGTCAGGCAAAGCATCTAAACTGTCTGTTGCAAAAGCAGCAAAATCCAAGCGTTATGAAGTTCGCCGTGGAGATTCGCTTTCTTCCATCGCAGAGAAATTCCAAATCAAAGTAAACGATCTGGTGCGCTGGAATGGACTGGATCATAACCGCCTTAAACCAGGTCAGACACTGACCGTCAGACTTGATGACAATGGCGTGTGATTACAGTATGTTCAAGAAAAATCGGGAGCCAGTGCTCCCGATTTTGTTTTCTGCACGTCTTCATTCTAAGATAAAACCTGCTTGCTGTTATCCGGGAAAAATACCATGTCCGATTTTATTCTCATTACAGGCTGCTCAACCGGTATCGGTTTACATTTAGCGCAACGGTTACAGCAGGAAGGGTTTAATGTATTGGCAACAGCCAGAAACGATGCTGATGTTAAACGTCTGAGCGAATCCGGTCTGAATGCGCATCTGTTAGATTTGGATAATGAAAAGAGTATTGAGCAGGCTGCCGGATGGGCTTTAACTCAGTCTTCTGGTCAACTATACGGACTCATAAATAATGGTGCTTATGGCCAGCCTGGTGCCATCGAGGATTTACCGACCCAGGCGCTACGGGCACAATTCAGTACCAATTTATTTGGCTGGCATCATCTTATCCGTCAGATCCTGCCTGTCATGCTCAAAAATAACCGGGGACGAATCATTCAGGTCAGCTCGCTGCTGGGTCTGGTAGCGATGAAATATCGTGGCGCCTATAACGCCAGCAAGTTTGCCCTGGAAGGTTATACCGATACACTTCGCCTTGAATTACGCGATACGGCGGTCCAAGTCAGCCTGATTGAGCCCGGCCCGGTACGCAGTCAATTCCGCAGTAACGCGCTTAAAAAGTTTCTACAGAATATTGATGTCAACGGAAGCCGGCACCAGGTAATTTATCAGCTAACATTACAACGTTTACAACGGCCTGAGCCCAAAAATCCGTTTACACTGGAACCGGAGTCCTGCGTGGCACCGGCACTGCATGCGCTACGAAGTAACCGGGCCAGAGTCCGCTATGGTGTCACCTTTCCCACTCACCTGTTTGCTGTATTAAGACGACTGCTTCCGGCCCGCTGGCTGGACAATATCCTTTGCCGCTCTGCCTGACGAAAAAAATGCCGCTTTGTAATAGCGGCATTTATCTGCTGGTTAATAATGTTCACCGTTATCGTAATAACCACTCCGGTTCAGTGGCTGAACGACAACTGCTATTTCAGCATCATTTCCGACAACCGGCCGGACAATTGATGTAATCAGTTTCGCTGCAGCATCCTGCATTTCCTGTCCCCGATCGAACCAGAAAAGCTCAATAAATGGATATGCCTGTCCACCAAAGCGTGTCGCAATAAACTCAGTCGGAATATACTCAACAGTAAAATGAGCGGCAGGCGCTTTGGTTAAATCAGCCAGTTGTTCAACCAGCGTTTCACTGATTGCAACAACTGTTTCACGTTGCATTCCCCGGCATCGAATATGAGGCATTACATATCTCCATGAAAAAAAGACTACGGCACTATGGTAATTCGCTGATTTCAGGAATGAAAGAGGCTAGCTGGCTGGGGCTGTTACTGCTAAGCCTGTCACCGGGTCATATACTGGCTGCTTCCGCACCCGATTTCTGGCTGGCAGAACGCGGATCGCAAAAATTATGGCTACTGGGTTCCATTCATGTTGGTAGTGAAGAGATGTATCCACTATCGCCGGTCATCATGCAAAGCTGGGCCAGCGCTGAAAATTTAATCGTGGAAACCGATCTGAGCAACTCGCCTGAAAATAATCAGACATTGCTCAACTATGCAATGTTACCCCCAGATACCGCATTAATCCGGCAACTCAGTGAACCGCTTTACCGGAAAACCATGGATGTTGCTTCGCAATATCAGCTGAAAGAACCCTTACTGGCTCATTTCCGTCCCTGGTTTATCGCCATCACCTTGCAGCAGCAGGCCATTCAGCTCGCTGGTTATCAACCCGCATTCGGAATTGATCAATATTTCATCAGTCAGGCCAAAAACCGTCAGGTACCCGTTACCTGGCTGGAAACACCGGAGCAACAGCTAACCTATCTGGCAAATCTGGGAGATATTGAGGATGATTTTCTGGATGCTACGCTACAGCAAATCAGTAAAGTCCATGAAGATCTCCCGGAATTGATTAAAGCCTGGGAAAAAGGTGATCGGGAAAAAATACAGGCATTACTCGATGATGACGCCACCAGTCCTGAATTACAGCACTATCTCAAACAATATTTGATCAAGGAAAGGAACCAGCGCTGGATACCGAAAATTATGGCTCAGTCTCCGGCCAATCATTTTATCGTCGTTGGTGCCATGCACCTTTATGGTAATGACGGGCTGTTAAAACTGCTGGAATCAAACGGATATAAACTTACCAATGTCAACACGAAATGAACTGCTAACTGCCTGTCAGTATCTCAATCGGGTCAAGAGTTAATTACTGGTCTGATAAAGACCCGGACGCTATTATGACTGCAACAACGTAATTAATTGCTGCAGAAAGAGAACAGGAAAAACAACATGTCTTATCAGTTATTAGAACAACGTTTTCAGCAATTACATCATCTGCAACACCTGCAGGCTATTTGTGGCTGGGATCAGGCAACCATGATGCCCGACGGCGGAAATCAGGCCCGGGGCGCGGCTTTAGCTGAACTGGCATTATTACAACATCAGAAACTTACTGCACTGGAAGTCGCAGACTGGCTGAACACAGCCGAAAATGAAGAATTATCAGACCACCAGAAAGCCAACCTGCATGAAATGCGTCGCCGCTGGCAAAATGCAGCTCTGCTACCGGATGATCTGGTACAGGCCAGAGCACTAGCGGGTTCCCGATGTGAACATGCCTGGCGGGAACAACGAAAAAACAATGATTGGAAAGGGTTCGAGCCAAATCTGAAGATTGTTGTGGACCTTACCCGTGAAGCGGCTCAAATCCGGGCAGAAGCATTAGAACTCTCGCCTTATGACAGTCTGATCGATCTCTATGAGCCCGGCATGACTAGTCATCAGTTACTCCGTATATTTAATGAGCTTAAAACCTGGCTGCCACAAATCATCCGTCAGGCTGGCGAACGTCAATCTCAGTTTAACCCGATCAGACCCGAGGGTCCGTTCTCTGTTGCCAGACAGAAGTCTCTGGGCTTACATGCCATGAAAATGCTGGATTTTGATTTTAACCATGGCCGTCTGGATATCAGCACTCACCCATTCTGCGGTGGCGTACCAGAAGATGTGCGCATTACCACCCGCTATAACGAGCAGGACTTCATGTCCAGCCTGATGGGCGTTATCCATGAGACCGGACACGCCCGTTATGAACAGGGATTACCGGCTGAATGGCAGGGACAACCTGCAGGCGAAGCCCGTTCTATGGGTATCCATGAAAGTCAGAGCCTGTTTTTCGAAATGCAGCTGGCTCGTCATCCTGCGTTTATCCAGCGTATTGCGCCACTGATTAAACAGCATTTCGGCGATCAGCCTGCGCTGGAAGCAGAAAACCTCATTCAGCTGTACAGCCGTGTTGAACCGGGCTTTATCCGCGTGGACGCCGATGAACTGACCTATCCAGCTCATATTATTTTACGTTTTGAAATTGAACAGGCACTGATAGAAGGGAAAATTCAGGTTCATGATCTGCCTGAAGTCTGGAATACCAAAATGCAGCAATATCTAGGGCTTAGCACCAAAGGTAATGATGCTATTGGCTGTATGCAGGATATTCACTGGACCGACGGCTCTTTCGGCTACTTTCCAAGTTATACATTAGGTGCTCTCTATGCTGCACAGTTCGCAGGTGCCATTGAGCGGGATGTGGGCAATATTGGTGATTTGATTACAGCTCAGGATGGTTTGCCACTCATCTTCAACTGGTTAAGAACTCATGTATGGGAAAAAGCCAGCCTGCTCAGTACCGATGAACTGGTGCGTCAGGCCACGGGTGAAACATTGAATACACAATGGTTCCGGCATTATCTCGAACAACGTTACGTATCTGCGTCATAACAACTCCTGTTCTGGCCACAGAAAGTTGTTCTGTGGCCATTTCTTCATATTTAAAATCGCACCGCCTCTGCCCAGAAAACACTCACCAACCTGATTTTTAGACACAAAAAGCCTGAAAAATAAGCACTTGAACTGATATGAGCTGTTTTTATCAGATTCGGGGTTCACAAACCCAAAGATTCTGGTAGTATTCGCTCCGCACTCGAGGAGGGGTTCCCGAGCGGCCAAAGGGATCAGACTGTAAATCTGACGGCTCTGCCTTCGAAGGTTCGAATCCTTCCCCCTCCACCATTCAGTGCATCAAAAACGTAAAGCTCGTGGAGGGGTTCCCGAGCGGCCAAAGGGATCAGACTGTAAATCTGACGGCTCTGCCTTCGAAGGTTCGAATCCTTCCCCCTCCACCATCTCCTTCTTAAATCCTCTTATTTTCAGCCGCCTCACACACCGAATAGAATTTATTTTATTATTCATTCATCGGTTCCTGGACTGTTTCCAGACAATCAGCATAATTTCAAAGATGATTACCAACATTTTGGCTGAACCCACAAAGCACTGAGATGAATCATATCAGATGAAAATTATATCTTTTAATATCAACGGACTTCGTGCCAGACCACATCAATTACAAGCTATTGTTGAACAGCATAATCCTGACATTATTGGTTTGCAGGAAACCAAAGTGCATGATGATGCTTTTCCGGTAAACATCATTGAAGAGCTGGGATATCAGGTGCAGTACCATGGGCAAAAGGCACACTATGGTGTTGCATTATTGTCGCGTCAAACTCCGGATGTTGTAATTAAAGGATTCCCTGACGATGATGAAGAATCTCAGCGACGTTTGATTATCGGCCGTTTCCGGCAGGAAAACGGACGTCAGCTGACTGTTTTCAATGGTTACTTTCCTCAGGGAGAATCGCGCGATCACCCGGTTAAATTCCCGGCCAAACAAAAGTTTTACCGGGACCTGCTGAAATATTTGCAACAAAATCATACCCCGGATGAAGATATCGTGATCATGGGGGACATGAATATATCCTCAACAGATTTAGATATTGGCATTGGTGAGGCAAACCGGAAACGCTGGCTGCAAACCGGCAAATGCTCTTTCCTGCCGGAAGAGCGGGAGTGGCTGAATGAACTGCTCTCCTGGGGCTTGGTGGACACATGGCGTAGCCAGAATCCTGATTCCAACCAGCATTTCTCATGGTTTGATTACCGCAGCCGGGGATTTGATGATAACAGGGGACTAAGAATTGATTTGTTATTAGCTACCCCGGCCTTGCAGCAACGCTTGCAGCAGACCGGTATAGACTATCAGATAAGAAGCATGGATAAACCATCTGACCATGCTCCGATCTGGGCTGAGTTTATTTAGTTTTCTCTGTCTCTGTATTGGCTGTGGCTGAGCTGGCAGGCATAAGCGTAAAGTTAAATGCCAGCTCATCCCTTGCCTGCTCCACAGCTTCCCGGTAACGGGCCAGTTCACGCACAGGGACATGATCAAGCCTGTTCTGATAGCGGTAAGTTACCCGCAGTAAACGAGGATTTATCTGCCGAACCCAGACACTGAATTTAAAGACAGCGTTATCATATTGCTGACTGTAATCTGCGATATTCACATCATGAGGCAGATGAAAAATAAACTCTTGTCTGATCCTGACAGGGGCACTCAACGCCAGAGGCTGTTTTCTCGCACTATCAATCGTTTTCAGATACGAATCCATCAGATCTGCGTAGAGAGGCAATCCATTTTTCATTAGCTCATCAATTCCGGCAGATAATGAAAATTGCTGACGCACAATCAGTTCATTTTTGCGCAGACTATCCTGCATATCCGGCTGAGAGGTACCCTCCAGATCCGGATAGAGCTTTGAATAATATCCCAGCAACTGATGTGTAATTTGCTGAAGAGGAATGTCTTTCCAGGATGAGCGCTGACTTTCAGCTTCATGTCCGGAATAAATCGCCTCGACCATGAGACGACTTTGCGGTTTATCCAGCCATAGCTCCCGCCGTAATACGGCTTCTGCAATACGGTACTTATCATCCATAGCGACAAGCTCTTTACTATCCGTCGCAACAGGTAATGCATAATGCAGATAAGGCACACCGATGGAGTTAATATCCGTTCCCTGATTCAGGTTTGTCCCATCCAGCCAATATTGCTGATCATTCAGCCGAAGCGTAACGATCACATGATCAAAAGCATAAGGTGACGGTAGCTGGCTGGGCAATGTGGCCCCTTGTTCAAGACTCACCAGAGCAGCCTGTGGACTGAACCCCATTGCTTTCAGCAATGCCATGAGTAAAACGGTTTTATCCTTACAGTCCCCATACCGACGATAGAGGGTATCCGACGCTTTCCGCGGCAGATGGGAGCCTATACCATCTTCAATACCGAGATAACGGATCTGTTGTTGCACAAACTGTAATGCCGCCATTACATGGTCTTCCGGTTTCTGTGATGACGACATCAGCTGATCTGCGGCTTTTTGTATTACCGGCTCAATAACTGCGGCCTGTTCATACAGAGGATACGCCCACATGGCCACATCGGCCCATGAAGAAAACTCACTGAGCGACCAGTAATGATAAGGCGTAAACCAGGCTGGCACATCATCATCCACAGTAATAGCCCGAACAGGTGACTCCTGCCATAATAACTCCCGGTGCGTGGAAGTTTCCGTCATGGTGAGCTTGCCATTAGGATTTTCGGGGACGGAATAATAGAGGGTCCGGCCTGAATTAACTAAAACTCTGACAGAATTCAGGGCTACGGGCATATCCCAATCAAGTTGAATTTGTTTACTGAATTTATTACCCATCACCGGATTATTACCTGTGAGGGTGTAACTGTATTCCAGAATATCGCCAACCCGGATATCCGGTAAAATCAGATACGCTGTTTTGGTACCGGAGTAGAGATAATGTTCCAAATCCGGTTCGCGCTGAAAAATCCGCAGTTCCTGAGGTTCCAGACGATCCAGGGTTATACCCTTTCGTATCACCCGTACCTGATGAATCTGGAGAGTTTCAAAACCAGGATCAAATTCAAATGAGAGCTGAGAGGCTTGTTCAAGACCCTCAGTGCTGGTTATTTCCGTCACATAACGGAAATAGCGCGAGACTTGCGGCATCTCCAGATTTAACTGGCGGTCGATCAATAAATGTCGCAACCCGCCAACGGATGCCTGTACTGAGGACACAGGAGGCTTCACCTCCTGTACCCATTTCGGTGCTGGTAAAAACTTCACCTGTTCATCAGCAAAAACAACCAGACTACAGACCAGACAACAAAAACTGATGAACAATCGGATAAACAAGATGGAACCCTTAACAGATATGCACGCGCAGCTGTATGGTACCACGCTATAGATCCCCGGGAATATATGCTTAACCGATTCGTGGACGTAAATGTGCGTACCAGTGACGTTCCAGGCAACGGAAGCCCCAAACCAGCATCAGACTCAGCATCAGATAGAGTAAACCAGCCGTAATAAACGCTTCAAAAGGCGTGTAATACCGGGCATTAATAATACGGGCAGCGCCCGTTAAATCGACAACCGTAATAACACCGGCCACAGAAGAACCATGAAGCATCAGAATGACTTCATTACTATAGGCAGGCAATGCGCGACGCAGTGCACTAGGCAGAATAATATGACGCAACATCTGCCAGCCGGACATACCAAATGACGCCGCCGCTTCCAGCTCTCCTTTCGGTATCATCTGAATCGAGCCCCGTACAATTTCGGCGGTATAAGCGCCGGTATTCAGGGCAAAGGCCAGCAGAGAGCAGAACCAGGCCTCCTGAAACCATTTCCAGGCCCATGAGTGCTGTAACCACTGCCATTGACCCGCTCCGTAATAAATGATGAACAGCTGAACCAGTAACGGCGTTCCGCGGAAAAAATAGATATACGCCCAGGCCGGATAACGCAAGAAGGCATTGTTGCTGCTGCGAAAAATCCCCACCGGAATCGCAATACACAACCCGACGATTAATGAGACCACCACCAGCCAGCTGGTATTTATTAATCCCTCAAGGTAAGTCGGCCATTCATCAAGAATAATGGAAAAATCAAACATCCGGCTTACCTCGTTTTAATTGCATAACGGACTTCTGCCCAGCGCAGCAAAGCCGTGGAAATTGCCGTGAACGCCAGAAAAATTAACGCCACAGCCATATAGAAAGTAAATGGCAACTGTGTACTACCCGCTGCTAATCCCGCTTTTCGTACCATATCATCCAGCCCGATGACCGATACCAGTGCTGTCGTTTTTAATAAAACCAGCCAGTTATTTCCAAAGCCAGGTAAGGCATGACGCACCATCTGAGGGAACAGAACCCGATGGAAAACCTGCCACGGAGACATACCATATGCGTATGCAGCTTCCAGTTGTCCCCGCTCAATGGCCAGAATAGCGCCACGGAATGTTTCAGCCATATAAGCGCCGAAAATAAATCCGATAGCCAAAACACCCGCAATGAACGGGCTTATATCAATATAATCAGGAACATAAGAAACCCATTCATGCGCGGGATCACGCTCAGTGAACCAGTTATTCAGTCCTTCGTTGATTTGGGTACATAAGAAATTCAGGAAAATCTGACCACCAAAGAAAATCAGCATCATCAGAATCAAATCGGGAATACCCCGCACAATCGTGGTGTAAAAAGTCGCAACACTTTTTGCCACCCGATTTTTTGAAAGCTTGGCCAAAGCCCCCATCATTCCCAGAATGACAGCAACAAGCACTGACAGTAATGCTACTTCCAGCGTGATCCAGGCACCGTCAAGAATAGTGGCGCCGTAACCTTTCAAATCTAACATACCTTTATCCATCAAAACGGGCCCTTAAGCGGGCCCGTTGAATACCAGAGAGATTGCACGAACGGGAATTATTCGCCGTAGATGTCAAAATCAAAGTATTTGTCATTGATCTCTTTATATTTACCGTTAGCACGGATATCCAGAATGGCTTTGTTAAACATGGCCTTCAGGTCACCATCACCTTTACGCAAGGCAACACCGGCACCTTCACCAAACCATTTTTTATCTGTCAGACCAGGACCGACCAGGCTGAATTCACCATTAGATTTTTTCACCAGACCATCAATCAGTGATGCAGTATCAGCCAGCACATAATCTACACGGCCTGCTTTCAGATCCAGATAAGCTTCATCTGCAGTACCGTAACGTTTGATGGTGGCATCCGGGAAGTTATCCGATACATAGGTATCCATGGATGTAGCGCGTTGCACACCGATTTTCTTGTCTGTCATGAAGGCACTGGTCAGCTCAAGCGCTGTGCCTTTCTTGGCAGCAAAATGGGCTGGAACATGCTGATATTTATCAGAGAAATCAATGCGTTTTTTACGTTCTGCAGTGATATCCATCGTAGCAATAATCGCATCAAATTTGCGAGCCAGCAGGCCAGGAATCATGCCATCCCAATCCTGTTTGACGATGGTACATTTCACCTTCATCTGTTCACACAGCGCATTGGTAATATCAACGTCAAAACCCTGTAACTGTCCTTTTTCGTCAACACTGGAAAACGGAGGGTAAGCCCCCTCAATCGCGACACGAACTTCTTTCCACTGCTTTGCCTGAACACCAGTTACCATCAGGCTGGCCATGATTACCGTTAATAAAAATTTTTTCATTGATTGCTCCTTGCTGGAATGGAACCAATATTAATAAGTAGACGAGATAAACTGACGGAAACGGTCCGATTTAGGATTAGCGAATAACACTTTCGGATCGCCTTCTTCTTCAACACGCCCCTGATGCAAAAACAATACCTTGTTAGAAACATCACGTGCAAATGCCATTTCATGGGTAACCACCAGCATGGTGCGGCCTTCTTCCGCCAGACCACGCATGACTGATAACACCTCACCGACCAATTCAGGATCCAATGCAGATGTGGGTTCATCAAATAACATGACTTCAGGATCAACTGCCAACGCCCGCGCAATTGCTGCCCGCTGCTGCTGACCGCCGGACAGATGTCCCGGATAGTAGTCCCGGCGTTCATATAAACCAACCCGCTGCAACAACGCCTCGGCTTTATCAATTGCTTCCTGACGCGGAACTTTCAATACATGCACCGGCACTTCAATGATGTTTTGCAGGACGGTCATGTGTGACCACAGATTAAATCCCTGAAACACCATCGCCAGGCGGGAACGTATTCTGGCCACCTGTTTTGGATCAGCCGGAACCCGCTCACCGGATTTGTCAGTTTTCATACGAATTAGCTCACCATGGACATAAACGTCACCACTGGTAGGCGTTTCCAGCAAATTAATACAGCGTAAAAATGTCGACTTACCAGACCCGGATGAGCCGATAATGGAAATAACATCACCCTTATTCGCGGTCAGACTAATACCCTTCAGCACCTCATTTGAGCCGAAGCGTTTGCATAAATTTTGCACCTCTAAGGTGGCCATCTGCTCCATATCTGAGCCTTTCCCAATCAACACCGAAGACAAAAAATCATCATAAAGATAATACCCGGAAAAATACCAGTATAAGCCCTAAATACAAAATTATTATTGATATTATTTTCACTAACCAGCATAAATATTCAAAATATGAAATTATTATGCAGTTTATTCCTGTTAATTCTCTTTTGAAGCCAGTAAAGCAAATTCCTTTTTTACCTGATGATCATTATGACTTTTTCAACCTTTGAACTCTGTAATAGTTTCGTCATGTCCGTATTTTAGTTTCTGAATAGCTGTGATATACGGAAAGCAGTTATCAGAATGCGGACAGACGGATTCCGCCTGAAGCAAGCCAACGTATGCTCATTTATGCTCAGGTAATTTCTGGCCCGTAAAATGCTTTTCAAAGTTTGTACGTTCTGTAGTTTGAGACGAGGAGGTAGTTCCATGGACAGGTTCTCACTGGAAACGGAAGAGCTGGTTGTCATTGATATTGATGTACGTCAACGCCAAACAAACAAAAAACGCAGATGGAGAGAAATCGAGGCATTAAAAGACAGATATCGCTTGCAACGGGAATTGCAGTCTATCGATTTAAACTATGAACTGAGTATTAATGATATTTCTCTGAATTAAAAAACGGCGCCGATGAGCGCCGTTTTTTATTTTTTAACTTCAGACTGCTAAAAGTTGTGTGGCCAGATCCTGATAGCGTTCGGCGATTTCTCGCCCGAATAGCGGATCATCAACGGTCATATGCGCCCAATTATGCTCTAAATGCCGCCAGTCATCTTCTGTCAGGGAACGCCGTAACAACGGGAAAACGGTGCTTTCCTCATAATCCAGGTGTTTCTGCTGTAAAGCGATAAACTGTTCCAGGGCGGCAGCAACATAATCCAGCGGTATCACAGCATCCATCAGGATCATTGCGACCATCTCCCGCAATGCCTCCCCACTACTAACAATCTCTTTATGTTGTTCCTTTAATTCATTCGTAATCACAGATGGTTCATTACAACGATACGCAGAGAAATAATCGTATATCAGATCTTCCCGTGGATGATGATAAGTATCTGCGACCTCTTCCAGATAGCTGAGCGCATCTCTGAGCAAACTGAAGCGCACAGGCTTCTCACTACGAATCGCAGCCAGGATATCGCGCAACACATCCAGTAATTTGGCGATGTTGATATGTTCCTGGTGCAAAATATCCAACATGGCGCACACTCCCGAACTGACCAAATGATGATAGTTTACAAATTATAGTGAATTTTATTATCGATCATGAATCCATCCTGAAATGTGCCGGCAATATCACGTAATCGATGGAATTTGCCAGGTAATAGGTTGCTGACCTGTTTCAGTTAAAAACTGATTGGTTTTAGAAAAGTGGCCACAACCTAAAAAACCCCGGTGGGCAGATAACGGACTTGGATGAGGAGCCATCAGTACATGATGACGCTGACGATCAATATATTGCCCTTTTTTCTGCGCATGATTTCCCCAGAGCAGGAAAACCAATCCCTCTCTATGATCATTTAATGCGGCAATGACACGATCAGTAAATTTTTCCCAACCAAGTGATGCGTGAGAATGTGCTTTCCCCGCTTCCACGGTCAATACTGTATTCAACAGTAATACCCCTTGCTGCGCCCACGACAACAGGTAACCATGACCTGGTATTTCAAAACCGGGAATATCCCGCTGTAACTCTTTATAAATGTTGACCAATGACGGAGGAACAGCAACACCAGGCAGGACAGAAAAACACAGGCCGTGCGCCTGATTAGGGCCGTGATACGGATCCTGTCCCAGGATAACGACCTTCACATCAGCAAATTCGGTGTATTTGAAAGCATTAAAAACATCAGCTGCAGGCGGATAGATTACCTTCCCAGCCTCACGCTCCTGTCGCACAAAATTCAGGGTTTCCTGAAAATAGGGCTGTTGTTTTTCCTGACCCAGCACATCACTCCACATCTGCATTCTGTTCCCCGGTTTTAAATTAGAAATTCATTTTATCGTACTTCATCCAGAAACGGGATCGGATGATTTTGTAGTAAATTTACAAGATCAAGTCAGGTGTAAACCCGCCAAAAAACCAATGATAGATGCAAAATGTATGTTTATTGATTTTGATCAACCTTTTGGCAGTAATACCCTCCTTTTTTAAAAGGGTTTCCTCTTGCACACTGCTAGTAAATTTACTAATGTAGTATCAAAGATACATGATTAAACCGATGCGGTTTAATCAACCTGACACTACGGGGCATTTTCTTGTAATCGTGACAAGAACCGCCCCAGACTATCGAGGAGTTCATCATGGTTAAGGGTATTCAAATCACTCAGGCAGCTAATGCAGAACTGATCAATTCTTTCTGGTTGCTGGATGATGCAACACAGGAAGCGCGTTGCCTGTGCTCAAAAGATCCCCGTTACACTGAAGATCAGGTTGTTGCTGTAGCATCTCTGGGTACCATCGAATATCGTGAAATACCGGTTAATGTTGCGCCACAGGTCGAAGGTGGTCAGCACCTGAATGTGAACGTTTTACGTCGTGAAACACTGGAAGATGCAGTACTGCACCCGGAAAAATATCCGCAGCTGACTATCCGTGTTTCTGGCTATGCAGTGCGTTTTAACGCGCTGACTCCGGAACAGCAACGTGATGTGATCACCCGTACTTTCACTCAGTCGCTGTAATTGAGTTCTATTAAGAGGGTCTGCCGTGGCAGGCCTTCTATCATTTCTGATTTACCTTATTTCAAACCCAGTCGTTTGGCTAACTTATGCAGATTGCTGGCATCCAGTTCCAGTTTCCGGGCAACTTCCGCCCAGTTATCATTGCTATTGGCAAGCGTTCTTCTGATCAGTTGTCGCTGAAATTGTTCAACGGCCTCTTTCATGGCATGTATGTTTTCCTGTATTGCCGGTGTTTCATCTGCATCAGGCGATATGCCGGACTGCTCCTGTGCGGAAACAATGTCCAGATCCAGATGGCGAGGTTCAAGCGTGACAATATTTGTCCTGATCGCCCCCTGACTTACAGCCCGTAATGCAGCCCGGCTGATTACATGTTCCAGCTCCCTGATATTTCCGGGCCAGGAGTATGCGCATAGTGCCTGTTCAGCCTGATGGGACAAACGCAGACTTCTGAAACCCAACCGGGTACGGTTCAATTCCAGAAAATAGCCTGCCAGCAGAAGCACATCGTCTCCCCGCTGGCGCAAAGGTGGTACCGGAACCGGATAAACCGAAAGACGATGATACAGGTCGGCCCTGAATTCGCCGCCCCGAACCTGTTCAGCCAAATCCCGGTTAGTCGCTGCGATAATACGAACATTTACTTTTAAAGGCTTATCCGAGCCTAACCGCTGAATTTCTCCGTTTTGCAATGCTCTTAGTAGTTTTGCCTGTGCAATAAGCGGTAACTCACCAACCTCATCCAGAAATAAAACGCCACCATCCGCAGCTTCAAAACGGCCGGAACGATCAGCGACTGCGCCGGAAAATGCGCCTTTGACATGGCCGAACAATTCGCTCTCAATCAGCGATTCAGGCAGTGCGGCACAATTCACATGAATCATCGGCGCATGGGCTCGCGATGATTTCCGGTGTATCCGCCGGGCAAGCAACTCTTTACCGACCCCCGTTTCACCCGATAACAGAACCGGAAGATCTGAATCTGCCACGATATCAAGCTCATGCAATAAACGTAGTAACACCGGGCTACGGCCGATAATTTCCCTGTTCTCATCCAGATGACCATCGCCGGTTAATTCATCATCGATCCGACTTGCCAAATGCAAAGCACGATTTTCATCTTCCAGGCGGCAAAGTCTGATCACGGCCTCACAACAAGCAGCGATCTCCGGCATCCTATCAATGACAGAGCGAGGAAAAGGTATCTCATCAACCGAATCCAACGTGAGAACACCCCAGCAGGTATCCCCCAGATATAAACTTATTCCAAGACAATCATGTACCGGGAGTGGTTCGCCTAAATGAGATGCCAGTAAACCGTCATATGGATCCGGAAGCGGGTTTCCCGGCTCAAAATGGACTGGCGTACGCTGAGCAAGAATGGCGGCTAACCGTGGATGCTTAACAATTTCAAACCGCCGGCCTAATGTATCTGGCACTAAACCAGAAACAGCCACAGGCGTCAGACTTTCTCCAGCCTGTTTTAAAAGCCCCACCGCACCACAATTTAGCCAGGTATGAATTGCACCAACTAATCGTTCTTCTCTGACTGCACGCGGAAATTCACAGGCTATATCCCGGATAATTTGATGAACAAGCATGGTTTAAATCACCCTGAATGGTTTTATATACCATACACAAGAATGGTTTAAATCACCACACCAAAAATAAAACTGATAAATATCAATAACTTAATTGTTGGCACGCCTCATGCTAATAATTGATTGAAATCAAACTTTTGCCATACTCACGGAGTAATCATATGAATTATCTGGAACAGACTCTGGCGCAGCTGGCCTGCGACATTCCCGGCGCCACCCGCGTATTTCATAAATATAAACTTGATTTTTGCTGTGGTGGTAAAAAAAGCCTGGCAGAAGCCATATCAGAACGTAACTTTACTGCCGAACAAATTATCGCCGATCTGGATGCGGTTGTTTCCTTACAGCCGGAAGCGCATGACTGGCGGAATGCTTCACCATCCAACTTGATTGATCATATTCTGGAACGCTATCACAACATCCACCGTATCCAGCTACCTGAACTGATCCGGCTGGCTAAGCGGGTTGAACATGTTCATGGTGACAGAGCGGACTGCCCGAAAGGATTGTCATCTCATCTGGAATACATGCATGGCGAATTAGAAAATCATATGCAAAAGGAAGAACAGATCCTGTTTCCAATGATAAAAACCGGAGAATACTTTACAGCTCAGGGTCCTATCCGGGTGATGGAACATGAGCATGAACAACATGGCGACAGCTTAGAAATGATCGCCAAACTGACTGATGACATCACGCCACCACCTTTTGCCTGTGTCACCTGGCGGGCACTCTATACCGGATTAACACAGTTACGGGAAGATTTGATGGCGCATATTCATCTTGAAAACAATGTGCTGTTTCCAGCTACCCATAATGCCATCTGATACAGCGACAATGTCCAAAAGAAGGAATATGGCATGAATGAACAACAAAAAGCGCTGATCCGGGCAACTGTGCCGGTATTACGCAGCAGCGGCGTGGCACTTACCAGTCATTTTTACAACCGGATGTTTACCCACAACCCGGAGTTAAAAAATATATTCAATCAGGGCCATCAGAAAACCGGCCGCCAGCAAGAAGCGTTAGCTGGCGCCGTACTGGCTTATGCTGAACATATTGATGACCCTTCTGTTTTATTGCCGGTTGTTGCGCGTGTAGCGCACAAACACGTGAGCTTAGGGATTCGGGCTGAACATTACACCATTGTCGGCAAACATCTGCTGGCCTCCATAAAGGAGGTCCTGGGTGATGCGGCAACACCTGAACTGATAGATGCCTGGGCTGCAGCTTATGGTTCACTGGCCGATTTATTCATCAATTTTGAATCTGATTTATACCAGCAATCTATTGATACGGATGGTGGCTGGACCGGCTGGCGTCCTTTCCGGATCAGTAAAAAGCTCAAAGAAAGTGATGAAATTACATCGTTCTGTTTTGAACCATTAGATGGCGGTGCAATCCCTCATTTCAGGGCAGGACAATATATCAGCGTGCGTATTTATGTACCGGAGCTGGGATTATTCCAGCCACGCCAGTACAGCTTATCCGATGCGCCGGGTCAGAGTCATTTACGGATCTCAGTGAAACGGGAAAACGGCAATACAGAACAACCCGCCGGAAAAGTTTCAAATCTACTCCATGAACACTATGCCGAAGGACATATTATTGAGCTATCGGCGCCTTATGGTGATTTCTATATCAATGAAACGTCTCAGGCACCGGTTGTTTTAATGAGTGGAGGGGTGGGAATAACCCCCATGATTTCCATCATGAATTATCTGACAGCTAAAAATAGCACCCGGGAATTGCATTTCATTCATTCAGCAAGAAATGAGTCGTCGCATGCATTTAAGTCTCATGCAGAATCAGTGGCAGAAAAACATGGTGTCATGCTTCATGTATTCTACGATCAACGTGAGGCACACCAAAGCCATGCCAAACAGGCACCCTATCAGCTGGAACATGTCCTGCCAACAGATGCCCTGAATGCGGAATATTATTTATGTGGCCCCGTGTCGTTCATGCGTCATTATATCGGCGAGTTAAAGCGTATCGGTGTCAATGACGAACAGATATTTGCCGAGGCATTTGGATCTGGTGGCGTATAACCACTTTTTACCTGAAAAATAGAGACAAAAAAGCCGGATTTTCATCCGGCTTTCCCTTTTATATGATTAAACAGGTGTAATCTGATATTCGGCCTGTCGCTTTGAAATCATCGAGTTGCAGGTGTTACAGAAAAATTCTGACGCACCACAAGCTTGCAGACGTTCCAGCTCAACGTGACATGTCGGACAGAATCCAACAATTTTAAACTGCTTTGCGCAATGCGAACAGGTTGCTGTACTCTGTCTTGGATCCAGCCCTTCTTGCTGACAAGAAGGACAGGTGATTTGATAAGCCATTTCACCTCTCCTTATGCATTAGCCCTTTTTCACAAACTTCATCATACGACGACGCTTACGGATCTGGTTTGGAGTCAGTTTATTCCGCTTACCCTCAAACGGATTATCGCCTTCCTGGAATTCAACATGGATAGGCGTGCCCATAATTTTAAGCGACTTACGATAATAGTTTATCAGATAACGCTTATATGAGTCGGGCAGATCATTCACCTGGTTACCATGAATGATAATACGTGGCGGGTTATAACCACCCGCATGCGCATATTTCAGCTTAACACGGCGGCCACGTACCAATGGTGGCTGATGATCTTCCGCAGCCATATTCATGATACGGGTCAGCATGGAGGTACTGATACGTTTAGTCGCAGAACGGTACGCTTCCTGAATAGAATCAAACAGGTTGCCGACACCAGAACCATGCAACGCAGAAATAAAATGGACCCGGGCAAAATCAACAAAACCCAAACGGCGTTCCAGATCTTCTTTGATTTTTTCCTTGGTGTCCTGATCCAGTCCATCCCACTTGTTGACAGCGATCACGATGGAACGACCAGAATGCAGCGTGAATCCTAACAGGCTGAGATCCTGATCAGAAATACCTTCACGAGCATCAACCAGCAGCAATACCACGTTAGCATCTTCAATCGCCTGCAACGTTTTAACGACCGAGAATTTTTCTACTGTTTCGTAGATCTTTTTCTTCTTACGTACACCCGCGGTATCAATGACAATATACTGCTGCTCGTCTCGTTCCAGCGGAATGTAGATAGAATCACGGGTTGTTCCCGGCATATCGAAAACAATAACGCGATCTTCACCCAACATGCGGTTAGTTAATGTAGATTTGCCGACGTTCGGACGTCCGATGATTGCAAATTTAATCGGTAGATCGGCATAACGATCTTCACCGGTTAACTCTTCCTCATCTTCGTTCAGCAGAACTTCTTCTTTACCTTCAAAGGCAGCCCAATAAGCAGCCTCTTCCGCAGCCGCTTTTTCTTCCTCAGTAGGCTCCACTAATTCTTCAAGAAACGGTGCTAATGCTTTCTCAAGCAATGCAGTAACACCTCGTCCATGAGCTGCTGCAATCTGGTGGATCTCACCCAATGCCAGGCTATAAAAGTCTGCACAGTGAGCATCTCCATCAATACCATCAGTTTTATTCGCAACCAGAAAAACTTTCTTTTGTTGACGACGCAGATGGTTAGCAATACCAATATCAGCACTGGTCACACCTGCACGGGCATCAACCATGAATAAGACAACATCGGCTTCTTCAATCGCCTGCAGCGATTGTTCTGCCATTTTGACTTCGATCCCTTCCTCGGAACCATCAATACCGCCGGTATCTACAACGATGAAATTCAATTCGCCGAACGATGCCTGCCCATATTTACGATCACGAGTTAATCCCGGGAAATCGGCCACCAGTGCGTCCCGGCTACGCGTCAGACGGTTAAATAGTGTGGACTTGCCAACGTTTGGGCGTCCCACCAGGGCAACAACAGGGGTCATACAAAACCTCAATAAATAAACATAAGCCCCCGATACAAATCAGGGGCTATTTACAAACCAGAATCCGGATTATAACGGACGTTTTAACGCGACAAGTTCGCCGCCACGAGTTTGAATATAGACTAAATCACCATCAATGATGGGTGCTGCATAGAGACCATCACTATCGATCTCCTGCATAGACACAATCCTACCCGTTGTTTGTGAAATCCAGTACAGATAGCCTTCGCTGTCGCCAACGACAACATAATCACCTAATACCAGAGGAGCCGTCAGATTACGATATTCCAGCTGGGTATTAGACCACTTCTCAGTACCGGTTGAGCGTTCGACGAGATAGATATGCGACTTTGAATCAGTAATAACAATATCGTTTACGCCAATTCCCATGTTCTGATAGGAAGCATATTTCCGCTTCCAGAGTTCATCACCGGAGATCAGTTTACGGGAAACAAGCTGTCCATTATATGCTACTGCGTATAGTTCATCATCAACAATAATCGGGACTGCATCGACATCTACCATACGATCAAGATCGGTACGGCCATGTGGCGTCGCTACACGGGTTTCGTTCACCAACTGCCCGTTTTGCAGAATAACAATGCCTATTTTACCATCTGCCCGGCCATACAGCACACCACCCGCGGCGATCACCGGCGCAGATGTACCACGTAAAGTCAGGTTTGGTTGCTCACTGGTCACAGTCCAGCCGATCTTTCCACTTTCGCCATCAAGAGCGAGTAACTGGCCAGCACTCGTGCTAACTACGACTTTACCAGCCTCGGTAGCAGGCATAGCCAACACTTCACCACCAACATCGGTGTGCCACAACAATTCACCATTTGTCTGGCTCAGCGCAATCAGCTCACCATTTTCGGAACCGACATAAAGACGACCATCCGCCGCCGCCAGGCCGCCAGATAAACGGGCACTGCGCTTTTCTTCGTAAAAAGCCTGATCACTCAGATCAACATTCCACAACTCTTTACCACTCAGCTTATCAAAGGCATATACATCACCATCTCTTGATGCTGCAAATATATGCTCGCCGACAATCACCGGTTGCAGTTGTGAATAGAACTTACCGATGCCGGAGCCAATGCCATGGCTCCATACGGTTTCTGCCTGGAATGCTGATTCTACAACCGGCACCTCAGCCATTTTGATGACATCTTCTTCGGAGCTGCAGCCAGACAGGAGAATACCTCCCAGCAACAGACAGCTAAATTTTTGCCAACCTTTATGCATTCGGTTCACCATCCTTCGCTTTATTTCGCTTTAGGTGTATCAACGTCTTCGCTGGCTACAGAAAGATCATCCAGTTTCATCTGTAAAACAGGATTAGTACCTGCTTTACCGGACTGCATGGCTACAGTATAGGCTTCACGGGCTTTATCAGGCTGCGATGATGCCAGTAATGCATCACCTCTGATTTCAGCCACTACCGCTTTGTATTGTTCTGCAGTAATAGAATCCAGTACTTTCAGCGCATCGGCTGGTTTATCCATTGCAACTAACAGACGTGACAGGCGGATAGCAGCAACAGGTTTAAATTCCTCTTCACTGCCCTGTTCCGCAACATAACGCAATTGCTCTGCAGCCAGCTCAGGTTTATTCGCGTTTACTGCTTCAGCGGCGAGTTGCAGACCAGCAAGATCACCATACGTATTTTTATGTGATTTGATAAACTGACTGACAGCATCAAATGCTTTTTCATGCTGTTCAGACAAACTCTGCATGACTTGCTGATATTCAGCCGCAGCAGCTTCACTTTGCTGACGGGTGTAATCATTATAATAGCGCCAGCCAAACAGACCCACAAAACCGATTATCACACCGGCAACAATGGACTTACCATTTTCTTGCCACCATGATTTTATAGCTTCAACCTGTTGTTCTTCTGAATTGTAAACGTCCACTATTACTCTCCCAGTTTATCCAGGATCGGTAACAGCGCTGTGACATCAACAGTCTGCTGTTCAACCTGATCACGTAAAAATTTAACTGTGACTTTATTATCTGCCACTTCGGATTCACCCAGAATCAATGCAATCCGGGCTTCTACTTTATCCGCACGTTTCATTTGCTTCTTGAAGTTTCCGCCACCGCAATGTGTCATAACACGCAGTTCCGGACGCTCATTGCGTAATTTTTCAGCCAGCAGCAAACCAGCGGTCAGAGTCCCCTCGCCGGCCATGCAGATATATACATCCGCAACAGCAGGGATATTACGAATTTTTTCCAGCGTTTCGAGCATCAGCGTCAGACGCTCCAGCCCCATGGCAAAACCAATTGCCGGTGTAGCATGACCACCCAGCTGTTCCACCAAACCATCATAACGGCCACCGCCACAAATAGTACCCTGAGCCCCCAGGCTGTCGGTAACCCATTCGAATACGGTGTAATTGTAATAATCCAGACCGCGCACCAGACGTTCATTAACCTGGTATGCAATACCCGCAGCATCCAACAGTGCTTTCAGCCCGTCAAAATGCGCTTTGGTCTCTTCACCAAAATAATCAGACAGTACAGGAGCTTGGGTAAGAATTTCCTGAACCTGAGGATTCTTGGTATCCAGTACACGCAGCGGGTTAGTATACATACGGCGCTGACATTCTTCGTCCAGTGACTCTTTATGCTGTTCCAGGAATGCAACCAGCGCATCACGATATGCAGCGCGTTCCGCTGAAGAGCCCAACGTATTCAATTGCAGGGTGGTAAATTGTTCAATACCCAGCTCACGCCACAAACGGGCAGTCAGCATGATCAGCTCAGCATCAATGTCCGGACCGGTCAGACCGAATACTTCAACACCGAATTGATGAAACTGGCGATACCGGCCTTTTTGCGGACGTTCATGACGGAACATTGGGCCTACATACCACAGGCGACGTTCCTGATTGTAAACCAGGCCATGCTCGATACAGGCACGCACACATCCGGCAGTGCCTTCTGGCCGCAGTGTCAGACTGTCGCCGTTACGGTCATTAAAGGTATACATCTCTTTTTCAACGACATCGGTAACTTCACCGATAGCTCGCTGAAACAAATGCGTCATCTCGACAACGGGCATCCGGATTTCAGAATAACCATAAGAAGACACTACACGACGCAAAGTTGCTTCGACCATTTGCCAGACCGGAGTTTGTTCCGGTAGGCAATCATTCATACCACGAATCGCCTGAATTTGTTTAGCCACAATAATTTCCGAATTTTTAATGCAAAAGCTGCCCGCATTATAGGGAGTTTCAAAAGACGGGTACAACCCGCCAGCAGACAGCGTGTAATATAAAGTCAGGAACTATTCCTGATGCTCTTTGACTGGAATACGCTTTTCCTGATCAAGCAGTGCAGCTTTGGCTCTGATGCGCGCTTCCAGTTGATCTAGCAGTTCATTGTTATCAAGACGATCAACCCGCTCACCATTCTCATACAATGCACTCTTGCGATTGGCGCCAGCCAATCCGAGATCAGAAACCAGTGCCTCACCCGGACCATTCACCACACAACCGATAATAGACACATCCATCGGAGTGATAATATCTTCCAGTCGTTGTTCCAGGGCATTGACGGTACCAATCACATCGAACTCCTGACGCGAACATGTCGGACAGGCAATAAAATTAATGCCGCGGGCACGGATGCGCAGTGACTTCAGAATATCAAAACCAACTTTAATCTCTTCGACCGGGTCGGCGGCCAGAGAAACCCGCAATGTATCCCCGATACCTTCGGCCAGTAGCATGCCTAGCCCAATCGCTGATTTCACAGCACCGGCACGGAAACCACCAGCTTCAGTGATCCCCAGATGTAACGGCTGTTCAATTTGCTTTGCCAGTAAACGATATGCGTCGACTGCCAGAAAAACATCGGATGCTTTAACACTCACTTTGAACTGATCGAAATTGAGGCGATCCAGTATGTCCACATGACGCATAGCTGATTCAACCAGCGCTTCTGCAGTAGGCTCGCCGTATTTATCCATCAGTTCCTTTTCTAATGAACCGCCATTTACGCCAATACGGATTGGGATATTCATATCCCGGGCGCAATCAACCACAGAACGGATACGATCTTCTTTACCAATGTTGCCCGGATTAATACGTAGACAATCGACACCGTATTCCGCAACTTTCAGCGCGATACGATAATCAAAATGAATATCAGCGACCAAAGGGATAGACACTTGCTGGCGGATCAGTTTAAACGCTTCAGCTGCATCCATCGTCGGAACAGACACACGAACAATATCCGCTCCGACACGTTGTAACGCCTGTATCTGGGCCACTGTAGCAGCGACATCGGTTGTCAGTGTATTTGTCATCGACTGTACCGATATCGGCGCATTTCCGCCGACCGGTACATTCCCGACCATAATCTGTTTACTAACCCGGCGCTTTATGGGGGAAACATGTTGCGTCATAGATTAATTCTTCAGTGGTAATTTATAACGAGCGACTACACCCTGACGGATATAGGATGACATATCGACGGCCTGACCGTGGAAATAGACCGAAACGGCTCTTGGCGCACCAATAATCAAGCTGTATGGTTCCTGGCCATTCAGATTGATTTTATCGCCGGCATTTTTGGTGCCTTCAAATAAAGTTTTTCCTGTGGCATCAGTAACACGCAACCAGCAACCGGCACTAAATTGCAATTGAAGCGCAACAGATGGATCCACTTCGTTCTTTTGCGGCGCGTCACTGACAGTACTTGAGGCAGAAGATGCCGCTGCACTTGCTGTCGCATTGATAGGAGATACCAGAGGAGTCTCTGCTGCAGCCGGGACAACAGCAGCCTGATTCTGAGTATCGGCATTAGCAGCTGCATCAGACAGCACCGTTGGCTCTTGTACCTCATCAGTATCATTGCCACTGTTCGCTTCGGAATCAGTTGCCGGGACAGCCGCCAAATCAGTATTTGTCACCTCAGAAGTTACTGTCGGCAAGGCTTTGCTTACGGCTGCTTCAGTTGAATCGACAGAAGCAGGCGCCACAGCCTCAACAGCGTTAGTAGCCGCTTTGACAACCAGTTGCCCGGCTTCATTGATACTGGTAGGAACGGGTTCTTCGGCCGGCTGTAACCACCACCAGGCGGCGCCAACTGCCGCCAGACCGACGCATAATACCCAGGAAATGAGGCGAACCCGATGTTCACTCGCTTCCCGCTGTGTTCGGCCGGAGAAGCTGTACATTTCAGTGTATTTTTTATCATCCAGTCCGAGACGATCGTATGCATCTAAAACAGCCTGTTCATCGGCACTGACAAAACGGGCATATGTTTTCAGATAACCACGGGTAAAAGTGCTGGCCGTTTTCTGATCAAAACGATCCTCTTCTATATCGCGAATTAATGAAATACGCAGATTAAGACGATGAGCCACATCCTGTTGACTCAAACCTTTTTGTTCACGTGCTGCTTTTAATATTGAGCCCGGCGTAGGCTGTGCCGTCTCATGACGCTGTTCAGTAGTCATTGTTCTGATATCTTTTTGCTTGGGTCGAGGATGGGAATTGGGTAACCAGGGTCTGGCCGAACAGATGAGTATCGGCTATGCGTCCTTGTGCCTGAGCAGTACGAATACTCAGCCACAAACTTTGCGGCGTATCATTGGCTTTTTTACGGTATGAACTTAACCATAATTCTGCATCTGCAGGCTTATTGGCATCTAATGCCATTTCAGCTAAATCCAGCAGCAATCTTACTTTGTGCGGGTTGTAACCAAGAGCAAGCTTGTAATACTCCTGCGCTTTTTCTTTTTTACCCGATTTCAATGCACAAATGCCGGCATTTTCATAACTATCGTCCATTTTCAGATAATGAGGCTGAGCGATTGCCCGCATAAACATCTTATCCGCTTCGGAATAGTTAAGATTACGACAAAGAAACGCGCCGTAGTTATTAAGGACATCCGGATTATTGCCATGGCTGGATAGCAACTTCTCATAGGTACGCTGAGCCGACGATTTATCACCGACAGCCTGATAATAATAAGCCAGTGCCAGATAAGGCTCTGCACTATCCGGATCCAGTTCAATACCTTTTTCAAAATTATATTTCGCCGGAGCCATCTGACCATTATTCAGATACCCCATACCAAGCTGAATACGCGTCTTGGCCGCAGCGGCATTATCTATTGAATTCTCTTGTTTTACAGAATTCTTGCCGATAATTGTAGTTTCGGTGACACATCCGGACAGCGCAATTAGCGCTGTCCAGAGTAGCAGAAGATTTCTTTTCATTTCTCAGTACATTAACGAACTGGATTTCAAAGCATTTTGACGGAAATCTCCTGTTCTTGCATCCGTTTTTTCATGGTTCGTTTTGTTCTGTCGATTACATCACCTACCAGCTGGCCACAGGCAGCGTCAATGTCATCACCGCGGGTTTTACGTACGATGACAGTATATCCGTATTCCATCAGTACTTTAGAAAAGCGATCAATACGGCTATTGCTCGGTTTACCGTACGGATTACCCGGGAACGGGTTAAATGGAATCAGATTGATTTTGCTTGGGGTATCTTTCAGCAACTCAGCCAGTTCATGTGCGTGCTGCATATCATCATTCAGGTGATCAAGCAGGACATACTCAACAGTTACCCTTCCCTGGTTTGCATTTGATTTCTCAAGATACCGGCGAACTGCAGCCAGAAATTCCTGGATATTGTACTTGTCGTTAATCGGCATGATTTCTGATCGAAGCTGATCGTTCGGCGCATGCAAAGAAATGGCCAGCGCAACGTCAATCATATCGCCAAGCTTATCCAGAGCCGGTACAACACCAGAGGTTGAAATAGTCACTCTGCGTTTGGACAATCCGAAACCGAAATCATCCATCATCAAATCCATCGCCGGCACAACATTGGCGAGGTTCAGCAACGGCTCGCCCATCCCCATCATCACAACGTTAGTGATCGGTCGTTTGCCTGTCTCTTTGGAGAAACCAACAACCTGTGCTGCACGCCATACCTGACCGATAATTTCTGATACTTTCAGGTTCCGGTTAAACCCCTGCTGTGCAGTTGAACAAAACTTGCATTCCAGCGCACAACCCACCTGGGACGAAACACAAAGCGTTGCCCGATCGGCTTCCGGGATATATACCGTTTCAACTTCCTGATCGCCAACCAGCATGGCCCATTTAATTGTGCCATCAGCTGAACGCTGCTCCCGACTGATCTCTGGCGCCCGGATCTCTGCAATCTGAGACAGTTTTTCACGTAACACTTTGTTAACATTGGTCATTTGTGAAAAGTCATTACAGCCAAAATGGTAGATCCACTTCATGATCTGATCAGCACGAAACGCTTTTTCGCCTAATTCATCGGCAAAAAATGCCCGTAATGCTTTACGATCGAAATCCAGCAGATTGACTTTATTTTCGCTCATGAATGCCTCAGTGACCTGTATAGAAGGGCGCGGATTGTACAAAGTTTAGGGTAGGAAGACCAGAGTCAGGATAACATATATCTGTACATATTTTAACCAGAAGTGATTATCTCTAAAACAAAAACGCACCGCCGAAGCAGTGCGTTTAGCATTTAGCTGATACCGGGCTAAATTATGCTTTCGCCAGCAGAATGTTCAGCATGCGGCGCAGTGGTTCTGCCGCACCCCATAACAGCTGGTCACCAACAGAGAACGCAGACAGGAAATCCTGGCCCATGTTCATTTTACGCAGACGACCAACCGGTACGTTCAGCGTGCCAGTAACGGTAGCCGGGGTCAGTTCTTTGACGGTAATTGCACGATCATTCTCGATCACGCGAACCCAGTCGTTATGGGCAGCCAGCATCTGATGAATATCAGTCAGCGGTACATCTTTTTTCAGTTTGATAGTGAAAGACTGGCTGTGGCAGCGCAGCGCACCGATTCGGACACAGTTACCATCAACAGGAATACCTGCGGTCGGCAGACCTAAAATCTTGTTGGTTTCAGCCATGCCTTTCCACTCTTCCTTGCTTTGACCGTTTGGCAGTGGAACGTCGATCCATGGGATCAGACTGCCCGCCAAAGGCGCACCAAACTGAGAAGTCGGGAATTCGTCAGCACGCATAGCGGCTGTTACTTTGCGTTCGATGTCCAGAATCGCGGAAGCCGGATCAGCCAGCTCAGCGGCCACCACATCACGCAGTGC
Organism: Tolumonas osonensis; assembly: GCF_014202415.1. Lineage (GTDB taxonomy): Bacteria > Pseudomonadota > Gammaproteobacteria > Enterobacterales > Aeromonadaceae > Tolumonas > Tolumonas osonensis. The sequence continues at coordinate 202,681 of NZ_JACHGR010000007.1, forward strand.
GCCCATCTGTTGCAGCAGTTCACGCATATGGCGCGCACCGGCACCAGAAGCAGCCTGATAAGTAGAAGAAGAAACCCACTCAACCAGATTATTCGCAAACAGACCACCCAAGCCCATCAGCATCAGGCTGACAGTACAGTTACCGCCAACATAGGTTTTGATACCTTTGTTCAGTGCGTTATCAATGACATGGCCGTTCACCGGATCCAGAATGATAATGGCATTATCTTCCATACGCAGAGTTGAAGCTGCATCAATCCAGTAACCAGTCCATCCGGAAGCCATCAACTTTGGATAAACTTCTTTAGTGTAATCACCACCCTGACAGGTGATAATGATATCCATCGCCTTCAGTGCATCAATGTTGAATGCATCTTCCAGTACGCCAGCAGGTTTACCTGTAAATTTCGGTGCTTCCTGACCAGCCTGAGAGGTAGTAAAAAATACGGGGTCGATCTTACTGAAGTCGTTTTCTTCAATCATGCGGCTCATCAGAACCGAACCCACCATACCACGCCAACCAATTAGTCCTACTTTTTTCATTTCCATTCCTGCTTGGATTACTCATCAAAAACACGTCACATCACAATACGGATGCCGGGCGTTGCTGCAAGCATTTTTTGCATGAAAATAGCTAAATCATCTCTGAATCTGGGGCAGACAGTGACATATCCAAGATTGCAGCATATGATCCGTTATTGTGTTTTAACAATTTATCAACACATGGATCCCCTCAATGCAAACCTTCATTCCTGGTAAAGATGCCGCACTGGAAGACTCAATTACGCGCTTTCAGAACAAACTGCAGGCTTTGGGCTTTAATATTGAAGAAGCCTCATGGCTGAATCCGGTACCCAATGTCTGGTCTGTACATATTCGGGATAAGGATTGCCCGCTTTGTTTCACCAATGGCAAAGGGGCAACACAAAAAGCCGCCCTCGCCTCAGCCCTGGGTGAATATTTTGAACGACTGTCTACCAACTACTTCTTTGCTGACTTTTTCTTGGGTGATGAGATTGCAAACGGGCCGTTTGTTCATTATCCGAATGAAAAATGGTTTGCTATTCCAGAAGACGGCTCGATTCCTGCCGGGTTACTCGATGAGTTCACTCGTCAATATTACGATCCGGAAAATGAATTAACGGCTGATATGCTGGTCGACCTGCAATCAGGTAATGATGAACGCGGTATCTGCGCACTGCCTTTTATTCGTCAGGATAATCAGCAAACGATCTATATTCCGATGAATATCGTCGGTAACCTGTATGTGTCCAACGGAATGAGCGCTGGCAACACAGTAACCGAAGCCAGAACTCAGGCGCTGTCTGAAGTTTTTGAACGTTATGTAAAAAATAAAATTATCCGCGAAGCCATCAGTCTGCCGGCAATTCCGGAAGAGGTCATTGCCCGTTTTCCTAAAATAAAGGAAGCGATTACGACTCTGGAAGCAGAAGGATTCCCAATCCTGAGCTATGACGCTTCACTCGGTGGGCAATTCCCCGTCATTTGTGTTGTGTTATTTAACCCGCAAAACAGCACCTGCTTTGCCTCATTCGGTGCACACCCACAGTTTGAAGTGGCCTTTGAAAGAACTGTCACCGAATTACTGCAAGGCCGTGGACTGAAAGATCTGGATGTATTCGCTCCCCCTTCCTTTAATAATGATGACGTTGCAGATCAGCATAATCTGGAAACACATTTTATTGATTCATCAGGACTCATCAGCTGGGATCTGTTCAAAGACGAAGCAGACTATGAATTTGCAGACTGGGATTTTTCCGGCACAACAGAACAGGAATTCAACGGATTGCTGGCTGTTTTTGATGAGATGAAACAACCAGTATACATTGCAGACTATGAGCATCTTGGTGTTTATGCCTGCCGCATTCTGGTTCCGGGCATGTCAGATATCTATCCGGCAGAAGATTTGCTTTATGCCAATAACAACATGGGCAGTCATCTGCGCGAAACCATTCTCAGCCTGCCGGGTAGCCAGTGGGAACAGGAGGATTATCTGGCCTTGTTTGATCAACTGGATGAAGAAGGTTTTGATGATCAGACCCGTGTTCGTGAATTATTAGGCATTGCCGCAGACAAAGGCACAGGCTGGCACACCTTGCGCGTTGGCGAACTGAAATGCCTGCTGGCTCTGGCCGCCGGAGAACATGAATTAGCACAAGAATGGGCTGGCTGGACGCTGGACTTTAATAGCTCTGTCTTCACAGAAGAGCGGACACGCTTCTTCCGGTGTTTAAATGCCAGTCTGGAGCTATTCCTTGATGAAGAGCGCGATGCCGAACAATACCGGATGGCTTTCATTCGCATGTTTGATGAAGAAACGGTAAACCGGGCATGGAATCATATTGATGGTTCTATGCGGTTCTTTGGTTTGCAAGCTGCTGATTCCACGTTGCAAACTTTCAAAAACCATCAAAAATTGCTGCAAGCCTATGATAAGCTTCAAAGAGCTAAAGATACATATAAAATATAACTTTAAGTAATTGATAATAAATAATTAATTGATTTTATTAATTTAATTAATTATTTGTGGGTCGGTTAGAGCCGACCCACATTAGAAACATACCATTCACATTTTTGTAACCAAGGAAACAATTGCTCAAAAAAAAAGCAACCCAAAAGGAATTTAATGTAATAAAATTACATGGTGACCGGTGAGATTTGATCTGGAGCAATTTTGAGATAAATCATTGTTGCTATCATTGTCCTAGTAATCTGACTTACAGGTGTAAATTCCGTGAAAGCTGAATCCCCTTTTGATTGCCTGAAGCCCGAAGCTATTGCAGCAGCGGCCGAAGACATAGTCCATGGTAAAGCAACCAAACCCGCCTCGAAAGCATTCTTCCTGGCCATTACGGCCGGTGCGTTTATCGCAATCGCCTTCGTCTTCTACGTTACAGCACTCTCCACCGGTAACAATAAACTGGTTGGTGGTATCTGTTTCGCACTTGGTCTGATTTTGTGCGTCCTGCTCGGCGGCGAATTGTTTACGTCTACAACACTGACTATTGTCGCCCGTGCAGCAAAACGCATCACATGGGGACAAATGTTCAAGAATTGGGGTATTGTCTATTTCGGCAACCTGATTGGCGGTTTGCTGATTGTTACCCTGATTATGCTGAGCAGCCAATACACCGCTGGTGAAGGCCAATGGGGTAAAGTTGCTTTATCTGTAGCACAGCATAAAATTCATCATACATTCATCGAAGCTGTCGCGCTGGGTATCATGTGTAACCTGATGGTTTGCCTTGCTACCTGGATGGCCTTCGGTGGTCGCACCATGACTGATAAAGCGCTGATCATGATCCTTCCTGTTGCCATGTTCGTAGCATCTGGTTTCGAACATAGTATCGCAAACATGTTCATGATCCCTGTCGGCATTGCAATTGAGAATTTTGCAGCGCCTGAATTCTGGACATCTATCGGCGTCCAGCAGTCAGTGTATGCGGATCTGACAATTCAAAATTTTGTTATCAACAATCTAATCCCAGTCACTATCGGCAATATCATTGGCGGTGGTGTTATGGTTGGTCTTACATACTGGTTTATTTTCCGTCGTCATCACTAACCAGGTGCTGATTCCGGAAGTTCATACATCAATACCGAAGAGGTAATGAAAAAATGGCAGAGTTAAGTGAAAAATGTCTGAAAGCGTGGGAAGGTTTTGCTCCTGGTGCATGGCAGTCAGAAGTAAACACCCGTGATTTCATCCAGAAAAACTATTCCCCTTACGAGGGTGATGAATCCTTCCTGGCTGGCGAATCTGATGCCACTGCCAAACTGTGGGAACAGGTTATGGAAGGCATCAAGGAAGAAAACCGCACCCATGCTCCTGTCGACTTTGATACTGACCTGCCGTCAACCATCACTTCTCATGATGCTGGTTATATCAACAAAGATCTGGAAAAGATCGTTGGTCTGCAGACTGAAAAACCACTGAAACGCGCAATCGTTGCCTTCGGTGGTATCAAAATGGTTGAAGGCTCTTGCCAGGTTTATGGCCGTCAGCTGGACCCACAAGTTAAGAAAATCTTCACCGAATACCGTAAAACCCACAACCAGGGCGTGTTCGATGTTTACACTAAAGACATCCTGAACTGCCGTAAGTCTGGTGTTATCACCGGTCTGCCTGATGCATACGGTCGTGGTCGTATTATCGGTGACTACCGTCGTGTTGCTCTGTACGGTATCGACTTCCTGATGGCTGACAAACTGGCTCAGTTCAAATCTCTGCAAGCCAAAATGGAAGCGGGTGAAGATCTGGAAGCCACCATCCGTCTGCGTGAAGAAATCTCTGAACAGCACCGCGCGCTGGCTCAGCTGAAAGAAATGGCTGCTAAATACGGCTGTGATATTTCCGGCCCAGCTACTACTGCACAGGAAGCTGTTCAGTGGACTTACTTCGGTTACCTTGGCGCTGTTAAGAGCCAGAACGGTGCTGCAATGTCTTTCGGCCGTACTGCGACCTTCCTGGACGTGTACTTCGAACGCGACATCAAAAAAGGCCTGCTGACTGAAGCTCAGGCTCAGGAAATCATCGATCACCTGATCATGAAACTGCGTATGGTTCGTTTCCTGCGTACTCCTGAATACGATACCCTGTTCTCTGGCGACCCAATCTGGGCAACCGAGTCTCTGGGTGGTATGGGTGTTGACGGTCGTACTCTGGTAACCAAGACTTCTTTCCGTTACTTGAATACCCTGTACACCATGGGCCCTTCACCAGAGCCTAACATGACCATCCTGTGGTCTGAAGACCTGCCAATGGGCTTCAAAAAATACTGTGCTAAAGTATCTATCGATACCTCTTCAGTTCAGTATGAAAACGATGACCTGATGCGTAACGATTTCAACAACGATGACTATGCTATCGCTTGTTGCGTATCCCCAATGGTTATTGGTAAACAGATGCAGTTCTTCGGCGCCCGTGCGAACCTGGCGAAAACCATGCTGTACGCAATCAACGGCGGCGTGGACGAAAAACTGAAAATCCAGGTGGGTCCAAAAACTGCACCAATCACTTCAGAATACCTGGACTACGATGATGTCATGGACCGTCTGGACCATTTCATGGACTGGCTGGCAACTCAGTACGTCACCGCACTGAACATCATCCACTACATGCACGACAAATACAGCTACGAAGCTATTCAGCTGGCACTGCATGACCGTGACGTGATCCGCACCATGGCTTGTGGTATCGCTGGTCTGTCTGTAGCAGCTGACTCTCTGTCTGCTATCAAATACGCGAAAGTTAAACCGGTTCGTGACGAAGACGGTATCGCTGTTGATTTCGAAATCGAAGGCGAATACCCACAATTCGGTAACAACGATGAGCGCGTAGACAGCATCGCTTGTGACCTGGTTGAGCGTTTCATGACCAAGATCCAGCATCGCAAAACTTACCGTAATGCGATCCCGACTCAGTCAGTTCTGACCATTACTTCTAACGTAGTATATGGTAAGAAAACAGGTAACACCCCTGACGGTCGTCGTGCTGGTGCTCCGTTTGGCCCAGGCGCTAACCCAATGCATGGTCGTGACCAGAAAGGTGCTGTAGCCTCTCTGACTTCTGTTGCCAAACTGCCATTCGCTTACGCTAAAGACGGTATCTCTTACACCTTCTCCATCGTGCCGAACGCGCTGGGTAAAGAAGCTGATGCACAGAAAGCCAACCTGGTTGGTCTGATGGACGGTTACTTCCATCACGAAGCGAGCATCGAAGGCGGTCAGCACCTGAACGTCAACGTAATGAACCGTGAAATGCTGCTGGACGCGATGGAAAATCCTGAGAAATATCCTCAGCTGACTATCCGTGTATCTGGTTACGCAGTACGTTTCAACTCGCTGACTAAAGAACAGCAACAAGACGTTATTACTCGTACTTTCACACAGTCCATGTAATATTCGTTCTGTTCACAAAAAACCCCGGCTGGCAACAGTCGGGGTTTTTTTATGGATACAGGTTCCGCTTTAAACTATGTCTCCGTGCTCAACGTATAAATATGTAATAAAATGAGCATTATTAAAGAAGTATTCTGGAGTTAACTATGACTATTAAAGGCCGCATACACTCTGTAGAAACCTGTGGCACCGTCGATGGCCCGGGTATCCGCTTTATTGCTTTCTTTCAGGGATGCCTGATGCGTTGCAAATATTGTCATAACCGGGATACCTGGGACACTGAAGGCGGTAAAGAAGTCACCGTTGATGATTTGATGAAGGATTTACTGGCTTACCGCCATTTTATGAAATCCTCGGGTGGCGGCGTAACCGCATCAGGTGGTGAGGCAACACTGCAGAAAGAATTCGTTACGGAATGGTTTAAAGCCTGTAAAGCGCAAGGCATCCATACCTGCCTGGATACCAATGGCTTTATTCGCCATTACGATCTGGCACTGGATGATTTATTGGCCCAAACCGATCTCGTCATGCTGGATATCAAGCACATGAATGATGAGATCCATATTCCTCTCACCCATGTCAGCAATAAATATTGTCTGGAATTTGCCCGCTATCTGGCGAAAAAAGGCAAAACAATGTGGATCCGGTATGTTGTTGTGCCAGGCTGGAGCGATGATGATGCGGGAGCGCATGCATTAGGCGCTTTCATTCGTGATGAGCTGGGTGGCAAGGTGGAAAAGCTGGAAATGCTGCCTTATCACGAACTAGGTAAGCACAAATGGACAGCCATGGGGGAGAAATACGAACTTGATGGTGTCCATCCTCCGAAAAAAGAAGTCATGGAACACCTGAAAGAAATTCTGGTCTCTTATGGTATCAAAGTCAGTTACTGATCACTGAAACAGAAATACCCGATCCAGTTGCTCAAACGCTTTTCGCAGCGTTTTGGCTAAATCAAAATAGCTGGGTCGGTTTACTGACGGCATACAATTCAGTTTCTGATTAATCTCGAAATACCAGCGTGACAATGAAGGCGGTAGCTGTGTTTCAGCCCGCCGGCCAAGCCAATAATACCCTTGCACCGGTAGACTCAATGCAAACATGCAACTGGCGATAAAGGTTGGCCAGTTATCAGAAGTTCCCCATTGCAATTGCAGACATCCGCTAATGACAATCAGTGCGGGAATTAATCGCTTTCCCCAATTAAGCAGATAAATAACCTTTTGTTCCGGAAAAAACGCTGCAAGTTCAGGATGTTGTGGCCATACAGAAGAGTAATCAGCACCATACGACAATGTTTTGCTGAAAGAATTCATACCGCACCTCCTCTTTCCGCCAATTTGTAACTTTAACTCACAGTTAAGTAAATAAGAACTATTTGTGGTTTGGCGATATCCACTGTATCCTTCGGCGCTTAAAACGTTAAGTTTTAACAGGAAATATATGCCACTTAGTCAGGGCCTGTTGATTGCCCGAATTAGTGGTAAACAGTGGGCTCCTGACATAATCATATGCTATATTCTCTGCCAGTGTTTAACATTTTTTAAACATTACTGTAACTGTGTTGTTAGAACCCCATTTTTAGGATTAATGAATGAGTAGCAAGTTGGTTCTTGTACTTAACTGCGGCAGTTCTTCTCTGAAATTCGCCGTAATTGACGCCACCACTGGTGATGAAAAACTCTCCGGCCTTGCCGAATGTTTACACCTCGATGACGCCAAAATCAAGTGGAAACTTGATGGAGCCAAAGGCAATGCCGATCTGGGTGCCGGCGCCGCTCATCAGGAAGCGCTTGATTTTATCGTACAAACCATCCTGCCAAACAAGCCGGAACTGGTAGCCGATCTGATCGCGATAGGTCATCGTGTGGTTCACGGTGGTGAGAAATTTACACAGTCTGTCCTGATCGATGACAGCGTTGTAAAAGGGATTGAAGAATGCTGCACACTGGCGCCACTGCATAACCCGGCACATCTGGTTGGCATCAGCGCGGCAAAGCATGCGTTTCCGTCATTACCTAACGTAGCTGTATTTGATACAGCCTATCATCAGACGATGCCGGAACAAGCATACCTGTATGCGTTACCGTATAAACTTTATAAAGAAAACGGTATCCGCCGTTATGGTATGCATGGCACCAGCCACTACTATATCAGCCTGCAAGCGGCAGAAGCGCTGAACAAACCGGTTGAAGAACTGAACATCATCAATTGCCATCTGGGTAATGGTGGTTCTGTTTGTGCTATCAAGAGTGGTCATTCTGTTGATACCTCCATGGGCATGACCCCACTGGAAGGTCTGGTCATGGGTACCCGCTGTGGCGATATCGATCCGGCTATCATTTTCCATCTGCATGATGCACTGGGTATGAGCCTGGACGATATCCACCGTATTCTGACCAAGGAATCCGGTCTGTTAGGCCTGACTGAAGTCACCAGCGACTGCCGTTACGTAGAAGATAACTACGAAACTAAAGAAGAAGCCAAACGAGCGATGGATATTTACTGCTATCGTCTGGCAAAATATATCGCTGGCTACACCGCTGCGCTGGATGGACGTCTGGATGCGGTAGTCTTCACTGGTGGTATCGGTGAAAACTCTGCACCTATTCGTGAACTGACGCTGAATCGCCTGGGTCTGTTAGGCTTTAAAGTTAATGCCGAAGCAAACCTGAAAGCTCGTTTTGGTAAACAGGGTATCATCACTGAAGAAGGCAGCACGGTTGCCATGGTGATCCCAACCAATGAAGAGTGGGTAATTGCGCGTGATGCGGCGAATTTGGTCGCCTGATAATATACAATAATCAAGGCTGCCTTCGGGCAGCCTTTTCGTTAGTAAGTAAACGTCGTAACAAGGGGATATAAAGTGGCTCGTACAATCATGCTTATCCCGATTGGCACCGGCGTTGGCGTCACCTCTGTAAGTCTGGGCATGGTCCGGGCTATGGAGCGTCATGGCGTTAACGTAAGCTTTTTTAAGCCGGTAGCTCAACCGAGACCTGGTCAATCTGGCCCTGAAACATCAACAGCCGTCATTCGTGCCGGTTCAAACATCACACCTCCTGAACCACTCTCCCTGCAATATGCAGAGAATATGATCACCTCGAATAACAGTGCCATTCTGTTAGAAGAGATTGTCGCTCTCTATGAGAGACACATCCAAGAGAGTGGTGCCGAAGTGGTGGTGATTGAAGGTCTGGTTCCGGTAGATAAGCAACCTTTTGCTAATAAACTGAACCAGGAAATCGCAACTGCACTGGATGCAGATATCGTTCTGGTAACTCATCCTGGCAATTACTCCAGTCAGAAACTGAAAGAAAGCATCGAACTGGCCTGCGCTAATTTTGGTGGTGCTAACAGCAAACGTATTGTTGGCTGCATCATCAATAAAGTCGGTGCGCCAGTTGATGAACACGGTATTACCCGTCCTGACCTGACCGAGATGTTCGAAGCACATCATACAGGTGAAAGCGGCAGTAACCATCTGGAAATTCTGCAGTTCTTTGGCAAGTCACCACTGAAGATCCTGGGTTGCATCCCATGGAATTCTCAGCTGATTGCACCACGTGCGATTGATCTGGCTCGTCATCTGAATGCGAAAATCATCAATGAAGGCGAAATTTACTCCCGTCGTCTGAACATTGTGACTTTCTGTGCCCGTTCCATCCACAACATGGTACAGCACTTTAAACCAGGCAGCCTGCTGGTTACTTCTGGTGATCGTTCAGACGTTATCGTTTCTGCCTGTCTGTCTGCAATGAACGGCGTTAAGCTGGGCGCATTGCTGCTGACCGGTGGTTACCATCCTGAACCGCAGGTGATGGCACTGTGTCAGCAGGCAATGCAGACTGGTCTGCCAATCCTGATGATTAATACCAATACCTGGCAAACCGCTGTCAGCCTGCAGAATTTCAATGTTGAAATTCCGATTGATGACAATGCCCGGATTGAACTGGTTCAGGATTATGTTGCCGGCCATATCGACAAACACTGGCTGGAAACACTGACTTCCGAGTCCAGCCACCCTCGTCGTCTGAGTCCGCCAGCCTTCCGTTATCAGCTGACTGAACTGGCACGTAAAGCGAATAAACGTATTGTTCTGCCGGAAGGCGATGAACCACGTACAATCCGGGCTGCAGCTATTTGTGCGGATCGTGGTATTGCCCGTCCAGTTCTGTTGGGTAACCCTGATGAAATCCGTCGGGTTGCTGAGCAGCAAGGCGTTGTGCTGAGCGATCTGGTTGAAATCATTGATCCAGTAGAAGCTCGTGAACGCTATGTACCGCGTCTGGTTGAACTGCGTAAGAGCAAAGGTATCACTGAGGTTGTCGCCCGTGAACAACTGGAAGACAATGTGGTATTGGGTACTCTGATGCTGGAACGCAATGAAGTGGATGGCCTGGTTTCCGGTGCTGTACATACAACTGCGAATACCATTCGTCCGCCGCTGCAGATCATCAAAACTGCACCAGGCAGCTCATTGGTATCATCCATCTTCTTCATGCTGCTACCGGATCAGGTTCTGGTTTATGGCGACTGCGCGATTAACCCGGATCCTAACGCAGAGCAACTGGCTGAAATCGCAATTCAGTCTGCTGACTCAGCAGCGGCCTTTGGTATTGAGCCTCGCGTTGCCATGATCTCCTACTCTACCGGTACTTCCGGTACTGGTGCAGATGTAGATAAAGTGCGTGAAGCCACTCGTATTGCGAAAGAGAAACGTCCTGATCTGATCATCGACGGTCCTCTGCAGTACGATGCGGCAGTCATGGCTGACGTTGCCCGTTCTAAAGCACCGAATTCACCGGTTGCTGGTCAGGCTACCGTGTTCGTCTTCCCTGATCTGAACACTGGTAACACCACTTATAAAGCGGTTCAGCGTTCTGCCGACTTGGTTTCTATCGGCCCGATGCTGCAGGGTATGCGTAAACCTGTAAACGACCTGTCTCGCGGCGCTCTGGTTGACGATATCGTCTACACCATCGCACTGACCGGTATTCAGGCAACACAAACACCTGAAGCCTGATAAGCCGTTTGTCTTCTATTTAAAGCCCTGGTTTCAGGGCTTTTTTGATCCTATTAACCTGACTCCAGTCGGCGTTTACATCACACACTGATCCGACCGCCGTATCGCCATCTGCCAGGCTTAATATCCGTTTTTCAGAACTCCTATTTACATGCTTTTTGGTTTACTAATACCAACAATCATCTATACCTTATTTAAGGCCTTTGTATTTAAGATCTTGGTATTAAAGATGAAATAAATCAAAAGGCCCATGACTGAACATCGCCTCATAAGACAGATCTGATTTTCGCAGGAGATTTTATGTATAAAATCATTATGGCTTTTGCTATCACCATCAGCAGTTTCTCCGCCAATGCTGCCTTTATATTTGGTGATGAACTGTATCAGCTCTGTACTTCTGATGAGAACAGTCAGTATTACATTCAAAATGAATCTGAATGCCGCGGCTATGTGACAGGCGTTTATGATCGTTTGACCGGAACGGCAAAAGACGGTGTTTTGTGCCTTAAAGGCAAAATAACTACCGGGCAGATAAAAAAAATATTTATCGCTTATGCAGATAAAAATCCGGCTAAATTAAACAGATCCGCATATGAAGTAGTCGAGAATTCAATTTATCAGACATTCAGGTGTAGCAGGTAAAAATGATCGCCACTGCATATACCAAACGGTATGTCACAAGTACGTATCAGCCTGAAACTGAGTACGATACTTTGCTCACAAATTAACCATCTGCACGGTTATGTCACCTTTCTTCCACAACATTAACCACAGGAAATGTGGATAAGATCAATCTATTGAAATCGTGATCTGCAGAAAAAAACATCTTACTTTGCGTATCCGACATACTGTTTATAGCCTCTTCACCCGTAAATTGTGCAATTTATCAGCAAGGCGGTTATATGAGGATTTTGATCACAGGTGCGTCCGGATTTATTGGTCAATATTTAGCCAGATTATTGCGTGCAGAACATGACCTATTATTGGTCAGCCGGCAACCAGAGTTAACAGCCAGGCAATTAGCTGTGGATAACTCTAAAGTTATTCAACTGGAACAATTGAATTCGCTTAATAATGTGGATGCAATTATCAATCTAGCTGGTGAATCACTGGCAACAAAACGCTGGAGTATTGAACAGAAACGCCGAATCAGTGAAAGCCGCTGGGTGATCACAGCTGAATTACTGGAAAAACTGAAACAGAGTACACCCGCTCCCCGAGTCTGGATCAATGCATCTGCAATCGGATTTTATGGTGCACACGGCACTGAACCACTTGATGAAAGTTATATTCCTTCTCATGGTGACTTTCCTTACCGCGTCTGCGCCCATTGGGAAGAGCTGGCACAGCAGGCATCTGACTATCACTGCCGGGTCTGCATTATGCGCATCGGTCTGGTTCTGGGGCGGCAAGGCGGCGCACTGGCCAAAATGTTACCGGCATACTGGTTAGGTTTAGGCGGTCCGCTTGGTTCAGGTAAACAGATGGTATCGTGGATCACGCGCGCAGATCTGGCCGATGCGATCCGCTTTCTTTTGGAACATCCGGAATGCCAGGGAGTCTATAACGCAACGTCTCCTCATCCTGTAAACAATGAGACATTCAGTGCCACGCTGGCCGCCGTATTGCACCGTCCTCATTTTCTCCGGACACCGGGCTGGCTGCTGAAAATATTATTAGGCGAGATGGCCGGCCTTCTTCTGACCGGACAAAATGTTCAGCCCAAACGATTACTGGAAGCCGGCTTCCAATTCCGGTATCCCGAATTGTCAGAAGCCATGCGTCATGTGCTGGAGGATTAATACTCTATAAACTTCGTAAACGGCCGGCCAGTGTCCTCCGCAGCAACGGTTGTAAGGTAAATTGAGACACCAGCAGAACAGTTGCCGCGCCGCTCAGCGGCAATAGCCACCATAATACCGGTAACCAGTGCCAGGGCTGCTCACTCCATTCCATATGCAGCCACCAGCGGATCAGCTCACAACTGAACGCGGCAGTGATACCGGCAAACCCACCCAGTAATATCGCCTGCCAGTGCAGCATGTCCCGCAATTGCCGGCGCTGTGCGCCGAGTGTTCGCATGAGCAGCAGACTGGTCTGACGCTGCTGTAATCCAGCCTGCCACTGTACCAGCAATACCTGTATTGCTGCGGCAGAAACCAGCAACATCAGCAGTGTCATCGCCCGGGCCAGTTTATCCAGCACGCTCTGCAGTTTATTCAGTATCGTATCAATATTAAGCGATGTAACGGTTGGAAAAGTCCGGGCAAGATCCAGTTCCGCAGGTAGTTTGTCTGCGGGAACCCGCATACTGGTCATCCAGTTAACCACGAATGGCTGCAGGACATCGGGTGAGAAAATCATGAAGAAATTAGGCCGCATACTTTGCCAGTCAACCTGGCGGATATTCCGGACTGTCACTTCAAAGGATTGATCATCCACCGTAAACCGCAGCCGATCTTTCAATGTGATATTGAGCTCTGTTGCCACGCCCTGTTCTATCGAAACCATCCCGGACAAATCACTATTCCAGGACTCACCGCTCACGATCAGGCTATCTCCCGGTAGCTCTGCCTGTGCGGTCATCGTCAGTTCACGATGGATGCCTTTCCGCCCGTTCTGGCCTTCCTGCTGCGTTACTGCTTCGTCGTTAATGTGTGTCAGGCGTCCTCTGACAATCGGATACAACGGTGCATGTGGCAGTTGATGTTGCTGCAGAAACTTCTCCAGAGCCGGTTTATCGCTGTCAGGAATATTGATAAGAAAACGGTTTGGCGCATCCGCAGGCAAAAACGTCTGAAAACCGGTGACTATTTCACTGCGCACACTGATCACCACTCCCAGCAACAACAGCGACAACGCAATACCACTTAACTGATGCAGAATTTCAAGCGGCTGACGCTGCCAATGCTGTACCGCCAGATAGAAACTGCTGCCTGTCACCCCTCTTGGCAAAAGGCGCAGAAGCAAATAGCCGATCCCGCCCAATACCAGGAGCAGGGCAACGACGCCCCCCAGCAATCCCAGTACCAGCCGGGTATCCTTCAACAGAAACAGATTGATCAGTAACAGACCGGTGATGAGTAACGGCAATGCCAGCCAGGCCGGAACCCGGCTTTCCTGTTCCTGACGTAATACGCGTAACGCCGGCACATCCAGCAAACGCCAGAGTGGTATGCACACCAGAATAGCAACCAGAATGCCTCCCAGCACAAAGGCCAGAATAAATGGCTGCAGCGAAGGTGTTGCCAGTTCCGGAGGTAACGCATTGCCCAGTTGCCAGACCATCCAGCGATGAATTAGCCATCCAAGGAAGCAACCGATCATGATTCCGGTCAGAGTCAGTAAACTGAGTAAGCCACCCAGTAACGTCATGATCCGCCAGCGTGAGGCACCGAATGTCTTCAGCAGCGCCAGCATGGTTTGTGTCTGGCGGGTGTATTGTTGAATGGCAATGCTCATCGCCGTGGCCCCCAGTAACAGCCCCAGCAACGAAGTCACCCGGAAGAAGCGTTCGCTGCGTTCCAGTTGCCGGGATAAATTACGGTTTGCCTGTTCCGGTTTTAATAATTTTTGTCCTGCCTGTAAGCGGGATGAAATCCAGGGTTCCCATTTTTCGAAGGCGGCAGCATTGCCATGAAACAGATAACGATGAATCACCCGGCTTCCGGGTAACAGCACTTGGGCGGCACCGACGTCATGCTGGTGCATCAAGGCTCTCGGTGCCAGTGCTAACGGATTGAAACTCTGATCCGGTTCCTGAACCAATTCACCGGCGACACGTAACTCAGTAGAGCCAAGCTGGACTTCATCTCCGGGTTTAACCTGCAACATTAACATCAGCTGCCGGGACAGCCAGAGCTCTCCAGGCCGAACCGCCTGCTGTGGCAGAAGCTGTAAACGGCCATAGAACGGGTATCCCTGGTCAACGGCTTTCACCGAAGCCAGCTGCATCTGTTCAGCGGTGAGCAACATGGTCGAAAACTCGGTTGTCTGGGTAAATTGCAAGCCGCTATTCTTGGCTTGTGTCAGCCATAACTCCGGTAACGGTGTAGCAGACTCAATAACCTGATCGGCGGCAAGAAAATCACGTCCTGATACTTTCAGGCTCTGAGTCAGACGATCAGAAACCAAAGATACACTTAATACCGAGGCGATACAGACTGCCAGCGCCAGTACGAACCATTGCAGGCCACCCTGCCACCCCATCCGGCAAAACAGACGCCACAATAATCGGATCATCGCGATTCCTCCAACCGTCCTGCCGTCATACGCAACTGACGCTGGCAACGTGCAGCCAGAGCCACATCGTGTGTGACAATTACCAGGCTGGAACCGGACTCCCGATTCATCCGAAATAATAAATCTGCTACTTTTTGTCCGGTATGCTGATCCAGATTACCGGTGGGTTCATCCGCCAGTAACAAGGCCGGCTGACAGATAAAAGCCCGGGCCAGCGCAACACGTTGCTGTTCGCCACCGGATAATCTGGCTGGTTTATGATGCAAACGTTCCCCTAACCCCACGTCATTTAGCAACGTGGTTGCCAATTGTTTAGCCTGACTGATCCCCCGTAATTCAGCCGGTAGCATCACGTTTTCCAGCGCGGTAAGTTCCGGGATCAACAAGAAAGACTGAAAAACAAAACCGATCCTTTCTGCGCGCAACCGGGCGCGTTGTTCTTCATCCATCTGATGTAATGGCTGACCGGCAATGTAAATTTCACCTTCACTCGGCAGATCCAGCCCGGCCAGCATTCCCAGCAAGGTCGATTTACCTGAACCCGAGGCACCAACGATGGCAACACTCTCTCCCGGCTTGACTTGTAACCGGATCCCATCAAGGATGGTAAGCTGTTCCTTACCTACCGAAACCCGTTGCGACAAATTGTTGACCTGTATCATAAGAGGTTGCGTCATGAAAGGTATCCTATTGATGTTATTATCTATTTTCTCACTGTCTGGTCATGCCGGTACATTATTGATCCTGGGTGACAGCCTGAGCGCCGGTTATATGATGGCGGCAGAGCAAAGCTGGCCTGTTCTTTTGCATCAGCAGTGGCAGAAGGAAAAATTCCCGGTCACTATCATTAACAGTAGCATCAGTGGCAGCACCACTCAGGACGGGCTGGCCCGTTTACCGGCCTTATTGTCCCGACACAAGCCCGACTGGGTCTTAATCGAACTGGGTGCCAATGATGGTATCCGGGGTTTTCCACCTGCTATTCCTTATCAAACGTTGCAGAAAAGCATTCAGATCATTCAGCAAGCCGGCGCTAAACCGTTATTAATGCAAATCCGGATCCCAAGAAATTATGGTGTGGCCTATATCGAAAAACTGGAAGCGATTTATCCCAGACTGGCAGAAGAAACAGATACCCCACTGCTACCATTTTTCCTTGAGCCCATCGTGACTCGTCCGGAGCTGATGCTAAACGATGGCATTCATCCGACAGCAGCAGCACAACCCCTGATCAGGGATATGATGGCACCGCTATTACGTCAGTATATTCAAACCACAGAAAAGACTCTTTAGACAACCTTTTTTGCCCTGAAATGTAATTTCAGGTAAAGATGTGTATATCTATGCAGAGTCTATTGTCCGGTTCTTTCAGCACCGTATCATGGCGCTGTCTTTTTATTAGGAAGGTTTACATGATCCGCATTCTGTTGGTTGATGATGATCCCGAGCTGTGCAGCATGCAGGGGGAATATCTCAGTAACGAAGGTTTTGCAGTACGAATGTGCCACGATGGTGAGAGCGGACTGGAAGAGGCGCTCAGTGGGCATCATGATCTGATCCTGCTGGATGTTATGATGCCGAAACTCAATGGTATTGAGGTTCTGCGCCGTCTGCGGATCCACAGTAATATCCCGGTACTGATGCTAACGGCAAAAGGGGATGATATTGACCGGATCATCGGCCTAGAGTTAGGCGCTGATGACTACGTTTCCAAGCCCTGCACTCCTCGTGAGCTGGTTGCCCGGGTAAGGGCCATATTGCGCCGGGCCGATCCAGAGAAACAGGACTCGGGGCAATTACAACCGTTGCGGGTCGGCGCGCTGGCCATTTCAGCTGCCAGCCGCAGCGCTTCCTGGCATAACGAAGTGCTTGATCTGACCAGTACCGAATTCAATCTGCTGGAGATGTTGTGCCGCCGTGCCGGCAGAACTATCAGCAAGGAAGATCTCTCCCTGCATACCCTTGGCCGCCCGTTGGCACGTTATGATCGCAGTATTGATGTACATGTCAGTAACCTGCGGCAAAAACTGGGTCTGCTGAAAGATGGACGTTCTCCGATTCAAACTATCCGCGGTATTGGTTATCAGCTGGTCGTGGAATAATTAATGCGTCGCATCTTCTGGAAAATACTGCTGAGTTTCTGGCTGGCTATTCTGCTGACCGGCATTGTCACCGGCATCATTATCAAACTCTATCAGGATGCCAAGATTGCATACAGCGTCATAGAAACCGGCGCGCGTCCTAACGGCCTGACAGAATCGGTTGCCAGAACGCTGGCCACTGGCGGCAAAGCATTATTAAGAGAGATAGTAAAACCGCAAACAGCCGGGAAAGAGGCAACCGGAGGTCCTCCCTTGCCATTTGTTGTCGATACACAGGGAAAAGATCTATTTAGCCGGACAGTAAACAGTAAAGCCTGGGCTGAAGCGCAACGTCTTACTGACAAGCAGGCAAACACCCCGGGGGTGGAGAAAGTAACACTGCCTGATGGCGAAGTTTACTGGATATTCATGCCTCGCCGTCCTCCCCCTTTTCCGCATAACATCATGTTTGAGCTGTTTGATGCACCGTTTTTCCTGCTGGTTATGGCAATCCTGACCAGTCTATTGTTCAGCAGTTGGCTGGCCCGTGTTATCTCCCGTCCGATAGAAACATTGCGCGACGGCCTGAAAGCCGTATCCCAGGGGCATTTTGATATTAATGTCAGCCAGACACTCGGCAAGCGTTACGATGAGTTCGCCGACCTGGGACAAGACGCTGACTCAATGGCAAAGAAACTGAAGCAGTCGATCCATGCCCAGCGCCGCTTGCTGCACGATATTTCGCATGATTTACGTTCGCCGCTGGCCCGTCTTCAGCTGGCAATCGGTCTGATGCGTCAGAAACCAGAAAATAGCGAACTGATGCTGCAACGGATTGAACAGGAATGTCATCGCCTGGATAGCCTGGTCGGTGAGGTATTGATGCTTGCCCGTATGGAATCCGGCGTACCGCTGCCTAAAGAGGACTATCTGGATCTGGTTGAACTGCTGCAGTCACTGGTGGATGATGCCCAGTTTGAAGCCAGAGACAGCGACTGCATGATAGCGCTGCATGTGGATGAGGTGCTGAATGACGGCATCATTATCCAGAGCCGGGGAGAATTGTTATTACGGGCATTTGACAATCTTATCCGTAATGCACTGCTGCATGCCGGCCCTCGCTGTCATATTGAAATCAGCGTGTATCAGAAATCGCCGGGGCTGCTGCAGATCGATATTGCTGACAATGGTCCCGGTATTGCTGAACATACTCTGAGTTCAATTTTTGAACCCTTTTTCCGCAGTAATAATAATCAAGGGTCCGGATTGGGTCTGGCGATAACCAAACGGGCAATAGAAGCGCACGGCGGTACCATCTCTGCATATAACAGAGAGTCCGGCGGCTTATGCATGCATATTGAATTACCCTGTCCGGAACAACCTTCCTGACACGGAAAGGATAAAAACCTTGGCTGGTTTTATCCTTTCCGGGATGGCTGATCCTTAACCGTAAAAAACTGACTCACGGTTGCACTCAGCCGTTTCAGCAAAGCCCTTCTGATTTGTGAAAGTCTCGGTTTTTCATTGGCCTGCAACTCGATCGGACGGCATAACTGAATCGTATTGATACCTAACCGGGCGGACATCAGCCCACTCCCCAGCCCTTGTGCCAACTTGGCTGAAAGTTTTGATGTCAGCTCACTACTGAACCAGTCTGTCCCCAGTTCTGTTGCCAATTCCGTTGCGCCGGCAAATACCATATTCTGCAAGATCTGACGAATCAGACGAATTTGTCCCCAGTAACCAAGACGGATCTGATAAACAGCGGCAATATTCCGGACCATTCTGATATTCCGCCATACCACCAGCAACATATCTGCCAGCGCTAACGGACTGGCTGCCACCAGCAATGCGGTCTGACTACTGGAGGCAAGCACCAGCTGTAACGCCTTTTCATCCAGCGGATGCAAGACAAACTGGCTGAACAACGTTAAAACTTCAGCGTCGTTATGATGGGCATCAATCTGTTCCAGCCATTGCTGATAGCCGGGCGAATGCTGTAAACCCGTTTCATTGGCCAACCGCCGGCAAAATGCCTGCGCATTTCCATGCTGTTGCTCACGGCTCAGATCGGCAGATTGTTCCCGGTAGCAGGTATTACTGCGTAACCGCCGCAGTACCCGCCATTCACGCCAGATCATCCCGCCAGCGCCTATCAACAAGGCCACGATGGCTGCAGACCAGGCTCCCCCCAGAAAAACATTTTCCGATAATTTCTGATAGATAAACTGACCAGTCTCCAGTAAAGCCAGCACCAGCACAGCACAGCTTCCCCACCACAGCCATGCGGACGGAGTGGAAGCTGATTCAACCGGCAGCGACGTCGCATCATCCGGAATATCAACTTCATCAAAACGGGAATCTTCATTCAGCTGTAATGGCGTCAATTCTGCCGGAGGAACGGTATCGGCGACGGTCTCCCGGTTTAATAACGTAAGAGGAACCTCTACTGCTTTTTTTTCATCTGAAGCCGATGCTGTTTTTTTCATTGCATCTTGTCTCCCAGCAAGTATTCCAGTACCTGATCCAACCGGATGTGAGGTCTGGCCTGGTCCTTCTGCCAGAGTGGCGGACGTAAATCGGTCAATCGTAACGGCGAGTTTTGCCAGAAATCAGGATCTGGTATCCGGGACGGTATCACGCCAGGAAACAGCGCCAGTTCATGTCCGGCCAGATCAATCCCGTGTAATACCGTCAATGGCTGCCCCAGATAATCCACCTGATGATATTCGCTGGAACGAATTGCAGCCATTGCCATACATTCCAGCGAAACGCCTTCAAAACGGGCCCGGGCCAGACCAGGCTGAACCAGGTCACGCAGCAGACTAAGCAATGCCGGATGCTGATCCGGCGTGACATGGTCCGCTTTACTGGCGACAAACAGTAATTTATCTATCCGTGGGGAAAACAGCCGTTGCCACCAGTAGCTGCTGCCATACTGGAAACTCTGCAACAATTGCCCCAGCGTGTCCCTTAAGTCATAAATCGCTTCATGACTTACTTTTAATGGTTGCAAACAATCAACCAATACAATCTGCCGGTCAAATCCGGAAAAATGTTTCTGATAAAACTGTTTTACCACATGTTCCTTATAAGCTTCATAACGCGCTTGTAGCAGGCCATACAGAGAGTCATGCTCGGGGGATTCCGGCGATGCACCCCATACCCAGGGCACAAACTGCAGCATCGGCGCTCCGGCAAATTCACCGGGCAACACAAAGCGTCCCGGCTGAATACTTTGCAGGCCGAGTTGCTGGCGGCAGTCCTGCAAATACTGCGTATAAAGAGCAGAAATATTCTTAACCTTATCCACCATCGCCGAGAACGGTTGTGATGCGGACCAATGACTCCCGGCACTCAGCCAGGGCTCTGCCAGACGTCGTCGCCTGGGCGATTGAAGCTGTTCCCGGATCTGCGCGCTCCACTGGGCATAACTTAAATCCAGCAGCGGCAAATCCAGTAACCATTCCCCCGGATAATCGACAATATCCAGATACAGATGACAGACATCATGACCGATTTTCTGACGCAGCAGATGCTGACTGCGAAAACGCAACTCCAGCCGGATCTCGCTGAGCGTCTGTGTCGGCTCCGGCCATCCGGGTGGATCTGACGACAGTACCGACAAAGCCTGGGAATAACCAAACGTTGGTATATGCTGATGCGTCTGCACTACCTGCTGCACGCCCAGCAAACGGCCTTGCTGTAATACCTGCCAGTGCGGTAACCGGGCGCTGAATCCAGCCTGTTCCAGTTGCTGAATCAATGCCGTTACAAATGCCGTCTTTCCGCTACGCGCCAGCCCGGTAACCGCCAGACGAAGATGACGATCCCAGGTTCGTTGCCATAACGTATCCGCCTTACGTTGCAAATTCAGCCATCGTTCATGCTGCAACACAGACACCTCCGCAGATATGAGTTCTTCCCGTCTTTATCAAGTATGCGAACAGACAGCATCTCAGACAAGCACTCGGATATAACTCGCGTTATAATCAGCACTTAGATGTGGCCAACACCAATGGTGGTGATGCCCCGGTCTGCCAGTCATGGATGTCGTATGAAACATTTTCCATTAATACAGTGTTTGGGTGCTGTACTGCTACTACTCACCGGCTG
Organism: Tolumonas osonensis; assembly: GCF_014202415.1. GTDB lineage: Bacteria > Pseudomonadota > Gammaproteobacteria > Enterobacterales > Aeromonadaceae > Tolumonas > Tolumonas osonensis. The sequence goes on from NZ_JACHGR010000007.1 coordinate 224,068, forward strand.
CACCCCGGCCGAGACAGTTAAAACCAGCGGTGCGGTGTACTGTGTTGATAGCTTTAGCAATCATTTGAACCCGCAGATTCTGAGTTCCTCACCTTTTGTTGCCTCATTGTCACAGCAGGTCTATAACCGCCTGATTGAGATCAATCCCGACACACAGCGTCTGGACGGTGCTTTGGCGGAAAATTGGAGTATCAGCCGTAACGGGTTGGTTTATACCTTCAATTTACGACGGAATGTCTCATTTCACCAGACAGCATGGTTTACGCCACAGCGAACCTTTAACGCCGATGATGTGATTTTCAGCTTCCGCCGGATCATTGACGCATCCCACCCTTACCATGCGGTATCTGGTACTCGCTATCCGTTCTTTGATAACCGGCAATTTTCACGGGTTTTGCAGGATGTCAGGAAAATAACCGACTATCAGGTTCAATTCATTTTGCGCCATCCGGATGCTTCATTTATGGCCACACTGGCCAGTGATTATGCCGTTATTTTGTCCGCCGAATACGGTAATTATCTGCAGCGTCAGCACGGCGATCTGCAGGATATTGATGATATGCCGGTAGGAACCGGACCATTTCAGATACTGGAATTGCGGCCAAATGAATATCTGCGCCTGACCAGAAATCCCAGCTACTGGGACAAGACTCCGATACTGGAACAACTGGTTTTTGACTATACCCCCCGGGCATCCAAGCGACTGGCCAAATTATTTACCGGAGAATGTCAGGTTGTTGCCACGCCCGCAGCCAGCCAGCTTCCATTCATCCGCAATAATCCGCGTACCGATGTCGATATTCAGAGCAACATGAATACCACTTATCTGGCGCTGAATACGCACCAGAAACCGCTGAACGATGTGCGTGTACGTCGGGCTATTGCCATGGCCGTTAACAAGGATAACCTGCAACATGCTGTGTTCTACGATACCGGAGAGGCCGCGTCCAGCTTACTACCCCCAGCCTCCTGGGCTCATCATCCAAATCTGGATGAATACTATTATGATCCCGACCAGGCAAAACAATTATTAAAGGAAGCCGGTTATCCAGACGGTTTGGAGCTTACGCTCTGGGTACAGCCGATTCCCCGCACTTACAATCCGGATGCGTCAAAAACAGCACAGTTACTGCAGGGCGATCTTGCCCGGATTGGCATTAATGTCCGGGTCATTGAAACGCGCTGGACAGTAATGCGGGCCAATCTGAAAGAAGGAAAACATGATATGGCTCTGTTGGCATGGGCTGCCGACAACGCCGATCCGGATAACTTCCTGCGCCCGCTGCTAAGTTGTGAAGCCATGAAGAATGGCGGTAATAATTACTCCGGCTGGTGTAATGATGATTTTGATTCACACTTAGATAATTCGCTGGCAACCCAGCGATTATCGCAACGGATTTTTGAGTATCAACGTACCCAGGAAATGATTTATGAACATGTCCCTGTGATTCCGCTGGCTCATGCTTTGATCGTCAGCGCTTACTGGCAGAATATGCACAATATAATCATTCCGCCAACAGGTGGTGTTTCATTCAAAAAGGCATACCGGGAGTAAATTATGCTTATTTACATATTACGCCGTTTAAGCCTGTTGTTTTTCACATTGCTGATACTGAGCCTGCTGGCTTACGGTATGGATCGTAGTATTAACGCTTATCCGGAGACCGGACTACTCAGTGGCTACATTGAATTTGTGAGCCGCTTTTTCAGTGGGAACTGGGGTTTCTCCAGTGTCACCGGCGAGCCAGTGCTGGATAATGTGCTTTCCTATTTACCGGCAACGCTGGGGCTCTCACTGGCTGGAATTATCCTTGCCACCATCATCGGTGTTGCGCTGGGTTCAATTGCAGCCATTTATCGTGAACGGTTACCGGATATCATGATTACCAACCTGAGTTTGCTGGGATTCTCCATTCCTGTTTACTGGTTGGCAACCCTGCTGATCATGACGCTTGCCATGCAACTGGGCTGGTTTCCTTCATCGGGACAACTCAGCCTGCTCTACCAGATCATACCGGTTACCGGATTCAGCTTACTGGATTGCTGGTTATCTGATAGTCCATACCGCATGGAAGCTTTTCTGAATGCACTACAACATCTGGTACTGCCAGCCAGTGTACTTGCACTGGCTACAACCACGGAAGTGATCCGGCTGGTACGCAATTCACTCAGCGAAGTCATGGCCCAGGGATATATCAAAGCTGCATTAAGCCGTGGTCAATCAACCTGGAGTGTTATTCTGGCCCATGGCTTGCGGAATGCGCTGCCACCGATCTTACCAACACTGAGCATGCAATTCGGCACCATAGTGACGTCAGCCATTATTACCGAACAGATCTTTGAATGGCCGGGCCTGGGACGCTGGCTTGTCAGCAGTATCAGTGCCCGTGATTTTGCATCCGTGCAGGCCTGCATGCTGGTCATTGCGATTGCACTGATCATTATTAATATTTGTTCAGAATTGCTGACTGTTTTGTTTTACCCGGCCAAAAGGAAAGCGTTGTATGCCCAGCAAGGTTAGAGTTTATCCTGAGATCCGCATACCATCGCCGCTGATCCAGACCTGGCAAACATTCCGCAAGAACTCCCGGGCAATGACCGGGTTGTGGATCTTCTCTTTCTTTATTGTCATGGCGGTGCTTGGTCCATCACTGACCAGCTACGATCCGTTTAGCCAGAATGCGGACGCCTTGTTACTACCCCCATCCTGGGAAACCAACGGTTCTCTTCATTATTTTCTTGGCACCGATGACTTGGGCCGGGATGTGTTATCGCGTTTGCTATACGGCGCACAACTGACCTTCGGCAGTGCCTTGACTGCTTGCGTACTGGCAATGCTGGTTGGCTCCGGTATTGGCATGATTGCCGGCATGCAGCATGGTCTGACCTCCAGTATTCTGTACCACATGCTGGATGTCTTGCTGTCGATCCCTTCACTGCTGCTGGCAATTGTGCTGGTTTCGGTCATGGGGGCGAGTCTGGAAAATGCGCTTCTGGCCATCACACTAGCATTACTCCCCCAATTTATACGAGCATCATTTAATGCGGTACGTGAAGTCGCCAATAAAGAATATATCATCGCGGTCCGGCTTGATGGTTCAACGCCATGGCGTATTCTCCGGCTGGCAATTCTCCCCAACATTCTTGATGTTCTGGTGACACAGACTACGCGCGGACTATCCACGGCCATTCTTGATATCAGCGCCGTCTGTTTTCTCGGCATCGGTGCCCAATCTCCACTGCCCGAGTGGGGTACCATGCTGGCGGATAGTCTGGATCTGGCCTACATATCGCCCTGGAACGTAGCGTTACCCGGATTTGCCATCATGCTGAGCGTGGTAGCCACAAATCTGGTCGGTGAAGGTCTGCGTAAAGCACTGCAACAAGGACAGGAATAATGCCGCTGCTGGATATTCGTAATCTGACCATTGAAATCGGGACTTCACAAGGCCGGGTCAAAGTTGTCGACAAAATCAGCCTCACGATCAACGAGGGTGAAGTACGAGGACTTGTGGGTGAATCCGGTTCAGGGAAAAGCCTGGTTGCCAAAGCACTGGTTGGTATCACTAAAGATAACTGGCATGTATCCGCTGACCGTCTGCGGATCTGCGATGTCAATATACTGGAACTGAGTGCCCGTCAGCGCCGCCAGTTTTTATCACAAAATATTGCTATGATTTTCCAGGAGCCCGTCTCCTGTCTGGATCCCTCAATTCCTGTTGGCGAACAATTGATGGAGGTTATTCCTGACCGGATGTTTGAAGGAAAATGGTGGCAACGTCCGTTCTGGCGTAAAAAGCACGCCAAAGCACTACTACATCGGGTAGGTGTGAAGGATCATGATCGTGTCATGCATGCTTATCCCCAGGAGTTGTCTGACGGCATTTGTCAGAAAGTCATGATAGCAATGGCCATTGCCGTCAAACCCCGGCTACTGATTGCGGATGAACCGATCAGTTCCATGGAAGCGACAACACAGGCACAGATCCTGCGGCTGCTTGATAAAATGAACGTGGTCAACAATACAACCATCTTGTTGATTAGTAATGATTTAACCGCTATTGCCAATCTGGCGGACTCCATCAGCGTCATGTACTGCGGACAAATGGTTGAAACAGGTACCCGAGAATCGATCCTGAAAAATCCGCACCATCCTTATACTGATGCTTTGCTGAATGCACTGCCGGATTTCACTCAGGATCTGCCGCATAAATCCTTACTAACCACATTGCCCGGCTCGATTCCACCACTGCAGCATTTACCTATTGGCTGCCGTCTGGGTCCGCGCTGTCCCTATGCACAAAAAATGTGTGTCCGTATGCCAGGTGTCACTCAGTTAAAAGGACATCAGTTTTATTGCCATTTCCCGCTGAACATGGAGGAATCCAGCCGATGAGCTCCGTACCATTATTGAAAGTCAGCGGTATCAATAAAACCTTTTTTAACCGCGTCGGTTTATTTCGCCGGAAAGCTGTTCAGGTACTGAAAGATATTTCGTTTACGATGGAATCCGGAGAAACATTGGCTCTGGTTGGTGAAACAGGTTCTGGCAAAAGTACTCTGGCTAAAATCCTGGCCGGCGTGGTCCCTCCAACCTCCGGTGAGATTGAAGTTAACGGTGAAGTGATCGCGTATGAAGATACCCAGAAACGCTGCAAACTGATCCGTATGATTTTTCAGGATCCCAACTCCTCGCTGAATCCCCAATTGCGGGTTGGCCGGATACTGGAGGCACCACTGCGTCTGAATACTGAGCTGAGCGAAGAAGAGCGTGCAAATACGGTGATAGAAACATTACGTATGGTGGGCCTGCTGCCTGAACATGCGCTGTTCTATCCGCAAATGATATCGCTCGGGCAGAAACAGCGGGTCGCGTTTGCTCGGGCACTCATCCTCAATCCTAAAATCATTGTCGCTGACGAAGCATTTTCAATGCTCGACGTGTCTATGCGTTCGCAAGTCGTCAACCTGCTACTTAAATTACAAGACCGGCTAGGATTGTCTTATGTCGTTGTGGCCAATGATCTGGGGTTGGTGCGTCACATCAGTGACAAGGTACTGATCATGCATCAAGGGGAAATTGTAGAAAGCGGTGCCACCAGCGAGGTTTTCGCCAATCCTCAGCATGATATCACCAAGCGGTTGATTCAAAACCACGGACATGAATACCGCCGGTAAGCTTCATCAGTTATCCGAATATAAAAAAGCCCTGAAAATTCAGGGCTCTATTTTATTGGCTGGACGAATTATACGCCCGCTTTAGCCAACGCGGCTGACACAATCTGTTGCGCTTCCTGCTGGATCGCATCCAGATGTGCTTCACCTTTGAAGCTTTCCATATAGATCTTGTAGATAGACTCGGTGCCGCTCGGACGAGCCGCAAACCAACCGTTCTCGGTCACTACCTTCAGACCACCGATAGCAGCATTGTTACCCGGCGCTTTAGTCAGTTTCGCCAGAATCGGTTCGCCTGCCAGCATAGTTGCCTCAACCAGCTCAGGACTCAGTTTCGACAATACCGCTTTCTGGGCAGTATTTGCCGGCGCATCAATACGACGGTACACCGGTGCACCAAACTCTTTGGTCAGCTCATTGTATAACTGCTGTGGATCTTTTCCGGTCACCGCCAGAATTTCAGCAGACAGCAATGCCAGAATGAAACCATCTTTATCGGTTGTCCAGACAGTACCGTCTTTACGCAGGAAAGATGCGCCCGCACTTTCTTCGCCGCCAAAACCGAAGCTGCCATCAAACAGGCCATCGACAAACCATTTGAAACCAACCGGTACTTCTTTCAGATCACGGCCAATTTTGCCGGCAACACGATCAATGATTGAAGAGGAAACCAGTGTCTTACCTACCGCCGCCTGTTTTGGCCAGTTTGGACGATGCGTAAACAGGTATTCAATAGCCACTGCCAGATAGTGGTTAGGATTCATCAGACCGGATTTGGTCACGATACCATGACGGTCATAATCCGGGTCGTTACCCAATGCGATATCAAATTTGTCTTTCAGACCAATCAGGCTCGCCATCGCCCACGGGCTGGAGCAATCCATACGCACTTTGCCATCTTTATCCAAAGTCATGAACGAGAAAGTCGGATCAACGCGATAGTTAACCACTTCAATGTTCAGACCATAGGTCTTGGCAATCACATCCCAGTAGGCAACACCGGCACCACCCAACGGATCAACACCAATCTTGATACCGGATTTACGGATCGCTTCCATATCCAGGACGTTACCCAAGTCATTCACATAAGGGGTAACGTAGTCGTATTCTTCAACAAATTCGGAAGCCATCGCTGCAGCGAAAGGCATCACTTTGACATCAGCACAACCGTTTTCCAGGATCTGGTTAGCGCGGTCTTCTACCCATTTGGTAATATCGCCTTCAGCCGGACCACCATGTGGCGGGTTATATTTGAAACCACCGTCTTCCGGCGGGTTATGAGAAGGAGTGATGACAACACCATCCGCCTGATCGGCATGGCCTGCACGGTTATAAGTCAGAATAGCGTGTGATACTACCGGAGTCGGTGTATATCCCAGCCCTTGCTGAATGCGTACCTTAACACCATTTGCAGCCAGGACTTGTACCGCACTGGCTAATGCCGCTTCTGACAACGCATGGGTATCCATCCCAATGAACAGCGGACCGGTGATACCTTTGTCTTGACGGTATTCGGCCAATGCCTGACTGACTGCCTGGATATGAGACTCTGTGAAAGCACTGTTCAGTGAACTACCGCGGTGGCCAGACGTACCAAACGCCACACGTTGTTCCGGCAATTTCATATCCGGTTTATTCAGATAGTACGCGGCAACCAGACGTGGAATATTGGTTAAGTCTTCAACGCGAGCTGGTTTGCCTGCATGTGGATGTTGTGCCATATAACGACTTCCTGTTCTTTTATACCTTGTTACAAACCTCTGCGATTGTTTCTGCAGAGTAGCCCATGACCTGCATTAACTGCTTAATAATCAAGCGCTTACGGCCAGTATTCGTGTTAGTAATAACCCAGTACGGGGTCTCGGGGACAGGTTTAGGCTTAGTAGTCGTACCGTTATCCAGCAAGGCTTGCGGATCTTCAGCAAAATAAATCCGCTTACGACCTTTAATGTCGGCAGCACGTCTGAAAGCATCCGGTTGAGAACGATACAAAGCAGAAAGAATCAGCATAAAACGTGCGATAGCACTCTCTTCCCTTGCAAGTTGTGCATCGTTAAGCAATGCAGCCAGAACATCCACTGAATTCCCGTTCGCTTGTTCTGTTGCTGCTTCATGATCCGATAACGCGAACACAGCCGTTTCCGTATCTGCATCCTGAGGCAAAGCAAGCAGGCGTCTTAAAATATCAGAAGCACTCTCACCAATATGCAAGGTACGGCTGGCAATGTAACGGTATATCTGATCATCAACCTCGATGGTTTTCATTCTTCTTTGATTCCGACACTTTGAATATAGACAACAGCCGGATTATACATAAGCCATAGCAGCAAACCTAACCCTGTGCATGGTGTTTAGCGAGCCCCGTGCCTTTACAGTCGCATAAATTCCGGCGTAACACACCCGGGATCATCTCCGCACGTGACTCATCCCTCATTTTGATTTCAGATTACGCCAATCGGATTATTTCGTTAACCAGGAGAATAAATCCATCTTTCGCCATCAGAACAAAGTTTGATTCACTCTATTGATACAAATTTGTTAAAATTACGTTACATTGATGTTCAAGGATAAGATGTGAAACTGAATTACCAGATAACCCCAGCTCCACAGGCTGCAACCATTCCGGTTGTATTATTGCATGGCCTGTTTGGGAAACAGGATAATCTGGGATTATTGAAACAACATCTCATGACGCAATACTCGGTCATTTCTGTTGATTTACGGAATCATGGCCTGTCGGAATGGCATTCCGAAATGAATTATCATGCCATGGGCGAGGATATTCTGGCATTACTGGCGCAGCTTCATATTCCTCAGGCACATCTGATTGGTCACTCCATGGGTGGAAAAGCGGCAATGGCTGTTGCGATACAACAACCCACCCAGGTTGCCTCGCTTACCGTGGCGGATATCGCACCAGTCAGCTATCAGCAGGATCGCCATTCTGCTGTTTTTGCCGCTCTGCAGACCGTAGCAAAGAAGCCGGAGGTAACCTCCCGCAAAGATGCTGATACTCTGATGAGCCAGCATCTGGCCGAACCATCCGTGCGCCAGTTTCTGTTGAAGTCATTCAGCAATGACTCACCTTCCCATTGGCAATTTAATCTCGATACCCTGGCAACCCATTATAGCGACATCATGGGGTGGCCATTTTCAGCCGATCAACAATACCCGGGGCCAGTTCTTTTTATCAAAGGCGGCGCGTCGGACTATCTGCAGCCAGAACATCAACCAGCCATCATGAATCATTTTCCTAACGCCACTGCCCGCGTCATCCCCAGCTGTGGACATTGGCTACATGCGGAAAAACCGGCTTTATTCAATGGTATTGTGGAGCGGTTTCTACAACAGGTGAGCTAGCCCGTCGGGCTTATCATGCGTTATGCTTTCTTTCACATTGTGATATAGTGCGCCCCCTATTGAGAAAGCTCGCACCTGAACCTTGTCTGAAAGTAGTTTTATATATGGCAAAACATCGATCGGATCGTACCACACTGGATCTGTTTGCTGACGAAAAGCGTCCAGGGCGCCCCAAGACTAATCCTCATCCACGTGAATTACAGCTGAAAATCAATAAACGTAATCAGCTGAAACGGGATAAGGAAAAAGGGCTCCACCGGGTTGAACTCAAACTCGAGGCCACGTTATTGGATGATCTCAATCAGCTGGCAGATGCCCGTAGTATTAGCCGGTCAGAACTTATTCAGGAGCTGGTCCGGGAATACGTTAGCACTCAGCGCTCCACCCAGCTAAAATAGTAAACAGCATTTTTGAATTCCGACGAACAAGGAAAACTCATTTTATGGCACTGATAGGTCTGTTCTTTGGCAGTGACACCGGTAATACCGAAGCCGTTGCCGGCATGATCCAGAAAGAACTGGGCAGCGATCTGGTTGATGTACTGGACGTGGCGCAGAGTACCCACGCTGATTTTGAGAAATATGATTTGCTGATCTTGGGCATTCCAACCTGGTATTACGGCGAATCTCAAGCTGACTGGGATGATTTCTATCCGGAACTGGAAAAAGTCGATTTCAGCAGCAAACTGGTTGCCATTTTTGGTTGTGGTGATCAGGAAGATTATGCTGAATACTTCCTGGATGCGATGGGTACCTTACGAGATCTGGTACAGGCAAAAGGCGCCACTATTGTTGGTTACTGGCCGACCGATGGTTATCAGTTCGAAGCATCGAAAGCGCTGGTAGATGATAAACATTTTGTGGGCCTGGGTATCGACGAAGATCGTCAACCGGAGCTGACCGCTGAACGTGTTGCGGCATGGTGCCAGCAATTACGGGAAGAAATGTGTTTATCCGAGTTGGTATAACTCTCTCCGCTCCGTAAAGCCTGTGAATTTCACAGGCTTTATTTTATATATAAATGCGAATCATCCGCGTAACACATTTCTTTTTCTTTGTTTTGCGCCCTATAATGGGGTAAGCCCTACTCGCAGCAGTCTCAAACCTGCCCCAAGAATACAGAGAGCTATGACAGACCATAATCAGCAATTGAAAGATGCCGGACTAAAAATCACCTCTCCCCGGGTTAAGATTTTAGAGTATCTGCGCCAGCCTGAATGTCAGCACATCAGTGCGGAAGACCTTTATAAACTGCTGCTGGACAATGGTGAAGAGATTGGCCTGGCCACCGTTTACCGTGTACTGAACCAGTTTGATGATGCAGGCATAGTAACGCGCCACCACTTCGAAGGTGGTAAATCTGTTTTTGAACTGGCGCAGCAACATCACCATGATCATCTGGTATGTCTGGATTGTGGCAGTGTCGTCGAGTTTTCAGACGAAATTATTGAGCAGCGCCAGAAAGAGATCGCCGCGCAACATGGTATGAAGCTGACCCACCACAGTCTGTATCTGTATGGTCACTGTGCCAAAGAGAATTGTCCCAATCGTAAGGCATAATTGATCTTTGCCGCGCGAAATCGGTATCAATAAAAAATCCCGCATATAGCGGGATTTTTTATTTCTGCGGCTCAATTAATGTTTGCAGCCACCGTGGCCACCGCAACATTCATGCGCATCATCGTCATCATGTGCATGACCTTTTCCGCCACAGCACTCATGATCATCATCATGACCATGGCCGCCACAGCAACCTTCACCATGAGCGTGATGGTGGTGATGTCCGCAGCCTTCGTCGTCACCATGCACATGACCATGAGCAATTTCTTCAGCCGTCGCAGCGCGGACGCCTTGCACAGTCACCTTGAAATGCAGATCCATGCCAGCTAACGGATGGTTTGCATCTACTTTTACAAAATCTTCCGACACTTCAACGATAGTAACCGGACGGTGACCATCATCGGTATCCGCAACAAACGTATCACCTTCGGCAACTTCCATGCCGTCGAACAATTCACCAGGCACATCCTGCACCAGAGATTCTTCATATTCACCGTAGGCATCCATCGCTGGAACAGTCAGTTCAAAGCTGTCGCCTTCTTCACGATCATACAAAGCGCTTTCCAGCCCAGGAACTAAAAAACCGCTGCCTTGCAGATAAACAAGCGGCTCACGCCCTTCGGTTGTATCCAGCACTTCGCCCGCATCGTCAGACACGGTGTAATCCAGCGTTACTACGCTCAAATGAGTAATCTTCATTATGTATCCCGGTTAAATGACAACTATCTTCGTCAGCATACCGGAAAAATCCGGTAAAACACAGTCACCACCATCTCATTCAGGTGCTGCCGGACAACTCTTTTCTTCGTATAATGATTTTTTATCTTTATCGGCCGCAGAATTATTCCCGTCATGATCATCGTATCTCAAATCACGCTGCTCCGAGGCAATAAGCCTTTGTTAGAAGAAGCTACCGCCACTATTCATCCGGGTCAGAAAGTCGGGCTGGTTGGAAAAAACGGTTGCGGAAAATCGAGCTTTTTTGCTCTGTTAAAGGGGGAACTGACTGTTGATGCCGGTTCGATTTCTGTACCAGCTCAATGGCAAATCGCAACCGTTGCTCAGGAAACCCCGGCTCTTGAATGTTCTGCGCTGGATTATGTCATTGACGGCGATAAAGAATTCCGCGACCTGGAGCAACAGCTACAAAACGCAGAACAACAAAGCGATGGTATTCGTATTGCAGAACTGCATGCCCGGTTGGATGCTGCCGGTGCCTATACGGTTCGCTCCCGTGCGGGAGAATTACTGCACGGCCTGGGCTTTACCAGTGAACAGCACCAGCAACCGGTCTCCGCCTTCTCGGGGGGCTGGCGTATGCGTCTTAACCTGGCACAGGCACTGATTTGCCCTTCAGATCTTTTACTGCTTGATGAACCGACTAACCACCTGGATTTAGACGCCGTTATCTGGCTGGAAAGCTGGTTGCGTTCATATCGCGGCACACTGATCCTGATTTCGCATGACCGAGACTTTCTGGATCGCGTCATCGGCCGCATTATTCATATCGAAAATGGCAAATTGAACGAATATACCGGGGGCTATTCCGATTTCGAAATCCAACGAGCATCTGCGCTGGCACAGCAACAATCCATGTATGAGAAACAGCAACAAGCACTGAGCAAGATGCAGGATTATGTCGACCGCTTCCGCTATAAAGCGACCAAAGCCCGTCAAGCACAAAGCCGTCTGAAAGCGATGGAACGGATGGAGCTCATTCTTCCGGCTCATGTCGACTCTCAGTTCCAGTTTCAGTTCCGTGAACCAGACGCTTTGCCAACACCACTGATCAGCATGGAAAATTTAAGTGCCGGTTACGGTGAAAAGCTGATCCTAGAAAAAATCAAACTAAATCTGGTTCCCGGCTCCCGCATTGGTCTGCTGGGGCGAAACGGTGCCGGTAAATCCACCTTCATTAAATTGCTGGCCGGTGAACTCCAACCTCTTTCCGGTAAGCTGGAACCCAGCAAAGGCGTCAAGATTGGTTACTTTGCCCAGCATCAACTGGAATCGCTGCAACAGGGTGATTCACCTCTGCAGCATCTGACCCGTATTGCTGGCAACCGGCCGGAGCAGGAGCTGCGCAATTTCCTGGGCGGATTCGGCTTCCATGGTGATCAGGCGCTTGAAGCGGTTGATACTTTCTCTGGCGGTGAAAAAGCTCGTCTGGTATTGGCCTTGTTAGTCTGGCAGAAACCGAATCTGTTATTACTCGACGAACCAACCAACCATCTTGACCTGGAAATGCGTGAAGCGCTGACGCTGGCACTGCAGGGTTTCGAGGGCGCCATGGTGATCGTCTCGCACGATCGGCATTTGTTACGCACCACCACCGATGAGTTTTATCTGGTTCATCAGAAACGGCTGGAAGCATTTGATGGCGATCTGGATGATTATCATAAATGGTTAACCGAGCAGGATAAAAACGTCGGTGAAGCCAAAACAGATAACAGTAACACCATGGCAGCCCCACAAAGTGCCGCTGCACGTAAAGATCAGAAACGGCGGGAAGCGGACTTCCGGCAACAAACCCGCCCTTTGCGTCAGAAACTGGAAAAACATGAACAACAGATGGCTAAGCTGCAAAGTAAGCTGGATGATATTGAGCAGGCACTCGCTGATCCGGCCATTTATCAGGATGATGCCAAAACCAGACTGACCGGCTTATTAGCGCAGCAAGGCCCACTGAAGAACGAACTGGAACAAACTGAACTGGAATGGATGGACATTTCGGAACAGCTGGAACAGATGGAACAACAATTTGCCAGTGAAATGGCGATTCAGGATTAAAACATGCTTAGTTATCGTCATGCATTTCATGCTGGCAACCATGCCGACATATTAAAACACGCGGTTATTTCTCTGCTGATTGATCAGCTGAAACAAAAAGATAAACCGTTCTGTTATCTCGACACGCACTCAGGTGGTGGTTGCTATGATCTCACCGGTGAATGGGCGAACAAGAAAGCAGAATATCTGGATGGCATCGCCCGTCTATGGCCGCAAAGAGATAAATGGCCAGCCCTGAAAAGCTATCTGGACTGCGTTACCGCACTCAATAGTGGTGATGAATTGCATTATTACCCTGGCTCACCGGAAATTGCCCGTTCACTGCTGAGGGAACAGGATCGCCTGATCCTGATGGAGCTGCATAACAACGAAATCGATATTTTGCGCCAGCATATGCATCGTGATAAGCGCGTTGCATTACATCACCGCGATGGTTTTGAAGGTCTTGTTGCTCTGACGCCCCCCACTCCACGACGCGGGCTGGCACTCATCGATCCGCCCTATGAATTAAAAGAGGATTATGAGCGTGTCGTGAAAACCCTGGCCAAGGCTTGGAAACGCTGGTCAGTCGGTATTTATGCCGTTTGGTATCCGTTGCTGGGTAAAGAAGCTGATCGCAGTCAATACATGCTCAGAGAATGCGAAAAACTAGGCATCCCGATGCTAACGGCCGAACTGAGTGTTCAGGCGCAGTCACCGACCTGGGGTATGCATGGATCCGGCATGACTATATTTAACCCGCCGTGGCAGTTCGAACAACAACTGGAAAAATTGCTACCTGAACTCTGTTCCTTATTAGCGCTGACGCCTCAGGCAAGCTGGACGATAAAGTCGCATAATTCAGAGAGTTAAACCGAGAAAAAGGATGTCATTCGATACCCAAATTTCGAATGACATCCGTTTTTTCCTGATGGCTCTTCATCTTTATGAGCAAAATTTTTTATATATAGATATTTTTCACAATATTCTTTATTTACCGCCAAAAACCGACATATCTACAAGCAGAAATCCAAAAAAAGGCTATCTTGTTAGATTTTTTTGCCAAAAAACCACACATTTCCCCGCCGTTAATGCTGATAAATAGTCCATCAGACAGATTGTTGCGTAAATAGAGCAAAATTTGCTATTGCACTGTCACACAAAAGCCCGATAATGCGCCGGATTTTTTATAAAGCATCGCGTTCTGCTTGATCGGACAGAGCGTATCACTGGTGACAGGGCCGTGGCCCTTTTGTGAGGTGTAAACATACAATGAACAACGAAATCGTCCCTGCTGAACTGGATTACCGCGAATTGGTCGCAACCTATGGTTCACCCTTGCTGGTTCTGGATCAGGCCGCTGTCCGTAAACAATACCGCGCTTTAGTTAACGCCCTGCCGGGTGTTCGTATGCATTATGCGTTAAAGCCATTACCGCATTCAGCTGTTGTTGCCACCCTGAAAGCCGAAGGTTGTGGTTTCGATTTAGCCACGAACGGCGAAGTTGATGTGATGCTGGAAAATCAGATCAATCCGGACGATTGTATTCATACTCACCCGATCAAGCGTGACGGCGACATCCGTTATGCACTGGAATACGGCTGCAAAGTTTTCGTATTCGATAATCCGGTTGAACTGGATAAGTTCATCCCTTATCAGGATCAGGCCCAATTATTACTGCGTGTCAGCTTTCCGAATCCGGAAACCAAAGTGGATCTGTCCAAAAAATTTGGCTGCACGCCGGAAGCAGCCTTGCCTCTGCTGCGAAAAGCCAAAGCCATGGGTCTGAATGTGATTGGCCTGTCATTCCATGTAGGATCACAGGTGCCGAATGCGCGTCGCCATGTAGAAGCGATTACTTCCTGTAATCAGATCCTGCGTGATGCCGCTGCTGAAGGTATTGAGCTGCAGGTTCTGGATATTGGTGGCGGTTTCCCGGTGAACTACGGCTCTGATGGCGCCGATTTCAATATCTATGATTTCTGTGCACCAATCCGCGAAGCACTGAACAATACCCCTGCCGGTATCCGTAAACTGGCTGAGCCAGGCCGTTTCATCTGTGCACCGTGCATGACCTCCGTCGCAAGTGTGATGGGCAAGGCTGAGCGTTTTGGCCGCATCTGGTATTACCTGGATGATGGCCTGTACGGTAGCTACAGTGGTCAGCTATTTGATCATATCAACTATCCGAAGTCTGCACCTTACGCTACCGGTGAAGTAAAGCCTGCCGTACTGGCTGGCCCGACCTGCGACAGTATTGATGTGCTGGCAGACGATATCGACTTACCAGAACTGAATGTCGGTGATGTCATTGTTGGTAAAATGATGGGGGCTTATACCTGGGCCTCAGCAACCGAATTCAATTTCTTCCGTAAAGCAAGCATTCTGGTAGTTGATAGCCAGGAAGCGTCTGCAATGGAAGTTATGGCTTGATTTAAAGATAATTAAGCAAAATTAAAGGGCAGCGATGAATATCCGCTGCCCTTTGTTTTTTCAGCCAGTTAAAACTACTGACGCGCTTCAAGCATCAGACGCTTCATTTCCGCCACGGCTTCCGGCAAACCGGTAAATACAGCCCGACCGATAATCGCATGGCCAATATTCAGTTCAATCATCTCCGGGATCGCAGCGATAGCCTGCACGTTCTGATAATGCAGACCATGGCCGGCATTCACTTTCAGACCTTTTTGCGAGGCATAGGCTGCGGCTTCGGTAATACGGGCTAATTCTTCCAGCTGTGCTTCTTCTGTTTCAGCATCAGCATAGCGTCCGGTATGGATCTCGATATAAGGCGCACCGGCTGCAACGGCTGCATCAATCTGAACATGGTCGGCATCAATAAACAGCGAAACCTTTGTCCCGACAGCTGTAAGCCGATTGACCGCATCCTGGATCCGGTCAACCTGAGAGGCGACATCCAAACCACCTTCTGTTGTGACTTCCTGACGCTTTTCAGGAACCAGACACACAAACTGAGGCTTGATGCGACAGGCAATGGACACCATCTCTTCGGTAACGGCCATTTCCAGGTTCATGCGCGTTTTGATTGTCTGGCGCAGAATTTCAACATCGCGGTCCGTGATATGACGGCGATCTTCACGCAAATGCACAGTAATTCCCTCTGCGCCTGCCTGTTCTGCCAGTGCCGCAGCAAATACAGGATCCGGATATGCGGTGCCACGGGCGTTACGCAGTGTAGCTACGTGATCAATATTCACACCCAATAAAATCTTGCTCACTCTGATCTCCTTGCTATAAATGCAGAATAAAGCTCCCTGCTTTTCAGGGGTCGATTACCTAATAATGCAGCAAACGCCTGACGGCTGAAACGACGGGCTGCAGCTAAAATATTTTCATCAGAAAAGTCTTGTTCCGATATTCCGATTATTTCCCTGCCAGAAAAAACGGAATGGTTACATAATGCCGTTGTGACAAAACCGGCTTCAGGTTCATAACGATAAAAACAAGCCGGATCAATAGGCAAGCCGCTATCTGCAGCGTAACAAAAATCCGAGCCATAGCCTAATTGCTGCAGCAGCAACAGTTCAAATTGTCTTAACAGCGGCGAAACCAATTCTTGCTGATTTGATAGCGCCAGTAATGTCTGAAAATAACTGCTGAACAATCCGGGATATTCGGCATCAGGTTCCAGTAAATAATACAGCAATTCATTCAGATACAAGCCACTGAACAACCTCTCCCCCTGCAATACAATTTGTGCACTGCGAGCCTCAAGTTGCGATAGTGTTTTCAGACTACTGTTGCCGCTATAGCAAATATGCAGAGGTAAAAAGGGCTGTAACAGCCCCTTTACAGAGGATCGGGAAGAACGGGAGCCTTTGGCAACAACAGAGATTTTCCCCATTGAGGCAACAAACAGATCCACCAGTTGACTGGTTTCCCGGTATGGACGGGTGTGCAAAACAAAAGCCGGTAATAACTCCGGCTCAGTCATCACCATAACCTAAGCTACGCAAGGCGCGTTCATCATCGGCCCAGCCGGATTTCACTTTCACCCACAGTTCCAGGAAAACGCGTTGTCCAAACAGGCGCTCCATATCCATGCGAGCCTCAGTACCGATAACCTTGAGTTTCTCACCCTTGTTACCGATCACCATTTTTTTCTGGCCTTCACGCTCAACCAGGATCAGCGCATTAATATGGAATAAACCATCTTCTTCCACTTTGAAACGTTCAATCTCAACCGTGACTGAGTAGGGTAACTCCTCGCCCATGAAGCGCATCAATTTTTCACGCACAATCTCCGATGCCATAAAGCGGGAGCTGCGATCTGTAATATAATCTTCCGGGAAATAGTGTTGGCCTTCAGGTAACAGCTGACGGGCCATTTCACGGATCTTGTCGACATTGGTACCTTTGGTCGCTGAGATCGGCAGGATCTCAGCAAAATTGCCTTTTTGTGCCAACCATTGCAGATGAGGTAATAACACCTCTTTATCCTTGATGTTATCGACCTTGTTAACCGCCAGAACAACCGGACAACGGACATGACGCAGCTTGTTCAGCACCATCTCATCGTCATCCGTCCATTGTGTGCCATCGACGACAAAAACCACCATCTCGACATCACCCAAGGAGCTGGTCGCGGCCCGGTTCATTAACCGGTTAATGGCGCGCTTTTCTTCAATATGCAGACCCGGTGTATCCACAAATACCGTCTGGTAAGCACCTTGAGTATCAATGCCCAGGATACGGTGACGAGTTGTCTGTGGCTTCCGAGAGGTAATACTGACTTTCTGCCCCAATAATTTATTGAGCAAGGTCGATTTACCCACATTCGGCCGGCCTACAATTGCAACAAAGCCACAGTAGGTTTTTTCTTCGGTCATGCTAATTGCTCCAGTGCTTTTTCAGCAGCGGCCTGTTCGGCCTTTCTGCGGCTGGAACCAATACCTACGAACGCAGCCTCAACATCATCAATAACACACTCAACCGTAAACTGTTGATTATGTGCTTCACCTTTAACATCCGTTACAGCATAAGTTGGTAGCGGACGACGACGCCCCTGCAAAAATTCTTGCAGACGTGTTTTTGGATCCTTCTGCTCAACGCCAGGACGAATAGAATCTAACCGTTCGTTATACCAGTTCAGCAATAACGTCCTGATCCCTTCCAGATTAGTATCCAGATAAATAGCACCGATCAGGGCTTCCACGGTATCAGCCAGAATAGATTCCCGCCGGTACCCGCCGCTTTTCAGTTCCCCAGGTCCCAGAATGAGGTAATCCCCCAACACAAACTCCCGCGCCAGTTCAGCCAGTGTTTTTTCACGGACCAGAGTCGCTCTCATGCGGCTCATATCTCCCTCACTGACATTCGGGAAACGATGGTAAAGCACCTCGGCGATCACCAGACTTAATATAGAATCACCTAAAAACTCCAGGCGTTCATTATGACGAGAGCCTGCGCTACGATGTGTAACAGCCCGAATTAATAAATCCTTATTCTGAAACTGATAGCCGAGCTTTTTCTCTAAGCGAGATAACTTATCATTCACTGAATACTGCCTATACGATTAAAACGAACACCGGTCGGAATCCATTTAGGCACAGAACTGCCCTCCGGGTGATCGAATTCAAAACTCATCCAGATAGCAACCGCTTTTCCAACCAGATTTCGTTCTGGTACGAATCCCCAGAAGCGGCTATCCAGACTGTTATCGCGGTTATCTCCCATTGCAAAATAATGTCCTTCCGGCACAACCCACTCACCAACAGACTGGCCTGGTTGCTGGTAATACTGACCCACTCGATCCGGAATATAATTATTTAACAGAATTTCATGACGCAGGGTTGTCGCCAGTTTCTCAGAATAACGCTCCAAAGGCATATTTAGCTGAGAAAATGTTCCGCTTTCAATAAACTCAGCGTCAATTTTCTTTAGCTGAGGACAAACTTTACTATCGTGACAGGCTGGCTGCAGGTAAAGCTCTTTGTTGCGGAAAACGACCCTGTCTCCAGGCAATCCAATAATACGTTTTATGTAGTCAACACGCGGATTTTCGGGATATTTAAATACAACGACATCACCACGCTGCGGATGGCTGGTTTCAATCAGCGTTCTGTTGGTCACCGGTTCTTTCAATCCATAAACGTACTTGTTTACCAGAATGAAATCCCCTTCCAATAATGTAGGCATCATAGAACCTGAAGGGATCTGAAAAGGCTCATATAAAAATGAACGCAAAACCAGCACCGCAGCAATAACCGGGAATATACCTTTGCACTGCTCCACCCAGACGGGCTCGGTCATTAATTTCTCGATAGCCTCTGCCGTCAACGGAGCCTGTGCTGCGGCCTGCGCCCGACGGGCTTTAGCGGCCCGGAAACGGACCAGAACCCAATGATCCAGCAACCAGACAAGGCCTGTCACCGCAGTGACAGTAACCAGAATCAGAGCAAAAGTATTAGCCATTAATTAATTATCCTTTCCGACATGCAGAATAGCCAGGAATGCTTCTTGCGGAACATCAACCCGGCCCAGCGACTTCATGCGCTTTTTACCTTCCTTCTGCTTATTCAGCAGTTTTTTCTTACGGCTGACGTCACCACCATAACATTTAGCCAATACGTCTTTACGCATCGCTTTTACCGTACTACGGGCAATAATATGGTTACCAATTGCAGCCTGAATAGCAATATCAAACATCTGACGAGGGATCAGCTCCCGCATTTTTTCCACCAGCAGACGACCGCGAGTTTGAGCATTATCACGGTGCGTAATGATTGCCAATGCATCAACACGTTCACCATTGATCATTATATCCAAACGAACCATATCCGCTTCCTGGAAGCGTTTAAATGAATAATCCAGAGAAGCATAACCACGACTGGTCGATTTCAGGCGGTCAAAGAAATCCAGAACAACTTCAGCCATCGGAATCTCATACGTCAGTGCAATCTGGTTTCCGTGATACACCATGTTGGTCTGTACACCACGTTTCTCAATACATAACGTGATCACATTACCCAGATACTCCTGCGGCACCAGAATATTACATTCCGCAATAGGTTCTCTCAGTTCCTGGATACTGGTAACAGCAGGCAAGCGGGCCGGACTGTCAATATGAATCGTTGAGCCGTCCGTCTGCACGATTTCATATACTACGGTTGGTGCAGTCGTGATCAGGTCCAGGTCGTATTCACGTTCCAGGCGCTCCTGAATGATTTCCATGTGCAGCATACCCAGGAAACCACAACGGAAACCAAATCCTAACGCAGCGGAGTTTTCTGGTTCATAGAACAGTGACGCATCATTCAGTGACAACTTTTCCAGAGCATCACGGAAGGCTTCATAATCATCAGAAGAAATCGGGAACAGACCCGCATAAACCTGAGGTTTAACCTTTTTAAAACCGGGCAAGGCCGCATCAGCCCCATTTTTGGCATGCGTTAAAGTATCACCGACCGGTGCGCCGTGAATATCTTTGATACCGCAGACAACCCAACCTACTTCACCACAGGTCAGTTCAGTTGTGTCTTTTTGTTTCGGCGTAAAGATACCTAACCGATCAACACCCCAGGTCTGACCGGTACTCATTACTTTGATCTTATCGTTCTTTTTCAGGCTGCCATTTTTAATTCGCACCAGCGACACAACACCCAGGTAGTCATCAAACCAGGAGTCAATAATCAACGCTTGCAGAGGCGCATCCGGATCGCCAACCGGTGCAGGAATCTTTTTAACAATATCTTCCAGTACGTCATTAACACCCAAACCTGTCTTGGCCGAACAACGGACTGCATCCACCGCATCAATACCAACGATATCTTCAATTTCTTCAGCGACACGTTCTGGTTCGGCTTGTGGCAAATCGATTTTATTCAGAACCGGAACTACTTCCAGGTTCATTTCCATTGCGGTATAGCAGTTAGCCAAAGTCTGCGCTTCAACCCCCTGCCCGGCATCAACTACCAGCAATGCGCCCTCACAGGCAGCCAGGGAGCGCGACACCTCATAGGAAAAGTCTACGTGGCCCGGTGTATCGATGAAGTTTAATTGATAGGTTTCACCATCTTTGGCCTTATAGTTCAGCGTAACACTCTGTGCCTTGATCGTGATGCCACGTTCACGTTCAAGATCCATTGAGTCAAGAACCTGTTCCTGCATTTCACGTTCGGATAGACCGCCGCAGATCTGAATCAAGCGGTCTGACAAAGTCGACTTACCATGGTCGATGTGGGCAATAATAGAGAAGTTACGAATATTCTTCATGAGGTCTTAGTTATCTGATGGCATGTAATTAACGACAATTTGGACGGGATTTTACTGGATTAGCGGCGGCAGAGCTATGATTACTATCGACTGATTGCACACACGCCCGGAATGAGCATGGTGCAATAACAAATCATTCAATGGCAAGGGGTCTGTACTGTCTGAACAACAGGAATGGTTATACCGAGAATCACGGGTTTATAATCATTATCTGTTAATCTGGCTGACCTGATACGCATCAGCATAAATCCGGCATAACCTCCAAGCACAGCACCTGCTATCGCCGGCCATTCTTCTCCCGGAACGGAAAAAATCTGACCGATAACCGCGCCTGACATAATAAAAAACAAGGGTAAAATATAAACCAGCAAAGCCCCCTTCAGCAGCCCCTTTTCAGGGATACCAATTCTGACCTGCTGACCAACTTCCAGCGGAAGAGAACATGCAATATCAATGATGCGATCTGAATGTTCCTGTTCTTCCTCATGCCCGGAACTGATACCACAGCTTGATTGATGCTGACAATGACCACATGCTGATTTACGTTGATATTCAACACTGACATAACCAGACTTAGTAGCTACAACGGTAGCAATAGCTTCGATCATTGACTATTCCTCTATCGATTCATCTCAATAGTCTCTGCTATCTGTCGCAAACTAGGCAAAGGCAATTCACCAACCACAGTCAGAATGACACCATCGTTCCGGTTAACACTCAGAATAGAGGTCGCGCCATGCATTGCGATTTGTTCCGTTTCCCGACCAGCCGGTTTAGCGTTTGCCCGGGAAATATAGACAGAAACATCCACCAGACCATCACTAAGCATAAAGTAGTCCATTAATTCGTCACTACCGATTAATTTATGCTGATCGGATGATTTTGCTGCAAACCCTGGTGGTACCCAGCCAAGCTTCCACTGATGAGATGGCGGCTCTGCACGATAAATATCCCGGCTGGTTTCCGCAGGAGGAACATTCATAGCGGCAAGCGTCTTAATATTTGAAGAATGTTCGGATAAAAAGCGGAAATCAATGCCCAAATACTGCTCAACCGGATTTCCTTGCGCATCATTCACATCCAGTCGTAACAAAATACCCGTTTTTTGTTCTAACCAGAGGATAAAGCTATATTTACTGTCATCTTTGGCCGTCAAACGAACTGATTGTGCTACCTGACCAGCAATCCGGCTCTTGCCCATACTGACTACGTCATAAAACTTAAGTAAGGTTTCCGGAGAACAACTCATCATTGCAAACCACAAGCCCGGTAATCTGGACTCCTGCAACGTATATGACACTTGTGCAGATTCTGCGAATGTGACTTGTTTGTTTTTTCCCAGATATTCAACAAGTCGTCCACTCAATGTCAATAAATGCGTTATCTCGGTACGGTTATTCCAACCATGAGTCAAACGTAATGGCTCAATGTTGTTTTGTAGTATATGCACCATCACCAACTCAAAATTGTTGTGATGATAACCACGTTGCATCTGAAATAACAAAGCCTCTGCTGAGGGTTCAGCGGAGGCTTTAGTTACCAACGAGCCAATAAGAAGGAATGCTAAAACTATACGATGCATCAAAATTTAATTACCGCTCAGCAGGTGATAAACGTTGTTGTAACTGGTGATCCTGAATATAGCGAGCAATACGCTGACGGTGTTCCTGAAGTTGTTGCTCTGTCATGGCTGAAGACTGTTGTTGAGCATCATGAACCCGTCCTGTATTGAAGTTAATACTGACCGGGATAGCCGAACCACCAACAGGAACTGTATTTAATACCGGAGTTTGTTTAATACCAGCCAAAGCATCATCTTCTTGCTGATATTGCTGAATACCCACAAGAACAGCGACAGCAACAGAAGCCGCAATACCATATTGCCCGGCAACCTGAATAAACTGTTTCACACTTGGTTTGACCAAAGAGAACAGTGAACGACGAGGTTTAGGCGCTAAAATAGTGGGTTCTTGTTCCAGAGCATCGGCGATACGCTGTGACAAATCGAGATCCAACTGTTCCGGTAATTCATCACGTAATGCATCACCGATCAAATGATAACGCTCCCAGGCAGCAGATGCCGAAGGATCTTCTGATAATGCCTTTAGCGCCTGCTCAGAATGCAACTGATTATCCATCAGCGCTGAAATGCGTTCTTTTGATGTTGTCATATTAACCCGTTACTCCATTTCAAAGCAGGATAATCCTAATCTATTCCCTGCAGTACGGCCTTAAGACGATTATCAATAAACTCCCGGGCACGAAAGATACGAGAACGAACAGTGCCAACCGGACATCCAATAATTTCGGCGATCTCTTCGTAACTCAAGCCCTCAAGTTCCCGCAACGTAATGACCGTTCGCAAATCCTCAGGTAATGACTGCAAAGCATCCATTACGGTTTGCCGAACCTGATCAGATGACAGTAACCGTTCAGGACTTGCGATATCACGCAATGCTTCACCTGAGTCATATTGTTCTGCATCAATAATATCAACATCTACCCCTGGTGGACGGCGGCCATTTGAGACCAGGTAATTCTTTGCCGTATTCACTGCGATACGATACAGCCAAGTATAAAAAGCACTGTCATTTCTGAATGAAGGCAAGAAACGATAAGCACTTATAAACACTTCCTGAACCACATCAGCAATATCACCAGAATTACTGACATACCGACTTACCAGATTCATTATCTTCCGCTGATATTTGGTAACCAGCAGATTAAATGCCTGTTTATCGCCCCGTTGCACTCGTTCAACTAATTGTTGATCGATCTCTATATCGCTATCGCTCATATCGACGCCGATTTCCTCCCTATTCGCATTATCGGCCCGAAGTAGCGCACTTAATCAGACAACATTTTTAGAGAAAAGTTCTATTCTCGACAAAAAAACGTGATCCGGGCTGTACCTGAGCATCAGTTGGGCTAGTATAAAGCTTTAATCATCAAGGCCAATGATACTTATGAAACAGAATGTTGAATACTCCTGCGATGTTTTGATCATTGGCAGTGGTGCCGCAGGCCTCACTTTGGCGTTACGCTTGGCTGATCATGCCAAAGTGGTGGTATTGAGCAAAGGACCCTTGAGCGAAGGGGCTACCTATTATGCCCAGGGAGGCATCGCTGCTGTTGCTGAAGAAACAGATAGCGTGGAGTCGCACGTCAACGACACATTAAATGCTGGTGCCGGTTTATGCGATAAATCTATTGTTGAATTTACAGCTCAGAATGCAAAAGAGTCGATTGACTGGTTGATCCAGCAAGGTGTTCCTTTTGATAAAGAGGAAGGCAAATCGGAAGACGGTGAACCGGCATACCATCTGACCCGTGAAGGTGGACACAGCCACCGCCGGATATTCCACTCAGCCGATTCTACCGGTAAGTATGTTGAAATCACCTTGGTTGACCGTGTCAGACAACATCCGAACATCCAATTAATGGAGCGTTTCAATGCTGTCGACCTTATTACCACCAGAAAACTGGGCATTCCGGGCAACCGGGTATTAGGTGCCTATATCTGGAACCGGACTAAAGAACAGGTCGAAACAGTCAGAGCACGATTTGTCGCACTGGCAACAGGCGGTGCATCTAAAGTTTATCAATATACCTCCAATCCTGATGTCAGTTCCGGAGATGGTATTGCCATGGCATGGCGAGCAGGTTGCCGTGTGGCAAACATGGAATTTAACCAGTTTCATCCAACCACTCTGTTTCACCCCGATGATCGTAACTTCCTGCTGACTGAAGCATTACGTGGTGAAGGCGCATTACTGAAACGGCCTGATGGTTCGCGTTTCATGCCTGAATTCGATTCGCGGGCTGAGCTCGCTCCGCGTGACATCGTAGCCCGGGCCATCGACTATGAAATGAAGCGTCTTGGCGCTGACTGTATGTTCCTGGATATCAGCCATAAACCTGCAGATTTCGTCCGCAAACATTTCCCGACTATCTATGAACGTTGTCTGAAACTGGGAATTGATATCACCAGACAACCTATCCCAGTTGTTCCGGCTGCTCACTATACGTGCGGCGGAGTAATGAGTGATAAATTCGGTCAGACTGATATCCCGGGTCTTTATGCAATCGGAGAAGTATCTTATACCGGTCTGCATGGTGCTAATCGCATGGCATCTAACTCTATACTGGAATGTATCGTTTTCGCGCAATCAGCGGCAAAAGATATCGAAGCTCGTTTGCCAATGAGCAGTATGCCACCATCATTACCGGCATGGGATGAAAGTCAGGTATCAAACTCAGACGAAGAAGTTGTTATCCAGCACAACTGGCATGAATTACGGCTATTCATGTGGGACTACGTGGGAATAGTTCGCACGAATAAACGATTGGAACGCGCCAAACGCCGTATTGATCTGCTCAAGCAGGAAGTCCATGAGTATTATGCAAACTTCCGCGTTTCAAACAATTTACTCGAATTGCGTAATTTGCTGCAGGTTGCTGAACTGATGGTACGTTCCGCTATGGCACGCAAAGAGTCCCGGGGATTACATTACAACCTGGATTACCCTGAGCAACAGGATAATCCGGTACCAACAATTCTGATTCCTGGTGACTACTAAGTCCGCATAGCGATCCGCCGGGCAATCCGGCGGTATTCCGCTTCATCCATACTGTCAGAGAATAACCACAAATGTGTTGTTTTTTCCCCTTGTAACACAAGCCAGATAAAGCCATAGCCAACCTTAGACGTCGGAGTAATATGATAAAATTTCCCGTCTATAAAGACTTCATCACCACGCATTTCAAAAACAAACCGACGGTGATAGGCATGGTACAAAGACCAGAAAAAAGAACATCCCCACAAAATAAAAAACATCAGCCACAGATGACCATGCAGACTTATCCATGCCAGCCACCCAAGAATGATATGACCAATCAGCAGAAATAACTGGTGGTGATGTGATGGTTCAACCCGAATGACGTGCCTGATGTTTTTCACGAATCACTCCCAATATAGGCTGTAATGATAGATCTGACGGAACCTCTGAACGTAACAGACAATAAAACAACTCCAGATCAGAGCATTCGAGCACACGCCGGAAATCATCCTGTAGTGACTCAGAAAGCCCTGTGTAATCATGTTCAAGAAAAGGAGCCAGGATCGTATCCAACTCCAGCATCCCTCGGCGACAAGCCCAGCGTAGTCTTGACAATTCAACACTCATATCATGATTTCCTCTGATAATCTCAGCAATATCAGCTGACAAATAATAGTCTGTTATTTACCATGAATTACCATCCCTAAGTGGAAAAACCATGATGAATGAAAGACTTTTATTTCCTTCTGAGCCTAGTGTATATCATTTGAATGATATAGCAGTGATCCGTCTGGAAGGTCCGGATGCCATCAAATATCTGCACGGTCAAGTTACCTGCGACGTCACGGCATTAGCCCCGGGGCAAAGTACTTTGGGCGCACACTGTACCCCGAAAGGAAAAGTGCTGGCCATATTCAGACTAGTCAGACGTGAACAGGATCTGCTACTGATTTATAAAAAAGAACTGACAGACATACAGTTAGCCGAGTTTAAGAAATATGCTGTTTTTTCTAAAGTAAGCATTACAGACATCAGCGAGCAATATCATGTCACCGGGATAGCGGGTACTGGCACCGATAACTGGCTGAACAATACTGTCCACGGCAACGCAAATGAAATAAAACTGCAAGTAGCCGCCGATCGCTGGTTGATGCTGAGTGAAAAGCAACCCCCTTTGACACTCTCTTTGCCTGAACAACCCGCTGCAGACTGGTATGGACTGGATATTCTGGATGGTATCCCTCAGCTAAGTAAACGCACTCAGGCAGAATTCATACCACAGGCGCTTAATTTACAAGCCTTGCATGCGATTAGCTTCACAAAGGGCTGTTATACAGGACAAGAAATAATAGCCCGCGCCAAATACCGGGGAGCCAATAACCGGGCACTGTTCATTCTGCAAGGTCATTCCGCTAAACCAGTTACAACAGATACTGTGCTGGAACGTCAGATCGGTGAGCAATGGAGAGGAACTGGTACAATTCTGGATGTCTGGCAAAAACAGGAGCAGGTCTTACTTTCTGTTGTGCTGGCATCAGATACACAACATGACAGCCTTTTCCGGGTAGAAAATGATCCCGACACCAATTTTACTATAATTCCACTACCTTATCCCTTAGATTAAAATCTTTGTTCCGGTTATCCCACTTAACCGGAACAGGCCCCCCCTTTTACTCCACTTATCTCAGTCTTATGAATAAGTCGAAGAACACAGGGGATTACAAACAAACACTTATGTTACAATTTGTTTCAAACAAAAATAATGTGAAACAATTAAAAAGAAAAAGAAATGTTTAAATATATAAAAACACAATAGGTATAATAGGTTACATATTAATTTGTATTGTTGCTCTGGTAATAAATAAGAAACAATCATCTATGTGATCTATATTTTATTTCCATGTTTATTCCCTTCTGAGAAGAATTAATTCAACTATCATTATCTTCGTTGAAATACACAGAATATAACGAGTGGTTTCTTTAAATCGAAACCCGTGTAGTTCAATTCATTAATAGGACGCACACTCCTCAGGAGCTCACTAATATGAAAAATTTGTTCGCAAGTCTTCAACAAGTCGGTAAGGCACTGATGCTGCCTGTATCCGTACTGCCCGTAGCAGGTATTCTGCTGGGTGTCGGTGCGGCTAAATTCAGCATTCTGCCTGCCACCCTGTCATCTGTTATGGAACAAGCAGGTGGTGCGGTATTCGGTAACATGGCATTGCTGTTTGCAATCGGTGTAGCATTAGGCTTTACCAAAAACGACGGTGTTGCTGGTCTGGCTGCTGCTGTTGGTTACTTCATTCTGACTAAAACTGTTACTGTAGTTGCCCCTCTGCTGGCTGGCTTAGACCCTGCCGCTGCTGATTTCGCAGCTCAGGCAGATAAAGTATCAAACGTTGGTGTACTGGGCGGCGTTATTGCCGGCGGTATCGCTGCGTACATGTTCAACCGTTTCTATCGTATTCAGTTACCTGAGTATCTGGGTTTCTTTGCCGGTAAACGTTTCGTTCCGTTGTCAACCGGTATTGTAGCTATTGCAGCTGGTGTTGTGCTGGCCTTCATTTGGCCTCCAATCGGTGGTGCTATCAAAGCATTCTCTCACTGGGCGGCATATCAAAACCCTGCGCTGGCTTTCGGTATCTACGGCGTTGTAGAACGCTCGCTGATCCCGTTCGGTCTGCATCATATCTGGAATGCGCCATTCTTCTTCGAAGTAGGTGAATACACTAACGCAGCTGGTCAGGTATTCCATGGTGAAATCGCTCGCTACATCGCTGGTGACGCGACCGCAGGTAACCTGGCTGGTGGCTACATGTTCAAAATGTACGGTCTGCCTGCTGCAGCTATCGCTATGTGGCACACAGCAAAACCAGAAAACCGTGCAAAAATCGGCGGTATTATGATTTCAGCTGCGCTGACTTCATTCCTGACCGGTATTACTGAGCCAATCGAATTCGCCTTCCTGTTCGTTGCACCAGTACTGTACGCGATTCATGCTCTGCTGGCTGGTTCTGCCTTCATCGTGATGATCCTGCTGGGCATGAAACATGGTACTACCTTCTCTCACGGGTTGATTGACTTCCTGGTACTGTTCTCTCAGTCTTCTAAAGGCTGGATGTTCCCGGTTATCGGTCTGATCTACGCAGCCATTTACTACACCGTGTTCCGTGTAGCAATCACTGCACTGGATCTGAAAACCCCTGGTCGTGAAGAAGAATCTTCTGAAGAAACAGCGTTGTCAGGTTCAGAAATGGCTGGTGAACTGGTTCATGCATTCGGTGGTAAAGAAAACATTACCAACCTGGATGCTTGCATCACTCGTCTGCGTGTTACAGTGAAAGACGTATCTAAAGTAGACCAGGCTAAACTGAAATCTCTGGGTGCTGCAGGTGTTGTTGTCGCAGGCTCCGGTATTCAGGCTATCTTCGGCACCAAATCAGACAATTTGAAAACTGATATGGACCACTGGATTCACTCAAACTAAATTAAATAAGAAACTACGGTTTCCATTTTAACCCCTCTTCGGAGGGGTTTTTTATTCCCAAAATGCAATACATAAAATATCCAATAGCTTCGGGAGCATAAAACTTTGGGTGTTTTGGGTTTTATTTTAAATATTATTTTTCGAAAGAAAGCCTCATAAAAACACAGGCAAAACCTTCATACAAAAGAAAAAACCACAGAAAACCCGTTACATTTACTTTCGATATGAAGCGTTTTGTAAGAATAAAGAATAAAAAGAAACAGCAGGAAACCATTAAACAGTTTATTAATAATAACTTACATCCCTCTCTATTGCCTTTTCTTGGCTTGGCATTGAAAATAATTATTGAGATCAATGCTTCGTTTTTCACCAATATCGCACTCGCTCGATGTTCTGGTCACATGCAACGATCGAAATCAAAGTTTGACGATAATAAAAAATTCTGGTTTCCCTATCAATACACTCATCAGGAGTTTCTAAATGAGTAATGCGTTTGCAAATTTGCAAAAAGTCGGTAAATCGCTGATGTTACCGGTTTCCGTATTGCCAGTAGCAGGTATTCTGCTTGGCGTCGGTTCCGCCAATTTTAGCTGGTTGCCCGCGGTAGTTTCACAAGTTATGGCTCAGGCTGGTGGTGCCGTATTTGGTAATATGGCTCTTATTTTCGCTATTGGTGTCGCTTTAGGCTTTACCAATAATGATGGTGTAGCTGCATTGGCTGCGACTGTAGGTTATGCCATCCTGACCAAAACCATGACCGTAGCAGCACCATTTATTGCTGGCCTGGATCCTTCAGCAGCTGACTATGCGGTACAAGTAGAACACATGTCCAATACCGGTGTTCTGGGCGGTATTATTGCTGGTGCGATCGCCGCATTTATGTTCAACCGCTTCTATCGTATTCAGTTACCTGAATATCTGGGGTTCTTTGCCGGCAAACGTTTTGTACCAATCATTACCGGTTTCTCCGTCATTATTGCTGCGGTAATTTTGTCTTTCATTTGGCCTCCGGTAGGACATGCCATTGATTTGTTCTCACAATGGGCTGCATACCAGAACCCTACACTGGCATTTGGTATCTATGGTCTTGTTGAACGTTCACTGGTGCCTTTCGGTCTGCATCATATCTGGAACGTACCATTCCAGATGCAGGTAGGCTCATTCACTAATGCCGCTGGCCAAGTATTCCATGGCGATATTCCTCGTTTTATCGCTGGCGATCCAACTGCTGGTAAACTGGCTGGTGGTTTCCTGTTCAAAATGTACGGTCTGCCTGCTGCCGCTATTGCGATCTGGCACAGTGCTAAGCCAGAGAACCGCGCTAAAGTTGGCGGTATTATGATCTCTGCTGCACTGACTTCATTCCTGACCGGTATTACAGAACCAATTGAATTCTCATTCATGTTTGTTGCACCGGTATTGTATGCAATTCATGCTGTGCTGGCAGGTTTGGCATTTGTAGCATGTATCGCTCTGAATATGAGTGCAGGCACCAGCTTCTCTCATGGTCTGATTGATTTCCTGGTTCTGAGTGTTCTGGGTAACAAAGGTAGTAACCTGATCATGTTCCCACTGATCGGTCTGTGCTACGCAGCTGTCTACTACACCGTATTCCGTGCAGTTATTAAATTCCTGAATCTGAAAACACCAGGTCGTGAAGAAGAATCAGCTGAAGACAAAGCTTTATCTGGTTCTGAGCTGGCAGGAGAATTGGTTCATGCATTCGGCGGTAAAGACAACATCACTAACCTGGATGCATGCATCACACGCTTACGCGTTAGTGTGAAAAGCACAGAGAATGTTAACCAATCCAAACTGAAGTCTTTAGGTGCTGCCGGCGTAGTAATTGCGGGCACTGGTGTACAGGCAATTTTTGGCACCAAATCCGACAACCTGAAAACCGATATGGATCAGTGGATAAAAGCAAACTAATTCTGTTTAGCTATTTTAATCCGTTATCTAAACCCCTCGCCTTGTCGAGGGGTTTATTTTATCTAATAACAACGAATTACTCAGTTATACCGAGCAATTCCAACTAGCTAACTGAATTGACGGTTTCTATCTTAAGGATAGGATGTTACGTGTATATAACCTTCAAGGATAAAGATATGCGTAAACTTTTCTCCATGCTTACCATTTTTTCTCTTGTATTCAGCATTTCATTATTCTCTGAACATGCTGAAGCAAGAAAGTTTGGTGGCAGTAAATCATTTGGCCGAAGCTATAAAACGGCTCCCGCACAACCGACACAAACAGCAACAAACACAACAAATCCAACATTAAACAAACAAGCCCAGCCTAATAAAAGCGGTTTGATGGGTGGACTGCTTGGCGGATTACTTGCTGGCGGCTTATTTGCCTGGTTATTAGGAAGTGGCGCATTTGAAGGTTTACAAATCTTCGATATTCTCCTGATGGCTGGTGTTGCATTCCTTATTTTCCGTTTCCTGCGAAGCCGAAAAACAATCACAGCAGCAGGACCACAACCTGCCTATAGTATTATGCCGTACCAGACCAAGCAAAATGTCGAACCAGAATCTCTGCAACCAGGATATGCAACCAGCGGATCTTTCACATCTTCAGCAGATGCTATACCGTTTGATTTGCCTGCTGGCTTTGATATCCCTGCGTTCATAAAAGGCGCGTGTGATCATTACCGAACGTTGCAAACTGCATGGAATGATAATGATTTTTCAAAAATACAGGAATATGTTACACCCGAGTTATTCAATGAACTTAAACAGGAACGAGCAAACTATTCTGGCGAACAACATACTGAAGTCATGTTTGTGAGTGCGGAATTAGTTCGGGCTGAACGAAAAACTAATTTGGCCCAAGTGAGTGTTTTATTTAAAGGCCGCTACCGTGACGTAGTAGAAGGCATTGAAGAGGATATCAACGAAGTGTGGCATCTGGAACGCGATCTAATCGTAACAAATGCACCATGGTTGATTGTCGGTATAGAAAATAACTGATACACCAATATCTATTCTATCTATCTTGTATTACTGAATAGTAAAAACGCGCTGGAGAAATTCAGCGCGTTTTTTATTTTTAACTGAAAAATACAACTTATGGATATGACTTCGCCTTTTGTCATTCTACCGAGACCAAGAAATAACATATTGTTTTATAAATAAATATTTTATTTTTATGAGTGAATAATCTTCGTCAGTTCAAGCTGCCATTTATGATTTACTGTGCCAGCTTGACCAAAGCAACTGGCTTATGACCACGAAAATCCAGCATAAACTCGTAGGTTCCGGCTTGTTCCGGCGTAAATTTCAATTCATCCAGATAACTATAAGCCCGAACAGGCAAAGGTCTATTTAAGCTTAATGCTGCATCATCAATAGCCGTGCCATAATTCATAGAA
This sequence comes from Tolumonas osonensis, assembly GCF_014202415.1. Lineage (GTDB taxonomy): Bacteria > Pseudomonadota > Gammaproteobacteria > Enterobacterales > Aeromonadaceae > Tolumonas > Tolumonas osonensis. Next base: position 256,588 of record NZ_JACHGR010000007.1, read on the forward strand.
GGATTCCATTGGGCATCAGCAAATTTAAAATGGTATGTTTTTCCTGCTTCAGGAAGGTTCGCTTTTACACTGAATAAACGAGTAGATGTTTGTTGAACTTTATATTCAGGAAGAGCATCCCAATTAGTCATATCTCCACGGAGAAACAGCACAGAGCCGGAAGAAACACGATCCTGAATATCATGTTGATTTGACTGAGAACTACAGCCTACGATCAATACACCAGCGATTAATGATATTACCAGCCTCATGCCCGCATCCTTACTCTGAGAAATATATTGGCTGAATTATAACAACTAATTGATTGATAAAATTAAAAAAAGAAAAACAAAAAGCCCTGAGCAGTTGCTCAGGGCTTTATTCTTTTCAATGGTGCTGATACCCAGAGTCGAACTGGGGACCTCACCCTTA
>NZ_JACHGR010000008.1 GCF_014202415.1 Tolumonas osonensis
TGACGTAACTCGCTGATTCCTCAGTTCGTTGCGGCGTCTGCCGTGTCAGTGAGGGCGCATTATAGGGAGCAAAGTTTTTTAGGCAAGCGCTTTTTGTGATTTTTTTCACATTTCTTTTTACCAACAAGATGTACGCATCTACCCACAAACTTATCCACAAAAATAGGGTTCACCGCTGTTTTTATTCTTCTTTTATTGCATTACACCGATGGTAATTACCAGAAAATGTTAACTGGCTAGCGTTAAAGCAGCGTCTGCATGGCGGGGATTGTCATAAGCATCTACCATGGGGGATGACATCATCTCTATAACAACAATTTTAGTGAGTGCTATTCAATGAACATTCCACCACGTTATATATATTGTGTACTGGTTACTGCTGTACTGGCAGTGGCCGGTTATTTTATTTCTTCGGCTATTGCGATTGGTATTCTGATTGGCGGCCTGATTTCTCCTTTATTTGCTCTTTGCGGCAATGCGCCTCAACACTCTGTTTCGCCTGTATCGACTCCAACACCCGTGGCTTTTGCCAAATCATCCTCTGCCGCATCTGCAGCGGCTGCAATCTCCGAGCCTGATGAATCAGTTGTTATCAGCCGGGCAGAGTATGCAGGTGAGGTGAAAACAATTTATGTTGGCAACCTCCCCTACCGGGCTAATGAAGCTGCAATCCGGAAATTGTTTTCTGAACACGGCCTGGTGCTTTCTGTTCGTCTGGTGAAGGATCGGGATACGGGTAAACGCCGTGGTTATGGCTTTGTCGAAATGCCGGCAGCAGCAGCCGATGCGGCTATCGCTGCATTAAATGAGGCTGAATACCTGCAACGTACATTGAAAGTACGCGAAGCAAACGAGAAAAAAGAGGCTCTGAAACCGGAAGACGAAAGCGCGAATTCAGCAGAGCTCTAAGATTTGTAAAGATTGAAAGCCGTATTCGGTAAGGATGCGGCTTTTTTTATTGGCGTCCTGATCCAGCACCGTACAGAATGCCTTGCCCGCCGGATAGGTAACACTTTGGGCATCCTTACCTTTCAACAGCGTCGCTACGCGTTTAGCAATGGCAGCTCCAGAGTCCACCAGTTGTACGCCGGGCATCAACCGGTAAATTTCTTCTTTTAACAGCGGAAAATGAGTACATCCGAGCACCAGAGTATCAGGTGGTGTGGGATGAACCAGCAATGGCTGTAATGCCAGATGAATGGCTTGTTCATCCACCTCATATCCCGCCATTTTTCTTTCAGCCTGAACCACCAGCTCGGTTACTCCCAGCTTTAGTACCTGACAATGAGTCGCAAACTGGGCAATCAACTGAGAAGTATACGGACGTTGCACAGTACCCGGAGTCGCCAATAAACCAATACTGCCGTTTCTGGTTAGTGCTGCTGCAGGTTTGATGGCCGGGACCACACCCACGACAGGGATAGAAAGCTGTTCACGCAATGCGGGTAACGCAATCGTACTGGCGGTATTGCAGGCAATCACCACCAGATCGATTTGCCGTTCTGAGACCAGATGTCCAATCAGCAAACAACACCGTGCAGTAATGATGTGCTCCGGCTGCTCACCATAAGGAAAGAAGGCATTATCAAAGAGATAATCATAGCGATGACCGGGCAGAGCACTGCGGACTTCCTGGTATACAGACAGCCCCCCCATACCTGAATCAAAAAACAGTATGTTCACATTGATTCTCACCTGATAACGACGCGTGGATCATACTCCCTTCCATTGCAGACGTCATCGGGATAAAACGTTAACAGTTATAGTTGATTACTGCCTTTGGCTGTTCTAATAACTGGGCCTGTTCGGTCAGCATGCGGAATTGGTTTTGCCAGTAATCATGCTGATTAAACCAGGGGAAAGCCTGCGGAAAGGCAGGATCCTGCCAGCGCCGGTGCAGCCAGACCAGGTAGTTCAGCATGCGCAGGGTCCGTAATGGCTCAATAAAACCCAACTGCCGTTCATCGAACTCACAGTAAGTCTCGTAACCATCCAGAATCGTATAAAGCTGCTGCCGCTGTTCATTTTCATCACCGGACAGCAGCATCCAGATATCCTGCATGGCTGGCCCCATGACGCAATCATCCAGATCCAGGATTACTGGTTCATCTCGCCAGAGAATATTGCCGGCATGACAGTCGCCATGCAAAGCCAGCTGCGAGGCTGAAAAAAGCGCATGCGTCTGTAATTGCTGCTGCAGTTGTGCCAGCAGGGCATCCCAGGGTAATGCCGATGTTCCCCATGGCTGATGTTGCAACAGATAATTGATCGGGGTAGTAACGCGATTAATCGCATTAAATTCAGGACGGTGCTGCAGCGTATAATTAGAAGCGCGGGCATGCCAGCGTCCCAGCGCCTGTCCTACCATCTCCAGTTGAGCCATATTATCCAGCTCCAGCCCCCGCCCGGGACGGTACGGCCAAACCGCATAATAAAAGCCATCAACCTGATGTAACGCGTACCCGTTCTGTACCACAGGCGCGATAACCGGCACATCATGCGCCAGCAAAAACTGTGTCAGTTCGTGCTCTTCCTGCAACTGCTGCAAATTCCAGCGCTGCGAGCGGTAGAACTTCACAACATATCGCTGACGATCTTCCGCCTGAAACAGATAAACCCGGTTTTCATAGCTATTGAGCGGCGTCAGACCGGATTCGGGATATAAATTCAGGGCCGCCAGAGCCGATACAATCAACTCCGGGGTTAAGAACTGGAACTGAAATGATGCGTCTTGCATGTAAACCTTATTTGATGATGCCGCGGGCGCGCAGAATCGCCTCTTTGAAATCAGGAACTGCATCCTTCGCCAAGCCCGGGATCATTTCCGCTTCGCCACGGCTGCGCATTTTCAGTTGATAAATCAGGGTATCATCACTGATAGCATGCAAAGGCTCAGTGAATCCGGCCTCTGAGGCAACTTTCTGCAGGAATTGCAGCAGGCTCATATCCTGATCCTTCAGCCATTCATCCTGCAATAATTCCAGCAGTTCTTCGATACGGTGACATTGCATGGTACTTCTCCTGATGCAGAAAAATAGTATTTACAAGCTATGTTTGTAGCTTACCAACAACTCACCGTCCGGTATAGCTGCCGGTAACAACGACGCTGACAACCCAATCCGCGCGACCACCAGGCAAACAACCATTGCAGGCCATGATTAAATCGTCCGGTTACCCGGCACCACACAATAACCCGGCGGACATCGTTACGGCTGATTTTGACATTATCGCCATTCAGATAATCTTCCGAATTCTGGATTTTCTGCAAAGTCAGTACCGCCATGCCAAGTGCCCAGAGACAGAATTGACGCAGCCCCTGCTCTTCTGCCGGTAAGGCCAGTGTGTAATCCAGCGCATCACGCAGATGGCCTGTGGCAATGGCGACCAACTCTTTTCTGCTGCGGATGAGCGTTTGTTTATCTGCAGGCGGCCAGTGAATGCCATTTTGGGTGAGTGTTTGCGGCCACCAGCAGACGCCTCGGCGGGCATCGTCCCAGACATCTTTCAATATATTGGTCAGCTGTAAACCAAGTCCAAAGGAGACAGATAACGCACGTAACTCTTCTTTATTTGCCGACAGGGAAGGACGATAAGCAATAAATAATGCTGTCAGCATTTCGCCGACCACCCCGGCAACCGCATAACAGTAATGGTCCAGTGCCATTTGATCGGCCAGTCCTTGCGGTGAGGCCTGATGCTGATAGCGGGCCATACCCTGGCTCATGATCACGATAGCCCGCTGCAGGATCTGACGAACTTCATCAGGGAATTGCTGATAGTGCCGGATTACACTGGCTGTCTGACGGATGAGTTCTTGTTCCGCTGACGAGGTGCCGTCAGAAAGACGTGGGGATAGCTGTTCGTACAGAGCACTCGCAGGCTCCTCGCCGGAAAGGATATCGAGAAAAAGCTGAATAAATACCGCTTTCTCTTCACAGGCTAGTACCGGTTCATCTTCGATCGTATCGGCGATCCGGCATAACAAATAGGCATTGCCAACCCAGTCCGCCAGCGGAGCAGGCAGTTGTGGAATGGTCAGTGCAAAGGTACGGGAAACTTTAGCCAGTAATTCGGCTTGTAGGAGTTCGGTCATCGGATCGATTCTGAATATTTGCCGGCAGACGAAAGTTTATCACTGATTGGCGTCGTCCGCAGCAAGCCAAATCGATGAACTCTTCGTATAATCAAAACAGTTTTATTGACCGGTAACCCCTATGAAATACCGAGACTTACGTGATTTTATCGACTTGCTGGAACAACGCGGCCAGCTAAAGCGTATCCGTCAGGAAATCGATCCTTATCTGGAAATGACGGAAATTGCCGATCGGACTCTGCGTGCCCAGGGCCCGGCATTGCTGTTTGAAAATCCGAAAGGCTCTCGCCATCCTGTACTGGCGAACCTGTTTGGTACACCGCAACGGGTAGCCTGGGGAATGGGGCAGGACGATGTCAGCGCCTTGCGTGATGTCGGTGAATGGATGGCGATGCTGAAAGAGCCGGAGCCGCCGAAAGGATTGCGCGATCTGTTTGATAAACTGCCGCTGTTCAAGCAGATCCTGAATATGCCGGTGAAACGGCTGAGCAAAGCGCCCTGTCAGGAAATTATCCTGACGGGTGATGACGTGGACCTGAGTCAGCTGCCGATTCAGCATTGCTGGCCGGGCGATGTGGCGCCGTTAGTCACCTGGGGTCTGACCATCACCAAAGGTCCGTATAAAAACCGGCAAAATCTTGGCATCTACCGCCAGCAATTGCTGGCGAAGAATAAGCTGATCATGCGCTGGCTGGATCACCGTGGTGGCGCTATCGATTTTCGTGAGTGGCAGGAAGCTCATCCCGGTGAGCCATTCCCGGTCGTTGTCGCGATTGGCGCAGATCCGGCCACCATTCTGGGCGCGGTGACGCCGGTGCCGGATACCTTGTCGGAATATGCGTTTGCCGGCTTGTTACGTCAGAGCCGGACTGAAGTCGTCAAGGCACTGAGCTGTGACCTCGATGTGCCGGCCAGTGCAGAAATCGTACTGGAGGGCTATCTGATGCCTGGCGAAACAGCGCCGGAAGGCCCGTACGGTGATCACACGGGTTATTACAATGAAGTCGAGGATTTCTCCGTCTTTACCATTACCCATATGACCATGCGTAAAGATGCCATCTACCACAGCACCTATACCGGCCGTCCGCCGGATGAACCGGCCATGCTGGGTGTGGCGCTGAACGAAGTGTTTGTACCGCTGCTGCGTAAACAATTCCCGGAGATTGTCGATTTTTATCTGCCACCGGAAGGCTGTTCTTACCGGCTGGCGGTGGTCACGATTAAAAAGCGTTATCCCGGCCATGCCAAGCGGGTCATGATGGGGGTATGGAGCTTCCTGCGCCAGTTTATGTATACCAAGTTTGTGATCGTTTGTGATGAAGATGTTAACGCGCGCGACTGGAATGACGTAATATGGGCCATCACTACACGCATGGATCCGGCCAGAGATACTACGCTTATAGAGCATACACCGATTGATTATCTGGACTTTGCCTCACCCGTTGCGGGTTTGGGTTCTAAGATGGGTCTGGATGCAACCAATAAATGGCCGGGTGAAACACAGCGCGAATGGGGTACTCCCATTCATATGGATGAGGCGGTAAAACGCCGTGTTGATGAACTCTGGGATTCGCTGGGCATTCTCGACTGAATACCTGCCTATCCGCAAGAACCGTTATAACGAGGAATGTTATGCCACGCACTGTCTGTCATCTGGAAACCCTGCATGAATGCGCGGAACATATCTGGCATGTCCGTCTGATCCCGGAACAGCAGATTGCCTATAAACCGGGGCAATATCTGCAGGTAATCATGGGCGAGAAAGATAAACGTTCATTTTCAATTGCCAGCTCGCCGACCCGGGGCAATGTACTGGAACTGCAGATCGGCGCCACCCCGGGCAACCCGTATCCGGGAGAAGTGCTGGAAGCATTACGTACCAACGGCCAGATAGAGATAGAAATGCCGTTAGGAAACGCTTATCTGCGTGAACACAGTGAGCGGCCGATCCTGCTGATTGCCGGCGGCACAGGTTATAGTTATGCCCGTTCTATTCTGCAGTATCTGGTTGATCACCAAATGCCGCGCCGTACTTATCTGTATTGGGGCGTACGGAAAGCCGATCAACTGTACGAAGGTGAAGAAGTTTTAAACTGGGCCAGTGAGTTTAAAGACCTGACTTTTGTGCCGGTGGTGCAGTTCCCGGATGATGACTGGCTCGGTCGCAGCGGCTTTGTGCATGAAGCGGTGCTGAGTGATTTTCACTCGTTCGGCCAGTTTGATATTTATGTAGCCGGGCGCTTTGAAATGGCAGCAGTAGTTCGTGAGGCGTTACGTCATCGTGGCGTGGAAGATGCGCAGCTCTTCGGAGATGCATTTAATTTCATCTGATACAGAAACGGCACCGGATATATCAGGTGCCGTCTGCTCATTCCTGCACTAACGGCTGCTGATTAGTCACGTTCAGCCAGTTGCTTTTCCAGTTGCTGCAGTTTTTCTTCCAGCGCCTGCAGCTTTTCGCGGGTGCGCAACAAAACCTTGGTCTGGACATCAAATTCTTCGCGGCTGACCAGATCCAGCTTCATCAGTTGTGCCTGAATCACCTGCTTAACTTTTTTATCGACCTCTTCACCGACACTTTTCAGTCCCGGTGGCAGTGCGGCCTGAATAGTGCGCGCCATCTCTTCAATTTTGTTCGGATTAATCATGCTGTTCTCCTCATACACTGCGCGATTTTGCCGCAGGATGCGGTAACTTACCAGCTACAGGTCGGCATGTTCACGGATACATTCCAGAAATGCTTCGCCAAACCGTTCCAGCTTGCGATACCCGACGCCGTTGATCATCAACATCTCTGCATCGGTGGTTGGTTTGAACTGTGCCAGCTCCAGCAAGGTGGCGTCGTTAAACACCACATACGGCGGGATGCCCTCTTCTTCGGCCAGTTGCTTCCGCAGTTTACGCAATTCCCGGAACAAAGCGGCATCTTCGCCCTGCGCCAGTTCCAACTCGCGACGACGCAGCTTCTTCGCCGAAAGCAATTCGGTCCGCGGCACCGCCAGCTCGAGGGGCTGTTCTCCCCGTAAAACGGGGCGTGCCGCTTCGGTCAGTTGCAGTACCAGATGCCGGGTAATGTTCTGTACCAGTAATCCCTTATGGATCAGCTGGCGCAGCACCGACAACCAGTATTCATGTGATTGATCCTTGCCGAGACCATAGGTCGACAGCTTGTCGTGTCCGAGTTCGCGGATACGCTGACTTTGGGCACCGCGTAATACCTCGATCACATGTCCCATGCCGAAGCGCTGGCCGACCCGGTACACACAGGACAAGGCTTTCTGCGCATCTTCGGTGCCGTCATAGGTTTTCGGCGGATCAAGACAGATATCGCAGTTACCACAAGGCTTGGCGTGATATTCGCCGAAATAATTCAGCAACACCTGACGCCGGCAGGTCTGCGCCTCAGCAAAGGCCGACATCAGATTGAGCTTGAAGATCTCAACCTGGCGCTGTTCCGCGTTTTCGTTGTTTTCCAGCAGCCCGCGCACCCGTTCAATGTCCGCCGGATCAAACAGCAGTAAGGCTTCGGCCGGCAAGCCATCCCGCCCAGCACGGCCGGTTTCCTGATAGTAGGATTCGATATTTTTCGGGATATCGTAGTGCACCACAAAGCGCACATTGGGTTTATCGATTCCCATACCAAAGGCCACGGTCGCCACCACAATATCCAGATCATCGCGGATGAAGGCGTCCTGTACGCGGGCGCGTTCCTCGGTGGGTAATCCGGCGTGATAGCAGGCGGCGCGATAGTTCCGCACTTTCAGCAGGTCCGCGACCTCTTCGGTACGTTTACGGCTGGTGCAATAAACAATGCCGCACTGCCCGGCCTGTTTTTGCACGTAATGTAATAACTGCTCGGAAGGCTTAAATTTTTCTACCAAGGTATAGCGGATGTTCGGACGGTCAAAACTCGCCAGATGAAAAAAAGGATCAGACAGTCCCAGCCGGTTGAGAATGTCCTGCCTGGTCGCATCGTCTGCGGTAGCCGTCAGTGCGGCGATGGGAACATGCGGGAACAGCTGTTTCAGCTTGCCCAGTTCGGCATATTCCGGACGGAAATCGTGTCCCCATTGCGAAATACAATGCGCCTCATCAATCGCGATCAGCGACAGCGGGATATCTTGTAGGCGGGCAAGAAAATCCGGTAACAGAATGCGCTCCGGCGCGATATACAGCAGCTTCAGATCACCACGCCAGAGCTGGTTGTATACCTCCGGCAGTTCATCCCGCGACAGGCCGGAATGCAGACCGGCCGCAGCAACACCGTTGGCGCGCAATGCATCCACCTGATCCTTGATCAGCGCAATCAGCGGTGACACCACGATCGCCAGACCAGGGCGCACTAGTGCCGGCACCTGATAACACAGCGATTTACCGCCACCAGTCGGCATGATCGCCAGCACATCGCGTCCGGCGACCAACTGTGCAATAACGGTGTCCTGCCCCGGGCGGAATGACTGATAACCAAATACCTCCCGCAGCACGTCTAACGGCTGAGGATACGGATGTGACTGCACGGAAAAGACTTCCTGCATGGCGGACTCTGAAATCATGGTGACATTCTAATTAACAACCGCGCCCGGCGATACATCCGTGTAAACAGAATGAATAATCAGACAGTTATTCTGCATATAATTTTTGAGCCCAGGCTGCTCATTTTTTATTCAAATTTGTAACTATACGTAAAGATTTTATTTCATATAGAATTGACATGAGTCAATTTCTTGCCCGGCATTGATTGCAACCTCGTTCCATACTATGAGCAGGGAGGAGTGACCTATGAGCCAGACTACAGCGATTCGCAGTGACGAGTTACTGCGTCAGTTAGAAAACTTGCGGCATACCGCGCAGGATCCAAGCCTGTTGCTCTGGTTGCAACGGGAGCTGGAAGGTTATGGCATCAGTGATGAACTCCCCTGGTACCGGATCATGGAATGCCGCCAGCGGGGTTTGTTCATGCAACAGGGCACCGCGCATCAGCATACTTATCAGATCAATGAAAAATGCCTGTGTCAGCGGGATATGGAACAGGTACGGTTTTTACTGATTCGCGGACCACTGTCCAGTTATCTGGATAGCCATACGCCCACTCTGGAACGCTGGCCGGATAGCCTGTTACTGGAATACAGCAAGTACCTGATTCCGGAACATATTTGTTTATATGCCTGGAAAGAACCGGTTGCCTCAATACGGGAACATTTGCTGCAGGGTATCTGTAGTTTGCTGAAACAGTATGTGCCATCGATGCCTCGCGAGCTGGAAAGTCCGAACCGCTCCCTTCGCGGTTTACAACACCGTCACTGGTCGGTCTGAGTCGTCAAACCAGCAAAATGCATAATAAGTAATTAGTGAATACCTGAATTGCAGTGGCTTATTCCATGATGGAATTGCCTGTGGTATATGCTTGTTCCTCCTCTTCTTTTTCTATTATTTACTATGAAGTCGTCGACCCAAGGGATGTTGTATGCCCTGACTGCGTTTTTTATCTGGGGGGTGGCCCCGCTTTATTTCAAACATATCGGTTTTGTCCCTGCCGGTGAAATTGTGACCCACCGGATCATCTGGTCCTGTGTATTCCTCATCCTGCTGGTATGGTGGACCAAATCCGGCCGGGCCGTGCTGGCGGTGTTCCGGCATCCGCGGTATCTGGCGCTGCTGACCCTCACCGCGGTGCTGATTGCCGCCAACTGGTTACTGTTCATCTGGGCGATCAACCACGATCATATGCTGGAATCCAGTCTCGGTTATTTCATCAATCCGCTGCTGAATATTCTGCTGGGTATGCTGTTTCTGGGGGAACGGTTGCGCCAGTGGCAGTGGTTTGCGGTCGCGCTGGCGGTTTCCGGCGTGGTGCTGCAAATCGTCACCCTGGGTGTCTTCCCCTGGATTGCGTTAGCGCTGGCCGGAAGTTTTGCCGTTTATGGCCTGCTCCGGAAGAAAATGGCGGTGGATTCGCTGACCGGGCTGTTGGTTGAAACTCTCGTGCTGACCCCGGTCGCGGCCTGGTATCTGTTTCTGTATGCCGACAGCGCCACCAGCCAGCTGTCGCAGAACACCCTCGCCCTGAACCTCTGGTTAATTGCGGCCGGTATTATTACCACGGTGCCGCTGCTCTGTTTTACCGCCGGCGCCAAGCGTCTGCGCCTCTCCACAATCGGCTTTTTTCAGTATATCGGCCCCAGCCTGATGTTTATTTTTGCCATCACGCTCTACCACGAACCGATCGTCTGGCAGAAGTGGCTGACCTTCGCCCTGATCTGGTCAGCACTGGTAGTTTTCAGCTGGGATGCCCTGCGCCACACTCAGCAAAATTAAGCCCTGATCACGATCCTGATCAGGAAGTAATCAGATTTTGCGAAGCCCATCATACATTCTGTAACCGGTTGCTGTAACCGGTTACACATCTTCCTATACTCTCTTCCGACACACACCATAAGGGAACGTTGGGGAGTTTAACCATGAAGAAAATATTTCTCTGCTGTGCTGCCGGTATGTCTACCAGCATGGTTGTAAACAAAATGAAGCAAGCTGCTACTCAGAAAGGTGTAGAAGCGGAAATCATCGCTGTTGCAATGGAAGAATTCGACAGCACGCTGCCAAAATATGACTGCTGTCTGTTAGGACCGCAAATCAAATACAAGTTCGACGAATTCAAGAAAAAAGCCGAAGCAGTAGGCAAGCCGATTGCTGTGATCAACAGCATGGATTACGGCATGATGCGTGGCGACAAGATCCTCGCCGACGCACTGGCGATGATGGCTTAAAAAATAAGACGGCGTAATAAGTTGTAGCCCCTTTTTAACAACACACTGTCTCCGGGAGACAAATTATGTCCCACGCATTTTTTGATTTTATTGAAAACACCATCAGCCCAATCGCCGCGCGTGCGGGTACTCAACGTCACATTATGGCGGTTCGTGACGGTTTTATCGGTGCGATGCCATTCATGATTGTAGGTTCATTCCTGCTGGTGTTTGCATTCCCACCGTTTTCACCAGAGACCACATTTGGCTTCGGTCAGTGGTGGCTGGCGATGTCGAAAAACTATTTCAACGAGATCATGACACCATTCAACATGTCGATGGGGATCATGGCCTGTTATATCAGTGCAGGGATTGCGTATAACCTGGCACAAAGCTACAAAATTGACGCCTTCCCATGCGCCATGCTGTCGCTGATGACTTTCCTGCTGATTGCCGCGCCAATGAAAGACGGGACGCTGCCAGCGAACTTCCTGGGTGGTACCGGTATTTTCACCACCATCATCGTCGGTATCTATGTCACCGAGCTGATGCGTTTCCTGAAAGTACGCAATATCGGCATCAAACTGCCGGAACAGGTACCAGAGAAAATCCGTCAGTCTTTCAACCTGCTGATCCCGGCGTTGATCGTGATCCTGACCATCTACCCACTGAACCTGTTTATGCAACATCAGTTCGGTATGATCCTGCCTGACGCTATCATGGCGGTGTTCAAACCACTGGTTTCTGCAGCGGATTCTCTGCCTGCCATCCTGTTTGCGGTATTCCTGGCGCACATCTTGTGGTTTGCCGGTATCCACGGTGCCGCGATCGTCGGTGGTATTCTGCAACCTTTCTTCCTGGTAAACCTGGGTCTGAACCAGGCTGCGCTGGCGGCTGGCCAACCTCTGCCTCACACCTTCGTTGAACCGTTCTGGTCATTCTTCATCGTGCTGGGTGGTTCTGGTGCAACCTTAGGTCTGGTCCTGCTCTACATGCGCAGTAAATCAGCTCACCTGCGTTCCATCGGTAAACTGGGTATCGTGCCTGCCTGCTTTAACATCAACGAACCGGTGATTTTCGGTAGCCCGATCGTGATGAACCCGGTGCTGTTCTTCCCATTCGTGGTAGCTCCGATGGTGAACGCCACTATCGCCTGGTTTGCCGCTGGTTCTGGTCTGATTGGCAAGGTGATCTCACTGGTACCGTGGACTGCGCCAGCGCCAATCGGTGCAGCATGGGGTGCCGGCTGGGTAGTGAGTAACGGTTTGCTGGTTGTCGCACTGATTGTGATTGACCTGCTGATCTACCTGCCATTCTTCAAAGTGTATGAAAAACAACTGCTGGCTCAGGAAGCCGAGAACGAAGCAGAAATGCATGCACAGACCGCTTGATTAACGAATAAGAATAGGAAATTTGGCAATGAACGAAGAAGCTGAATTCAATCTGGAATCCACCGTCATGGAACTCATCATCAATGCAGGCGAAGCGCGCAGCTTCGCCATGCAGGCCCTGCGAGCTGCCAAGCAGCACAACTGGGCACAGGTTGATGTGTTACTGACGCAGGCATCACAAGCATCCAAACGCGCCCATGACGTACAGACCATGCTGATTGGGCTCGACGAAGGCACAGGTAAAATCCCGGTGAATCTGATCATGGTGCATGCTCAGGACCATATCATGACCTCCATGCTGGCGCGGGAAATGATCGAGGAACTGATCGAAATCCACAAACAGTTAAGCAAGGGAGCAAACGCATGAGCGTGTTCCCGCAAGATTTCCTGTGGGGTGCGGCTACGGCGGCCTATCAGGTAGAAGGCGCGCATGATGCGGATGGGAAAGGACTTTCCAACTGGGACGTCTATTCCCATCTGCCCGGAACCACTTACATGGGTACCAACGGTGATGTCGCCGCCGACCATTACAACCGCTTCAAGGAAGACGTGGCACTGATGGCCGAACTCGGCATGAAGAGCTACCGCTTCTCCGTTTCATGGCCTCGCATCTTCCCGACAGGGCGAGGTGAGGTGAATGAGGCTGGCGTGAAATTCTACAGCGACCTGATTGATGAGCTGCTGAAACATGGTATCGAGCCGATGCTGACCATGTATCACTGGGATCTGCCGCAAGCGCTGCAGGATGAAATCGGTGGCTGGGAATCCCGCGAAATCGTGGATGCCTTTGAAGGCTATGCCCGTTTGCTGTATGAGCGTTTCAGTGATCGCGTCAAACTGTGGGCCACCTTTAACGAAACCATCGTCTTTACCGCGTTTGGTTATCTGACCGGCATGCATCCGCCGGGAGTCAAAGATCCGAAACGCGCCATTCAGGCCTGTCACCATGTGTTTATTTCTCATGCCCGAGCGGTGGAAACCTTCCGCAAGATGGGTGTGCAGGGTCAGATCGGCTTCGTCAACGTGATGCAGCCTAACGACCCGATCAGCGATAAGCCAGAAGATGTCAAAGCCTGTGAATTTGCTGAAGGCTGCTTTACCCACTGGTTCTTTGATCCGGTGCTGAAAGGCGAATACCCAGCTGAATTGCTGGCGATGTCGCAGGCGGCATTTGGCGTACCGGCATTTGCGCCGGGCGATGCTGAACTGCTGAAGAACAACATCTGTGATTTCATTGGCCTGAACTATTACAAACGCGAAATGATTGCCGCGAACCTGGATGTTGATGGTTTCGCCATGAATACCTCCGGTCAGAAAGGCTCCGGTCAGGAACTGGGCTTTAAAGGTCTGTTCAAGATGGTGCGTAACCCGAATGGCCGTTATACCGATTGGGATTGGGAAATCTATCCGGAAGGCTTAACCGACGCCATCATGCGTATCAACAAGCGTTATGGCAAGGTACCGATCTACATCACCGAAAACGGGCTGGGTGCGAAAGACCCGATCGTGAATGGTGAAGTACTGGATCAGCCGCGTATCGATTACCTGCGCGACCATATTCAGGCAACGGCAGAAGCAATCAAGCTGGGCGCGGATGTACGGGGTTATTACCCGTGGTCATTCATTGACCTGCTGTCCTGGCTGAATGGCTACCAGAAACAGTACGGTTTTGTTTACGTGGACCATGAAAACAATCTGGCGCGTAAGAAAAAACTGAGCTTTGGCTGGTATCAGGACGTCATCCGTACCAATGGCGAAAAACTGTAACTAAACCTGCCCCTGCTGCTGCGGGGGCTTTTCCGGAGAGAACATCATGGACATGTCGACAACCGAACTGGTGGGCCTGGTGGCAGGATGTCTGACCACCGGTTCCTTTGTCCCGCAGGTGATCAAAACCCTGCAAACGAAAGATGTGTCAGGGATTTCACTGGTCATGTACATCGCCTTGTGTACCGGCATTACCCTGTGGTTGATTTATGGCATGATCAATCAGCAGGTCTCGATCATTGTCGCAAATGGCATCACTCTCATTCTGGCACTCATCGTGCTATACCTGAAAATCCGTTACCGGAATCAGCGACTCTGACCTTCTGTCGATGAGGAGCTTGCGGTAACCCGTGACGATCTTGGATAATTCCCGTTTTGGCGAATTGATCAGCGGTTCATTCAGGTAGGGTAAAACATGGCAACAATAACAGATGTCTGTCGGCTTGCAGGCGTATCCAAAGCGACAGTATCCCGCGTACTGAACAATACCGGACAGGTGAAAGAAGCTACCCGCGAACAGGTCTATAAAGCCATTCAGGAACTGAATTATCGCCCCAACAGTCTGGCACAGGCGCTGGCAACCCAGCGTTCCAATACGATTGGACTGATCCTCTCTGATTTTAACGGTAACTTCTTCGGCGATTTACTGCGTCAGGCGGCACAAAGCGTGGAACTGGCCGGGAAGCATCTGATCGTTACCGATGGTCA
Source organism: Tolumonas osonensis (assembly GCF_014202415.1). Classification (GTDB taxonomy): domain Bacteria; phylum Pseudomonadota; class Gammaproteobacteria; order Enterobacterales; family Aeromonadaceae; genus Tolumonas; species Tolumonas osonensis. Next base: position 14,703 of record NZ_JACHGR010000008.1, read on the forward strand.
CGATAATCCCGAACGCGAAATTGCCGCTATCAACATGCTGGTCGATCGCCGCTGCGATGCCATCGTGCTTTACAGCCGCTTCATTCCGGAAGAAAAACTGATGGAAATGATTGATGAGTTGCCCGTGCCGCTGGTCGTCATGAACCGTCAACTGCCGAAAGCGCCGGATCGCTGCATTGTATTTGCCCAGCAGGAAGCAGCCCATGCCGCTGTCACGCATCTACTGGAACTGGGGCACCGCGATATCGCCTGTATCACGGCACGGATGCGAACGCCTACCGCCAAAGCCCGTTTGCAGGGTTACCGCGATGCACTGGCCGATTACGGTATCCAATATAATCCGAACCTGGTCGCGCACGGTGAGAACCTGATCCCGAGTGGTTACACCGCTTGTCAGGAGTTGCTGCGCAATGGTTGTCATTTCAGCGCGCTGTTCTGCTGTACCGATAATATGGCGGAAGGGGCTTACCGCGCATTAAGCGAAGCCGGTTTGAAAATTCCGGATGATATTTCTGTATTCGGTTTCGATAATGAACAGATGACCGCGTTCATGACCCCGTCACTCTCCACGGTCAACATTCCGGTTGTCGACATGACCAAAATGGCCATTGAACAGGTCATCAAACTGATTAACGGCGAGAACACCTTTGCCATTCCGCTATTCCACGGTGAGCTGGTATTACGCGAATCTATCCGTCAGTACCAACCGAAAAGCAATACCCAAACTAATTGAAATTACAGCTAGGCGACAAGTGAACGCCGTCAACAACGCTGCAACTTCAAGTACGACAGGTAAAAGAGCCTCCGCAGAGGCTCTTTTGTTATCAGCGCAGCTTGTGCTGCCACTGTTTCACCAGCGCATAGATAGCCGGGATCACCAGTAACGTCAGGATCGTGGACGAGACCATGCCGCCCACCATCGGCGCGGCGATCCGGCGCATCACTTCCGAACCGGTGCCGGTGCCCCACATGATCGGCAATAAGCCACACATGATGGTGACCACGGTCATCATCTTCGGCCGTACGCGCTCCGCGGCGCCCACCACAATCGCCGTGTAGAGATCGGCGACGGTCGGCGTCTGGTTTCCGGTAAGCTGTGACAGTTTTTCCTTCCAGGCATGTTCCAGATAGATCAGCATGATCACCCCGGTTTCTGCCGCGACCCCCGCCAGCGCAATGAATCCGACTACCACGGCGACTGACCAGGCGTAATTCAGCCACCACATCAGCCAGATCCCGCCCACCAGCGCAAACGGCACGGAGAGCAGCACAATCAGGCTGTCGGTCAGATTGCGGAAGTTGAGATAGAGCAGCAGGAAGATGATCAGCAGCGTAAACGGCACCACGATCGCCAGACGTGCTTTGGCGCGTTCCATATACTCAAACTGACCGCTCCAGCTTAAGTGATAACCCGGCTCCAGTTTAACCTGCTGCGCAACCGCCGCTTTGGCATCGGCGACATAGGAACCAATATCACGGTCGCCGAGATCAACATACACATAGGCGGAGAGTTCCGCATTTTCGGTACGGATACTCGGTGGTCCCTGCTCCAGCCGCAGACTGGCCAGTTGCCCCAGCGGGATCAGCCCGCTATTGGTCGGCACCAGTACTTCACTGGCAATCGCTTGCGGCGTATCGCGCAGTTCACGCGGATAACGCAGGATCACACTATACCGTTCCCGTCCTTCCACCGTATTGGTGATGGTTTCTCCGCCCAGCGCGGTGGCAATCACGTTTTGCACCGTACTGATCGACAGACCATAGCGCGCCAGTGCATCCCGATCCGGTATCAGCGTCAGATAATAGCCGCCGGTGATGCGCTCTGCATAGGCACTGCGGGTGCCCGGCACCGACTTCACCGCCTGTTCCACCTGACGGGCAGTGCGCTCGATCCCGGCCAGATCCGGGCCGAATACCTTGACCCCGATCGGGGTACGGATCCCGGTCGAAAGCATGTCGATACGCGCCCGGATCGGCATGGTCCAGGAGTTGGCGATCCCCGGCATCTTCACGGCCTTATCCATCTCATCCACCAACTTTTCCGGTGTCATGCCCGGCCGCCATTCCGATTCCGGTTTCAGATTGACCACTGTCTCGAACATCTCCAGCGGCGCCGGATCGGTCGCGGTATTGGCCCGTCCGGCTTTACCGAACACCGATTCTACTTCCGGGAACGATTTGATGATGCGATCCTGCTGCTGCATGACTTCCGCCGCTTTGGTCACGCTCATCCCCGGCAGCGCGGCCGGCATAAACAGCAACGTACCTTCATGCAGCGTCGGCATAAACTCGCTGCCGATCTGCTTCAGCGGGATCCAGGTTACCCCCAGCATAATCAACGACAGCACAATCGTCGTTTTCTTAAAGCGCAGTACCCAGCCGATAAACGGTTTGTAGCCGGCAATCAGCACCCGGTTGATCGGGTTTTTCTGCTCCGCAATGATGTGGCCGCGGATAAACAGCAGCATCAGCACCGGCACCAGCGTGACCGACAGCAACGCTGCGGCCGCCATCGAGAAGGTTTTGGTGAATGCCAGCGGGCTGAACATGCGCCCTTCCTGCGATTCCAGAGTAAACACTGGCAGGAAGGAGACCGTAATGATCAGCAGCGAGAAAAACAGCGCCGGACCGACCTCTTTACAGGCCTCATAGATGATGTCACGCCTTGGTGTGCCGGGTTTCGCCCGCTCCAGATGCTTGTGCGCATTTTCCACCATGACTATCGCGGCATCGATCATCGCCCCGATGGCAATCGCGATACCGCCAAGACTCATGATATTCGAATTGAGCCCCAGCAGATGCATGCCGATAAAGGCCGCCAGAATACCGACCGGCAACATCAGGATCGCCACCAGCGCGCTGCGCACATGCAGCAGGAACACGATGCAGACCAGCGCCACGATGGCGCTTTCCTCCAGCAAGGTCTTCTTCAGGGTATCAATCGCGCGGTAAATCAGATCCGAGCGGTCATACACCGGCACCACTTCCGCTCCCGCAGGCAGACTGGCTTTCAGGCTTTGCAGCTTGGCTTTGACCTGTTCGATGACATTCAGCGCATTTTCACCGCTGCGCGCCACCACAATGCCGGCCGCCACCTCCCCTTCACCGTTCAGCTCCGCCAGGCCGCGTCGTTCATTCGGCGCCAGCTCGACCTGTGCCAGATCGCCGACCCGGACCGGGGTGCCGTTCACCGCTTTCACCACCAGTTGACGGATATCATCGAGATTGCGCAAATAGCCCTTAGCCCGCACCATGAACTCGGTTTCCGCCATTTCAATCACGCGGCCACCGACATCCTGATTGTTATTGCGGATAACATCCATCACCTCAAGCGGAGAAATGTTGTACGCCTGCAGTTTGCGCGGATCGAGCACCACCTGATACTGCTTCACGAAACCGCCGACACTGGCCACTTCTGCCACACCAGGCGTTGCCGAGAGCGGATAGCGCAGCGTCCAATCCTGCAGCGAACGCAGTGCCGCCAGTGACTGGTTTTTCGCCACCAGCGCATACTGGTAGACCCAACCCACGCCGGTGGCATCCGGTCCCAGGGTCGGGGTGATACCTGCCGGCAGCTTACCGGAAACACCATTGAGGTATTCCAGCACCCGCGAGCGCGCCCAGTAGAGATCGGTATGGTCTTCAAAAATCACATACACGAAAGACGAACCGAAAAAGGAGTAACCCCGCACCACTTTGGCTTTCGGCACCGACAGCAAGGCCGAAGTCAGCGGATAGGTGACCTGATCTTCCACCACCTGCGGCGCCTGGCCGGGATAGTCGGTATACACGATCACCTGCACATCCGAGAGATCCGGAATGGCATCCAGCGGGGTTTTCATCACCGCATAGATACCGCCAGCAATGGTAAGCAAGGTCAAAAGCAGCACCAGAAACAGGTTATGCAGCGACCAGCGGATCAGACCCTGTAACATGGTTACTGTCCTCCCATACTGGAGAAGGCGGCCTGCAGATTACTTTCCGAATCGATCAGGAAGTTCGCCTGCGTCACAACCTTTTCGCCCGCGCTGACACCGGCAACCGCAATCTGCCGTTCGCCTTGTCGCACTTCACCCCGCGCCAGCACCTGCACGTTACGTGGCACATATTGGCCTTCGCCTTTATCGATCAGCACCACCTGCCGCTGGCCACTGTCGATCAACGCCGATTCCGGGATCACCAGTTGCTTATCGCTTCCCACCGGTACTTGTAACCGGGCTTCCGCATACATGCCGGGTTTCAGCTTGCCCTGCTGGTTATCCAGTTCAATCCGCACCTGTACCGTCCGCGTTTCGGCATTCATGGTCGGATAGACAAAAGTGATCTTGCCCGTGAAGGTTTCTGCCGGATAGGCATTCACCTTGACCTGCACGTCCTGCTCCACTTTGACGGCCGCCAGATCCTGCTCGAACACTTCCACCAGCAGCCAGATCCGGGATAAATCCACGATCTGATACAGCGCCTCACCGGCACCGAATCTCATCCCCTGGGTAATATTCTTGCTCAGTACGATGCCATTGGTGGGCGCCGTTAACGGCAGCGTGCGTTTCACGTCACCGCCCTCCGCCAGACGACGGATCGCGCCTTCCGGAATGTCCCAGTAACGCAGTCGCGTCAGCGCCGCCGATCCCAACCCGGCATCAGCGCTGCCATTCGGTTTGAATTGACGGGCAATGCGGTATTCCTGCTGGGCCACGATCAGTTCCGGACTATACAACTCGAACAGCGGCTGTCCGGCTTTGACCATCTGCCCGGTGGCATTGACGTAGAGTTTTTCCACCCAGCCATCCAGCTTGCTGGTGACGGTGTACTGCCGGCGTTCATCCACCGCAAACATGCCGACCGCCTTGATCTGCCTGGCCAGTTGCGCCGTTTGTACCGCCACGGATGTCACGCCCAGATTCTGCCGGCGAACTGCATCAATCTTCACCAGCCCTTTCTCGGCAGGCGCATCATCGGCATACACCGGAATATAATCCATGCCCATGCTGTCCTTTTTCGGCACAGGCGAGGTGTCCGGTTGTCCCATCGGATTGCGGTAATAGAGGATTTTGCGCTCTTTCGGTTGCGCATTCACTTCATCGGCATACACCGGAATGTAATCCATGCCCATGCTGTCTTTTTTCGGCACCGGCGAGGTGTCCGGCTGCCCCATCGGGTTCCGGTAATAGAGAATTTTACGTTCTGCCGGCTGGCTTTCCGTCGTGGTGCTGGCCGACTGATGCGCAAACCAGCCATAACTGGTCGCGCCGCCCGCCAGCACACCCGCCAGCAGCAGTAAAACTGATGATATTTTCATGCCCGACTCCACACCCGGCGGTTCGCCGGGCGTTATTCAAACCCTGTCCAGTAACCCATCACGGTTACTGACTCATCGCATTACATCGTGTGCAGCGAGACGATTGTCGGTGCTTCACCTTCGTTGGTGGTGAACATCGCCATGATGGTTTGACCCGGTTGCAGCCCCTCGAGCAATGTTGCATCCGCCACTTTGAACGGCATGGTCATCGCAGGCCAGCTCAGCTCCGTCACGGCATCATGTTCCAGCGTGACTTGCTGATTTGCCGCATCTACAGCCACGATCCGGCCATTTAACGGATAACTCTGCTGTTGCTGCTGGCTCATATTCATCGCCGGCATCTGACTCATGTCATGCGACATTGTCGCTTCTGCCTGTGAGCCGGCAGCAAACAGTGCGCTCAGGGTGAACAAGGCAATACGGGCAAATGTAGTAGTAGTGGAAGTCATTCTCTTATCTCCGAAAATCAATGCATAACCAGCCAGAATGCTGGAATAAAGCTATAAGCAAATGCTGACGATAGCGTCAGTGAAACAGAGCGGTCAGCCCTGAAAGATTCAGATGATAAGAGTGAGCGGAGGCGGCGAGAGAACACCGGGAATGAAGTCACGATAGAGCGAATCTACCGTCGGAAAATGCAGTTGCGTTTGTACTGCCAGCTCCCGCACCGGAACAATCGCGGGAGGAATGCCGGTACACAGCGGCAGACAGCTGGCACATTGTGAACCATGCTGCTGCATATCATGTGGGGCGGATGTATCGTGATGCGGCTTCATGGCCACATCCGTCAGCGCCATGTCCATGTCATCATGACAGGAGACCTCCATCGCCGGTTCAGCATACCCGGTCTGTACCACGTTCAGTTCCGTTCTGGTCATCGACTGCCACGCCGCGACCGACTGGAATGGAATCCAGCCTGTCAGCACCAGCATGAGCAGTAACCCGAAACGTCGCAGCACGTCGTAAATCCTGTAAAAAATCCGGTTATTTCGCCATGAGCATAAACAACCTTACCAAGAGTCTCAAGATTGCCACTGTGGGAAGGTGATAAATATTTACACCAACTGCCGCAGCCAGCGGATCTCGTCCGGCCAGATATCCGGGTTGACCGTTTCCAGAATCAACGGAATACGGTCGAAACGCGGGTCGCGCATAATGAATTCAAATACCGCCGTCCCCAGATTACCTTCCTGCAGGCTGTGGTGACGATCCACCCGGCTGCCAAAGGTGCATTTCGCGCCGTTGAGGTGCATACCTTTCAGATAGTTAAAGCCGACGATTCGCTCAAACTCGGCAAAGGTCACACGGCAATCGGCTTCCGTACGCATATCGTAACCGGCGGCAAACGCATGGCAGGTGTCATAACAGACACCAACGCGGGATTTGTCCTCCACCTGGTCGATAATCGCCGCCAGATGTTCAAACTGCCAGCCCAGATTGGTACCTTGCCCGGCAGTATTTTCAATCACCGCCGTCACCCCCTGTGTCTGATCGAGCGCGATATTGATCGACTCGGCAACACGGCGCAGGCTCTCGGCTTCAGGGATGGCATTGAGATGACTGCCGGGATGAAAGTTCAGATAACACAAACCAAGCTGCTGGCAGCGCTGCATTTCATCAATAAAGGCCACCCGCGATTTTTCCAGCGCTTCCGGCTCCGGATGCCCCAGATTAATCAGATAGGAGTCGTGCGGCAGGATCTGTTCCGGCAGAAAACCGGCCCGTTCACAGGCCTGGCGAAAGGCAACGATGGTCTTGTCGGTCAGCGCCGGGGCATGCCACTGCCGCTGATTTTTGGTAAACAGCGCAAAGGCATTGGCACCGATTTCCACGGCCCGCTCCACCGCCAGTTCAAGTCCGCCAGCCGCGCTGACATGAGCCCCAATGTATTTCATTAATCGTTTCTGCCTTGTTTATCTTGTTATAAATCCGCCAGCAATCGCAGCAATCTCACGTATTTACGTAAAATATCGCTTACTGGATCAAACGCCGGAACCCACTGGCTGGTTATTCATCGTGACACCATATCTTATTTTGCGAAACAGTTCACAGACCATGATGCAGCCTCATGCCACAGTGTAAAAACAATGACTGATCATTTCGTTTGAGACCAGATACAGGAGCCTTCTTTCCATGAAAAAGATTTTTCTCTGCTGTGCCGCCGGCATGTCCACCAGCATGGTCGTCAATAAAATGCGCCAAGCCGCGACACAAAAAGGGATCGAGGTAGAAATCAATGCGGTTGGCATGGAAGAGTTTGAGGCCACCCTGCCTCATTATGACTGCTGTCTGCTCGGGCCTCAGATCCGCTACAAATTTGATGAATTCAAGAAAAAAGCCAGCGAACTGAACAAACCGATCGCCATCATCAACAGCATGGACTACGGCATGATGCGCGGCGACAAGATCCTGGCCGATGCCCTGGCGCTGATGGAGTAAAGAGCAGTCCTTTTTTACCACTGTTTAATCATCATCGATACCTGAGGGCGCAAGCCCTCTTTTTTGTGTGCGCATGACATCACCGACCGTCAGCAAACAAACTGATTTCTCTCAATTTTGTTCTATCATTCCCCGAATTCACACTCCGAGTACTGAAAATAAGAAGCCGGTACGGTGCATGCACTACTATTGTAAAACTTATGTTGGTATCCTCTGCACACAAGCCAGGATGCTAAATTAGTTCATGTCAACGGATCCATCACTTACTGATATCTGCCAATCGGAACACTCCGTTTGCAGGTGAGTAAGTCGTTCTGGTTTTCTCTGTCCATCAACTGGGAAAGACAATGATCACGATAAAAAAAGGATTAGATATTCCTATCAGTGGTGCGCCGGAACAAGTCATCCATGAAGCACCGGCAGTACATCATGTCGCATTGCTCGGTGAAGAGTTTCCGGGGCTGAAACCCACCATGCTGGTGAAAGTGGGCGACCTGGTGAAAAAGGGACAACCCCTTTTTGAAAACAAGAAAAATCCCGGCGTGATCTTCACCGCTCCGGCCGCTGGCCGGGTAACAGAAATCCACCGCGGCCATCAGCGCGTTTTTCAGGCACTGGTCATTGCCCAGAATCCGGAAATCGGGAGCGTCAGTTTTCCGCATTATCCGCAAGATCAGCTGGCACAGCTATCCCGGGAACAGGTACAACAGCAATTACTGGACTCCGGTCTGTGGACGGCATTGCGCACCCGTCCGTACAGCAAATCACCGGTCCCCGGTTCAGAGCCGAAAGCCATTTTTGTCACCGCCATGGATACCAACCCGCTGGCGGCCAGTGCCGAGCTGATCATCGAACAGCAAGCGGCTGCTTTCCTCAATGGTCTGACTGTCTTATCCCGTCTGACCGACGGCAAAGTTTATGTGTGCAAAGGCGAGAACTCCCTGCCCCGCTCACATATCGCTAATATCGAAGAAAAAGTATTCAGTGGCCCGCACCCGGCTGGCTTGCCAGGCACCCATATCCATTTCATTGAACCGGCCTCCGCGAAAAAGACACTCTGGCATATTAACTATCAGGATGTGATCGCCATTGGCCATCTGTTCGTGAGTGGCGAGCTCTATAACGAACGCATCATCAGTCTGGCCGGCCCCGGTGTCAGTAAACCACGCCTGCTGCGTACCCAGCAGGGTGCCTGTATCAGCGAGTTAACCCGCAATGAACTGCAGGCCGGAGAACAACGGCTTATTTCCGGCTCGGTGCTCGGCGGCCACAAGGCGGCGGAAGTACATGATTATCTGGGACGTTTCCATCTGCAGGTTTCCGTCGTGCCGGAAGGCAGAGAGAAAGCGTTCCTGGGCTGGATCATGCCGGGCCGGGAGAAATTCTCGGTGACCCGCAGTTTTCTGGGCCACCTGTCCAATATCCGGAACCTGGTCTTTACCACGGCGAAAAACGGTAGCGACCGGGCAATGGTACCGATTGGCAATTACGAGAAAATCATGCCGCTCGATATCCTGCCGACCCTGCTACTGCGTGATCTGGCCGCCGGTGATACCGACAGCGCGCAACAACTCGGGTGTCTGGAGCTGGATGAAGAAGACCTGGCTTTATGTACCTTCGTTTGCCCGGGCAAAACGGAATACGGTCCTCTGCTGCGTAAATGTCTGACCAAAATTGAACTGGAGGGCTGATTGATGGGCCTTAAGCATCTGCTCGAAAAGTTCGAGCCACATTTTTTACCCGGCGGGCGTCTTGAGCGCTGGTTCCCGCTTTATGAAGCGGCAGCCACTATTTTTTATACCCCCGGGACCGTCACCGGCAAAGCCTCGCATATCCGCGACAACGTCGATCTGAAACGCATCATGATCATGGTCTGGTTTGCCGTATTCCCAGCCATGTTCTGGGGTATGTACAACGTTGGACATCAGACCATTCTGGCACTGGGTGATCTGAGCGCAACCTCACTGGCTCAGCTCATCGACGGCAACTGGCATTACTGGCTGACCACATTGCTGGGCGGTTCCCTGCAGGCAGATGCCGGCATCTGCAGCAAGATACTGCTGGGCGCCAGTTATTTTCTGCCGATCTATATTACTGTTTTTGCTGTCGGCGGGTTCTGGGAAGTCCTGTTCTGTATTGTGCGGAAACATGAAATCAATGAAGGCTTCTTTGTCACCTCCATCCTGTTTGCGCTGATTGTACCGCCGACACTGCCACTTTGGCAGGCCGCACTGGGTATTACGTTCGGCGTGGTCGTCGCGAAAGAGCTGTTCGGCGGCACCGGCAAGAACTTTATGAACCCGGCACTGGCCGGCCGCGCGTTCCTGTTCTTTGCCTATCCGGCACAGATTTCCGGGGACAAGGTCTGGGTACCGGTTGACGGCTATTCCGGTGCCACATCGCTCAGTCAATGGGTTACCGGTGGTCAGCACGCCCTGATCAATAACGCGACGGGGCAGCCGATCCACTGGATAGATGCGTTCCTCGGCAATCTTCCCGGTTCCATTGGCGAAGTCTCAACCCTGATGATCCTGCTCGGTATGGCCGTCATCGTCTACATGGGGATCGCCTCCTGGCGCATTATCGCCGGCGTGATGATCGGCATGGTGGCTACGGCCACGCTGTTTAATGTGATCGGCTCTGATACCAATCACATGTTCTCCATGCCCTGGCACTGGCATCTGGTATTGGGTGGTTTTGCCTTCGGCATGGCCTTTATGGCGACCGATCCGGTATCCGCCTCGTTTACCGATACCGGTAAATGGTGGTATGGCGCACTGATTGGCGTCATGGTGATCCTGATCCGGGTTGTCAATCCAGCCTTCCCGGAAGGCATGATGCTGGCAATTCTGTTTGCCAACCTGTTTGCGCCATTATTCGATTATTTTGTCGCTCAAGCCAATATCAAGCGGAGGATCGCCCGTGGCCAATAAACACGACTCCATTGGCAGAACGTTTGCGGTGGTCGGCGGTCTCTGCCTGATCTGTTCTATTCTGGTCGCCGGCTCCGCTGTGGGTCTGCGTCCCTGGCAGGAAGCAGCCAAGGCCCGTGACCGCCAGTCAAATATTCTGAGCGTGGCTCAGTTGCCGCTGAAAAACATTCGCCAGACCTATCAGCAGCGTATCAACGCCCGGCTGATCGACCTCGCGACCGGCGAGTTTGCTGCCGGTGACGCCGATACCTATGACATGGTCCGGGCAGCCAAAGAGCCGGCCCGCAGCATTGCCATACCGAAAGAAAGCGATGTCGCCGGTATCCGCCGCCGGGCCAAACTGGCCCCGGTGTACTTTGTAAAAAGTGAGCAGGGGCAGACTGAAACCCTGATTCTTCCCGTCTACGGTCAGGGCTTATGGTCCACCATGTACGGTTTTATCGCATTGCAACCCGATGGCAATACCGTTAAAGGCATCACCTTTTATGATCATGGCGAAACCCCCGGTCTGGGCAGCGAGATCCAGAATCCCCGCTGGCAGGCGCTCTGGACGGGCAAGCAGTTCTTCAACGCCGATGGTCAATTCGAGCTGAAAATCATCAAAGGCGCTGCCGATCCGGCAGATCGGCATAAGGTCGATGGCCTGTCCGGTGCCACCCTGACCAGTAACGGTGTCGAGCACCTGTTTGCATACTGGATGGGACAACATGGTTACGGTCTCTTTCTGAGCAAACTGCGTAGCGGAGAATTAAAATATGAATGATCGTAAAGAAGCGAAAAAGGTGCTGCTCAGCCCATTCCTCAGTAACAACCCGATCATGCTTCAGGTTCTGGGGATCTGCTCTGCGCTGGCTGTCACCAGCAAAATGGAGACCGCATTTGTCATGGCGATCGCCGTCACGGTTGTGACGGGGTTTTCGAACCTGTTTATCTCACTGATTCGTCATGTCATCCCTAACAGTGTGCGTATCATTGTGCAGATGACCATCATCGCTTCACTGGTAATTGTGGTGGATCAGCTGCTGAAGGCGTTCTCCTACGAGTTATCCAAGCAGCTTTCCGTGTTTGTCGGCCTGATCATCACCAACTGTATCGTCATGGGACGGGCAGAAGCCTATGCGATGAAGAGCCCGCCGTTGCTGTCATTCCTGGATGGCATTGGCAATGGCATGGGCTATGGCTTCATTCTGCTGCTCGTGGGTACCATCCGTGAAATCATCGGTTCCGGCAGCTGGTTCGGCATCACGCTGTTTGAAACCGTCAATAACGGCGGATGGTACATTCCGAACGGCATGCTGCTGATGCCGCCCAGCGCCTTCTTCCTCATTGGTTTGTTTATCTGGGTGCTGCGGACATTCCGTCCGGAACAACAGGAACCGACTGAACATGGCCACAAGGAGTAAGCCATGGAACATTATCTGAGTTTGTTTGTTAAATCGATTTTCATTGAAAACCTGGCGCTGTCGTTCTTTCTGGGGATGTGTACCTTTCTGGCGGTATCCAAAAAGGTAAAAACAGCGTTGGGCCTCGGAATTGCAGTCATCGTGGTACAGTCGATTGCGGTTCCGGCCAACAATCTGGTGTTTACCTATGTACTGAAAGAGAACGCGCTGGTTCAGGGCATGGACCTCACCTTTCTGGGCTTCATCACCTATATCGGCGTTATCGCGGCGCTGGTTCAAATCCTGGAAATGTTTCTCGATCGCTATGTGCCGTCACTCTACAGTGCACTCGGCATCTTCCTGCCACTGATCACGGTGAACTGCGCCATCTTCGGTGGTGTTTCGTTCATGGTGCAGCGCGAGTATAACTTCGCCGAGTCAGTGATTTATGGTGTGGGCTCCGGTACCGGCTGGGCGCTGGCGATCGTGCTGATGGCCGCGATCCGCGAGAAAATGAAATATTCCGATGTCCCTCCCGGCTTGCGTGGTCTGGGCATTACTTTTATCACTGCCGGACTGATGGCCCTGGGCTTCATGTCTTTTTCCGGTATATCGCTGTAAGGAGCCAGTAATGCAAGAAGTGATTCTGGGCGTGGTCATGTTCACGCTGATTGTACTGGCACTGGTAGTGCTGATCCTGGCGGCCAAATCCAAACTGGTCAGTGCCGGTGATGTCACGATCAGTATCAATGATGAACCGGACAAAAGTATCACCACCGAGGCCGGTGGCAAACTGCTGGGCGCGCTGGCCGCCAATGGCATTTTCATCTCCTCTGCCTGTGGCGGTGGCGGTACCTGCGGTCAGTGCCGCTGTAAAGTGCTCTCCGGCGGTGGCGATGTACTGCCGACGGAGATGAACCACCTGAGCAAGCGCGAGGCGCGCGAAGGTGAACGTCTGGCCTGTCAGGTGACCGTGCGTCAGGATATGGCCATCGAATTGCCGGAAGAGGTCTTCGGCGTCAAAAAATGGGAATGTACCGTTATTTCCAATGACAACGTCGCCACCTTTATCAAAGAGCTGAAGCTGGCCATTCCGGCTGGGGAACATGTCCCGTTCCGCGCCGGCGGCTATATCCAGATTGAGGCAGACCCGCATCATGTCCGTTTCAGCGATTTTGATGTTCCGGAGATGTACCGAGCTGACTGGGATCGGTTCAAACTGTTCGGCCTGGAGTCCAAAGTAGATGAGCCGATTGTCCGCGCCTACTCCATGGCCAACTATCCGGAAGAGAAAGGCATCATTCTGCTGAACGTGCGTATTGCGACGCCACCGCTCAATCAGATGACGTTGCCGCCAGGGAAAATGTCCTCTTACATCTGGTCGCTGAAGCCCGGTGACAAGGTGACGATTTCCGGGCCATTCGGTGAGTTCTTCGCGAAGAAAACCAAGGCGGAAATGGTCTTTATCGGTGGCGGTGCCGGTATGGCGCCAATGCGTTCACATATTTTCGACCAGCTGAAACGTCTGGACTCCGATCGCAAGATCAGTTTTTGGTATGGCGCCCGTTCCGTGCGCGAGATGTTCTATGTCGAGGATTTTGATCAGCTGGCGGCGGCGCATCCGAACTTCACCTGGAATGTCGCGTTAAGCGATCCGCAACCCGAGGATAACTGGACCGGTTACACCGGCTTTATTCATAACGTGCTGTATGAAAACTACCTGCGTGACCACCCGGCACCAGAGGATTGCGAGTTCTATATGTGCGGCCCGCCGGTGATGAATGCCGCCGTCATCAAGATGCTGAAAGACCTGGGTGTCGAAGATGACAACATTCTGCTGGATGATTTCGGCGGTTGATGGTTTCGGCATCGCATAACGAAAAGCCAGCCTCAGGCTGGCTCTTAACAAGGAGCTGTCTATGATGATCTTCTTTGCCACTTTTTCCCTGTTTCTGGTGGTCTTTCTGATTATGGCCGTGGGTTACATTATCCAGCGCAAGCGGATCCATGGTTCATGTGGCGGATTGGATGCGATCGGCATCGAAAAAGAGTGTGATTGCCCGGAACCGTGTGAAAAACGCAAGGCACAGCAGTTGATCACCCGCATTGCTGAACCCGGCGAAAAACAGCCCTAAGCGCAACATCCATCAGCGACTGATGACGTACACGTCGAACCGGTTGCTTTTGGTTTCGATGCTCATACCGGGTTTCATCTCGTTGAGATAACCGGCATAATCCGGACGCTTGACCACCACTCGTTTACCCGCCACCGCTAACGCCGCCGGTAACAGTGCATCCGCATCCAGATCGGCCCCCACCAGCGACTGAAACACCCGCATCTCTTTTTTGACCAAGGCGGATTTCTGCCGGTGCGGAAACATTGGATCGAGATAGACCACATCCGGGGTAAACCCCAGTTGCCGCAGATTCTCCAGCGCGGAACCGGGACGCAGGAACATCCGCTCCCGCATCCAGCTACCAATCTCGCTATCCTGCTGCGCACGGTGTAGCCCGTCCGCCAGCAACGCTGCCACGACCGGATGCCGCTCCAGCATCGTGACCTGACAGCCCAGCGACGCCAGTACAAACGCATCCCGTCCCAGCCCGGCAGTGGCATCCACCACCGTCGGATTGGCACCGGCCTTCAGACCAACCGCCTTGGCGATGGACTGGCCGCGGCCACCACCGAACTTGCGCCGGTGCGCCACCGCGCCTTCAACAAAATCGACAAAAACCGGACCCAGTTTCGGTTCATCCAGTTTCCGCAGTTCCAGATGCTGTTCACCCCAGACCAGCGCAAACGGGGCATCCGCTGTCAGTGGCTGTAAACCGGCAGCCAGCTCGGCGGCCTGTGCCGTACGTTCCGGGACTTCTGCGATAACCTGAATGGGATACATACCCGCTCCTCTGGCCGAGTGATTTCATATCAACATGATGCGCGGCATTGTATAACAAAAAACGGCACCGGAGTGCCGTTCTGATCTGTGTTGCCAGAGCGCTTACTGGATGCCGGAATGACGCAACAGGGCATCAATCTGCGGTTCTCTGCCCCGGAATGCCTTGAACAGGGTCATTGGCTCGTCTGAACCACCTTTTTCCAGGATACATTGCAGGAAATCACGACCGGTCTGCGGGTTGAAGATCCCTTCCTCTTCGAAGCGGGAGAAGGCATCAGCCGACAAGACTTCCGCCCATTTATAGCTGTAGTAACCGGCCGCGTAGCCACCACCAAAAATATGGGAGAAGCTATGCTGGAAGCGGTTAAAGGCCGGCGGCACAATCACCGAAACCTGCTGGCGGACTTCATCCAGGATCTGCTGTACGCGGCCACCCCGTTGCGGGTCATATTCGAGATGCAGGCGGAAATCAAACAGCGCGAACTCCAGCTGACGCACCATCTGCATCGCGGACTGGAAATTCTTCGCGGCCAGCAGTTTATCCAGCTCGCTTTGCGGTAACGGCTCCCCGGTTTCGTAGTGACCAGAGATCACGGCCAGCGCTTCCGGCTCCCAGCACCAGTTTTCCAGGAACTGACTCGGCAGCTCCACCGCATCCCATGGTACCCCACTGATCCCGGCCACACCGGCCACATCAATTTGTGTCAGCATATGATGCAGGCCATGCCCGAATTCATGGAACAGGGTCACGACTTCATCATGGGTAAACAGCGCCGGTTTCCCCTCGACAGGACCGTTGAAATTACAGGTCAGATAGGCCACCGGATGTTGCAGTTGTCCATCCCGGCGATAACGGCGTCCCATGCAGTCGTCCATCCAGGCACCACCACGTTTCTTGGCCCGGGCATACAGGTCAAGGTAGAAGCTGCCGCGCAGTTCACCGTCCGCGTCGACGATGTCATAGAAACGGACATCCGGGTGCCAGGTTTCCACTGCCAGGTGCGGTTTGATGCGGATACCAAACAAGCGTCTGACCACCTCAAACAAGCCCTGCAGCACTTTGTTTTCCGGGAAATAAGGACGCAGCGCCTCGTTCGAAATCGAATATAAATGCTGTTTCAGTTTTTCGCTGTAATAGGCGATATCCCAGGCCGCCAGCGTTTCCACCGCATGCTCCTGCTGCGCGAAGGCCTGAAGCTCCGCCAATTCCCGCTGCGCATGCGGGCGGGAACGAGCCGCCAGATCCGTCAGAAAATCGATCACCTGCTGCGTGGAATGCGCCATTTTGGTGGCCAGCGAACGTTCGGCGTAATTCGCAAAACCCAGCAACTGGGCCAGTTCATGCCGCAGCGCCAGAATTTCTTCAATCAGCGGCGAGTTATCCCACTGACCGGCATTCGGTCCCTGATCGGAGGCGCGGGTAGTAAAGGCGATATACGCTTCTTCACGCAGGGCCCGGTTATCGGCATACATCATCAGTGGCAGGTAGGACGGGATATCCAGCGTAAACACCCAGCCTTCCAGCTCACGGCTCTGCGCCTGCTGTCGGGCCGCCGCCTTGGCCGAATCTGGCAGACCGGCCAGTTCCGCTTCATCGGTGATCTGTTTGCTCCAGGCTTGCGTGGCATCCATCACCTGATTGTTAAACTGGGACGCCAGCTCGGATAACCGGCTGACAATCTGACCGTAACGCTGTTGCTGCTCCGGTGGCAGGGCGATACCGGACAGACGGAAATCACGCAGCGTATGATTGACCTGTTGCTGCTGCGCCTGGCTCAGACGACGGAATTCGTTACTCTCCGCCAGTTGCTGATAGGCCCGGTACAGCCCTTCATGCTGACCGACAAAGGTCTGGTATTCCGACAGTAACGGCAGACAGGCTTCATAGGCAGTGCGCAGCTCGTCGCTGTTCACCACGGAGTTCATATGGCTGACAGGAGACCAGATCCGCGACAGGCGATCATCGCTCTCTTCCAGCGGGGCAATCAGGTTATCCCAGGTGAAGTTTTCCGAAATCCGCAACACATCAGCAATACGCTGTCTGGCATCGCTGATCGCCTGTTGGACGGCAGGCTGGACATGTTCTGGTTTGATCTTGCTGAACGGCGGCAAGCCATCCATGGATAACAGCGGGTTGCTCATCGGCACTTACCTCGGCATACGGCACAGAAACAAAGAGTGATTCTTATTAACATGCGGGCAGATGCTCCATTTATCAAGCCTTACTGGCCAGCATATCTTTATATGAGTTGGCAACTGACAAACATCCCTCATTTTTGACTGTTTTATGATATTCTGCCGGCATTTTTAGCTTCGCGCGGATGCACGCATGTCTATTCAAGCTTCAGTTGCAGAACGTCTGGACGCCGTTCGCCGTTCCATGCAAAAACTCGATATTCAGGCATTTATTGTCCCTCATGAGGATGAACACCTCGGGGAATATACCGCGCCGGCCGATGAACGGCTGGCCTGGATCACCGGCTTTACCGGCTCGGCCGGGGTGGCGGTGATCTTGAAGGATAATGCGGCCTTATTCGTGGATGGGCGCTATACCGTTCAGGCCCGGCAGCAGGTAGCAGAAGAACAGTTTATTTTGCTGCACCTGACGCAGGACCCATTTATTCACTGGTTGCTGCAACAGCTACCGGCTGGCAGCCGGGTCGGTATTGATGCCCGTCTGCACAGTCTGGACTGGTATCGCAAAGCCGCGCAGACACTGGCCACCGCCCAAATCAGCCTGCATCCGCTGGACGAAAATCCGATCGATCTACACTGGACCGAACGTCCGGCCCCGTCATCGGCCCCGGCCCGTCTGTTCGCCGAAGCGATTGCCGGCGAAAGCAGCCAGTCCAAACGTCAGCGCATCGCGGCACAGTTACGGGCGCAATCGGCAGATGCCCTGTTGCTGACACAGAACGAGTCCATCAACTGGCTACTGAATATCCGCGGCAGCGACATCCCGGCACTGCCGGTGGTCAACGCGTTTGCCATCCTGTACAGCAATGCCACGCTGGATCTGTTCATTGAGCCCAGCCGGCTGGACAGTCAGTTCAGCACCCATGTTGGCAATGATGTTTCCGTTTACCCGTCCTGCAAGCTGAGTGATGTGCTGCAACGTCTGGGTGAAGATGCCCTTAGCGTCTGGCTTGACAGCGCCACCACCAATGCGGCCTGTGCCCTGCAATTGCAGCAGCACGGTGCCCAGTTGCTGGATCAGCCGGACCCGACGCTGCTGGCCAAGGCCTGCAAGAACGAAACCGAAATTGCCGGCATGTGTGAAGCGCACCGTAAAGATGCGCTTGCGATGTGCCACTTCCTGGCCTGGCTGGATCAGTCTGTCGGCGATGGACTGCAAAGCGATGAAGCGCAACTGGCCGAGAAGCTGGAAAGTTTCCGTCAGCAGCAACCGGGGTATCTGGAGCCGAGTTTTGCGACCATCTCCGCGCTGGGTCCGAATGCAGCCTTGCCACACTACAATTTCCGTAACACCACGCCGCGTCCTTTCGGTCTGGATGGGATCTATCTGGTCGACTCCGGTGGTCATTATGATGAAGGGACGACCGACATTACCCGTACCGTTCAGGTGGGCGAAGTCAGCGACGAAGTCCGCCTGTTATTTACCCTGGTGATGAAAGGCCATATCGCGCTGAGCCGGGCGCCCTTTCCAAAAGGCACCTGTGGCATGCAACTGGATGTGCTGGCGCGTCTGCCATTATGGCAGGCCGGCTTCAACTATGATCACGGTACCGGACATGGTGTCGGCCATGTGCTGAGTGTGCACGAAGGGCCACAACGCATTTCGCCGAAAGGCAGCATGACACCGCTGGAACCGGGCATGGTCATTTCGAACGAGCCCGGCTATTACCGCGAAGGGGCCTTTGGCATGCGCTGTGAAAACCTGGTGGTAGTCGAACCGGCAGCACAGATCGGTGAAACCGAACGCTACACCTTCCGCAACCTCACCCTGGTGCCGTTCGATAAACGTCTGTTACTGCCGGAACTGCTGACTGCTGAGGAAAAGCAGTGGTGGAATGACTATCACCGTGACGTGTTCCTGAACCTGGCGCCTTCCCTGCAGGGGAAAGAACTGCTGTGGCTGGAACACGCCACTGCGGCGATCTGATGCTGTTACCGATGACTTCCCTTAACACGGCGCAGGCAGCCGGCCGGCAAACTGGTAGTCGGCGCCTGCGATTGTTACAATCTGATTTATTTACCGTGTTAATTAGCAAGCTAGCCACAAGGAATACCATGCTGTATTCAGCCTATTTCCGCCGTCAGCTGGAAAAATTACCGCTGCTACCCGTAGATAGCGATGCCATGCAGATCCTGCATCAGGCCAGCCAGTTTAAACAACGGATCCTGGAGCTGATTGCCCGGGCCGAGCGCCGGATTTATCTGGTCGCACTCTATCTGCAGGACGATGAAGCCGGCCGCGAAATCATGCAGGCGCTGTATGACGCCAAGCAGGCCCGTCCGCAACTGGATATCAAGGTGTTTGTCGATTTTCACCGTGCCCAGCGCGGTCTGATTGGCAAAGGCGCCCAGTCCGGCAACCATGAGATGTATCAGGAATTCGCGACCCGTTACCCGTCCTGTGATATTCCGTTTTACGGGGTACCGGTAAAACGTCGTGAATGGCTGGGCGTGCTGCATCTGAAAGGTTTTCTGTTCGATAACACCCTGCTCTATTCCGGCGCCAGTCTGAATAACGTGTATCTGCAGCAGCTGGAACGCTATCGTTTCGACCGTTACCACCAGCTCCAGAATGCCGATCTGGCTGACAGCTTTGCCCGTTTTATCCTGCGCCATTTCGTGAACGACACCGCCGTGCCGCGGCTGGATAAACCGGTCATTCCGGGTATCGGACAAATCAAAGCGGAACAGCGCCGTTTCCTCCGCCGTCTGCAGGCCGGACGTTATGAGTTTGAGGAGAGCGTGATCGGCCCTCGTCAGTTTGGCGTCACACCACTGGTGGGTCTGGGCAAGCGCGGCAATCGTCTGAACCGGACGGTGCGCGATCTGATCCGCAGTGCCGAACGCGAAATCTTTATCTGTACGCCGTATTTCAATCCGCCCCGCGTGTTATCCCGGGATATTGACGGACTGCTGAAGCGCAAAGTAAAAGTGACCATCGTCGTCGGTGATAAGACCGCGAACGACTTTTATATTCCGCCCAGCGAGCCGTTCAAAACGGTTGGCGCCCTGCCTTATCTGTATGAGATCAATCTGCGCCGCTTTGCCAGCCGTTACCAGCATTTCATCGAGAACGGGCAGCTGAATATCATGCTGTGGCAGCATGAACAGCACTCCTATCATCTGAAAGGGATTTTTGTGGATGACCAGCTAAGTCTGCTCACCGGCAGCAACCTGAATCCGCGTGCCTGGGCACTGGATCTGGAAAATGGCATGTTACTGCGTGATCCGCACCGCCTGCTGTGTGACCGCTTCCAGGCGGAAAAGGAAAATATTCTGCAACATACCCACCGCCTGACTCACTTCAGTGAACTGGAACAGTTGCAGGATTACCCGGACGCGGTGAAACGCCTGCTGACCCGGATCCAGCGTTTCAAGGCGCATATCCTGCTGAAGCAGATCCTGTAATTCTTGTGATGACATGTCGGTGCCCGGTGCCATCTGCCGGGACACCGGCCGAATTGCCCAGCCCGAAAACCCAAACATACGACCTTTTGCACAAAGCGCTCAATTAATCGCCAATTGTGACAGCTGTGTGTCCTCCGAGCCCCTCTGTTTTACCTGGCGTTTCATGTAATATCAGCCCACAGAATTTTAATAAAAAGGCACTGAATAAACGTGGAACAAAATATTCTTCTGCTGACGGATGAGAACTTGCCTTGTCTCTCGAAGTTCAATCTGTCGATGTATTCACAAATACTGGTGACCATCGTTTCACCAGAGGGCACTGTCGCCATCCCGACCGCAAAACAGTTACTGGCCATCCAGTCACAACAGCAGTGTCCTATCCGGCTCGAGCTCCATTCGTCTTCTGTAGTGAAGCAAGGGGTTTTCTGGGCCTGGAAACTGGGGGAACTGGCCGTATCCGCGCCGGATGCACAGATCACGATTCTGACCGAAGACAATACGCTGCAACTGCTGGCCGAACTCTGCGCCGAGCAGGGACAGTCCGTACAGGTATTGCAGGTTTACAACACGACAATGGAAAGTACACCAGCAAAGTCAGACATTGCACAGGCACACAATCCGGCAATAACGACCAAAGAGGAAGAGGACGATTCGTCTTCTGTTGTCACCGAGGCGGCAGGCAAAGAAGAACGTCAGCGCAGAAACGAACAGATTATCAATTCATTGATGAAAAAGGCATCGGCCATGCCTTACCAGATAGCGGAAGGAAAACCTGTTTCTGCGGTAAAAGAGCAGGAAATCGAGCTGACACTGCAGGTTCAGCGCGGTTAACCGTTCTGACCTGATGTGAACAGGCCGGCCCTTTCAGGACCGGCCTTTATTTTTATTCGGCCAGCGGCGCTGCCGTGATCTCTTTGGTTCCGGCCATCTCGGCCTTCATCAGCGCGAAATCCTGTTGCATACGCAGCGACGGCGCCCGATCCATCAGGCTGAACAGGATAATTGCCACGGTGGCCAGCAGGAAGCCCGGCACCATTTCATACAACCCGAACCAGCCACCGTTACGCCATACAATCACGGTCAGCGCACCAATCAGCATGCCAGCCAGCGCGCCGTTACGGGTCATACGCGGCCATACCAGCGATAACAGCACTACCGGTCCGAAGGCAGAGCCAAAACCAGCCCAAGCATAACCCACCAGTCCCAGCACCTTGCTGGCCGGATCAGCGGCGATCACAATCGCAATCAGCGCGACCAGCAACACCATCAAACGGCCGACCCACACCAGTTCTTTCTGGGTAGCATTCGGACGGAAGAACACCTTATAGAAATCTTCGGTCAGCGCGGAAGAGGAAACCAGCAGCTGGCAGGACAAGGTACTCATGACCGCCGCCAGAATCGCCGACAGCAGAATACCGGCAATCCATGGGTTAAACAGCAACTGTGACAGGGTAATAAACACGGTTTCATGGTTCGCCTGTACCGCGCCGGCCTGACCCGGGTTTGCGGAGAAATAGGCGATCCCGAAATAGCCGACAGCAACGGCACCAGCCAGCGTGACCACCATCCAGCTCATGCCGATACGGCGGGCATTCGGGATGGTTTGTGCGGAGCTGGCGGCCATGAACCGGGCCAGAATATGTGGCTGCCCCATATAGCCCAGACCCCATGCCATCAGCGAAATAATGCCGATCGTGGTAGTACCATGGAACAGGTCGCTGTATTTCACATCCAGCGAATTGACCACCTGAACCGCCTCATCAAAACCGCCGGCATGCATCATGACAATCACTGGCGTCAGCAACAGGGCAAAAATCATCAACGATGCCTGCACGGTATCGGTCCAGCTCACAGCCAGGAAACCACCGACAAAGACATACACGATGGTCGCGGCCGCACCAGCCCACAAGGCTACATCATAGCTCAGGCCAAATGTCTGTTCGAACAGACGGGCACCGGCCACCATGCCGGAAGCACAGTAGATGGTGAAAAAGACCAGGATGACGACCGCCGCCAGTATTCGCAGCAGCTTGCTGCGATCTTCAAAACGGTGGGTAAAATAATCCGGCAATGTTAATGCGTTCTTGGTAATTTCGGTATAAACGCGCAGCCGGCCCGCCACCACCATCCAGTTAAACCAGGCACCGATAATCAGACCAATCGCAATCCAGCTCTCAGAGATACCCGAGGCATAGACCGCACCCGGCAGCCCCAGCAATAACCAGCCACTCATGTCGGATGCACCGGCACTCATGGCCGTCACAAAACTGCCAAGACTCCGGCCACCAAGAATGTAATCGGACAGATCACGGGTGTAACGCCATCCCGCAATACCGATACCGACCATCGCCAGAATATAGATGACAAACGTAATTGTCGTCGGGTTCGTAAAGTTCACAGGCTTCCTCTCCCATGGGATTAGACAGGATACGGAATGAACAACCCCCGTATCTCGGAAAAGAGGGGGATGATAACCGATTCCGCTGCAGAGTGCGATGATATCTGCACAATCGCACCACGTTCGCCACCTGATGACTGTATTTCCCCCTTTATTGAAAAAATGAAAAAACAGCCACCCATCTGTTTTATCAGACCTAACGTAAACATCCATACGTGCTGATGATTCAACGAAAATAGCTGTGTCATACTCTGTTTATCCCCCCTCAATGCGGTAAACAAACATCATGACCAATCAATTCAGAGAAGAAGAAGATCTGCTGGGCAGCATGCCGGTGGATAACAGGCATTACTACGGGATTCATACCCTGCGCGCGCTGGACAATTTCCGGATCAGCGGTCAGCGTATCGGTGATGTGCCTGAATTCATCACCGGGATACTGCATACCAAAAAGGCGGCCGCGCTGGCTAACCGGGCCCTGGGAACACTGGATGCCGAGCACACGGACATGATTCTTGCCGCCTGCGATCTGATGCTGTCGACCGGCCGATGTTTTGATCAGTTTCCGCTCGATCTGTTTCAGGGCGGTGCCGGTACCTCGGTCAATATGAATGCCAATGAGGTGATCGCGAACCTGGCGCTGGAACTGCAGGGGCATCCGAAAGGCGCCTATCACATTCTGCATCCCAATGATCATGTCAACCGTTGCCAGTCGACCAACGATGTCTACCCGACCGCCTTCCGTGTCGCCCTGTACGAGAGCACCTTTGATTTGCTGAAAAAGCTGAAAGAACTGATTAAGGCGTTTGATGACAAGGCGACCAGTTTTAATGATGTGCTGAAAATGGGGCGCACCCAGCTGCAGGATGCAGTGCCGATGACACTGGGACAGGAATTCCATGCCTTTGCCGTGACGCTGCGCGAAGAGATCAAGAGTATTGGCCGCTGTCAGGAATTGTTGCTGGAAGTGAACCTGGGGGCAACAGCGATCGGGACCGGGATGAATACGCCGCCGGATTATTCCGCGCTGGCGATCCGCTATCTGGCCGAGATCACCGGGCACAGCTATGTGCCGGCAGAAGATCTGATTGAGGCGACCTCGGATTGCGGCGCCTATCTGATCCTGCACAGCGCTTACAAACGACTGGCAATGAAACTCTCCAAGATCTGTAATGACCTGCGGTTGCTGAGCTCCGGTCCCCGGGCGGGTCTGCATGAAATCAATCTGCCGCAGCGTCAGGCGGGTTCCTCCATCATGCCGGCCAAGGTCAATCCGGTGATTCCGGAGGTGGTCAACCAGGTCTGCTTTAAAGTAATCGGTAATGATGTCACCGTCACCATGGCTGCCGAGGCTGGCCAGTTGCAGCTGAACGTGATGGAACCAGTGATTGCCCAATGCCTGTTTGAATCACTGCATTTGCTGGGTAATGCCTGTACCTGCCTGCAGGAAAAATGTGTGGAAGGCATTACCGCGAACAAGGAACGTTGCGAGGCCTATGTCTTCAGCTCGATTGGTCTGATTACGTTCCTGACGCCGTATATCGGCCATCATGCCTGTGACGAGATCGGCAAGGAGTGCGTGGCGACCGGTAAATCCGTACGGGAAGCCGTACTGGAACGGGGTCTGCTCAGTGAAGCGCAGCTGGACAATATCTTCTCCGTCGAGAATCTGAAAAAACCACGCTACCCGGTCAA
Organism: Tolumonas osonensis; assembly: GCF_014202415.1. Lineage (GTDB taxonomy): Bacteria > Pseudomonadota > Gammaproteobacteria > Enterobacterales > Aeromonadaceae > Tolumonas > Tolumonas osonensis. The sequence goes on from NZ_JACHGR010000008.1 coordinate 39,350, forward strand.
ATCGCGCTAAACAGACAGCTGCGCCGGTGGCGAGCCGGCGCCGTCTGCTCACGACAGCAATTCACGGACAAAATTGGGTACGGCCAGCGCGGCCTGGTGGGTATCACCGTTGTAATAATGAAGCCCGGCGATCCCGCGCTGCTGCAGACGCTGCTCCACCATATCCGCATCCAGCCGTTTCGGATCCCGCAACTGGCTGGCGCAAGCCATCGCCCAGAAGCCGCCATACAACGTAATGGGGATCAGCACCGGTCTGACTACCCGGAACACGGCCTTTAACTCGGAAAACAGATGCCGGCAGCGCTCCGGATGAAATTGTGGTGATCCGACATGCAATGACAGCAAGCCGTGGTCGCCAATCAGCCGGGCGCACTCGGTAAAAAATTCCCGACCATAGAGAGGTTCGGCATAGCCCTGCGGGTCGGTGAGATCAAGCACAATCAGATCAAACGGCTGCTGGCATTGCGCCACATAATGCAGTCCATCCGCAATCACCAGCTCCAGCCGCGGATCATGAAATGCGCCCTGATGGACTTTTTCGAAATACTCTTCCGCGATCGCCACTACCCCGGCATCCAGCTCGCAGACCACGACTCTCTCCATACCGGGATATTTCAGCAGTTGCCGGGCCGAACCGCCGTCACCACCACCGATAATCAGGGCTGTACGGGGATCGGGATGGGTGATCGCCGGAATATGGTTCAGATTTTCATGATAGAACCACTCGTCCGCCTCGGAGGTCATCAGATACCCGTCCAGACGGAACACGCGGCCAAACGCCGCCGTCTCCATGACTTCAATATGCTGGTACTGGCTGGAAAAATCATCCAGCACCTGACCCGAGCGGAATACGAAGCCGACATCGGGGCTCAGCCATTCCGTGATGAATTGTTCCGACAGATAGTGGTTTGTCTTTTTCATCCCATCCCCCTATGCGGCTTATCCGGCAGGCAGCTATGTTAACAATCATCACGTTATAATAAATTTTTTCACCGTTCAGACCGTGTACTGAATTATATTTATCGTATTGCATTAAAGAGGAAAACTTATGAAAACGATAGCAGGCTTCTTGTTTGCCGCGTTCTTGCTCAGCGCCTGTAATACCATTCATGGGATGGGAGAGGATATCCAGCGTGGTGGCGAGAAGGTGAAAGAAGCGGCCACCGACGTACAGCAGAAACTGTAAGCCACACGCCCGGCATACCGCTGCTGCCCATCATGCGCCCGGGGCAGCAGGTCTGAGGCTATTTGTGCTGATGGAGTGAAGACACCTTCTGGCAGGAAGAACGGTAGACCTCCGGGATCTGCTCCAGCCCATCCACCGTGATATCCAGATCGCGCAGCAGCCCGTCTTTGACATCATAGATCCAGCCATGTACCGCCAGCGATTGTCCACGCCGCCAGGCATTCTGCACAATCGAGGTATAGCAAACGTTGGCGACCTGCTCCAGCACATTCAGTTCGCACATGTAATCCTGCCGTTCGTGTTCATCATCGATCTCGTCCATCTGCGGCAGATACTTGTAGTAGATATCCTTGATATTGCGCAGCCAGTTATCGATCAGGCCATATTCCTTGTTGCCCATGGCCGCAATGACGCCGCCACAGTGATAGTGACCACAAACGATGACATGTTTGACCTTGAGGACCTCAATGGCGTACTGAATCACCGACAGACAGTTGAAATCGGTATGAATCACCAGGTTGGCGACGTTACGGTGCACAAAGACATCACCTGGTAACAGTCCCAGCAGTTCATTCGCCGGCACCCGGCTGTCAGAACAGCCAATCCATAAATATTCCGGCGCCTGCTGTGACGCCAGTTTTTCAAAAAACCGGGGGTCTTCCGCCTTGATCTGCTCTGCCCACTGGCGATTCTGTTCAAACAATTGCTTCAGCAGTTTCACGCTTCTTCCTCCTTTTCCAGCCAAAAAAAAGGCCTCGCTAAAGAGACCTTTCGTGGTTCAGTCAGGCATCATGCCTCGAGCACATCCCTGAGCTTCTTCAGTGCATTCTTTTCCAGCTGACGGACACGCTCAGCCGATACGCCGTAACGATCTGCCAGTTCCTGCAGTGTCTGCTTGTTGTCCTCATCCAGCCAGCGGGCCCGGATGATTTGCTGACTACGTTCGTCCAGCCCCTGCAACGCATAGCTCAGACGGTGTTCGGCATGGTGGTCCCAGTTGTCGTTTTCATACACTGCGGCCAGATCGGACGATTTGTCCTCCAGATACTGTGCCGGTGCAAAACTGTTTTCACTGTCATCGTCATCCCAGCCATCAAAGGAGTGATCCTGACCACTCATCCGGGCTTCCATTTCGGTGACATCTTCCGGTGACACACCCAGTTCATCCGCGACCGCACGCACTTCGTCATGACTAAACCAGCCAAGGCGTTTTTTGGTCTTGCGCAGATTAAAGAATAGCTTACGTTGCGCTTTGGTGGTGGCGACTTTAACCATTCGCCAGTTGCGCAGCACATATTCGTGTATTTCGGCCTTGATCCAGTGCACAGCAAAGGAGACCAGACGCACACCGACTGATGGATCGAAACGTTTTACCGCCTTCATCAGACCGATGTTACCTTCCTGGATCAGGTCAGCCTGTGGCAATCCGTAGCCAGAATAAGTGCGCGCGATGTGTACCACAAACCGCAGGTGTGACATAACCAGCTGACGGGCAGCTTCCAGATCACCGTGGTTCTGTAACTGTTCAGCCAGTTCCCGTTCTTTTTCCGCAGTCAGCATCGGAATGCTGTTGACTGCCTGAATGTAGCCCTCCAGGCTTCCCTGGGGAACCAGAACCAAATTGCGCTGAAGATCAGTACTCATCGAATACCTCTTTTACCTTAAAATCGAATGCTTCATTCAAAGAATGCTTTGATAACACATCCCGCAAGCGTCCGGGACATTTAAAGCTGTTCCGCATCAAGTTTTGCATATCTTGTCACGCTTGTTAATAATTTTCGGGCATAAAAAAGGGGAGACTTAAAGACTCCCCGAAATCTGAGCATGTTTCCGATATACCAAGTATCAAAAATACATCATCACCAAGCCAAAGGAGAAAGATAACTTTCCCAACAGAATTAACCCTCAAATAATCAGACAACCGCAATGCGCAAAAGTTCGTAACTTTTTCGATTTTTTTTAAATTTATTGCGGCTCGATTTCGCTCAGGTGTTTGTGTACGGAAAACCAGGCCGCCCCCATGCTGAGCGACACGCCGAGCAAGATCAGCAGACCGCCATCTGCAGAGCCCAGCCCCGTCAGCCGGAAGCTGCTGTCATACAGTTCCGCCAGATAGGTCACTGCCTCTTCGCTGAGCAGCAACAGCACCTCGGACAGCCACCAGGCCAGCAGGCCGCCCACCACGCCGTACCAGAAGCCCAGATAGAGGAACGGCCGCTGGATAAAGCCATCGGTCGCGCCGACCAGCTTCATCACTTCGATTTCGGCCCGGCGGCTGAAGATATACAACCGCAGCGTGTTCGCCACGGTGAGTAACAAACCGATCACCAGAAAACCACCGAAGACATGCACCAGCTGACGCGCCAGCGCAATAATACCGTTCAGCCGGGTCACCCACTGGATATCCAGCTTCGCCTGCTGTACCGCACTCTCCTGTTTCAGGCTCTGCAGCAACTGTTCGCTCTCTTGCGGGCTACGGAAGGCCTGCCACGGTTTGACTTCCAGCACCGGTGGCAGCGGATTATCGGACAGGTAAGCCTGCGCCTCCGAGAAACCGGAGAGTGCCTTGAACTCGCTCATGCCCTGTTCCGGCGAGATATAGCGCACCGATTCGACCTGTCTGTTCTGCCGGATGCGATCCTGCAAGGCCTGTAATTCTGCTTCCGTGGTACCTTTTTGCAGATAGAGCGTGATTTGGGTGCCGCTTTGCCACTGCGCCGTCACACTCTCCGCATTTTTCAGAATCACCATCAGTGCCGCTGGCAGGGCCAGGCTGACCCCAATCACCCCGATCGTCATCAGCGACGTCAGCGGGGTATGCCAGATCTCGCGCATGGTCTGCCGCAACTGTTGCAGATGGATGTATACCCACAACGAAAAGCGACTGCCCTGCCCCGGCGATGGCTGCACATGAGAGGTTGCTTTACGCGCCATGTTCCGCTCCCGTATCTTCCACTAACCGTCCCTGCTGCAGTACCAGCTTGCGCTGACCGCTTTCCTCAATCAGTTTCTGATCATGACTGGCCACCAGCACGGCGACGCCCAGCGCATTCAGTTCACGGAACAGTTGCATGATTTCATGTGCCAGGCTGGCATCCAGGTTACCGGTCGGCTCATCCGCCAGCAGCAGTGGCGGCATATTCACGATGGCGCGGGCAATACCGACCCGCTGCTGTTCGCCACCGGACAGCATCATCGGGAAATGCTGCGCCTTCTTGTGCAGACGGACTTTGTCCAGTGCCGCCATGACCCGTTTCTGGATTTCCAGCGGCGACGCACCGGCAATCTGCAGCGGCAGGGCGACATTGTCGAACACGGAACGATCGAGCAGCAGGCGGTGATCCTGGAAAATCATCCCCACCTGACGACGGATAAACGGCACTTCGGCCTTGGTGATTTGCGACAGGTCGCGACGGTTAAACAGAATACGGCCATCGGATGGCCGTTCCTGGATACTGATGAGTTTCAGCAGGGTACTTTTGCCGGCACCGGAATGACCGGTCAGAAAGGCCATCTCACCGGCGTGCAGATGAAAACTGACCTTCTGCAGCGCCATATGACCACCACTGTACACCTTACTGACATGGTCAAACTGGATCATGGTTTAGTGTTGTTCTCCGCTGAACAGCGCCTCGATAAAATCATTCGCCTCGAACTGGCGCAGATCTTCGATCGCTTCACCGACACCGATATAACGGATCGGAATGCCGAACTGATTGGCAATGGCAAAAATCACGCCGCCTTTGGCGGTACCGTCCAGTTTGGTCAGGGCAATACCGCTCACGCCCACCGCTTCACCGAACAGTTTGGCCTGACTGATGGCGTTCTGGCCGGTGCTGGCATCCAGTGTCAGCATTACTTCATGCGGCGCGCTCTCGTCATGCTTCTTCATCACGCGGACGATTTTCTTCAGCTCTTCCATCAGATGATTCTTGTTCTGCAGACGACCGGCGGTATCGGCAATCAGAATATCAATACCGCGGGATTTGGCAGCCTGAATGGCATCGAATATCACCGACGCCGAGTCGGCACCGGTATGCTGCGCAATCACCGGGATCTGGTTGCGCTGTCCCCATACCTGCAGCTGTTCTACTGCGGCGGCACGGAAGGTATCCCCCGCCGCCAGCATCACCGATTTACCCTGTGCCTGGAACAGCTTGGCCAGTTTGCCGATGGTGGTGGTCTTGCCCACACCGTTGACGCCGACCATCAGAATGACAAACGGTGTTTTGCTGCTGTCGATTGGCAGAGGCTGGCTGACCGGCTGCAAAATAGCGGCCATTTCCTGCTTCAGCAGGTCATACAAGGCTTCGGCGTCTTTCAGCTGGTGCAGTTTGGCCTGTTTGGTCAGGCTCTGCATGATGCGCTGGGTGGTTTCCACACCCAGATCGGCGGTCAGCAACTGGGTTTCCAGTTCCTCAAACAGGTCGTCATCGAGTTTTTTGCCGCGGAACAGCGCCATGAAACCGGCACCGATCGATTCGCGGGTGCGCATCAGCCCCTTGACCAGACGGCTGAACAGTCCGGCCCGTTTTGGTTTTTCCTGTGTCTCTTCCTGATACTCCGCGATCGGCTCAGGTTCTTGCACCAGTACTTCTTCTGCTACAGATACGACCTCAGGTTCAGTCTCTTCCGCGATCACCATTTCCGCTTCGGCGACCAACGGTTCAGCCTCGGTGACTACCGGTGCGGTGACGACGGTTTCCGGCTCAATGGCCGCGGGCGCTGCAACAACCGGCGCGACTGTTTCCGTAACCACTTCCGGCGCGGCCAGTTCCGTTACGGCAGACGAGGATTCTTCCGCTGGCGGCAGCGGGGCGGATACTTCGGCTTCCGGCGTTGTTTTCGGGGTTTCTTCCGGCGTTGCTTTATCTTTTGATCCCCGGCTGAACCAGGAGAAAAGTCCTTTTGCCATTAACGATTACTCACTTGCTGCATAGACTGCTAGAATGCCGCCTTCGATAGGGATGACGGTACATAAACTGGGCGTCATACTACCACCTTTTCCTGCTTTTGATGAAGAAACCCCATGGCACGCAGCAAAACTTCCTCTTCCCGTTCCACTCCTTCTGCCGGCCGGACTGGCACCATCCGTCTGATCAGTGGCCAGTGGCGCGGACGCAAACTACCGGTACACGATGTGGAAGGGCTGCGTCCGACCACGGACCGGGTCAAGGAAACCGTGTTTAACTGGCTGGCCACCGAAGTGCGGGATAGTCGTTGTCTGGATGTTTTCGCCGGAAGTGGCAGTTTGGGATTTGAAGCACTCTCCCGTTTCGCCAGTTATGTCATGATGATAGAGCAGGAGCCAAAAGCCGCGCGACAGCTGCAGACGAATCTGAATACGCTGCAATGTACGCAGGCACAGGTGATCTGCCGGGATGCGCTGCAGGTATTACAGGCCGGGTGCCATGAACCGTTTGAACTGGTGTTTCTGGATCCGCCCTTTCGTAAAAATCTGCTGTCGCAGGTGATCCCGCTGCTGGAACAGCAGGGCTGGCTGGCAGACAGAGCCCTGATTTATCTGGAACGGGAACGGGACGGCGAGGCGCCGGCCATTCCGCCAAACTGGCAATTATTAAAAGACAAACAGGCGGGACAAGTCTGTTATCAGCTCTATTTACGGGAGAAACCATCGTCATGAAAGGATTTTTTTTGTTGCTGGCCAAACTGATCGTGATGGGGTTCTGGCTGGGCAGCGTCTATTTCACCTTTCTGCATCCGTTGGAAGGCAGAATTCACACCCTGATCCCGGTGTTTGCCGTGCTGGTGCTGATGGTGCATGCCATTCAGGCCGCCATCATGACCCTGGTCGCCAAGGATCTGATCAAGCTGAGCCCGCGGGACTACATTGAATTGCTGCTGTTCGGTTTCTTCCGCATGCTGGAGCTGCGCGGTGAAATCTATGAAGCGGCACAGAGAAAGAAAGCGGAAATCGAGGCCAAAAAGGCCAATAACGCGCACCACTGAGGAATACCGGCTCATCCGGTCCTGATAATAAAAAAGGAGGCTTTCGCCTCCTTTTGCATTTTTACTGTCCGCGACTGGCTTACGCCTCGTCTTCTTCCGGTGCGGTTTCTTCCGGTTCCGTCAGCAGCTCGTCAATCAGTTCATGTTCTGATTCAGCCAGCGCCTCTTTGGTCACCGGTGCGGCAGCCGACGGCAACTCGGTCGGGATCGCCACCAGCGTACGGGTTGCTTCGATCGCATCTTCCAGTTTGACCTGAATGGTCTGACCCAGCTCGTAATACACTTCACCGTCGAGATAGGCCCGGCCTTCGTCATGATTGCAGACGAAACGCTTGCGGTCTTTCAGGATCAGGCTGCCCGGAATAAAGCACACCGCGCCATTTTCCAGCAGACGCACCTTGATGCCACTGCGCATCACATCCATGATTTCCGCATCAAATACTTGCTGCGAAACCACTGCCGGCGCCAGGAAACGGCTATATAACCAGTCACCGATATCGCGCTCTGCCATGCGGTTGCTGCGACGCGCCAGACTCAGCGCCTCGGTCAGGGCGGCATCCGGACAGGCCGGGGCCGGCTGCTGGCTGATGATGGCCTTCAGAATGCGGTGGTTGATCATGTCACCGTATTTACGGATCGGTGACGTCCAGGTGGCATAATGACTCAGACCCAGACCAAAATGTGCGCCCGGTTCAGCCGACATCAGCGAATAGGTCTGGAAGCGACGGATACGGTTGTCCAGATAGCTGGTTGGCTGCGCATCCAGCCAGTGACGCAGTTTGCAGAACCCGTCTAGCGTGAACAGCGATTCATCGCTGAGCGGCGCCTCATGCTGCTGCAGCAACTCCTGCGCACCTTTGAACTTTTCGACATCCAGACCGGCATGAACGTTAAAAATACCGTAACCCGGCTGCTGCGCGAGGAAGTCGCCGGCGCACTGGTTCGCGGCAATCATCGCTTCTTCCACGATCTTGTTCGCACTGCGGCGGAACGAGGCATGAATGGCCACCACTTCACCGGCTTCGTTCAGTTCGAAATCGTAGTCCGGACGATCCTTGAACAGGATGGCGTGTTCTTTCCGCCACGCCTGACGCGCAGAGGTAGCCGCATGCAGCAGCGCGATCTGTTCAGCCACCACCGGCGCCGGCTCGAAGCCTTCGGCACTGCCGTTTTCCAGCAGATCAGAGACCTGATCGTAAATCAGGCGGCCCTGGGAACGGATGGTCGCGGCAAAGAAACGTGGATTTGGCTGCAAGGCACCGTCGGCGGTGATGAACATTTCACAGCACAGCGCCGGCCGCTCTTCACCTTCCAGCAGCGAGCACAGCTCGTCACTCAGGTGACGCGGGATCATCGGAATATTGCGGCCCGGCAGGTAAACGGTGAAGGCGCGTTTGGCCGCTTCTTTATCCAGCTCGCTGCCCTGCTCAAAATACGCAGTCGGATCAGCAATCGCAACCAGCAGTTTCCAGCCGTCAGCGGTGGTTTCCACATACAGGGCGTCATCCATGTCTTTGGTGGATTCGCCGTCGATGGTAACGAATGGCAGCGTGGTCAGATCCTCGCGGGTCAGCCCCTCTTCCTGTAACTGCCATTCCTGTTCGATTTCCGGAGCGGCGCGCGGTAAATCGTGCCGGCGCAGAACCACCCACCACGGTGCTTCCGGATCGTTATTATGCGTGACGTATTCGGTGATTTCGGCAAAGTGGCCATTGCCTTCTTCGCCCAGCGCATGACGCTTCAGATTGGCGATGACCCAGTCGCCTTCCTTGAACTGTTTTTCATCCAGCCCTTTTTTCGGGCGGGCCTTGATGGTCTCTTTCAGTACCGGATGGTCCGGCACCACAAACAGGCGATCCTTGATCACCTTGATGCGCGCCACAAAGCGGGTCAGGAACGGCGTGACCAGCGATTCCGGTTCTGCCTGTTCTTTGCCATTCTCGGCACGGATCACGGCAACAATACGGTCGCCGTGCATCACTCGCTTCATCTGCTGTGGTGCAATGAAGTAGCTTTCACCGCGGTGATCGGTTTCCAGAAAGCCGAAACCACGATCGGAGGCGCGAACCACCCCTTCTTTTTTCGGCAGATTATCGCGAAGCTGCTGTTTGAGCTGCGCCAGTAGCGGGTTATCTTGAAACATGTTCTTTTTAGTCCTGTCAGGAAAACCTGAAGACTATACGGTGTTCACCGGGGGAAACCAAGCAGGTTTCCCCGTCAGCTCAGACCGGCAGCTGAATTTCGGCCAGTAAACCACCATCCGGCGCGTTGCTCAGCCGCAGCTCACCACCGTGCTGATGAATCAGCGTCCGGGCAATCGCCAGCCCTAGGCCGACACTGCCATCTTCGGTATTGCGGGCGCTGTCCAGCCGGTAGAAAGGTTTGAAGACGTTGTCCAGTTGTTCTTCCGGGATCCCCGCGCCATGGTCGCGCACGCGGATCAACAGTGACTCGGCGGTCTCTTCCAGCGACACTTCGGCATCACCGGCATATTTCAGTGCGTTGTTAATCAGATTCTGCAGCACCCGCCGCAGCACATCCGGCCGGCACTGATAAACACGTTTGCCTTCGGCATGGCAGAGCACCGGCTGGCCATTGTCTTCATAATCATCACACAGGCTGTGTAGCAGACTGACCAGATCGACCGGGCGGCTGGTTTCGCCCTGGTGATCATCCCGGGCAAAACTTAAGGTGGCATGCAGCATCCCCTCCATCTGGCTCAGCGTCTGCAGCATGCGGTCGCGATCATCCCCTTCCGGCAGAAATTCGCAGCGCAGCCGCAGACTGGTTAACGGCGTGCGCAGATCGTGGGAGATGGCGGCCAGCATCTGGGTCCGGTCCTGCACAAATCGGTTGAGCCGCAATTGCATACGATTAAATGCGGCCAGCGTTTCCGCCACTTCCAGCGGCCCGGTCTCATTCAGCGGTGGAATGGCGTCCCCCCGTCCAAACTGTTCGGCTTGCCGGGCCAGCAGTTTCAGCGGCCGCGTGGTCCGGCGCAACAACACGAATAGCACGGCACCGATCAGCAATGCCACCAGCAACAGGCTCAGCAGCGAACTGGGTGACCAGGTCGGCGGCTCCCGATCGGCCAGCGAGCTGAAGTTCAGCCAGCGACCATCGACCAGTTCAATCGCACCGTACATGCGGACATCCCGCTGCCATAAGGGTGGTGGCATGTTATTCCGCGACCGCCCCTGCTTGTCCGGGCTTTGCTGGTGCATTTGCTGGAACATGGTGGGTGGCGGCAGATTGCTGACCCGCTCGGCACTAATCTGAATACTGAGATTATTCGGATAATCCAGCAGATGCCGGAAAATGGTTTCATACTGCGCATTGTGTTCACTGGGTGAGAGCGGTACATCCTGAATACGCATCATCAGCGTTTCGCTGCGGCTGGCACGCAGAATTTCCTCATGCAGCTGGACCGGCGAACTACTCAGCAGACGTACCACCGAGGACAGCCGGATCATGGCATTGCGGCTGTTCACCAGCCCGAGCGCCTCGTCCCGCTCATGGCGGTAAATCTGCAGCCCCAGCACCTGGGCCAGAATCAGTCCGGCCAGGGCCAGTAATAAAATCTGCGCGGTAATACTCTGCGGCAACCAGCGCCGCCAGAACGAAAGCGGTTCAGCTGTCATGCCGGACCTCGGCGCTGAACATATAGCCACCGCCCCAGACGGTTTTGATCAGTTCGGGTTTTTTCGGATCAATTTCGAGCTTGCGCCGCAACCGGCTGACCAGGGTATCAATCGCGCGGTCAAACGCCTGCGCTTCCCGGCCTCTGGCCAGATCGAGCAACTGGTCCCGGCTCAGCACCCGTTTGGGACGTTCCAGAAACACCTTCAGCAGATCGAACTCCGCTGTGGAGAGACTGATGGAAACGCCGTGCTCATCCACCAGTTCGCGCCGCGCCAGATCCAGTTGCCAGTGATCGAAATGCAGCCGTTCCGGCAGTTCCTCCTGCGTCTCCGGCATCAGATTGGCGCGTCGTAACACCGCCCGGATGCGGGCCAGCAGTTCCCGCGGATTAAACGGTTTCGCCAGATAATCATCCGCGCCCATTTCCAGGCCGATGATCCGGTCCATCTCTTCGCCCATCGCGGTCAGCATCACTACCGGTAACGAAGACTTGGCCCGTAGATCGCGGCACAACGTCAGACCATCCTCACCCGGCAGCATCAGATCGAGCACCAGCAGGGTGAAATGGCCATTTTCCAGCAGACGTTTCATCTCCTTGCCATCACGGGCACAGGTCACCCTGAAGCCATGCTGCTCCAGAAAACGTTTCAGCAAATCACGGATATCAGCGTGGTCATCAACCACCAGAATATGAGGCAAAGTCTGGTTCATGCAGGGTTCCCCGGTAGCGCGTACTGTCAGTATATAAAGTTGCGTAAGGAATGTATGACAAATTATGTCAGCGGGCTAATCTGGCAAAGTCTGTTACAAAAAAGCCGGTTTCTGGCACAGCATTGCAACATTTATGGTCTGTAATGATAGTGCAAAAGCAATTTGATGCGAGAGAGGAGAAATATCATGTTCACACGCAAACAAGCTCTGCTGACCCTGGCCCTGATGAGCAGTTTACCTCTGGCCGGCTGGGCAGCGACAGAAGCAGCCAGCGCTGCGGCTCCGACTACGCCGGTGGTACAGCCTTGTCCGTTCGGTGGCCCGGATGGCGCTGGTCCTGGCATGATGCGTCAGGGCAAGATGATGGGCCGGGATGGTGGCCGTCACGGCATGATGCGGATGCACGATACCGAACAACTGCAGGCCCGGTTGGATGACATCAAGGATCCGACCGTAAAAGCCAAATTTATCGACATGATGAAAGCCCATGTGGCTTATGAAGAAGCCCAGCTGAATGCCACCAAAGCTTTCCTGGATAAACAGAAATAAGCTGTAAACCGTTTTCTGCGCCTCTATTTTTCTGCTCTTTCCGTCAAATCAGGTGACCCGTATGACCCTGCCGGAAAGAGCAGTTTTTTTACCGCCATTCTTAACTGCTGCACCACCGCTTTCTGCCCCGTCAACCGATGATGTGTGGCCAGCCAGCTCCAGCTTTTCCCCTGCCAGAAACGTTGTATAAGCAAGGCCGCCTGTTCAGCAGGCATGTGCTTTAACGTCCCGGCATACACCTGCAACGCCCTGCTGATTGCCGGCCAGCAATGATCCGGCGAACGATGATGATCGGTAAAAGCCAGCAGATCGTTTTTTTCCTGCTCCGTTAACGGCAGAATCGGCTGTGGCTGCAACAGCGACAGAATCATGTCGGCAGGCAGATCCTGCAGCGAATGGGCCAGCCACACCGGCAATTGCTGCAAAAACAGTTGCTGCCATTCCCGAAGCTGAGCCTGTAATTCAGGCCGCAACGCAGTCAGCAGGACCGCGGCATGACAACCGGTCGCCACATCCTTGCTGAGCCCCAGCCGTACCGCCTGCCAGCCCTGCCGGCACCAGAACTGCAGCAGCTCCGGCGTCGCTGCAAACGAACAGCCGAGAAAATCGGCGTGCGCACGATAGTGTTCCGTCAGCGCGGCGATGAACTGGCTGCCTAAACCCTGTTGCTGACACAGCGGATGCACCGCGATGCGCATCACCCGCAGATAGCGGTACGCTGCGGCCTCCCGGTAACCGCAGTGCGCCAGCAACGTCTGCGGTAATAGCTGTCCACGCGGTCGCCGCCGCCCGGCCCAGATCTGTTCTGCCAGTGCCGCAGCGATCGGCCCTTCGCGCATCAGCAAGGCGACACCGTAAATGGCTGCCTCATCGCGCCACAGCCAGATCTCGATATCCGGACAATCCAGCAGCAACCGCAAATCGGTCGGCGAGGTCTGATAATGCGCCAGCACAAGCAAACCGAATATCTGACGCAATAACGCTTCATCCTGCAGTAGTTGAGCGGAGGTGATGGCCTGCAAGTACCCGCCGGGAACCCTTGCCGGCGGCGCACAGGCATCGGCATCCAGCAATAAAATGCGCGCCAGCAATGTCTCCAGCGGATCCTGTTCCGCCCAGCGCAGCGGCTTTTTTAACGTGTACTGTTGCCACGACGGCCACTGCCGGGCCAGCCAGCGGCACATCCGCAGTTCAAAGCCGTGACCAGAGCCTTCATAGCCGTGAATGGTGGTGGCATACACCACACGCTGATAGTGCTGCTGCAACCGGCGCAGTAATGCCGCCGGAATGGCCGCCGCCTCGTCAATCAGCAGTAAATCACCCGCCACCGGTTGTTCCAGCAGTGCTTCCGGGCTGAAAAAACACAGATGCTCATGCTGACCGGCAAACTGCATCAGGGTGCGTACCGACTGCTGCGAGGGCGCGGTCACGATGATGCGCTTTCCCTGCGCCAACAGGCGTCGTGCCGCCAGGCCCAAGGCCGCTGATTTGCCGCGGCCGCGGTCGGCCATGATCACCAGCGGATAGCGGCGGGGTGCCAGGGCACAGTCCTGGACCGCTTCACAGATCCGGTGTTGTTCCGCGCCCAGACAACCCGACGCATCCGGCAGCATCTGCCAGTCAGTCTGTGGTAAGTCCGGTAACGGGAAGGCGGGCATAGCGCCCGGCAGCGCCCAGTGCCAGACGGCCTCATCCTGCAGCAACAGCCGCTGCAGGCGCTGCAGAAAATGCGGATAACAGCGGTTCATCTCTTCCGGCTGCGACACATAGCGCCGGTAATCCGGATCGGGGAATTGCGTCCAGTCCGCCAGCGGCGGCATCAGCAGCACCAGTAATCCGCCCGCGCGGACCGTGCCTCCCACGGCGCCCAGCAGATCCGGCGACAGCCCGGAAAAGGCGTTCAGCACCACCAGCGGGTACTCCTGTCCCAGCCACGGCATCGTCTGCTGCATGGCTTGCGGAGTCACCATCTCCGGACCGGCCCCCAGCCACAGGCCGTCACGTATCCATAATGCCGCAGCATTCTGCTGACACGCCGCCTCGCTGCCGGTCAGCAATAACAACCGGCGCTCGCCGCGACGCAGTAAACGGGCGCCATGTTCCGCCAACAGATGAGCCATAAGATGTCCTGAGCCTGTGTATGAAGGGTGCTGTTCCGGGATTGTAGCCGGTTTTACCGGCGGTATCCGATCCACGAGGGATGACACTGCAGCGAAACCGGTAGAAATCCCCTACAATAGACAGCAGCATAATGAATGAGGACAGATTGTGGCAAAAATTGCGGTTTTTCTGGATCGGGACGGTGTCATCAACCAGGACACAGGCTATGTATCCTGCATCGATGACTTTCATTTTATTGACGGTGCGATTGAAGCGCTGCAGCTCCTGAAGAAGAAAGGTTACAGCCTGGTTGTCGTAACGAATCAGTCAGGGATTGCCCGCGGTTACTACAGCGAAGAGCAGTTCATGCAACTGACCGAATGGATGGACTGGTCGCTGGCCGATCGCGATGTCGATCTCGATGGTATCTACTATTGTCCACATCACCCGACAGCCGGCGAGGCGCCGTACCGCCAGGAGTGTAACTGCCGTAAACCGGCACCGGGGATGCTACTGGATGCCGCCCGCGAGCTGGATATCGATCTGGCCGCTTCCTACATGGTCGGCGATAAAGCGGCCGATATGCAGGCCGCCCGCGCAGCCGGGGTCGGTCACAAAATTCTGGTCCGGACCGGGAAAGCGGTCACCGCCGAAGCCCAGGCGCTGGCCGACGAGGTGCAAGACTCCCTGCTGACCTTCGCGAAATCCGCACCGGCCGTCAATTAACACGTCCGGTAACAGCACCCTTTTTCAGACGCCGGAAACGACTTGAGCTTGCCGAAGCAAGCTCAATCGCCTGATACACTTATCCCGCTGCTTTCTACAGCTTATGCTCCCGCCGTTGTCCTGGCTGGGTATGCTCTGCAACGACACATCGCTCCAGATGGAGCCAATATAGGCATTTTTTCGCAATTTGCAAACCGGCTTGTATATAGAGTGATCTGCCTCACACAAGCCACGGGTAACCGTCCGGCTAACACAATATCCGATCGCAATTGACGAACGGAAACAGAGTGAATAGTCTTGATGCACAACACTGCGGTGTTGTCACTCCACTCTGATACGGAACCCATTATGAAAAAAGTTTTTGTGTTGTTAGCTGGTCTGTTAATCGCGCCTTTCTTACAGGCTGCCCCGCAATTTAAAGAAAACGTCAACTACGAGGTGATTCGTCAGACGAATACCCCGAAACCGGAAGTAATGGAATTCTTCTCTTATTATTGCCCGCACTGCTATCAGTTTGAGCCCATCATGGCTGAGCTGAAAAAACAGCTGCCTGAGGATGTGGCATTCAAACGTACCCCTGTGGCCTTCCTGGGTAAAGAGATGGGGCCCGAACTGCAACGCGCTTATGCAGTGGCTGATCTGCTGAAAGTGGAAGATAAAGTGACACCGGTTCTCTTCAACCGCATCCAGGCAGAACGTAACCCGCCGCAAAACCGTGCTGATGTCCGTGCGCTGTTCGAACAGGCCGGCGTGGATGGCAAGGACTTTGACGGTGCCATCGACAGTTTCGCTGTCACCGGCATGGTCGCCCAGTATGATCGCAACACCGGCAGCATGAATATCCGCGGTGTCCCGGCGACAGTGGTGAACGGTAAATATCTGGTGAAAACCGAAGGTATCAAGAGCACCGAAGAGTATATCGCGCTGGTCAAATTCCTGCTGGCGAAGAAAGACTAAGCCCGGTTCTGACCCGGATAGCAATAAGCCTCCCTTGCGGAGGCTTATTTTTGGGTTACTGCCGGGAAATCAGGCCCGGATCAGATGCACCACCGGATTTTCCGAAAACAGATAGCGATCATCCACCAGATCGTCATCGATGGTGGTAGCCTGAAACAGCATCTGTTTGGTGTTTTCCAGATGTTGCCACATCGCCAGCTTGGCGGCTTTCGGATCCTTGCGCATCAGCGCTTTCAGGATCTGCTCGTGGTCTTCACACCAGCTCTCCATCGCCCGATCATCAATATGTTCGTGTAACTTGCGCCAGTACGGGTTCTGTTCGCGATGCTGCCAGAGCTTCTCCACCAGGGTAACCAGCACCGAATTCTGGGTAGCCTTGGCAACCTGAATATGGAACTCCTTGTCCCACTGCGAATCGCGGGCGCGATCTTCTTTCTGTGCCGTTTCCTGAATCGCCTGCAACGCCAGAATGTCCTGCTTGGTCACCTGCGTGGCCGCAAATTCGGCAATATTGCTTTCCAGCAATTGCCGGGCCTGCAGCAGCTCAAACGGCCCCGCAGTCAGAAATTCGTCATCATCCGCCGATTCGGGCAAGGCCTGCTGATACCGGACTTCGGTACCAACCACATGAATACCGGAACCTTTGCGGACATCGACCAGACCTTCCACTTCCAGCATGATGATGGCTTCGCGCACGACGGTGCGGCTGACATTCATCTCTTCCGCAATTAGCCGCTCGGCGGGCAAACGGTCTCCGACCGCATATTCGTGGTCTGCAATTCGCTTTTTCAGTTCTGCAGCAACTTTCTGATAGAGCCGTTTTGACTCATACAAATCCATAACCACCTCATTTACTGCCAGTCTATATGGCAAATCATGCCTTGTA
This sequence comes from Tolumonas osonensis, assembly GCF_014202415.1. GTDB lineage: Bacteria > Pseudomonadota > Gammaproteobacteria > Enterobacterales > Aeromonadaceae > Tolumonas > Tolumonas osonensis. The sequence continues at coordinate 56,077 of NZ_JACHGR010000008.1, forward strand.
TGATACAAGGCATGATTTGTTATACCAATTTTAGATCATCCAGACAACGGTTTCCCGAATTCTGAATACCGCTTTCGATCGCAGATCAGTGCATACCAAACAGACCGGGTAAAAACAGACTCAGTGACGGTATGTAAGTGACCGCCAGCAGGGTGACCAGCAGAGCGGCAAAGAATGGCAGCATCGGTTTGATCAGCGCCTGCAGTCTTACACCAGACACGGAGCAGCCGACAAACAGTGCGCTGCCTACTGGCGGGGTACACAGACCGATACAGAGGTTGAATACCATCATGATCCCGAAATGTACCGGATCCATGCCCAGATTGGTCGCAATCGGCAGGAAGATCGGGGTAAAAATCAGCACCGCTGGCGTCATATCCATGAACACCCCGACAATCAACAAAATAATGTTAATAATCAGCAGAATAACGATCGGATTCTCAGATACACTCATCAGTGCATCACTGATCGTGTACGGGATGTCCGCATTGGTCATTGCCCAGGACATGCCAACGGAAATCCCAATCAGCAACAGCACGATAGACGTGGTGATCACCGAGTCCAGGATGATTTTCGGCAGGTCTTTGAATTTGACTTCCCGGTAGATCAGTACCGACAGCACAAAGGTATACACCACGGCAATCGCGGAAGCTTCTGTCGCCGTGAAGATGCCGCCCAGAATACCGCCCATGACCACGACCACCAGCAGCAGGCTTGGGAACGCATCCCAGAATGCCTTCAGTGCAATCGCCAGCGTCGGACGTTCAGCCACCGGATAACCACGACGTTTGGCAATGATAGCCCCCACCACCATGATACTCAGCCCCATCAGGATGCCCGGGACATAACCGGCCATAAACAGGGTGGCCACCGAGATCCCGCCGGCGGTCAGTGCATAAATGATCAGGACATTCGACGGCGGAATCAGCAGACCAGTGATACAGGAAGTCACGTTAATCGCAGCAGAATATGCCGGATCATAACCGGCTTTTTTCTGCATCGGTGACATGGTACCGCCCACCGCAGCCGCCGCAGCCACCGCCGAACCGGAGATAGAACCAAACATCATGTTCGCCATGACATTGACATGGCCCAGTGAGCCGGGCATGCGGCCAACCAGAACCTGAGAAAATCGGATCAATCTTTGCGCTATCCCGCCGCAGTTCATCAGCACACCGGCAAAGATAAAGAAGGGGATCGCCAGCAGTGAGAAGCTGTCCAGCCCGGTTGCCACTTTCTGTCCGATAACGGCCAGCGTCGTTTCCAGCGGCAGCATCATGCAACCAGCCGCCAGCGTCGCCAGTCCGATAGAAAAAGAGATCGGTACGCCCATGAAAACCAGCGCAAAAAAAGAGCCGAACATGACTATAGAGAGTGTCCAGTCCATCATGCTTTCTCCTCAGAAACGTTAATGGCTGCCGCCGGAAGGGTAAAAAAATCGAGCACTGCTTCCAATATGAACAGCAGGCTGTAATAACTCATGATCAGACCACTTAGCGGCAAGACGCCGTAGACATAGGCCATTGGAAGCTGCATGGCCGGAGAAACCTGACCAGTGCTGTATACCTTGGCCACCAGTACGCCACCGCCCCAGACCAGCGCGCCGGCAGTAAACACCAGCACACAGACATTGATAAATATCTGATTAATCAGTTTCTTTTTACCAGTCAGATTCATCGTGAACAGATCAATACTCAGATGACTTTGAGCACCAACACCATATGCGGCGCCCAGCAGCCCGACCCAGATCATGCTGAAACGGGCAATCTCGTCAGTCATAGTGCTGGGCGCACCCAGGACATAGCGGCTGAAGACCTGCCAGACCACACAGATGACCAGTCCGATCATTACCAGAATGGAAAAGGTGGCAATAAAACGATCGATTGGTGTTTTGAATTTTTGTAACCGCATTACATTTCTCCCTGGCGGAACCGCTTTCACCGTTCCGCCAATGCAAGGTATTTCTGTTACTTACTGATCTGAAACAGCTTCAATTTTCTTCAGCCATTCAGCCCGTTGCGGGTCATTTTTGAAATCGTCATACAGTGGTGTCAGCACATTGCGGAAGGCCTCTTTATCGACCTGAATGAAGGTGGCACCGTTTTCCTGCGCTTTTTTGCGGGAGGCAGCGACTTCATCCGCCCATAGCTTCTGCTCATACTCTTCAGAGTGTTTCGCTGCGGTCGTAATAATGTTGCGCTGTTCATCAGAGAGCGCATCCCAGACCTTGGTCGAGACTACCAAGTAGTCCGGTACGGCTGTGTGCTGATCTTCTGCATAGAACTTGGCCACTTCGACATGACGGGTCTGCACATACGAAGGTTCGTTGTTTTCTGCGCCATCAATCACGCCCTGTTGCAGCGCGGTATACACCTCACCAAACGGGATCGGCGCCGGCGCCGCGCCCAGCAGTTCGATCAGCTTGATGGTGGTTGGCGTCGCAACAACACGGATTTTCAGGCCCTTCATATCCGCCGGGGTATGGATGGCTTTATTGGCATAGAAGCTGCGGGTACCGGCCACATACGATGCCAGGGAGATAAACCCTTTGTCCCGGGTTTCCTGCATCATTTCCTGACCCACCTGGCCATACAGCACGTTGGTGAAATGTTTATCGTTTTTAAACAGATACGGCAGACTGAAGATCGAATAAGCCGGTGCGAAAGGCTCCATTTCACTGGCACTGGCCTTGGTCATGTCCAGTGCGCCATTCTGCAGCATTTCCAGCGTTTCGCGCGGACCGCCCATCTGACCGCCCGGGTAGATACGCAGCTTCATTTTGCCTTCGGACGCAGTGTCGATTTCCTTGGCCATTTCTGCCAGTGCCTTGTGCACGACATGCGAGTTATCCAGGTTATGCGCCAGTTTCAGGGTGACGCGTTCAACCGCCAGGGAGGAGAATGAGACCATCGCCATCGGTGCTGCCAGTAACAGACTTGCTGCCAGTGTTTTCAGTTTTAATGTCATTGTGAACAAACCTCTGCAGTTGGGGGGATTGATATCACCTTGTTGTTATTAACAAGGCGTTTAAATGTCATACATGTCACTGATGCAACTTTAATTGGTACGACATCTTTTTTAGTTGAGTGCCATCACAGTTTTCAGGTTGTCCTGACAACAAGCGCCTTTTTCTATAAAAAAGGTGATGAAAATCACACCGCGAATCGCATAAAAAGCACTCACATCTGATTTTTATCCTCAAAAAGAACCCTGTTTATCCGGAAAAATGAGCCCTTTTCCCCCATCCGCATAAAATCTGTGAGCCACCATACAAAAACCAAGGGTAGTTGCTGGACAGGATGTCGTTATTCTGAATAATTGGTATAACACATTTGTTCTGGCTCATACGTTAATTCTGACGCATCAGCCCGCAATACCGTACCGGAGTGGAATATGAGTTCGTTTTTAACTGAAGATTTCTTGCTGGATACTGATTTTGCACGCCAGCTGTACCATGATTTCGCGGCTGACCAGCCGATTTACGATTTCCACTGCCATTTACCGCCGCAGCTGATTGCCGAGAATTATCAGTTTAAGAACCTGTATGACATCTGGTTGAAAGGCGATCATTACAAATGGCGCGCGATGCGTTCTAACGGGGCTGATGAGCGTTTCTGTACTGGCGACGCCAGCGATTACGAGAAATATCAGGCCTATGCGGCGACCGTGCCGCACACCATCGGCAACCCGCTGTATCACTGGACCCACCTTGAACTGCGCCGTCCGTTCGGACTAACCAACGTGCAGCTCTCCCCGACCACCGAGAAACAGGTGTGGGATTTCTGTAACGACAAACTGGCACAGCCGGAATTCTCGGCGCGCGGCATCATGCAACAGATGAACGTGAAGCTGGTCGCTACCACCGATGATCCGATTGATGACCTGTCACACCACGCCAAAATCGCCGCCGATAGCAACTTCAACATCGTGGTGACTCCGGGCTGGCGTCCGGACAAGGCGTTCAACATTGATGCGCCCTGGTTTGCCGATTACATGACGGCGCTGGAAAAAGCCGCTGATGTCTCCATTACAACCTTTGATGACCTGACCAAAGCGCTGGGCAAACGTCTGGATCATTTCGCTGCTCATGGCTGTAAAATTTCCGACCATGCGCTGGATGTGGTGATGTTCGGTGAAGCCTCGGATGCCGAACTGACGGCGATGCTGCAGGCCCGTCGTCAGGGCAAAGAATTGACCCTCGAACAGGTCGCGGCCTTCAAAACCGCAGTACTGCTGTTCCTGGCGAAAGAGTACAAACAGCGTGGCTGGGTGCAGCAGTATCACATCGGCGCACTGCGCAACAACAACAGCCGTCGTTTGCTGGAACTGGGTCCGGACACCGGCTTTGACTCCATCAATGACGGTCTGGTCGCCGCGCCGCTGTCCCGTTTACTGGATGCGCAGGACCGCAACAACCAGCTGCCGAAAACCATTCTGTATTGCCTGAACCCTCGTGATAACGAAGTGCTGGCGACCATGCTGGGTAACTTCCAGGGTGATAACACCCCAGGAAAAATGCAGTTCGGTTCAGGTTGGTGGTTCAACGATCAGAAAGACGGCATGGAACGCCAGATGATGCAGCTGGCGCAACTCGGTTTGCTGAGCCGCTTCATCGGCATGCTGACCGACAGCCGCAGCTTCCTTTCCTATACCCGTCACGAATATTTCCGCCGTGTGCTGTGCCGTATGCTCGGCCGCTGGGTGGCGGACGGTGAAGCACCTGCAGATATCAAACTGCTGGGCTCAATGGTGGAAAACATCTGTTTCCACAATGCGAAAAACTACTTCGGTATCGAACTGAAATAACTGAACCAGACAGAGAAAACGGGAGCATCCCTCCCGTTTTGAGGAGACACAAATGCACGCTTTAAACCGTCAGCAATTTCCCGGTGCTGCCTATCCGGAAAAAATCATTCAGTTCGGCGAAGGTAACTTTCTGCGCGCCTTTGTGGACTGGCAGATCGATCAACTGAACGAATACACCAGCCTGAACGCCGGGGTGGCGATCATCCGCCCGATAGATACCGCCTTCCCGCCCAGCCTGAGCACGCAGGACGGCCTCTACACTACCGTGATCCGCGGTCTGAACGAACAGGGCGAAGCGGTACGTCATACCCGCCTGATCCGCTCCGTCACCCGCGAGCTGAACTGTTATCAGCAGTTTGACGAGGTGCTGGCCCTGGCGCGCAATCCGGATATCCGTTTCGTGTTCTCGAACACGACCGAAGCGGGTATCACGTATGTCGCGGACGATCAGCTCACCGATGCACCACCCGCCAGCTTTCCGGCAAAACTGACCCGCCTGCTGTTTGAACGTTTTCAGCAGTTCAACGGTGCCGCCGACAAGGGCTGGATCATCCTGCCTTGCGAGCTGATCGACTATAACGGTGACGCGCTGAAAGAACTGGTGCTGAAATATGCCGTGCAGTGGCAACTGCCGCTGGCCTTCACCAACTGGCTGGGTCAGGCCAACACCTTCTGCTCGACCCTGGTCGACCGGATCGTCACCGGCTTCCCGCGCGATGAACATGCATCATTGCAGGAAGAGTTCGGCTATCAGGATCAGTTCGTCGATACCGCCGAATATTTCTATCTGTTTGTTATTCAAGGTCCGCAATGGCTGCGGGAAGCGCTGTGTCTGGATCAGCTGCCGGCCGACAAGCAGATGAACATCCGCATCGTCGAAGACATCAAGCCGTACAAGGAACGCAAAGTGGCGATCCTCAATGGCGCCCATACCGCGATGGTACCGGTGGCGTTCCTGAGCGGTCTGAACACCGTCGGTGAAAGCATGGATGACGCCCAGCTGAGCCAGTTCGTCGAAAAGGCGATTTTTGAAGAGATCGTGCCGACGCTGGATCTGCCACGGGATGAACTGGAGTCCTTCGCCCGCGATGTGCTGGCGCGCTTCCGCAATCCGTTCATCAAGCACCAGTTGCTGTCGATCGCGCTGAACGGCATGACCAAATACAAGACCCGCATCCTGCCACAACTGCTGACCTATCAGGATCGCAAAGGCTGCCTGCCGGTTCGCCTGACCTTTGCGCTGGCGGCGCTGCTGGCGTTCTACCACGGTAAACGCGGTGACGAGAGCTATCCGCTGCAGGATGATGCGCACTGGCTGGAGCACTTCTCGGCACTGTGGACCGCCGTGGATGACGGCCGCATCACGATGGCGGAACTGGTGAAACAGACCCTGAGTCTGGAAAGTCACTGGGGCGAAGATCTCACCCGGGTTAAAGGCCTGGTGGAAGCGGTCTGTGCCCATCTGACCCGGATCCACACCCAGGGCATGCGTACTGCACTGACTATTTGCTGTTGAGGTCTCACCATGCAGGAAGTAATAAAGATACACGCCACCGACAATGTGGCCGTGGCACTGGCTGACCTGACCGAAGGTCAGCAGATTGACATAGAGAATACCCTGATCACGCTGCGTGGCCCAATCAGCCGGGGTCATAAGCTGGCACTGCGCGATCTGCCAGCAGGCAGTCCGATCATCAAGTACGGTCTGCCGATTGGTCACGCGAAAGAAGATATCGCCCAGGGCATGCACGTGCATAACCACAATATCGCCACCAACCTGAGCGATCTGGACAGCTATCAGTATCAGCCGGATTTTGTCGAGGTGCCGCAGCAACCGGCCGATCGTGACGTCATGCTCTATCGCCGCAAGCATGGTCAGGTCGGCATCCGCAACGAGTTATGGATCTTACCGACCGTGGGCTGCGTCAATGCCATGGCGAAACAGATGCTCAAGCAGATCGAACAGGACTGTGATTTGTCCACGATTGATGGTATCCACCTGTTCAGTCATCAGTATGGCTGTTCCCAGCTGGGTCAGGATCACCAGAATACCCGTACCATTTTGCAGAATATGGTCCGACACCCCAACGCCGGCGGAGTGCTGGTGGTTGGCCTGGGCTGTGAGAACAACCAAATCGCCGCGTTTAAAGAGACCCTAGGCGAATTTGATGCCGAACGGGTACGCTTCATGGTCTGCCAGCAGCATGACGATGAAGTCGGCACCGGCGTGGCGCATCTGAAAGAGCTGCTGGCGGTGATGCAAGACGACCAGCGCACCCCCGGCAAGCTGAGCGAACTGAAGTTCGGACTGGAATGCGGCGGTTCGGATGGTTTTTCCGGCATTACCGCCAATCCGCTGCTGGGCCAGTTCTCCGATTATGTCATCGCCCATGGTGGTACCAGCGTACTGACCGAGGTTCCGGAGATGTTCGGCGCGGAACGTATTCTGATGTCACGCTGCCGCGATGAAGACACCTTCGGTAAAACCGTGGCCATGGTGAACGATTTCAAACAGTATTTCATCGATCACAACCAGCCGATTTATGAGAATCCGTCACCGGGCAACAAGGCGGGCGGGATCTCCACACTGGAGGAAAAATCGCTGGGCTGCACCCAGAAAGCCGGTCAGAGTCAGGTCATCGATGTGCTGAAATATGGTGAACGGTTAACCCGGCCGGGTCTGAACCTGTTGAACGCACCAGGCAATGACGCGGTAGCTACCAGCGCACTGGCCGCCGCCGGATGCCATATGGTATTGTTCAGTACCGGGCGCGGGACGCCCTACGGCGGATTCGTTCCGACAGTCAAACTGGCGACCAACAGCGATCTGGCCCGACGCAAACCACACTGGATTGATTTCAATGCCGGTCAGTTGCTGGAAGGTCACACCATGAGCCAACTGCTCAATCAGTTTATTGACCTGATTGCCGATGTCGCCAATGGCAAAGCCACCTGTAATGAACAGAACGATTTCCGGGAACTGGCTATATTCAAAAGCGGCGTGACTCTTTGATGACATTCCTGCACCACATAGCGGAACTCTTTGCAGCAAACCCACTGGCACAGTCAGTGGGTTTAATTGCATTTGCGGTCGGCATTTCGGCTTTTATTCAGAAAAACGATCAGCGGTTGCGTACCCTGCTGACGCTGTATTGTGTGGTGATCGGTTGCCACTTCTTTCTGCTCAGCGCGCCGACGGCTGCCTATGCCGCCTGGCTGAGCGGATTACGCAGTTTTGTCTCCACCCGCACCCGCCATGTGGCGGTGATGGCATTCTTTCTGCTGATCGTCTGGGTGCTGGGCATACCGAATATCACGCAGCCGATCCAGTGGCTGACCATCATCGGTACCACGCTGGGCACCTGGGCGCTCTACCGCGAACAGGGTATCCGCATGCGCCTGCTGATGCTGATGGGAACGGTCTGCTGGGTTACGCATAACTTCGTGATTGGCTCGATTGGCGGCGCCATGATCGAAGGCAGCTTCCTGTTTGTGAACAGCCATACGATCTTCCGGTTGTGGCAGCAGCGCGCGGCACCGCTCTCCGGGGAAAGTTAAACCGCGCCGTATGATGCAACGCGGCTGACAGCGCCACGGCTGTCGTTTTAGATCCGCTTCGCAGAACATAAACCGGTTATCACGGATAATGTTTTGCTAATCGGCAAACATTCAGCCGCAGAACGAGAGCACGGAAATCACATCATGAATACGCCAAAGATATTAGTCAGCGCCTGCCTGTTAGGTTGTCCGGCACGCTATGATGGTCAGAGTAAACCGGTGAATCATCCGCTACTGCAACGCTGGCATGCCAATGGCTGGCTGGTACCGTACTGTCCGGAGCAGGCCGGCGGACTGCCGACACCGCGTCCGGCCGCCGAAATCCAGCAGGATGGGCGCGTCATGACCGGCGAAGGCAAGGATGTCACCAGCGCATTTCTGAAAGGGGCCGAACAGGCACTGGCCCTGTGCCAGCAGCAGAAAATCAAATATGCCCTGCTGAAAGAGAGCAGCCCGTCCTGCGGCAGCCACGACATTTATGACGGCCAGTTCCGCGGCCGGAAGATTCAGGGAGAAGGCATCACCGCCCATCTGCTGAAAGCACACGGTATCCGCATCTTCTCCGAGCAGCAGATTGACGAGCTGTTTACGACCCTGAGTTAAACCGGGTCACGCCCTGCCCCGCACTCCACTGTGCCGGGGCCGGATGTTCTATTCTGCGCCGATCGCGTCGATAATATCGATCAGCTCCGTGTCGTACTGACGCCACCACGGCAACCAGTATGGCGGCGCCGATAACTGTACCGGTGCGCCGATCTGCGGCATCAGCAGCGGCACCTGCTGCGCGTGGGCCAGCGCGGTGATCCGCTCGAACGGCTCGAACCAGTCATGCAACGCCAGATCAAACGTACCGTTATGGATCGGCAGCATATACTGCCCTTTCAAATCCAGATGAGCCCGCAGCGATTGCTCCGGCAGCATGTGCACATCCGGCCAGCTATGATCATAGGCGCCGGTTTCAATACAGGTGACATCAAACGGGCCGTAAGCCTCGCCAATCTGCTTAAAGCCATCGAAATAGCCGGTATCGCCGCTGAAAAACAGGCTGAATTCCGGTGATCGGATCACCCAGGAACACCACAGCGAGCGGTCGGTATCCAGCAAACCGCGTCCGGAGAAGTGGCGCGCCGGGGTGGCGACCAGTTGCGTGTTGCCGATCTGTACCGACTGCCACCAGTCCAATTCGGTAATGGCGCTCGCCGCAACGCCCCATTGCCGCAATTTTTTGCCGACGCCAAGCGGCACATAAAACTGCTCACAGCGGGAACGCAGCGTGCGGATACTCATCTTGTCCAGATGGTCATAGTGGTTATGCGAAATGATGATGCCTTTCAGCGCCGGCAGTTGTTCCGGCGAGAGCGGCGGGGCGTGAAAGCGCTTCGGACCAGCCCACTGGAGTGGTGACGCCCGTTTGGAAAACACCGGATCGGTCAGCCAGAACTCGCTGCCGAGTTTTAGCAATAATGTGGAGTGTCCCAGCCGGTATAGCGTATCCGCCGGCGCAGCCAGCAATTGCAATGTGGTGAGCGAATGGACCGGCAACGGTCTGACCGGCGCCGGCACCGCCGGACGGGCAAACAGGTAACGCCCCAGCAGACGGAGCAATCCGGTCGCGGTCATGGGTTGCGGCAGATGATGATTACGAAAGCGTTTTTGATGAAAAATACTGCCGGACGACGTCACACGCTGACGGAGCCCATTATTGATTTCTTCCGGCAATTCCGCTGCCACATCTGATGAATGCGCCATGACATCCTCCTGATCCCGATCCGCTGCTGAGGCTGTATTCACAGACTAAAGGCGGTTTATGACAGTATGACGACGTTTTTGTGCCAGCCGGATGAAGAAAAATGTGCGCTTCCGCTCAAGGATTAAGCAATCAACTCATTGATGCTTTACGAAAAATAAATAACCCCGTATGATACGCGCCAAGAACGGAGAGATGGCAGAGTGGTTAAATGCACCGGTCTTGAAAACCGGCAAGGGTTTGTAGCCCTTCTAGGGTTCGAATCCCTATCTCTCCGCCAGATACTACGGAAAAGCCCGCTGAATAAGCGGGCTTTTTTGTTTTTGCGTTTTCCCGGCCTCTGGTTCTGTCGGGGGAAATACTAATCACCAATCAGCACATTCCCTGAACCGCTGATAATGACGCCGCCATGTGACGTTGCAGCACCAAGCAAAGCAGCCGGTTTCCCGTTGATAAATACAGTCGAACTTCCTGTTACTATTGTGGCGCCACAACTTGTTGCATCACCCACTCTTGCTGCGGGTAACCCATTAATGAATACATCACCAGAACCGGATGATATGGTATTTACGGAGTGCCCTTTCTGCGGGCAAGCATGAGAATCACTGACTCTGGCGGCTAATGGCATCGGTTGTCCTCAATGAATGAATTGACTTATTTTAGCCTCCATTGAGGCCGCTCATTAACCGTAGATATTACAGGTTAAACAGCACCGGCTAACGTACTGGAAATTACAGTAATAAACCGTGCGATAATGGGTGTGGAACCAATGAGGCTAGTATTAAGCTTGGGGGGAAGTTACAACGAAGCCAATATGCAACTGCCTCACTGCAGATCGGGCCATTTCAGAACAAGATCTGATGATGAGCAGAATAGGAGCTTTATTCTGCTCACAAAATGATGCAAATAGCAGATGAATTCGACTCAAGAGTGATTTTTATGAGCTTCCGCTCGCTTTTTTCAGCGTCATGTAACAACTCTGCTATCGAGATAGAAGAAAAGCATATTGAGGCACAGCCTGACTAGCTAGTCTCTCTTAATATCTCTAACCCTCTGCTCAACCTGATAGGCAATAGCGTTGATTTGCCCTAGCTCCAGAGCCCCGGCAAAAAATTTAGGGAACACTTTCGGTAAGGCCGAGGCATTCAGAATATACGGATCAATAGCACGCTGTTTCAGTTCCACGAACCATCCCGGCAATACCAGAATGCCTGCAACAGGAATATCCATACCTGTTGCGCTTTGAAGCCACTTTCTGACTGACAGAACGTTTCGCCTAACCTGCTCGATTGGTTCTTTTTCCGTGTGAGTCGGAAAGATAAGCGAGTCATTCTCAACAACCACTTTGAATTGTTTGGAACCCTCAATGATATGCTTTGAGCGGCCTTTGGTCTCAACAACAAAAACACCGTTAGGACCAACAACCAAGTGGTCGATATTGTAGTTTTCGAACGGAATATCATGATACAGCCGGTAGGGATGATTGACGGGGCGAATCAAATTCTCTAATTCCTGGCCAACGGCCATTTCACAGGAATAGCCCAGCCTGTTTTGCTCTAATGATTTCACTAACTTCAATATATTCCGGATTTTAAATACAAAAGTAATGAAGCCAATGGTTCCTGTGATTATCCATGCAGTGAGAGATAATTTGATGTTAAAAAAGTACGCCTGAATTAATAGGAGTAAAGGCAACATCAATCCAATCATTAAGATTTCTGTAATTTGGCCAAATAACTCAAGTTTCAAGTCATGGATACTTTCCTGAAGCGTGTACCCATAAGGTCGTAACAAATTGGCAGTGAGAGGGCTAACCCGGTTTTTACGCTGTTGTTTTTTAATAAAAGAGATAATTCCGATAGCTACAGCCACAGGAAAAAACGAAAGTGTTAACGCTATCAACATCGCATACAGGCTATCAAACATAAAATATTTTCCCTAAGTCCCTTTACCCCGGTAATGGCGATGAAGCAAATCACCCCCAATCTTCCAGCTGCTGAAAATCCTTGATCCGATCCCGCTGCAGTGACATGGCTTCAAACACATCCTCGTAGTTCTCATGATACGGCTGAATGCTGGGCAGTGCGAAGGCGGCCTGGGTGAAAAACTCGGCTTTATGGTCATCCCATGCCTGTTGCCACCAGTGCAGGATCAGTTCCTTCGAGTTGGAGAGCCTTATCCGACTCGGCAGTCGGTCGGATTTCTGCGCATTGATGATGGTTCTGGCCGGCAGCAGGTTCCATAAATCATTGTTTGGCCAGCGGGCGAACGGAAAAGCGTGGTCGATCGCGTAATCCTTTGTCCGCAGCGCTTTCCCGCTCCAGCAACAGCTCACCGGTTCTTGCGCCAGCAGGCTATTGACCCGGTTTCTGACTCTTGTCGTCGTTCTTTCCGGATCGTCCCACGTTAAGGCGTTCAGGTAATCGAGTTTTGAGTATTGCCGTTCCCTGTTTTTCCCATACCCCGCCATCAGCGCTGCCCATTCGTTGATCAGCGCCGGTTCGATCCAGACACTGTACCGGGTCAGCGCATCCCAGATATGTTTGGGCACATAGAAGTTGCCGAATGATTTCAGAAAATCGAAATCCAGGATCAATCCGTCCGTGGCGGGTTGGCGCGGAGCAATATCCACGTTGAAAACCGCATCTGATGACGCTCCCGGCAAAGTGGTGTATCTCGCTGGCATTTCCCGGATGCTACGGGCGGTATCCACATGAAAAACCGGCTCATACGTTCCCGGCAAGGTGGTGTATTTTGCCGGCATCTCCTTGATGGTGCGGGCGATATCTTTCAGTGTCTGACTGACGGCGGAGGCGATCGCTGCTTGCGGGTAATGGGCGCCGATGTAGAAATCATTATTGGCGAACGAGGTCAGTTGTGACCAGCCCGCGGATTTAATGAAGCCAAGCCCTTTGGTGTTACTGCTGCTCTGCTGCATGTCGTACTGATCAACCAGCGGCTTATACAGTTTCAGCCAGTACAGGGCGACCAGACCCAGCGGCAGGCAAACCTGCTGCTCGGTTTGTTCCATGACCGCACCGGGATGTCCGTCGGCTATTCGCAGGAGCGTTCTTAATAACGCCAGCTTGTAGGTGGAGGATTTGCTGTCATTCACCACGATATTGCGGATGAGCGGGAAGGCGCCGGTGCCATCGTCCGGCAGTGTCAGCAGAACGGTTTCCCAACTGACGTCACTCCGGCCAAGCTGGTCAGCCTGCCGGTTTTGGGTCAGCAACTGGCAGGTCAGGCCAAACTGACTGGCATACTGCGCCAGTTCGGACGCGGAGACCGGATGCATTGTTCGTTCATCCCGGCATTCACCATGCCGCAATGAAATGACCATTTTTCCGTTGGGTTTGAGCAGGGAGCTTAATTTGCGAAAGGTGCGTTCCCGGCTGGATGGCGCGATATGCATCCAGACAGCACTGAGCAGAATCAGGTCAAATTTCACCTGCAATGCGAACACCTGATTCAATTCCGGCAGCGCGTCGCACAGCCAGTGAATGTTGTGGTTTTCCGGGTTGGCCTTCGCGGCTTCCAGTAATGTCTCTGCGGGCTCCACCGCGACAACACTCAATCCCTTTGCCGACAAGTACCGGGCATCACGGCCGGAACCGGCGCCGACATCCAGCGCCATGCCCTGCGCAGGGATATGGCTCAGCCAGTCTTTATGCACCGACTCGAAATGCACCTGGTCATATTGGGCAATCAGCGAATGGGCATTGTCCGTGTAAAACTGAATGTTTTTATCGTTCACCCTCGTTCCCTGAAAGCATGAGACAAAGACAGACTCGTTATTTTCCCATCATACACCTGCTGTGTTATTGCAGAAGAGGATTTCCACTCGTCATCTATGCTTAACTCATACCTCAGGCCAGTGAGAAGGCAGACGTTATGGACAATCCTACTTTCGACTATAAGGCTCGCTGGAGCCGTGCGGCAGCCTTGATGGAACGGGACGGCGTCGATGCGCTGTTTCTGATGAAACCCGCCAACCTCGCCTATTTTACCGGTGATGGCCGGCCGTGTGCGCTGGCGCTGCTCACGCGGACACAGCGTTGCGTCGTGGCCGTGCCGGCGTGTGATGTCGCGAGTGTTCAGCGTGCCTCGGCGGCAACCGAGATTCGAGCCTTTCAAAGCGAGGCCGAGATGTTTCACGGTTTTCGCGATGTGCTGCAGGAGCTCGGTCTCACGCAGGCAACCATCGCAATTGAGAAGAACTTCTTCGACGCGGCACTCTATGACGTCTTTGTCGCCCATATTCTGCCGCAGGCCAAGGTCGTCCCGGCAACGCCTATTATCTCCCAGCTACGCATGATTAAGGATCCGGAGGAAATCGCGTGTCTGAAGGCGGCCGCACGGGTCGCGGATGCCGGTATGAGTGCGGCGGCGCGTGCGCTGCGACCCGGTGTCAGCGAGGCCGAGATTGCCGGTGAAGCGGAACTGGCGATGCGCAAGGCCGGGGCTGAGGGCTGGGCGTCAGTGACCTATGTAGCGTCAGGCTGGCGCTCCGCCATGGCCCATGGACCGGCCACGGCGAAGATCATCGCCGCCGGGGAAGTGGTTCAGGTGCATCTTGCGCCCATGGTGCAAGGTTACGCGGCGGATCTGTGCCGAACCTTTCTCATCGAACCGGTGCCGGTGGATGCGGCGAGCGCGCTGCATGCCTATATTGACGCGCAGGAACGGGGCATTGCCGCCGCCATATCCGGTGCGGTATTGCTGGGCATTGACGGCGCGATGGCCACGTCACTGGAACAGGCCGGATATGCCGGCAAATTCCTGCGGCCGGTGTTCCACGGGGTCGGCATCGAACACGAAGAAGCGCCCATTCCTGGCGGTCATGCCGTGATCCATGGCGAGCAGAAGGTCGAACATGTGATGGTGGGCATGGTCCTCGGTATTGGTAACTGCGGCATCTATCGCGAGACCTTCGGGGTACGGGCGGAAGACACGATCTGGGTCAGCGAAAGCGGGCCAGTGGCGCTCACCCGCTTTCCCAAATACCTGACTGTGCCTGGTAGCGTTGAAGCGAGGTGACAACATGCAGGTGCGGAATCTGTTTGTTGATGCGTTGCCTCCGGCCATGGAAGAGCGTTTTGAGCAGTTGCTGGCTGATAAGAATCTCGTCATCGAACGGATTATCAGCCCGGTCACCTATACGCCGCACGCGTACCGGCAGATCCAGGATGAATGGGTGGTACTGCTGCAGGGGCACGCCGTGCTGAATGTGGCAGGGGAAACGGTGGAGCTTGGCGCCGGCGATTATCTGTTTTTGCCGGCCGGCCTGCCGCATACGGTGCAGCAGGTGTCAGCCGGCGCGCTCTGGCTGGCGGTTCATCTGTGGCCGGAATAACGCCGCCGGTCAGCCATAATTCTTGTGCTTGAAGCGGATCCAGCCGTCCGGTTGTTTTTGTTCCGGATCATGATGCGTCTGACGCAGCACCCCGCCCTGTTCGTTCCAGAAATAACGGCCGCGGATCAGCAGCTCACTGCCGGTTTTCAGCCCTTCGACGCGCGGCGCGATCTGCAGGTTGTGCTCGATCAGCAGCGGCTTGCGGTTGGTCAGGCGCACCACAAAGCGCTGATAGCTGACGACGTCCCGCTGTTCGTCCGGCAGGATTTCGGTGACCCAGCCCACCACCACCAGCAACTGGTCCTGCGCCTTATTCTGCAGTGCCCGCTCCAGAATAGCCTGCGCGGTCGGCCGGCTGGCGGAGGTCATGGCATCCACCTCCACCTCTTTGGCCATCAGCCAGTGTTCCCGGATATGTGGCCATTCCATCACGCCGAATGTCGCCAGCCCCAGCACGGCCACCAGTAAATAATGTCCTTTTTTCACGAAACAACAGACCTCTCGCTTTACGGAATAAGTTGTTGGAATTGTCGATCCAGTTCGGCCGGTTTCTGCAAACCGAGCGATTGCGCCAGCAGACGGCCTTCGCGATCCAGCAGATAGGCCGACGGGGTGCCCTGCAGCTGATAGCGCTCACTGCTGATGTTGAGCTGATCGCGCAGTTGCGGGTAGGTCAGCCCCATCTGTTTTTGTACCGCGCGGATCCGTTCTGCACTGGCATCGGTATTGATGCCGACGACCACCAGATCCCGCGGATAACGCCGAGACAGCGCCTGCAGATGCGGCATTTCCGCAAAGCAGCCGCCACAGCTGTCAGACCAGAACACCAGATACACGTATTTCCCCTGCCACGCTTTCAGGCTGGCAGGCTGATCTTCCAGCGTCAGGGCAGCCAGTTCCGGCGCCGGGGCACCGGTTTTCAGCTGCGCTTCTTCCTGACATCCGGCCAGCAACGCGGCCAGCAACAGTACCCTAGACAGCAACCATGTCATCGGTCGTATTCTCCACCAGTTTGCCGTGCTGCAGCCGGATCACCCGGTCTGCCACTTTTCCCAGTTCCGGGTTATGCGTCACCATCACGATGGTGCGCCCTTCCGCATGCAGCTGGCGCAGCAAAGCCAGTACCAGCTGTTCGTTCTGCTCATCCAGATTACCGGTAGGTTCATCGGCGAAGAGGATTTCCGGGGAATTGACCAGCGCCCGGGCAATGCAGACACGCTGCTGTTCGCCGCCGGACAGCTGACTCGGCAGATGGTCGAAGCGGTGGGCCAGCCCGACCTGGGTCAGCACCTGCTGCGCCGCGGCCAGATCCACCACACTGTGATAATGCTGCGCCAGCATCACGTTCTCCAGCGCACTGAGATACGGGATCAGATGGAATTGCTGGAACACCAGCCCCATCTTGTCGGCGCGAAACAGCCGACGCTGGTCTTCATCAAACGCGCTGACATCTTCGTTATCCAGCAGCAGTTGGCCGCTGCTCAGGGTATCCATGCAGGTGAGGATGTTCATCAGCGTGGTTTTACCCGAGCCGGAGGCGCCCATGATGGCGACGAATTCGCCCTGCCGGATGCGGATATCGATCTTGTCGAGGGCCGCCACATTGCCGAAATGCCGGGACAGTTGCCTGGTTTCAATCACTAAATTCACATTATTCTCCTTTCAGGATACGCGCCGGTTCCAGCGCCAGCGCCCGCCGCACCGGCACCACCGCCGCAAAGCCGGCCACCGACAGACTCAGCAGGAAGGTGAGCGGAATCACCGGCCAGCGCATGCTGATGGACGCCGAAAACACGGTCTGGCCCAGTACCTGTGCCAGCAGCCAGCCAGCCAGCAGCCCGGCCACGGCGGCGATACTGGTGACCAGCAAAGTTTCGGTAACGATCTGAACGACAATCGCCTTGCGGGAGGCACCGAGCGCTTTCTGCAGGGCAAACTCCCGGCTCCGCTCGCCGATCAGCGCCATCAGCGTGGTGTTGACGCAGAGGGTCGACAGCAACAGGATCACCACCGACACCATGCCCATCAGCCCCTGGATCTTGAACAGCACCGCGCCTTCGTTGGCCGAGACCTTGCGGATCGGGCGCACCTCCAGATCCGGATAGGCCGCTGTCATCCGGGCCGCCAGTTGTTCCACCTGACCATTACGGTTATCCAGACTCATCAGCCCGTGGCTGATCTCGCCCGGCCGGTTGAGCCACTGCTGCGCCAGTGACAGATTGACAATCAGGTAGTAGTCGGTGGCATCACCCGCTTCGACAATGCCTTTGATGGTCAGGGTATGCCGCCGCCCGTCCTGAATCAGGGTGATGGTATCGCCGGGTTTGAGCTCCAGCCGTTCGGCCAGTTTCTTACCCATCATGGCGTTGCGCTCGTCAAAACCGACACTGACCCGCTCGCCACTGATCTGCCAGTAGGGCGACAGGGCTGCCAGCGCCTCGAAATTGCTGCCCATCAGCACCACGGTTTCCTGCTCAGTGCGGGCCATGCCATACAGAAAACCGCCCATCGCCTGTACGGCTGTAGCCGGCGGCAGCGAGGCAGCCTGCAGCCAGGTCTGCTCGGCAACTGCATGTCCCTGTTTCGGCCCGACATACAGATTGGCGCCGAAAGTACGCAGTTCACGGCTCATCTTGGCGTCAATATCGAGATACAGCGCCGCCATGGCACAGATAATCATCGCGCCGACCAGCAGCGCCATAAACATCACCAGCATCCGGGACCGCCGTACCCACAGCGCACGGCGGATCAGCACCCAGAACAGGGAAGAGAGGGAGGAATTAGCGGCCATACAGTACCTCCACCGGATACAGCCGGGCTATCTGCCGGGCCGGGAACCAGGTACCGATCAGCGCGATGAGCACCGACAGCAGCACCACCACCGGCACCACCAGCCAGGCAAAACTGAGGGGATTACCAAACAGCGTCATGCCGATCAGCCAGGCACAGCCCCAGCCGGCGACACAGCCGGCCAGGCCGCCGATCAGGCCACTCAGCGCCGCTTCGGCGTAGAACAGCAGACCGATCTGCCAGAGTTCGGCGCCGAGCGCCTTCATCAGACCGATTTCCCGGGCCCGCTCCAGCAGATTACTGGTCATCAGCGAGGCAATGCCCATCGCTGACGCTACCAGTGCCACCAGCGTCACCACCGCCAGCAGCAGCTGAATCTTTTCAATCACTACCCCTTCCGAGGCTGCGACCTGCCAGATCGGCCGTACGGCACTGCCGGAAATCGCGTCTTCCAGCTGATGCGCAATGGAAGAGACATAGGCGGTGCAGTACCACAGATCATATTCCTGCGCCGTCAACGCATCGAGATCCTGCCGGGCCTTGCGGGAAAGCGCGTTCTCCGGCACCGTCAGCGCGGAAACCCGGACGCGCTGGATCTTGCCGGGCAGATCCAGTAACTGCTGGGCATAGCGCAGTGGCATCAGCAGGCGCTGATCCTCGGCGCCACCGCTGCGCAGGATCCCGCTGATGGTGAAGGTCAGACGCTGTGATCCGGCCTGCAAGGTGATCGGCTGATCCACCTGCAGCCCGAGCTGATCCGCCAGAGCCTGTCCGGCCAGCACTTGCGGCTGGGTATCGTCCGGCCAGGCCCCGCTCACCTGCCAGTACGGGCTCAGGATCTTCTGTCCGGTGCGGTAATCCTCTTCATCCGGCACCACAATCGCGTGATCGAAGAAGGTGCCTTCAATCTCGATCTCGTGCTGACCGAAACGGACCAGCCCGTTCAGCTCCGGCGCAAAGCCGACGATATTGTTGCGCCAGAAAATATCCTTGATATTGGGCAGCTCTTTCTCGTCCAGAAAGTCCTGTCCGGCCAGCGGATTATGCCCGGCGTCGCCGAACAGCTCCGGCAGCACGCTCTGACTGGCCGGTTCCACCAGAATATTAGCACCATAGGTTTTCAGCTCGCGCGCCATCTTGTCGCCGATATCGATGGAGACCGCCAGCAGCGCCGACACCAGGGTAGCGGCCAGAAAGATGGTAAACACTGCCAGCAGGCGACGCCGGTGCTGACGGCGCCACGATTGCAGGATCAGACGCAATAACATCAGTGATGCTCCTGTTGTTCCACGGCGGCGCTAAAGTAGGCCGTGCCGTTTTCCAGCTCCTGCCGGCTGATCAGCAGTTCCTGTTTTTCGCCGTCACCGGCCAGTTGCCATGCTTCCAGCGGCACCGGATTACAGCCACCGGGCTTGCCGATCGACGGAATAAAGATATGCACGCCGCAGGCAACGCAGATGATCTGGTTACCTTCCTGGATGTAGCCCTGATCGCCACAGAGCAGACAGGCATCAAAGGCGACGCCGAATTTCAGCTGTTGCGGATAGCGGTTGATCACGATGAAACGCACCACCTTGCCGTCAGGGGCGACCCACGCAAAGCGGTGCAGATTGCCGTCGCGTATCGCAGAGACCGGAATATGCACCTTGCCATCGGCGGCGATATGCACTTCGGTGGCAGCCGACAGCTGCGGCGGCCGCGAGGCCACCAGATGCCAGTACAGTCCCGGCTGCAGCGTCAGCACTACCAGCAGGAGATGGGCCAGATGCCAGCGCCGGGCCAGCAGATACTGCGCACTGGCCTTGCGCTGCGGATTGCCGGCCTCCGCCGTCTGCAACGCAGCTTTCAGCGGACGCAGCCACTGCCACAGCCCGACAGCGCCCAGCGCAGCCAGACCGGTTAGCGCGGCAAAGGGTAGCAGCGTCTGCAGACTGGTGACTCGGGCGATGTAACTGAGCAGCACGGTCTGCAGCGGCAGCACACCCAGCTTGATCAGGCTGAGCAGCAGCTCACCGGATAACGGCAGGGCGTAAAGGAGGAACAGCAGCCACAGCAGCGCTCGGCGCCATTGCGGCAACTGATTGATCAGACGGGCCGAACTCAGCGCCAGCAGCGCCGTCATCAGGACGCCGGCCAGCACCGCGCCGGCATTCAGCAGCAGCGCCGAGTTGATCACCGCCGTGGCGGTAAAGTTCTGAATATTCGGATCGCGGATGAACAGCAGCCCGCTCATCAACGCGAAGGCAAAAGTAAAGCCGGTCCGGCCCCAACGGCCGGCCGGCAGTACCAGCAGAAACAGGAGTGGCAGCAGCAGACGGTAGCCGTGCAGTGCCAGTAACGGCAGTTGTCCGCCCGGATACAACTGCCCGACGAGCCCGCCCGCCAGCAGCCCGACGACCATCGCCGGGATCTGTCCCTGCCGGCTGGCCGGCGGTGGAGCCAGCGCCAGCCAGAGCGCCGGCAGCAGACCGGCCAGTAATACGGCAAAAAAGAAATAACTCATGATATCTCAGATAATTACGTCAGACTGCTGCCAGCCGATTACGACTTATAAGCCGGTGTATTTGAAGGTGTAGCTGACATCAAACGGTTTCCACCAGCGGCCAACGCCGGTTTCCTTGTCGGTATGACGGTGCATGCCTGCCTTTGCCGGCGGATCGATGCGGTAGGTCACCTTGTAGTTACCAACGCCCATCATCTTGATATTGGCGCCGTAATGCGGACCGTCACCGGCGACCATCGGCATGAAGGTACCCTGCTGGGATTTGCCGGTATCGGTGTTGGTCAGGGTGTAATTGATGGTCAGGTAAGGGATCCACTCCCCGGCACCAAAGCCATTCTTGTTGCCTTCGACCGCGTGAATATCGGCTTCCAGATGAACATCCGACTGCGCGGCCGGCAAGCCCATGCCCCGCGGTTCCATGTCGATCGGCTGCAGGTAAACCGCGGCGATCTCCATTTCATTGATGATGATCGGTTCCCCGGCCGGGTATTCCTGGAAGGCCAGGGCCGCCGGTGCCGCCATCAGACCCGAGAGCAGCGTTGCAGTACAGAATGGGTTGAACTTCATGGTTATCTTTCCTTAGTGAGAGTGGAATTGCCTTGTTGTTTGATGCGCCACAGCGCGAACAGCGCCGCCAGCACTAATATCAACTGTGGAATCAGGGTTTCGGCATAGGGATAAATGCCCAGCCAGGAAACCTGCGGAATGAACGCGAACAGGGTCGGCTGGAAAATCTTGCCTTCGATCAGCTCTAGCACCCCTTTGCCGGCGAAGACAAACGCCATCAGATACATGAAACTGCCGGTAAACAGGAAGAAGGGTTTCAGCGGCAGTTTCACCACGCTGTAACGCATCAGGAAAAAGATAATCGTCAGCGCCACGGCGCCCACGCCCATGCCGGCGAACACCAGACCGGCCGTTGCCGGCGTTTTCGCCTCGGCCAGCAGTGCATAGTAAAAGAGCACGGTCTCCGCCCCTTCACGGTATACCGCCAGGAAGCTGGTAAACCACAGCCCCCACAGCGAACCACGGGACAGCGACAGATTCAGTTTGCCTTCCAGATAGGCTTTCCAGCGATGCGCCTCCACCTTGGCCAGCAGCCAGTAACTCATGCCGAACAGGATGACGACGGCAATCAGCATGGTGACCCCTTCCAGGATCTCCCGGCTGGCACCGGAGCCGGTAAACAGCCACTGGAACAGCACCGCCGTGACCAGGCTGGCGGCCAGCGCGATCCAGACCGACTGGCGGATCAGCGGCAACTTGTCCTGATGACCGTTTTTGATCAGATAGGCGACAATCGCGGCCACAATCAGCAAGGCTTCCAGCCCTTCGCGCAACAGGATCAGCAGACTGGAAATGAACAGCCCCCAGCCGGTGCCGCTATCCTGCTGCAGACGTTCCACCGCGGTCTGCAGATCCTGTGCCAGCCCCAGCTGCTGCTGTTGCAGCGCCGCCAGCGGACTGCCGGATTTCATCAGACTGACCATGCGGGTGAAGTAGCCTTCCAGCTGCGCCTTGAAGTTGCTGTCCGCCGCACCGATCCGGTTTTCCATCCCACTGGCTTCAAACAGATCAAAATAGCTGTCCTGCACACTCAGCATCGCACCTTGGGCGTCACCCTGCTGATACTGGCCGATGGCAGCGGTAATAGCCTGATTGATCTGTTCCCTGACGGCGGCCCAGTCCTGATTCTGGTTCTCTGCCGTCGCCTCCGACTGTGTGCCGGCCGACGGTTCCTGCGGCTGCACGGCATCGGCCGGCACCGGCAGTGACGCCAGCTGGTCACTTAGATCCTGCAGCAGCACCGTCACCTGATAGCTGATGTCGTTCAGCTTGTCCGGCTGGCGCGTCAACGCGATCAGATTGCTGAATTGCGCATTGATATCAGCAGCAGCTTTCGCCGACACCTGCAGACGCAACTGCGTTTCCAGTTCATTATTTTTGAAACCGTCGTACTGGGCTTTCTGCACCAGCTGACTGGCCTCGGTATAGCGTTGCTGCTGATATGCCGTGATGGCCTGCGCCAGCAGATCTTCCGTCAGCCGGAACTGCTGCGGCCAGTAGCCATCGCTCGTCTGGGCCAGCGTATCGTGAGTACTTTCCGCCGTGAGCTGATGACCGCCTTCCAGCACCGGCAGCACACTGTCCAGATCCTGTTTCAGTTCCGCAATCGCCGCCGTCACCGCATCCTGCGGTTGCTGCGCCGTCATCTGCTGGCGGATGGCACCGAACTTCGCTTCCATCTGATAGCTGCGTTTTGCAGAGAGATTGATGCGGATCGGCCCTTCCAGATTTTCGAATACCTCGAAGTAGGCCAGCTGGACACTCTGCCGCGCCGCCTGCACCTCGCCCTGCCGGTACTGCTGTTCTGCCTGCGTCAGACGCTGCTGAATCTCGTGTACCCATGCCTGATAGTCCGGCGTGGCACTGACGGCAGCGCTGCACCAGAGATAAAAAACAACAAAACTGAAGATGATTTTTTTCATGATAATGCGAATTACTATCAATATTATTCTCAATAATATCGTCAGACCGCCGCAAATCACAACGAATAATTTTAAAATGACCGCAAAAAATGACCGCAGACAGCGTCGGAGGAAGGAATAAACGAACACGAACGAAGCCGGATTAACCCTGAAATAAGCAAGGATTAACATTCCGGCGATGAGGCGCTTGCCCCGCTCCGGGGCGGACGTTAGGCTTGCCTGACTGCACGTGCTGAGCAGGATTTCAGTGCGCTATGTCAGGAAATAAAAAATGTCAGGAGAGACAAAATGAAACGCTACTTACCCCGTCTGATGTTCATCGCCACGGCCATGGTTTACTGGCCATCAATGGCTCTGGCTGCCGATGCTGATCCGGTGCCGCTGGACTGCGATCCATCCTCAGATTGCCAACCTATCGACCCTTGTGCAATGGCGCCGGAAAGATGTCAGGAACCGACTATTCCGACCACCCCACCGCCACCATTGCCTGATTCATCCGAAGATCAATAATCTCTGGCCGTCAGCACGATGCGGCCCGGATCCAGGAATAAAAAAGCCGGTCTGAGGACCGGCTGAACATGACGCACACATCTTGGGGTGAACGGAAATCAGTGCATCTCGGCTGTTAGCTTCCCTTTGCCGGCGGCATTGGTTTGTACCGGATTGCCCATCCGTTTGGCATACATCGCAGTCAGGATCGGCACCAGAATCGAGGTCACGATAACGCAGGTAGCAACCAGAGCCGTAGCCGCCGGTGCAATCTTGGCAAACGCCGGATTCATCTGCGCGATAATGACCGGATTCGCCACCGCCGCACCCGCGGTAGAGGACGCCGCCAGACCCGCCGTACCGTTACCGCCACCGATTAAGCGGTCAGCAATAATCAGCGGAATCCCGGTGACCACAATCACCAGCAGACCCATCACAATACCTAACAGACCGGTATCCAGAATCACGCCCAGATTGATGGTGTTGCCCAGCGCGAAGCCGAAGAACGGGATCAGAGTCTGGGTGGCACGGCTGAAGAATTCACGCAGGTCGTGATCCAGGTTACCCAGCGCAAAACCCACCAGGAATGGCAGCACCGCGCCGACAAAATGATGGGGCTGGAAAGAAGCCAGACCGGCGGAACCCAGGATCACCATGGTCATCAGCGGGCCGGATTCAACCGACATCAGCACGAACGCGCCGGACTCTTCTTTTGAACCATACTGGTTCATCAGGCTGGCATACAGACCGCCATTGGTCATGTCCATCGCCGAAACCAGCGCCAGTGTGGACAGGCCGGCCAGCATACCCACTTCAATGCCGTATTCCGGCAGTAATTGCGCCGCGATCAGCGCCACCACCCAGGCCACCGCGATTTTGGTCACCACCAGAGTGCCGGATTTACGCAGGACCGTACCGGTGGCCCGTAAATCAATGGACGCGCCGATACAGAAGAACCATACGGACAGAATGGGCAGCGTGCCGGTGATGATGCCTTTAGTGAATGACCCGAAATATTCGGCCGTACCTGGCGCCGCAGTGTGCAGAATCGCACCCAGCAGCAGTGGAACTAACATCAATCCGCCAGGAACGCGGT
Organism: Tolumonas osonensis; assembly: GCF_014202415.1. GTDB lineage: Bacteria > Pseudomonadota > Gammaproteobacteria > Enterobacterales > Aeromonadaceae > Tolumonas > Tolumonas osonensis. Next base: position 80,911 of record NZ_JACHGR010000008.1, read on the forward strand.
CTATCGTTGCTTTGATCTTCATATCTGAAATTCTCCGTCGGATGCTGCCAGAGCAGACATCACGTTGCAGTCAGCACCGGCACAAGACGTGTCGGTACCGCGGAAATTCTCACGATCAACGGCAGGTTATTCGCGAAAACCACCAGCTTCGCCGGCATGGACACAGGCCCAATTCAGCCACGTATTAACTAAAAATGTTTACAGCCAGGTCGACTGTGCCAGCCAGTTCTTGTGGATCTTGAACACGGCTTTACGCACTTTCGCCGGCGCGCCGACGCTGCACAGCGGACGGTGCAGTTCGCCCGGATAGAACACCACAAAATCACCGGTTTTCATGTTCACCTGGTTTTCGGCATGGGCATCCTCGGTGAAATAGAGATCCGGTTTCTCCGGCGCGTAGTTTGCCGGATCGGCCAGCAGCGGACCGACCGCCATCCCTTCGACGCCATCCAGTACCAGCTGGATATCGAGATACTGCTGATGAAATTCGTTGCGTAATTCGGCTTCAGGACGGGTGTCATTGGTCGACAGCATATAGAACAGCTGATCGCCTTCCAGCTCGTAACGGCCATCCGGCTGTGCCTGCAGGGCCTCCAGACTCAGTTCCGGACGGCTCAGCAGATGCTGCAGGGCTGCCGGCAGCATCGCCTGTGACAGAAATTTCGCATTACCAAAGATCATTTACACACTCCTGTTCTCAGTGAATGTGCGCACTTTACCGGTGTCAAAGAATTTATGAAATGATGTAGCTCACAAAATGAAACGCTGTTTTGTTTTTATTAATAACCGTACGGCATTGGCGATAGACAAATGACAACGCCACCGGCAAAAACGGATTCAATCAGCGAAATGAAGGGGAGGACGCGGCCTGCCGGACAGCGGCAGGCGCAGGGAACACGGCTCAGGCTGCCGGGAACGGATAGCGGGGCAGGCCCAGTTGCAGCGAGATATTGGCTGCCGCCTGATGCAGAATCGAGACGTAATGCATCAGCTGATTATCATCAAAACGGATGGTCGGGAACGAGATACTCAGGCCCGCGATCACGTGGCCGAAACGGTCATACACCGGCACGGCGACACAACGCAGCCCCTCTTCCTGCTCTTCCCGATCCTCGCTGAACCCATGTTCGCGCACCTGTGCCAGTTCGGCCAGCAGCGCATCGACATTCGCCAGCGTATGCGGGGTTTTCACTTCAAATGTCACCGGCTCCAGGATTTCACGCACTTCACGCTCATCCTGCCAGGCCAGCAGCACCTTGCCGATCGCGGTGCTGTACAGCGGGTTACGGCGGCCCACACGCGAGTACATGCGCAGGTTGTACTGCGAATCAATCTTGTGCAGATAGACAATGCTTTCGTCTTCCATGGCACCCAGATGGATGGTTTCCCGGGTCTCTTTGGAGAGGATCCGCATCTGCTGATCCGCAATCCGGATCAAATCGACATGCTGCAGCGCCTTCGCCCCGAGGTCGAACAGTTTCAGGGTCAGTGAGTACTTGTCGTTTTCCCCTTCCTGGCGGACATAGCCCAGCGATTTCATGGTCTGCAGAAAACGGTAGACCGTACTCTTCGACATCATGACGCGCTGCGACAGCTCGGTGACCCCGATTTCATGTTCATCGCCCAGCGCCTGCAAAATACCGAATACCTTGAGTACCGACGACACAGAATCCTGTTGTTTGGAAAAATCGTTCACTGCCACCTCTGCCATGAATAATAAAAACTGCTGCCGCCACATCTTATGCAAAGCCGGATGCTGGCGCAAATCAGCAACTGGGGAACGGAGCCTGATTTTTCATCATTGTTCACAATTCCTGCAACTGCATGTTACAAAATTTTTGAACCATACCCCACAAAAATAAAACCATGTTTTATTTTGTTTGACACCGCAGTTTGATTAGCTAAGCTAAGTATGTTTTTTAAACACAACGTGAGAGATACCCATGGATACTCTGAACATCGCCATCATTGGTGAATGTATGGTGGAATTACAACGTCAGGATAATGATATCCGGCAGGGGTTTGGTGGCGACACCCTCAATACTGCAGTCTATCTGGCCCGTCAGCTGCCGGCCGGCGCTGGCAAAGTGCATTATGTCACCGCACTGGGGACCGATAACTTCAGTCAGAGCATGATCGATGCCTGGCAGCAGGAAGGCGTGGATACCTCGCTGGTACAGCGTATGGGCAACAAAATGCCGGGGCTGTATTTCATTGATACCGACAGCCACGGCGAACGCAGTTTTTCTTACTGGCGCAGCGACGCAGCCGCCAAATACTGGCTTGAAACCGAGCAAACTGATGCTGTCCTGGCACAGCTGATGAAGATGGATGTGATTTACCTGAGCGGCATCAGTTTGGCGATTTTGAGCCCGGCCAGCCGTCAGCGCCTGTTCGATTTTCTGGCGACCTTCCGCGCCCAGGACAACCGTCGTGTGGTGTTTGACAACAACTACCGCCCTCGCCTGTGGCAGAGCCGGGAAGAGACCCAGCAGTGCTACCAGCAGATGCTGGCTCTGACCGACATCGCCTTCCTGACCCTGGATGATGAAGATGCCCTGTGGGGTGAACGTCCGCTGGCCGAGGTCATCGACCGGACCCAGTCGCTGGGTGTCAGTGAAATCGTCATCAAACGCGGTTCGCAGCCTTGTGTGATTGTCAGCAAGAACGGCGTACAGGAAGAAGTCGCCGCGCAGAAGATCAGCAATGTGGTGGACACCACCGCGGCCGGTGACTCTTTCGGCGCTGGTTATCTGGCCCGTCGTCTGCAACAAGGCAGCACCACCGAATCAGCCATGCAGGGCCACCGTCTGGCTGGCACCGTGATCCAGTACCGCGGCGCCATTATCCCTGCTGACGTTATGCCGTCATCATCCCTTTAATTTTCTCAGGAGAAGTCATGTCTACATTAGTTGAACGTCTGCAAGCACTGAAAATCATTCCGGTTATTGCCATTAAGAATGCGGACGATGCAGTTGAACTGGGCCGTGTCCTGGTTGAAAACGGCATGCCAAGCGCCGAAATTACCTTCCGTACCCCGGCTGCAGCCGAAGCCATCCGCCGCATGCGTGCCGCCTTCCCGGAGATGCTGATCGGTGCCGGTACCGTGCTGACCACCGCACAGGTGGATGAAGCCATCAATGCAGGTGTGGATTTCATCGTCAGCCCAGGCTTTAACCCGACCACCGTGCGTTACTGCCAGCAACGCGGCGTGGCGATTGTGCCGGGCGTGAACAACCCGAGCCTGGTGGAACAGGCGATGGAAATGGGTCTGAGCATGCTGAAATTCTTCCCGGCGGAACCGTCCGGCGGCGTGAACATGCTGAAAGCCATGTCTGCGGTCTATCCGGTGAAATTCATGCCGACCGGCGGTGTGACTCCGGAAAACGTGAAAACCTATCTGGGTCTGAAAACCGTGGTCGCCTGTGGCGGCACCTGGATGGTTCCGGCTGATCTGATTGATAACAAAGAGTGGGACAAAATCGGTCAGCTGGCCAAGGAAGCGATGGCGGCCCTGGCATAACCGACCCCGCTTTTTCGTCAGTCATCACGGCCATCCCGTTCCCGCGGGGTGGCCGTTTGTTTTTGTCTTTCCGATGGTGCTCCGGTGACGCTTTTTACGCAGCCTGCGTCATCTCACAATTTTAATGAAACGCTGTTTTATTTTTATTGATTGATCGTTTTGATCTATCTATTATCTCTTCATGCCGTACGCAGCGGCACTCTGAGAGGCTATCTCACCAGGACGGGCAGTGACTCCAGCCTGATAGATAGTCTCTTCATTCAGGGTCATACCTATTGAAGAGGTCTCATTATGCAAGTGCGTCACAATATCCATCCGGACCACGCCAAACAATTCGATACCGCCGGGTTACGCAAGGAATTCCTGATTGAGAAGCTGTTTCTCGCGGACGATATCAGCCTGACCTACAGCCACATCGACCGCATCATCGTCGGTGGCGTAATGCCGGTGGCACAGACCGTGGTGTTAAGCCCGGAACTGGGCAAGCAGGTGGGCGTGTCTTACCTGCTGGAGCGCCGTGAACTGGGTCTGATCAACGTCGGCGGAGCGGGTGTGGTCACCGTTGCCGGTCAGGCTTACGCAATCGGCAATCAGGAAGCGCTGTACATCGGCATGGGCAATCCGGACGTGAGTTTTGCCAGCGTGGACGCCGCGCAGCCGGCCAAGTTTTACCTGAACTGCGCCCCGGCGCATACCACTTATCCGACCCGCAAGGTGACCCAGGCCGAAGCCAAACCGGTGACGCTGGGCGACAACGCGACCGGTAACCGCCGCACCATCAACAAATATCTGGTGCCGGACGTGCTGCCAACCTGCCAGCTGGTGATGGGCCTGACCCGCCTGGAAGAAGGCAACATGTGGAATTCCATGCCGTGCCATACCCATGAGCGCCGCATGGAGGTCTATTTCTACTTCGATATGACCGAAAACGACACCGTGTTCCATTTCATGGGTGAACCGCAGGAAACCCGTCATCTGCTGGTGCATAACGAGCAGGCCGTATTGTCACCAAGCTGGTCGATCCACTGTGGCGTCGGCACCCGTCGCTATACCTTCATCTGGGGTATGGTCGGTGAAAACCAGGTGTTTGATGACATGGACCATATCGCGATCCGCGATTTGCGCTAACCCTAATTCCCGGTCGCCCGGACTGACGCTGTGGCCACCAAAACTGTTTTTTCCGTATTGCCGGCCGACGCCTTAGCCAACGCCAACCATAACGGGCAGTACGGACTGTTAAGTGGAGAAACATCATGATCCTGAATGCATTCGATCTGAGTGGCAAAGTGGCCATCGTCACCGGTTGTGACACCGGTTTAGGTCAGGGTATGGCGGTGGGTCTGGCGCAGGCCGGCTGTGATATCGTCGGTATCAACATCGTCGAACCGGTGGATACCATTGCCAAAGTCGAAGCGCTGGGACGCAAGTTCCTCAGCCTGAAAGCGGATGTCAGCAAGATTGACGAACTGCCGCAGTTGATCGATCAGGCGGTCACCACCTTTGGTCACGTCGATATTCTGGTGAATAACGCCGGCATCATCCGCCGTGAAGACGCGATCAAGTTCAGCGAAAAGGACTGGGACGATGTCATGAACATCAACGTGAAGAGCGTGTTCTTCATGTCGCAGACCGTGGCGAAACAGTTCATTGCGCAGGGTACCGGCGGCAAGATCATCAACATCGCCTCCATGCTCTCCTATCAGGGCGGTATCCGCGTGCCTTCCTATACCGCCTCCAAAAGCGGCGTGATGGGCATCACCCGGCTGATGGCCAACGAATGGGCGAAAGAAGGCATCAATGTCAACGCGATTGCTCCGGGCTACATGGCGACCAACAACACCGCGCCCCTGCGTGCCGATGAGAAGCGCAGCAACGAGATCCTGGAGCGTATTCCGGCCAGCCGCTGGGGCACCCCGGAAGATCTGATGGGCCCGATCGTGTTCCTCGCCTCCCCTGCGTCGGATTACATCAACGGCTATACCATCGCCGTCGATGGTGGCTGGTTGGCCCGTTAAGGCAAAAGTGTCTTACCGGTAACAGAAAAGCAGACGGATCTTGCCGTACCCAACTTTCGGTCTTGCTTCTCTGTTACCGGTATTACTACCATGCTGTTTTCGGATCATCACAGGGAGACAGCATGCGCAAGTTACGGGTAGGTATAGTCGGCTTAGGTGGTATCGCGCAGAAGGTCTATCTGCCGATCTTATCCCAGGCGAAACACTGGGAACTGGTGGGCGCCTACACGCCGAATCAGCAAAAAAACTGCCTGCTCTGTCAGCAATACCGCATCGTCTCGTTCTATTCGCTGGATGAACTGGCCGCCAACTGCGATGTCGCCTTCGTGCACAGCGCCACCGCCGCGCATTACGAAATTGCTGACCACCTGCTGCGCAAAGGGCTGCACGTCTATATCGACAAACCACTGGCCGAGACCCTCGATCAGGCCGAAGCACTGGTGGAACTGGCCAACCAGCAACAGCGCACGCTGATGGTCGGATTCAACCGCCGCTTTGCGCCGTTCTATCAGACCATCAAGACCCAGATGCCCTGCGCCTCATCCGTCCGTTTTGAAAAACACCGCATCCACGGCATCGGCAATTCGCTGCGCTTCACCATGTTCGATGACTATCTTCATCTGCTGGATACTGTGCTCTGGCTGTGTGATGGCGATCTGTCACTGCTGGCCAGTCAGGTCAATGCCACCGTACTGGATGAGCTGGTGTTCGCCGGCCATGTCTTCCGCCATGACAACAAACTGATCACCACCGCCATGCACCGCGACGCCGGTACTCAGGCCGAAACGCTGGAGGTGATCACCCACGGCGCGGTCATGCGCGTGCGCGATCTGAACCGGCTGGAAGAGGAACGGGATGGCAAGATCCATGTCACCACCGCCGGCAGCTGGCAGACCATTCTGGAACTGCGCGGCTTTGTACCGATGGTGGAACACTATCTGGAATGCGTCGCCAATCAGACGACACCACTGGTGACCGGTGAACAGGCGCTGATGGCGCAGCGCTGGCTGGAAAAGTTATTGGCGGAATAAAAGAAAACGAAGGAAAAAAATGAGCGCCTAGCGCTCATTTAACAACTGATCTTTTTTCTCCCAGACACCGCTCAGCCACTGCTGGAAACCGCGCTTGAACGGTTTGTCTTTCATGTAATCGCCGCGCTGCACCTCGGTCACCGGGATCTCTTCAATCCAGACCTGAATGCGGGTCAGACGGCCGGTCAGCATGTCATGGAACGGGCGCGCCTCGTTATCCGGATAGGCCAGCGTCACGTTGACAATCTTCTCGAACTGTTCACCCAGCACATTGATCGCCATCGCCAGACCGGCCGGTTTCGGCGTCAGCAGGTGCTGATACGGCGATTTGGTCTCTTCGCGTTTTGCCGGGGTAAAGCGGCTGCCTTCGACGAAGTTGATCACCGTGGTCGGAATGGTGCGGAACTTGGCACAGGCTTCGCGTGCGGTGGTGACATCCTTGCCGCGCAACGCCGGATTTTTCAGCAGCTGCTGGCGGGTATAGCGGCGCATGAACGGCATATCCAGCCCCCAGCAGGCCAGTCCGACAAACGGCACATACAGCAGGTCCTGTTTCAGGAAAAACTTCGGCACCGGCAGACGGTTACGGAAAATATCACCGATCAGCACGATATCCGCCCAGCTCTGATGATTACAGATCACCATATGCCAGCCGTGACGGTTCAGGTTGGTGGAATCATGTACTTCCCACTCCACCCGGTTCACCAGCCGCAGCATCAGCGCATTGCCGCACAGCCAGCCATACATCACATAGTTACAGCCGCGGGTCAACACATGCCGGATCGCCGCGACCGGCACCAGCAATTTCAGCAGGGCCATAACGCCAATCAGCAAAGAAACCAGCGCAGTATTCAGGATCACCATGGAAACACTGAACACCATCAGGATAAATCCGGGAAGGAACGACAGCATAATGAGTAAAAATCAGTCCGCAGGGTTAAAGTCTTCCGGCCGCAAGGCCGTTCAAAAGCGCGCATTATCGCTGCAAGATCGCAGCAGGTGAAGTCAGAAATCGACTTTTTGATGATTTCCCTCTGTGGCCATCCCTATCCTCAACCGTTCTTTTTTACCTGATCATCTCCGTTTGAACCGATTACGTGCAAATACCACTGCATCTGCGCATAATGAATATTCGTCTTGATCGCTCAGAGATAAGGAGAACGCATTATGTTCGCATTATATCTGGCATCCGTGGTGGGCTTCGCGGTTTTAGCCCAATGGTTAGCCTGGAGTTTGCGGGTTCCCGCTATTTTACTATTGCTGATCACGGGTTTATCTCTCGGTGCCTGGCCGGCAGCACCATCGCCGGATTTGTTGCTAGGTGATTTACTGTTTCCCATTATTTCTCTGTCTGTGGCGGTTATTCTGTTTGAAGGGGCACTGACGCTGAAACTGAAGGACCTGAAAGGGATCGGACATGTAGTTCGTAATCTTTGTTCCATCGGCGTTTTAGCCACATTTTCGGTAATAGCACTGGCCAGTTATCTGATCATGGATCTGGACTGGCGGGTGGCCACCTTACTGGGAGCCGTCCTGACGGTAACGGGACCTACAGTGATCGCCCCCATGCTCAGCATCATCCGTCCGAAAAAAGAAATTGACCGGATACTGCGTTGGGAGGGAATTGTGATTGACCCTATCGGCGCCCTGTTTGCAGTACTGGTATTCGAAGGCGTGACGTTGAGCCAGCACAGTGATCTCCTCAGCCATACCCTGCTTGCTTTAGGTAAGACCTTACTGGTGGGCTGTTCACTGGGCGTTGCCATGGGGTGGTTCACCACCCACCTGATCCGTCGGAAATGGCTACCACATGAACTGCATAAATTTGGTGTACTGGCGATCGTATTGCTGACCATGACCCTTTCCAACCATCTGAGCGAAGAGTCCGGTCTGCTGGCAGTCACCATTCTTGGAATCTGGATGGCCAATCAGGACGATCTGGAAATCGATGCGATTCTGGAGTTCAAAGAAGACTTATCGATGATCCTGATCTCCGCCCTGTTTATCCTGCTGGCGGCCCGGCTCAATCTCGGCGATCTCTGGCAATTGGGTCCGATGGTGTTATTACTGATGATTGTGGTGCAGTTTATTGCGCGTCCATTCTGTATCTTTCTCTCAACCATCCGCTCCGGTTTATCATTCAAGGAAAAACTGCTGCTGAGCTGGATCGCCCCGCGTGGGATTGTTGCTGCCGCAGTCAGTTCGGTGTTTGCTCTCAGCCTGGAAGAAAACCGGGTCACTGATGCGGACAAGCTGGTACCACTGGTTTTTTCTGTCATCATTTCAACCGTCGTCCTGCAAAGCCTGACCAGCAGCTGGATTACCCGGCAATTAGAACTACGGCGCCCCAATCCCGAAACCATTCTGATCATAGGTGCAAATACGCTGGCAAGAGCCATTGGCAAGGCTCTGAATGAACTGAAAATACCAGTTTATCTGTCTGATCCGGCCTGGGAGAACTATAAGCTGGCGCGTGTTGCCGGATTGCCCTGTTATTACGGCAGCCCGCACTCAGAACAGGCTGAACGGTATATCCCCCAGCATGAAATCAGATATGTCCTGGCGTTATCTCCCAACCGGCAGTTGAATGCCTTAGGTATTCAGCACTTTGCTCATCTTTATGGAGAGGAACAGGTCTATTCACTGCCACCCAGTGACATGGAACAGAAGAAGAACCGCGACAGTGCCACATTCCGTTCGCGGCAGGTGCTGTTTGGTAAAGAGGTGACCTATTCTCGCCTGCGCAACATTATCGAGAATGGGGGAAAAGTAAAAGCCACCCGACTGGCAGAAGCCTTTTCATGGCAAGATTTTCTGCAAACCAATCATGATGCCATTCCGTTATTTGTGCTGAGTGACAAAGGGCTGGAATGTATCATCACAGCGGATAATCCGGTTCAGCCAACAGCAGGACAGACTGTGTTGTCGCTCTCACCGGCGAAAGAAGCTGTGCGTAATGAGAATAATATTGGCCAGACCAGAGGAGATTCTACATCATGACCATGCAGATGGACCGGATCCTTGAGACCCTGAACCGGGTGATTCTGGGAAAAGAAGCGGAGATCCGGCTGGCGGTGTGCTGTCTGCTGGCGAAGGGGCATCTGCTGATCGAGGATCTGCCCGGCATGGGGAAAACCACGCTGGCGCAGGCGCTGGCCACCGTGATGGGGCTGGACTATCAGCGGGTGCAGTTTACCTCCGATATGCTGCCGGCAGATCTGCTGGGCGTCACGGTGTTTGAACAGCAGAAAGAATTTGTCTTCCATCCCGGCCCGGTGTTTACCCAGGTGCTGCTGGCGGACGAGATCAACCGCGGCAGTCCGCGCACGCAAAGTGCCCTGCTGGAAGCCATGGCTGAACGCCAGGTCAGTATCGACCGGGAAACCCGCGCATTGCCGGTGCCGTTCTTCGTCATTGCCACGCAGAATCCGCAGGATCAGGCCGGTACCTATCCGTTACCGGAATCGCAGCTCGACCGGTTTCTGATGCGGATCGAACTGGGTTATCCCGATCAGGCCACCGAAAAACAGATGCTGCTGCAATCCACGGTAGCGCCGGTGACACCATTGCTGGACAGTCAGCAGTTGCAGTTGATGCAGTATCAGGTGGCCCAGGTGAACGTGGCCGATGCCGCGCTGGATTATCTGCTGCGGCTGGTGCATGAGAGCCGTTATGGCGGTGTCGCCCCGCATGCCCTGTCGCCGCGCGCCAGTCAGGCCCTGCTCAGTGCCGCCCGCGCCTGGGCCTGGATGGCCGGCCGCAATTACCTGCTGCCGGATGATATCCAGGCGGTCTTTGCCCCAGTGGCCGAACACCGGTTACGTAATGCCAGCGGCAGCATGATGGGCAACCGCAACAGCTTCAGCCGCGCCCTGCTGGAACGGGTGGATCCGGTACAATGAGCCTGTGGCAGCGATACCGGCGACACTGGCAACAGTACCGGGCCGACTGGCTGGATAAACGGATCCCGCCGGCCAGTCAGCTGCGTCTTGACCGGCATAACCTGTTTATCTTTCCCAGCCGCACCGGCTGGATTTATCTGGCGCTATGTGTGGCCATCTTTCTGCTCGGCTCCAACTATGAAAATAACCTGGTGCTGGCGCTGGCTTACCTGCTGTTCAGCCTGTTTGTGGTTTCCATCCCTTACTGTCACGCCAACCTGAGCGGCCTGCATCTGGAGGCCGTGACCCCGCAGGCTGTCTGCGCCGGCGAGCCGCTTCGCTTTCAGCTCCGACTGCACAGTGGCGCGCAGACCCGCCATGATCTGCAACTCACCGCCACCGGTGCCGTAGGGGAACATCTGCCGGCACTGACCGATCGCGACCAGCTCGGCGTCAGCTTTATCACCGGCCAGCGGGGCTGGTTACGTCCCGGCCGGCTGCGCCTGTCCAGCCAGTGGCCACTGGGGTTACTGGAGTGCTGGACCTTGCTGGATCTGCAGCAAATCGGACTGGTTTATCCGCAGCCGATGCTATGTGATATCCAGCTGCAGGCCGATGACCACGCCGGCGCCGGGACAACCAACGCCACCGCTGCGCGGCAGCACGGCGGCATGGACGAAATGCAGGGGCTCCGCCCCTACCGCCCGGGCGAGTCACTGAATCAGATCGCCTGGAAACAGGTCGCCCGTGGCCGGGGACTGGTCAGCAAGGAGTTTATGACGCCGGTTCCGGCCGAATGCTGGCTGGAGCTGCAGAAAACCCCGGGCGTGACGCTGGAGGAGCGGCTTTCCCGGCTCTGCTATCAGGTGCAGCAGCTGGCACAACAGCAGGTACAGTACGGCCTGCTGCTCGGTCCCCGCCGGATTGCACCGGGCAGCGGGGAAGCGCATCAAACCGCCTGTCTGACGGCACTGGCCTTGTATGAAAACAGCTGAACATCTTTTTCTCATTCCGGGGCGGCAAACCCTGAACTGGCTCAGTTTCAGTTATTTGCTGACCGTGCTGCCGCTGTACAGCGAACTGCATCCTGCCATTTACGGCTGCGCCCTGTTCATCGTCGGCTGGCGTTATGCCATTGCGCATGAGCGGCTGAAACCACCGGCGCCGCTGTTCAAGAATCTGCTGGCGCTGGCCGGCATCGCCTTTATCGCCTATTACTGGCGCAGCAACGGCCTGTTACCCGCCATGTTCAACCTGCTGGTGTTGGGCTGTACCCTGAAGTTTCTCGAATTCAGCAGCCGGCGACATCTCAGTCTGCATGTGTTATCGCTCTATTTCCTGATCGCGCTAGCCTTTATCTATCATCAGGGGGTTGGTATCACCCTGTATCTACTGCTGGTGATCGGGATCAACAGCATCGCGCTGCTGTCGGTGTATCAGGGCAATGGTTACCGGGCGCAATGGCAGCTGGGCGTCCGGCTGTTGCTGCAGAGCCTGCCGCTGATGGCGCTGCTGTTCCTGCTGGTGCCGCACGCCGGGCCGCTTTGGCGGCTGCCGGATATCAAGAGTGCCACCACCGGTCTGAATGACGAAGTAACGCCCGGCGATATCGCGCAGCTCTCCCGCTCCAGCGCGCTCGCCTTTCGCGCCAGTTTTGACGGCGCAGTGCCCCCGCCGCCGGCGCGTTACTGGCGGGCACTGGTGCATGAAGAGTTTGATGGCAAAACGTGGCGGGTGCATCCCGCACTGCAGCAGTGGCAGCAACAGCAGGCCCATCCGTTCACCGCGTCCGCTCCGCTGAAAAACCGGATCCGCTGGACCGGACCGGCCACCCGCTACCGGATTATCGCCGAACCCACCCAGCAGCACTGGCTGTACAGTCTGGATTTCTCCCGGCCGGAAACTGAAGACGTCTGGCTGACACCGGCCATGACGCTGTATGCCGCGCAGCCATTACAGCAAAAACGGCAGGTGCCGCTGACCTATTTTCCACAAACCGCGCCGCAAACCGCGTTAACGGAGCAGCAGCGACACATCAACCTGCAACTGCCGGCAGATCTCAACCCGCAGACCCATCTGCTGGCAACCGAGCTGCGCCTGCAATACCGCGACGACCGGGCCTTTGCCCAGGCGGCGATGCGCTATTTTGCCGGCAACGGCTTCCGTTACACGCTGGAGCCACCGGTGCTGTCGGGCAGCAATCAGATCGACGACTTCCTGTTTGGCAGTCGCCGCGGGTTCTGCGCGCATTTTGCCAGCAGCTTTACGTTCCTGCTGCGGGCAGCCGGTATTCCGGCGCGCATGGTGACCGGTTATCTGGGCGGGGAATATCACGAACAGGGCAACTATCTGAGTCTGTATCAGTTCGATGCCCATGCCTGGAGCGAGGTCTGGCTGGAGGGTCGCTGGCAGCGGTTCGACCCGACGCTGATGGTGGCGCCGGATCGCGCCAGCCGCAGTATTGATGACCTGTTACCGGCGGAAGAAACCCGCCTGCGCGATCCGTTCCGTCTGGCCAGTTACCGTCATCTGCTGTTGCTGGCCGAACTGCATGCGTTTCTGGCCGATATGGATTACCGCTGGACTTCCTGGGTGCTGAACTACAACAACCAGTCGCAGCAGAAACTGCTGCAGGATTTGTTCGGCAGCACGCTGTGGGGACGGCTGCTGGCCATGAGCGGTGGTTTGATTATGATGATCGGGCTGGCGCTCGGCATCAGCTGGCTGGGCAAAACACGCCAGCGGCGCGATCCGCTAGTGCACGCTTACCAGCAGGCCTGCCGCCAGCTGGAAAAACAGGGCATCCGCCGTGAACCGGGGGAAACGCCGCTGACGTTCGCGCAGCGCCTGCGGCAAGGCGCGCATCCGGCCAGTGCCATCCTGCAGCAAATCACGGAAATCTATCTGGCGGCCCGCTATGCCGGGGCGGACCAGGCGGCGGCTTGCCGCCAGATCCGGAAGTTGTGCCGCAAGCTGAGGTGATCAGATGGCGGCCATGATTTTTTCACGGAAGATGAAGAACACCGCCCCCAGCATGCACAGTGCCGCCCAGAGGTAGTCCAGCTTGATCTCTTCTTTCAGGTAAAACACCGAGAACGGCACGAAAATGCCCAGCGCGATCACTTCCTGCATGATCTTGAGCTGGCCGACACTCAGCGCGGTATGGCCGATGCGGTTCGCCGGCACCTGCAGCATGTATTCAAACAGCGCAATGCCCCAGCTCACGATGGCCGCGATGATCCACGGCTTGCTGCTCATGTCTTTCAGATGACCATACCAGGCGAAGGTCATAAATACGTTACTGCACATCAGTAACAGCATACTGGTTAAAACGGGATTCACGTCACACTCCGGTAGTTACAACGCCGCGGTTATAACGCCATTGCGCGGAAAAAGAAAGTGGCGAAAGAATAATCCTTTTCCAGCCATCACCAACTCATCACAAATCTGAAACCAAACCGTCATCCGTCTTAATTAACGTTTTATTTACATCTATATAATGGAGTCTCCACCATGAAGCGAATGACTTACCTGGCCGTCATGCTGACCGCCGGTTATTTCATGACTGGTTGCAACAGCGACAACGACAACACCACCAGCAGCGAAATCACCCAGCCAAAACACGTTCTGTTCTTTCTCGGTGATGGCATGGGGCTGACCACTCTGACCGCCTCCCGTATTTATTCTGTCGGCGAAGATGGCACCACCACGATTGATACCCTGCCGGAAACCGCCTTCATCAAAACCTATTCCAACGACTCACAGGTCACTGACTCGGCGCCTTCCATGGCCGCCTATATGACCGGGGTGAAAAGCAACAACGGTGTCATTTCCATGGATGCGGAAGCCACGCCGGAAGACGATTGCAGCAACAGCAAAGGCAGTGCCGTCACCACCCTGCTGGAACTGGCCAAAGCCAAAAGCTGGGGCACCGGTGTCGTCACCAGCACCCGCGTCACCCATGCCACGCCAGCTGCTACCTACGCGCATATCTGTAACCGCGATCTGGAAAATGACATTGCGGTACAACTGGTACCGGGTGGTGCCGGCTTCAACAGCAAACTGGCTGACGGCCTGGATGTTGTTCTGGGTGGCGGACGTAAACAGTTCTTCTCTGCCGCGAATCTGAGTGGCGGACGCAGTGACGGACGCGACCTGATCACGGAACTGAAAGCCAAGGGCTACACCTATGCCGGCACCAAAGCCGACATGACTGCGGCGGATAACAGCAAGAAGCTGATTGGCCTGTTTAACAACAGCCACCTTTCCTACGATCTGGATCGTCAGCAGGACAGCAGCTCTGTCGAGCCATCGCTGACCGAGATGACCGAAAAAGCCATCGATGTGCTCAGCCACAACAAAAAAGGCTTCTTCCTGATGGTGGAAGGTGGCCGCATCGACCACGCACTGCATGACACCAATGCCAAACGCGCCCTGCAGGATACTGTCGCCTTTGATCAGGCGATTGCAGCCGCGATCACCAAGATGAAAACCATCGATCCGGAACTGAAAAACACGCTGATTGTGGTCACCGCCGATCATGACCACACCCTGGTACTGAACGGTTACGCACAGCGTACCGGCAAAACCACCGATGGCCAGCCAGGTGTACTGGGGCTGGTGAAAAACTACTCGGGTGAGACGGCAGGCGAAGCCAGTGTCGATGCCGATGGCATGCCGTACTCCATCATTGGTTTCGGCAATGGCTCCAACCGGGTGAACGGTGCCCGCAATACCGTTGAAGCACTGACCGATGACACCGTTTCCGCCGACGATTACCGTCAGGAAGTGGTGGTCGAAGTCGGAAAACCGGGTAGCGAAACGCATGGCGGCACCGATGTCTTCCTCGGCGCAATGGGCATGGGTGCGGAGGATTTCCACGGTGTGATTGAAAACACCGCCGTGTTCGGCAAAGTGAAAACCATCGCGGGTCTGTAATTGGATATTCTGGAGAACATCATGTTAAAACCCTTATTACTGAGCAGCGTGGTTGCCTCTGCCTTATATGCACCGCTGTCATTCGCCGCGCCGGCCAAGAATGTCATTTTCTTCCTGGGTGACGGCATGGGCCCGACCACACTGACCGCGGCCCGCATCTACAAATACGGTGAAGCCGGCAATCTGCAGATGCAGGCGCTGCCGCGTACCGCCCGGATCAAGACCTATTCCAATGACGCCCAGACCACCGACTCTGCACCGTCCATGGCGGCATATATGACCGGCGTGAAGATGAACAACGAAGTCATCTCCATGAGCGCCGACACCATCGCCGTGGCACCGGGCAAGGACAGTAACGGCAACAAGACCGTGAATAACTGCACCGCGGATAACGGCACCGCCGCCACCACCCTGCTGGAGCTGGCCAAGGCACAGGGCAAAGGCACCGGCTCGGTGACCACCACCGAACTGACCCACGCCACCCCGGCGGCCACCTTCGCCCACATCTGCCACCGCGATACGCAGTATGACATCGCCGCGCAGGCCGTTCCCGGCGGTGCCGGTTTTAACAGTGCACTCGGTGACGGCGTGGATGTGCTGATGGGTGGCGGCGCCAACCACTGGACGCCGTATTCCGCCACCAACACCAAGGGCCGCACCGATGGCCGCGATCTGACCGCGGAACTGCAGACGCACGGTTATCGCTATGTCACGGATAAAACCGCTCTGCAGAGCGTAGATAGCAGCACCACCAAATTGCTGGGCCTGTTCAGCAAAACCTCGCATCTGGCGTATGAGCTGGATCGCGTCGCAGACAGCAGCAATCAACAGCCATCTCTGGCGGAGATGACCGCGAAAGCGATCGATATCCTGTCGAAAAATGACAAGGGTTATTTCCTGATGGTGGAAGGCGGTCGTATCGATCATGCGCTGCATGGCACCAATGCCAAACGCGCACTGGAAGATGCTGTAGCACTGGATGAGGCAGTCAAAACCGCGCTGGCGAAAGTCGATCTGACGGATACATTGATCGTGGTCACCGCCGACCATGACCACACCATGACCATGAATGGTTACTCTGCGAAAGGGAACCCGATCCTGGGTCTGGTGGCGGATAAAGACGGCAATCCGGCGACCGATGTCGATGGTCGTCCGTATACCACGCTGGTGTTCGGTAACGGCAGCAACCGCCCGGCAACCCGTCCTGATCTGACCAGCGAACAGGTGCAGGCGGATGATTATCTGCAGGAAGCGGGCATCCGTCTCTCTTCCGAAACCCACGGTGGTGGCGACGTGATGCTGTTTGCCGATGGCGCCGGTGCCAACAGCTTCAAAGGCACGATGGAAAACACTGCGGTCTTCTCACTGGTCAAAGCAGCCGCAGGTTATTAATCCGCGGTAACAGAATAACGCAGGGGCAGGACAGTACCGGACACGGTGTTGTCCCTCGCCCCCTGAGCAAGGAAACATTATGCGTCACATCTTTATTCTTCTGGGGTTAATGAGCGCCCCCATGCTGAGCAATGCCAGTGAATTGCCACCGGTAGATGCCGTCATCCACTACACCACCACCGAAACCACGGAAGAAGGTGTGGTCAAAACGCTGAGCTATCAGGACCGCTGGATCCGTGATGGCCAGACTATCTGGAGTGAGCGGCTGATCCCGGCCGGCGTGCGCGCCGAAGCAGAACACAACGAGCACAATGAAATGCAGGCGCCGCATGATCATTTCAACTATCAGACCTCGGCCCAATGGCTGACCCGGAACGCCGATGGCTCGCTGACGCTGAACTATGTCGACCCGGTGCACAAGGCGATTGTCTATTACCCGCCAGGCGAATACGGACAGGCCAGTTTTGTACCGGACTGGACCCTGCATGCCCATATCTTTAAACCGGCTGCGCTGCAGAAGATGACCCGGCTGAACAAGCCCGCTCCCGCCGGTGCGACCTGGTATCAGCAGGAAACCAAGGACACCGAACTGACGCTGTTGTGGTCAGACACGCTGCAGATCCCGCTGTCGCTGGAGAAGAAAGCCAAAAACGGCTTCCACCAGTACCGGATGCAGATTGAACCCGTCCAACAAGCGGCAGCCTCCCGCCCCTGGCTGGCCCTGGCCAAATATGAGAAAAAAGAGGTCAGTGATTTCCTGGACTGAGTACCAGAAAAACGCCTAACCCGATAAACAGCATGCCCCCAGCCGCCGCTGACCGAACAGATCCAGATCCTGGAACATGCCTTAAAGGTAAAACTGTTTGAATGCTCCCGGCGCGGGGCACAGTTAACGCCGATTGGTAAAGCCATCCTGCCCGAAGCGCATAAGCTGCGGGACTATCTGGAACGGCTGGAAATCAAAGATGAGCATGAAATAAAAGTACGCCCGCTCAACCCGACCTATTTCGATATTCTGATGGCCAATTGCCATGACAGCGGCTTCACGCCGCGCATCTTGCACGAAGCCAGAAGCGTGGCTTCTCAGGTCGGTTTGGTGGGCTGTAATCAGGGCATCGCGCTGGTGCCGCTGGCACTGCAGAAAATGGCGCCGGAAAACGTCGTGATCCGGCCACTCAAAGGAAATATCAATGTCACCACCATCTCTGTCGCCTGGAATAGCCACAGAAACCACCCTGCCGTGGCGTCGGTGATCCAATGGATAGAGGCTCATCATCTGCCTGCGCCGGGTTAATGTTCAGATCTGCTGATTGCGCAGCCGCTGGAACAGCCGATCCATCGCCCGGTAGCCCAATGCCTCGATCAGATGCTGCCGCTGGATTTGTGGCTCGCCGGCAATGTCGGCAATGGTGCGCGAGACTTTCAGCAGCTTGTGCCACGCCCGCAGCGACAGCCCCAGCTTGTGGATCGCGTTTTCCAGAAACTGCGCATCCTCGCTCAGCAGTACACAGTCGCGCTCGATCTCACGGCTTTGCAGCAGCGCATTGAGTTTGCCGCTGCGCGCCAGTTGCCGTTCCCGGGTTTGGATCACCCGCGTCCGGATCTGCGCACTGCTTTCGCCCCGTTCGGCTTTCTGGCTCAGGCTGCCTTTCGGCAACAGCGGGATCTCGACGGTTAAATCAAACCGATCCAGAAACGGCCCGGAGAGTTTACCGAGATAACGCAGCACCTGTTCCGGACTGGCCCGCTGCTGATCATCCAAATGCCCGCACGGGCTCGGGTTCATTGCCGCAATCAGTTGAAATCGCGACGGAAACTCCATCTGCCGGGCGGCCCGGGAAATGGTGATCATCCCGGTCTCCAGCGGTTCACGCAGCGAATCCAGCGTTCGGCGTTCAAATTCGGTGAGTTCGTCGAGAAACAGAATGCCATTATGGGCCAGCGAGATTTCGCCGGGACGCGGTTTACTGCCGCCACCCACCAGCGCCACGGAAGAGGCACTGTGATGCGGCGCCCGGTACGGCCGCAGTTTCCAGTTCATCCGGCCAGGATTCAGCCCGCCAATGGAGTGCAGCGCGGCGGTTTGCTGCGCCTCCTCATCGTTCATTTCCGGCAGGATGCCGGGCAGACGGCTGGCCAGCATGCTCTTGCCGGTCCCCGGCGGTCCCATGAACAGCAGATGATGTTGCCCGCTGGCGGCAATTTCCAGGGCGCGTTTACCGGTCTGCTGACCAATCACATCCTGCAAATCGGCCAGCGGCGTCAGATCCGGTTCGTCCGCGACACGCTCAGCAAACACCAGCCCCTGCTGCCCGGCCAGCCAGCCGCAGACTTCCAGCAGGGAAGCACACAGATAGGCACGATATTGACTGATCAGGCTGGCCTCGGCGCCATTCGCCTGCGGCACCACCAGCGTGCGCCCGGCCCGTCCGGCTGCCAGTACCGCCGGCAACACCCCCAGTACCGGGCGGACATCGCCGGTCAATGCCAGCTCACCTAAGAACTCGTATTCCGCCAGTAACGAATCCGGGATCTGTGCCGAGGCAGCGAGAATACCCAGCGCAATCGCCAGATCGAACCGCCCGCCCTCCTTCGGCAGATCGGCCGGCGCCAGGTTGACGGTGATGCGTTTGGCCGGAAATTCAAAATTGCCATTGATCAGCGCACTGCGCACCCGATCGCGGGACTCTTTTACCGAGGCTTCCGGCAAGCCGACGATATTAAACGCCGGCAAACCATTACTGAGATGAACTTCGACAGAGACCAGCGGGGCATCAATCCCCAGACTGGCCCGGCTGTAAACAACGGCAAGTGACATGCAAAACTCCAGATGAAATTTTGCACTGACACTACCCAACGGCTGCCACGAAAAACAGCCGTCAGAAGTGGCGGGAATAGCGCGGGTCAGACCAGAATGACCTGACGTCTTATTACATCACTTTTCTATGACTTAAATCTGGAACAGCAACCAATCAAGAAATGACCCAATATCATCGAATATTGGCCATCAGGCCAATATCTGGTTCAATGCCACGTCTCCATAATAACTTACCTCATCGATAGGAAATAAACTGGAGACAAAGATGCAACTCAGAAAAATGGCCTATGTATTTATGGCATTAACAACCAATCTAACCGCAGCAAACTCATTTGCCGCAGAATCAGTTAAACCGATGACTGATAAAAATTATTCAGTTGTGCAACTACAAGAAATTCGCAATGCGACAGTGAAAATTACTTATGCCGATACGACCTTTTTAATTGATCCCATGCTTTCCAAGAAAGGAACGTATCCCGGATTTGAAAACACTTATCGTAGTGAATTAAGAAATCCGTTAGTTGATCTGCCAATGTCAGAAGACGATGTTCTTAAAGGTGTTGATGCGGTGATTGTTACACATACGCACTTAGATCATTGGGACGATGCGGCGCAGAAACTAATTCCTAAAAATATGCCCTTATTTGCTCAGAATCAGTCTGATGCCGATATCATTCGTAAGCAGGGATTTAAGGATGTTCGCATCCTTGGTACTCATACTGAATTTAGTGGTGTTACCCTCAGTAAGATTGGTGGTCAGCATGGCACAAATAAAATGTACGCTGAGCCGATGGTTGCTAAAAGGCTAGGTGAAGCTATGGGTGTTGTCTTTAAGGCTCCTCACCATAAAACTTTATATCTGGCTGGTGATACCATTTGGCGTCCTGAAGTAGATCAAGCGCTGAATCAATTTAAGCCTGAAATTATAGTTCTAAATGCTGGATACGCACGACTAACAGGATTTGATGACTCTATCATCATGGGAAAAGCTGATGTCCTGAAAGCATCAAAACTGATGCCGAACTCAAAAATTGTTGCTGTTCATATGGATGCAATCAACCACATGAGCCTAACACGCAAAGAACTGAAGCAATTCGTTCATGCTAATAACATCGACAATCATGTCGATATCCCTAAAGATGGTGAAAGCCTGAAGTTTTAACCTAAAAGCCACCTTCGCGGTGGCTTTTGACTGTGATAAGTTTTCTATAATTGTTCAAACCGTAGCTATAGTGCCAACAGTGATTGGATAAATTGAATGTCAGCAATTCGCGTCGTCATTTTAGCCTTTGAAGGGGTAAGCCTCTTTCAGCTTTCCATTCCTGCAATGGCTTTTGGTGTTGTCTATAAACCAGCAGATTTCCCAATCTATGATGTTCAATATTGCTCACAATATCCGGGGCTGCTCTGTAGTGATCAAGGAATTGTCATTGAAGTTAACCATGGGCTTAATGCCATGGATGATGCTGATGTGATTATTATTCCTGCTTGGCCTGATCCCAATATTACAGCCCCAAAAGAGATTATCGATGCATTAAAAAAAGCGCATACAAAAGGGATATTAATTGTTGGGTTATGCCTTGGCGCATTTGTACTCGGAGACGCCGGATTACTTGATGGCCGAGAAGCAACAACGCATTGGATGGCACGTGATATTTTTGCGCAACGTTTTCCTTTGTCTCATTTTCGCCCAGATGTACTTTATGTCGACGATGGGAACATCATTACATCTGCCGGAACTGTCGCGGCAATAGATTGTTGTTTACATTTGGTCAGGCAACGACACGGAGCTGCAGTGTCGAACCGCATAGCCAGATTATTGGTCACACCTCCACACCGGAGTGGTGGGCAAGTGCAGTACATCGAACATCCGATCCCACAGATACCAACCGGAGATCGTCTCGTCAACGTCTTAGAATGGGCTCGGCAACATTTATCTGAGAATTTATCACTAGACTCGTTAGCAGAAGTGGCAAATATGAGTCGCAGAACATTTACTAGACGCTTTAAGGAAACGACCGGAATAACCGTGACACAGTGGCTGAATGCTGAGCGAGTTATGAGAGCGCAGACATTGCTAGAAACAACGGGAATGTCGATAGAAAAAATCGCATATGAGGTGGGGTTTGGGACACCTCTGTCATTTCGTCAGCAATTTAATCATCAGCTAGGAATGCCGCCGTCTGAATATCGGCGTACCTTTTCTCAACAAGTTTTGTAAATCGATAAAACCTGTATGACAAAAACACCGTGATGCGGCGCACGGTACCAGCTTGGAGGAACCAACGGCTGCCATGAAAAACAGCCGTCAGAAGTGGCGGGAAACATGGCAAACCCCGGCTTTCATACCGGGGTTTAGTGTCAACGCTCAGCTACAGTCCGAGATCGCAGCAGATTCCATCAGATAAAGACATTCAATGTCAGTATCGACAGTAAGCCCATGATCGACATGACGGTCGACATCAGGGACCAAGAGAGGAAAGTTTCTTTGGTGGTCAGGCCGAAAAATTCTTTGATCATCCAGAAACTGGCATCGTTGACGTGAGAGAAGATACAAGAGCCAGCACCGGTTGCTAGTGTCACTAACGCTAAATTGGTTCCCGTATGAGTTGCCAGCATTGGAATGACCAAACCGGCGGTTGAGATTGCAGCAACCGTGGCGGAGCCCAGACAGATACGCAGTAATGCTGCAACACTCCAAGCCATCACGAGTGGATTGATATCAACACCCGCAAACATCTGGGCAATATAATCACCCACGCCAGAGTTGATCAGTACTTGCTTGAATGCACCACCACCACCGATGATGAGCAGCAAACCTGCGATACCGGCAATTGCACTACCACAAGAATCCATCAGCTGTTTTACGTCTTTTTCGAGTTTGATACCCATGGTGTATAACGCAAACAGGAAGGAGACCAGCATGGCAATTGTTGCATTCCCCAGGAATTTGATGACAACCAGCAGAAAGCTGTTCTCCACAGCCTGATCCAGATGCATCATTTGAATCATAGTGGCAATCGCCATCAAACCAACAGGCAGCATTGCCGTCAGGAAACTGATACCAAAACCTGGCATTTCTTCATCAGTGAACGATTTCTGAGTGCCTAATGATGAAATACTGCCTGCTTTGGTGAATGCATCCGGAATCATCTTTTTACAAACTTTATTCAGGATTGGACCACTGATCAGGAAGGTTGGAATACCAGTCAGCAGACCATAGATCAGCACTTTACCGATATCCGCACCATACTCACCGGCAATCACTGTTGGGCCAGGATGTGGAGGTAAGAACCCGTGCGCTACAATCAAGCCGGATGTCATCGGAACGCACATATACATCGGAGAGATTTTTGCTTCTTTAGAAATTGCAAAGATGATCGGAATTAACAAAATCAAACCGACTTCGAAGAACAGCGCGATCCCAACGATGAAAGAAGAAAACACAACCGCCCACTCCAGTCGTTTTTCTCCGAAAAAGTCTAATAAGGTTAATGCAATGCGTTGTGCTGCACCCGCGTCGGCTAATAAGCGACCAAGCATTACCCCAAAACCAAAGATAAGTGCGATATGACCAAGTGTTCCGCCTAACCCTGACTCAATCGTTTTCACTATTTTTTCGGATTCCATTCCGGTTGCAAGTGCGACCCCAATAGAAACCAGGATTAAGCTGATAAACGTATTTAGTTTTACTTTTATGGTTAGAAATAAAAGTAATGCGATGCCTATGGCAACGATGACTAATGGCATATGTACCTCTCAGATATATTTATAAATGTGTTGTGTGTTTTTTCAGGGTCTCGCGAAAAGACCCTGGGATTTTTAAAATCATTTATTACCTGGAATATGAGATAGAAAATGCCTGCTGATCGCTTCTACGTCATAAATGCATCCACGCCATGTTCCTCCACTGGCTGCTTGTAATAGCGCCCATAAACGGGTGTCTTCGGGTAAATCTGGATCAGGCGCTAACTCAGGGTGAGATGTGCGACTCTGTAATTCTTTCGCGCCATCTTCAGGGGTTAAAAGATGGTTTTCGTCAGAGCCAAGGAAGTTGACCGAGCCCTCTAATTTCACGCAATCGACGACTATTTCGACGATGTCACCATCGCGTAATTTGCCGATTGGGCCGTCGGCCAATGCCTCCGGACCGACGTGACCAATACAGGCGCCGGTTGATACACCAGAAAAACGGGCATCGGTGATCAGGGAGACATGTTTGCCGTAAGACAAATGCTTCAGAGCACTGGTCACCTGATAAGTTTCTTCCATCCCGGTACCGGAAGGACCGGTGCCAATGATGACCAGAATATCGCCGGCTTTGACTTTCTCATGTTTGATGTCAAAAACAGCTGCTTTTTCAGAGGTGAAGACTTTAATCTTACCCTGATGACGATAGACACCATCTGCACCAATCACGCTTGGATCAATCGCGGTAGATTTAATCACCGAACCTTCAGGGGCAATATTTCCGACCGGGAACGTAATGGTGGACGTCAGCCCTTTATCTCGCGCGAGAGACTGGCTCATGATGACGGAGTCCGGATCGATATGGTCACGTTCACGCAAAATCGACCTGAACTTCTGACGTCGTTCCGATTTCTCCCACCAGTCGAGATTTTCTTTGACCGTCTGGCCGGTCACGGTCAATGCATCTTCATGCAACAGACCGAGTTTACGCAGATGCAACATCACTTCCGGAACGCCACCTGCCATAAAGGCACGAACCGTTGGGTGGTTAATCGGGCCGTTCGGGATCACGCTGACCAAGCGTGGTACTTCTTTATTGATTCGGGTCCAGTCATCCACGGTTGGGATCCGGCATCCGGCCTGATGCGCAATGGCTGGAATATGCAACAGCAGATTCGTTGAGCCACCAAAGGCGGCATGCACAATCATCGCATTCTCAATCGCTTTATTGGTGAGAATATCTTTGGTGGTGATGCCCTTAGATTGCAATAGCAGCGCCGCTTTCGCAGAAGCTTTGGCTATATCTACCCATACGGCTTCACCAGAAGGTGCCAATGCGGAGTGAGGTAATGCCAGGCCCAAACCTTCGGCAACAACCTGCGAGGTACCAGCTGTGCCCAGAAACTGGCAGCCGCCACCGGATGAAGCACAAGCAGAACAGCCTAAACGGCAGGCATCATTCAAAGAGAGTTCGCCATTGGCAAAGCGAGTGCCGATGGTTTGGACTTTCCCGTTATCTTCACCATCGATAGCCGGGAGTGTTGAACCGCCAGGGATCAGGACGGTGGATTTATTATGCTGTGAGGCCAACGCCATCATGGTTGCTGGCAGCCCTTTATCGCAACTGGCAACACCAATCACTGCTTTGCAGGTTGGCAGAGAACGGATCAGTCGACGCATGACCATGGCCGCATCATTGCGGTATGGCAGTGAATCAAACATCCCGGTAGTGCCTTGCGTGCGGCCATCACATGGATCAGACACATAAACGGCATAAGGCACGCCTTGCTGACCAGTAATTTCATCCGCTGCCGCCTTCAATTGAATGTCCAGCTCGTAGTGGCCCTGATGCAGCGCTAACGCTGTTGGTTTCCCGTCCGGATTGCGCATTCCACCCAATGTGCTGAGCAACAGAACTTCCGTACCAAGCAGCTTCTCTGGCTGCCATCCCATTCCGGCATTCATCGTCATGCCGAAAATATCGCCACTCGGCAGATTCATCAGCATGTCTGGGGTCAGTGGTAAAGCGCCGTCCGGACCAGCGGCCTGAGTTTTTACCTGATAAATAGATTCATCAGAGGGATTATAAAGATTATCCAAATTCATCGATGACTCTCCGCTTTATTTCAGAATGCCGTGAGATAATAAAAATTGTTTCAATTTTGACTTCATTTCATCCGTCGGTTGCTGGGTTGGAGGAAGACAATAGGTATTAATTGGCAGACCTTTGAGTTTCATGGCCTCTTTGATTAAGGCAATAAATGGCGTATCCAAACCATAAACGCTCGGCATTTGAATCAGTTTTTTATGCATTTCAGCCGCTGTTTTTAAATCACCCTGTTGAAATGCCTGATAAATACCTACTGATAATTCAGGTGCGAAATTAATGCTTGCAGTAATAGAACCATCACCACCTAGCAGTAAAGTACTCAATAAATGATCGTCATAACCGCAGAGCACTGAAAAATCCGGCCTCACTTCTTTTACGATATTAATCATATTTCTGATATGAGTGACACTGTCGATTGTGTCTTTAATACCAACAATGTTGTTGTGTTTGAGTGCCAGATTTTTTACGAACTCTGGGGTTAGATCCTGACCAGTTAGTAACGGGAAGTTATATAGCAAGACTGGAAGATCAGTCGCAGAGGCAATGCTCTGGAAATAATGTAGCAGATTTTTTTCTGTAACCTTCCAATAGAAAGGATTAATCACAACAACAGCATCTGCACCTGATTTTTCGGCATGCTTTGTTAACTCAACAGCTTCTCTTGTATTTGTAGAGCCAACACCAATTAATACCGGAACACGATGGGCAGTCACCTCAATGGCCGCTTCGGCTAATTTCATTCGCTCAACATGATTCATTTGCGAGAATTCGCCACCACTTCCCAAATAGAACAACCCGTTAACACCTGAGGTTATCAGATAGTCTGCAATTGCTTTAGTCGCTGTATAATCTATATTCCCTGTATTATCAAAAGCGGATGAAACAGGGGGAATCACACCAGAAAATTTTTTAATACTCATACTAATCTGCCTTTTCAAATAAACGGCTTACGATAGCCAAGACCATAAGATATTGTTTTTGCACTATTCAGCAAGCAATCAAGATATTTCGCCCGATGTTTTACAGAGAAGGTTTCTGTGGTTCCGGAAATGGAAATCGCATAACTAACTCTGCCGTAGATATCAAACACAGGCGCACCTAAACAAATCACACCATCTTTAGATTCTTCATTATCAATTGCCCATCCTTGCATCTTTGTTTTTAAAAGCTCGGATTTAAAGGTTGGAATGTCTGTAATTGTTTTATCCGTGTATCTATTCATGTATATATTATTGACATAATGATCTATTTCATCATCCCTCATCCATGCCAATAATGCTTTTCCTAGAGCTGTTGCATGTAATGTTAATTTCTTTCCTATCCAACTTTCCTGGGTTGGCACAGATGATGGGCATTCAATTTTGTCCAGATATATAGCGTGGTGATTTTCAATAACGCCCAGATGACAAATCAGTCCGGCCTGAATTGAAAGCTCTTGCATTGGCCTTCTTGTTATTTCAAATAAATTCTTTTTATGAAATGATTGACAACCCAATTCGTATATCTTTAATCCAAGGACATATTTATTTCGGTCATTTTTAACAAGCAAACCACAATCAATCATTATCTCCAGGAGAACTAAAGCACTGCTTTTTGGTAATTCTATTTTTGCAACAATTTCACTGAATGTTGCAGAACCAACACGTCCAATATAAGTCAGTATTTTGTCTGCCCGAATCAGCGAGGTGCCACCTTTAGTTCCCATTCATTCAACTCCTGTTAATTAACCAGAGTAGATGCTTCTATTTAAATCTACTCAGTAAAAATAAAAAATACTTTGTACAGCATGCTGAACCAAAATGTTGAGATACCATCCACAAAGTGATTCTTTTGAATTTTCATTTGTTAGTATGAATAAAAGAAAACAGCCATGAATAGCCAGTTAATGTAATCGCTTTTTTCGCTGATTTTTGTTTTTATGTATTTTTGTGATCTGCTTCAAATAAATGCGAGATTTGTATTTCTTGTTCAAAAGTTAATTTTTTATTTTTAAGGAGAAACATATGAACAATATCCCGAAAACCTCTCATGCTGCAGTATTAAAACAGCCACGAGAAATCAAAGTCGAATCTTTCAATATTCCTGAGATTGGCCCGGATGAGATGCTGGTGCGAGTCGAAGGATGTGGGATTTGTGGTACAGACGTTCATGAATATAACCGGGATCCATTTAACCTGGCACCAGTGGTATTGGGGCACGAAGGTACCGGGCGAATCGTCAAACTTGGCTCGAATATCAAGGCCGACTCTTCCGGCGTAGCCGTAAAAGAAGGGGATGCGATCGTTACCAGCGTTTTACTCTGTGGGCATTGCGAACCCTGCCGCACGCAACCGGCGAGAAATAATCTGTGTGAAAATCTGGGTCTTTACGGGCTGATGCCTGACGATGATAAGTATCGCCTGAATGGCTGGTTTTCCGAATATATCGTGATCCGACCAAACAGTTCATTCTTCGTTGTGAATGACATGAATCTAGAACAACGCCTGCTGATTGAACCGGCAGCAGTTGTAGTTCATTCGCTGGAAAGAGCGAAATCGACCGGTCTCTTAAAGTTCAACAGTAAAGTCCTTGTTCAGGGATGTGGCCCGATTGGTCTGTTACAGATTGCGGTGTTGCGAACCATGGGCATTGAAAACATTATTGCCTTAGACAGTAACGTCAAGCGTCTGGAATTTGCAAAATCAATGGGCGCGAATACCACGATGAATGTTGCTGATTATCCAAAACTGGATGATCTCGTGGCAGCGATTAAAGACATGACTGCTGGTGTAGGGGTTGATTTTGCGTTCCAGTGCACTGGTGTGCCACAAGCGGCTGCCAACGTCTGGAAATTTATCAAACGGGGTGGTGGGTTATGTGAAGTGGGCTTTTTCATCAACAACGGTGAATGCAGTATTAATCCTCATTTCGATATTTGTAATAAAGAGATTGTTGTGACTGGTTCATGGGCTTACAGCCTGCAGGATTATCCGGTCACGATGGATTTTATCCGTCGTGCAATCGGTATTGGTTTGCCTCTGGAAACTCTGGTGACACACCAGTTTCCGTTGGATCAGCTGGATGAAGCAATGCAGGTGAATATCCGGCAGGAAGGGATCAAAATTGCTTATGTTGCCAACTAGGCAACTAACCGGCTTCCTTTTAGCTTCCAGATGTAACGATAAGACCCGGCGAGAAAAGCCGGGTTTTTTAAGGGGAACCGGAATACAGTTACGCTCCCGGTATCGCATCACATTTTATCCTCTTGATTTCCAGCGCAGCTGCACAGAAGATGGACGGGTTAAATCAGTAACGAGGTCAGTTATGCTTGCTCTATTACGTTCGCTGTTCCGGGAAATGATGCCGGGCCATAACGGTATGGATACCGCAGACAATGCCGCGATTCAGCTGGCGACGGCTTCCTTGCTGTGTGAGGTATCCCGGGCGGATAATCATCTCGATGCCAGGGAAGAAAAAGCCAAAATTCATCTGCTGACTCACCTGCTGGATATTGATGATACGGCCGCGCAGGCCCTGCTGAACCAGGCCCGGCACAAAAGCGAAAACGCGGTCTCGCTATTTGATTTCACCAACAAATTACGGGCATTGGAGCAGGCGGAGCGCTTTGAACTGATCAAGGCGATGTGGCAGGTCGCCTACGCCGATGGCCATCTGGACCCGCAGGAAGAGGCGGTGATCCGTCAGGTGGCGGATCTGATTTATCTGGATCACCCGGAGTTCATCCGCGCCAAGCTGACGGTATTGCAGACGACTTAATCGCCGCTCAGCAGGTAATTCGCGGTATCCTCGTCGGTCACCAGACCGGCCAGCCAGCCTCCCTGCAACACGGCCTTGATCGCCTGATGTTTTTCCCGGCCACCGGCAAACGCGATGATATTCCGCTGCGTATGCGGTTGCAGCAGCATGCTGGTCAGACGCTCATTGAGCTCGCACTCAATCCGGGATCCATCTTCGGCAATGAAATGTCCCAGCACTTCCGCAATCACATGTTCCCGTTTCAGTAGCTGTAATTGCTCGTCGGAGATAAACCCGTCCTGACGTAACGGGCACACCTCATTCACCTGGCCGATACCGATAAAGGCGACGTCGGCCTGTTCGGCCCGCTCAATCACAGCCTGATAGATACGGTGACTGCGCCACAGCACACCGTCTTCCCGGCTGTCCGCAAACATCGGCGCCGGCAAGATGAAATATTTCCCCTGGGTTTTTTCCGCCATCCGCAGCGGCACATCGTAGCGGGTACATGAGCCATCCGAGGCTATGGCACCAATCAGCGAGACACAGGTATGCTGCGGCCGTTCCATGTCCGGCAAGGCATCGATGGCCGCCCGCAAGAGCCGTCCCGACCCTACCGCCACCGTCAGCGCCGTTTCCGAACGCAGATAATGCAGCATCGTCTCGGCACCGGACACCGCGATCAGACGGCCAATCGACACCTCGTCCAGCCCGGCCGAAGGCACAACATGACACTCGCGCAGACCAAAGCGTTTTTGCAG
This sequence comes from Tolumonas osonensis, assembly GCF_014202415.1. Lineage (GTDB taxonomy): Bacteria > Pseudomonadota > Gammaproteobacteria > Enterobacterales > Aeromonadaceae > Tolumonas > Tolumonas osonensis. The sequence continues at coordinate 110,805 of NZ_JACHGR010000008.1, forward strand.
CGCCGTGGCCAGATCCATGCAATCCGCGATCGGGTGCGAAATGCTGACACCAACGATCTGCTGCTCCGAAGCCAGCGCTACCAGGCGCTGCGCGGCCTGGCGTGACACCCCCAGAATATCCGCGATCTCGTTTTGTGTCTTGCCGGCCACGTAATACAGCCAGGCCGCCCGGGCCGCCTGATCCAGCTTGCGATCATGTTTGCTCATCGTCTTCCCCGCCCTCGTTCTTTTGACCGGATTTTACCCCGAAGCAGAGCGGGAATTCAGTTTATTTCAAAAAATGTGATCAAAAGACCAGTTAATGGGCAAATATTCAAATAATCTACACTCAATTCGAGCAAAAGCCCTCGATAAGAGCAAATAATCAAAATCACAACAGCAAGGAGTTCAACATGGATAACCAACAACAACGTGTATGGATGCATATCGGTGCCGGCTCTTTCCATCGTGCCCATCAGGCCTGGTATCTGCACCGTCTGCTGATGCAGGGTGATACCCGCTGGTCCATCGCGCTGGGCAATATCCGCAATGATGCCAATGCACTGCTGACCGCATTAGAAAAACAGAACGGTGAATACATTCTGGAAACCGTGTCACCGGCCGGTGAGCGGAAATACGAGCGCGTCACTTCCATCAAGAAAGTGCTGCCATGGGATGAACAGCTGTCTGCGCTGGTCGCTCAGGGCGCCGCGACGGAAACCGGCGTAATCAGCTTTACCGTGACCGAAGGTGGTTACTATCTGGATACCGAACACAAACTGGATCCGAAAAATCCGGATATCCAGGCCGATCTGCTGGGTGAAGCCCGCACCATTTACGGCACCCTGGATCGCATTCTGCGCCAGCGTATCAAGCAGAAATCCGGTCCGGTGACTCTGCTGAACTGCGATAACCTGCGCCACAACGGCGAACGCTTCCGCAACGGTTTCCTGGCCTTCCTGGCACTGAAAGGCGACATGGCGATGCTGGATTGGGTGAAAAATTTCACCTCCTCGCCAAACACCATGGTGGACCGTATCACGCCGCGTCCGACCGCCGACATTGCGCCGCGCGTTGAGGAAAAAACCGGCTTCAAGGATCTGGCGCCGCTGATGGGCGAATCCTTCATTCAGTGGGTGATCGAAGATGATTTCATTGCCGGCCGTCCGGCGCTGGAAGAGGTCGGCGTGGAAATGGTGAAATCCGTGCTGCCGTGGGAAGAAGCCAAAATCCGTATTCTGAATGCCAGCCACAGCTGCATCGCCTGGGCCGGCACCCTGATCGGTCTGAGCTACATTCATGAAAGTACCCAGACCCAATCCATCTGTGAAATGGCCTGGGAATATGTCACGCAGGATGTCATCCCGTCGCTGACCCCAAGTCCGCTGGATCTGGACGCCTATCGCGACGTGGTGCTCGACCGTTTCCGCAACCCCTACATCCTGGACACCAACCAGCGTGTAGCCGCTGACGGCTTATCCAAGATCCCGGGCATGATCGCGCCGACCCTGATCGAATGCTACAACCGCGGCCAGATCCCACGTGCTACTGCAGTATTGCCGGCACTGTTCTTCCTGTTCATGGAACGCTGGCATGAAGGCGACCTGCCTTACACCTATCAGGACGGCATTCTGGATGCGAACGCAATGCATGCCCGCTTCAGCGCCGCCGATCCGCTGGCCGAATTTGCCCGGGATGAAGCCCTGTTTGGTCCGCTGGCCGGCAAGCCGAATTTCGAGCAATTACTGCGTGATACCGTGCAGAGCCTGCGCACCTGGATCACGCTGCAAACCAATGAAACTGTTGTCAGTCAGTAAGGAAGAAACGTCATGTATCTGGGTCTTGATGCAGGAACATCCGAAATTAAAGGCGTGGTGATTGACGAGAAGGGGAACCTGCTGGCAAGTGCAGGTGAACCCCTCACCGTTCAGCGCCCACATCCACACTGGTCGGAACAGGATCCGGCACAGTGGTGGCAGGCCACGCAACAGGTGATCTCCCGTCTGCGGCAGAAAACCGGTGAACGCTGGCCACTGATTAAAGCCATCGGCTTATCCGGACAGATGCACGGTGCCGTGCTGTTAAGCCGGGATGGCAAGGTACTGCGCCCGGCCATTCTCTGGAATGATACCCGCAGCGCCGAAGAGTGCCGTCTGCTCACCGAACAGGCCAGAATGCTGCACGACATCGCCGGGAATCTGGCCATGCCCGGCTTCACCGCACCGAAACTGCTCTGGGTTGCCCGCAATGAGCCGGAAATCTTCGCTCAGGTCGATACCGTCCTGCTGCCGAAAGATTATCTGCGCTGGATGATAAGCGGCGAGAAGATCAGTGACATGTCCGATGCCGCCGGCACCTTATGGCTGGATGTGGCAAAACGCGACTGGTCTGACGATCTGCTGGCGGCCTGTGGCCTGACCCGCGACAACATGCCGCGGCTGGCCGAAGGCAGTGAACCCGCTGGAACACTGAAAGCGGAAATTGCCCGTGAATGGGGTCTGAAAGATAACGTCGTGATTGCTGGCGGTGGTGGTGACAATGCCGCCAGTGCCGTGGGTATCGGCGCCGTCAACTCAGGGGACGCCTTTGTCTCTCTGGGTACCTCCGGGGTGTTGTTTGCGGTGAATGATCGCTACCGTCCCAACCCGAAATCGGCGGTACACGCCTTCTGTCACGCCCTGCCGCAGCGCTGGCATCAGATGAGCGTGATGCTGACCGCCGCCAGTGCCCTGCGCTGGTTATGTCAGCTCCTCAATACCAACGAGACGACCCTGCTGGCGGAAGTGGCCACGCTCAGCCAGTCCGAACAGCAGCAGTCACCGCTGTTCCTGCCTTACCTGTCCGGTGAGAGAACGCCGCACAATGATCCGCAGGCCTGCGGGGTGTTTCATGGTCTGACACATGCCACCAACCGTGCCATGCTGGGTTATGCCGTACTCGAGGGCGTGACCTTCGGTATTGCCGATGGTCTGGCCGTGCTGGAAGAGGCCGGTACCACACTGGAAGAGTGTTCACTGATCGGTGGCGGCTCGCGCAGTCCGTGGTGGGCGCAGCTGATTGCCGACACGCTGAATCTGCCCATCGTGACCCACATCGGCGGGGAAGCCGGTGGCGCCCTGGGTGCCGCCCGCCTCGGCTGGCTGGCGACCGGTGGCCCTGAAGCCGAGGTCTGTAAAAAACCCGACATTCTGCATCGTTACATCCCCGATGCTGTCCGTCATCAGCAACTGATGCCTCGTCTGAAACATTTCCGTCTGTTGTATCAGCAGCAGGTTGCAGCGAGAACACAGTTGTAGGCAACAACCGTAGTCCCCGCCCGGGAAGGGCGGGTTTACAGCAGTTTATCCAACACACTTACATCTGACGCCATGGCGTGAGAGGAGCTTTGCTATGCAATCACAAAGTAGTCATTGGTTTGGTCTGCCCAAAATGCTGTTCTGGGGCTATATCGCCATCGCCATCTTTATGAGTGGTGATGGTTTTGAAATGGCGTTCTTATCGAAACATATTACCGATCTCGGATTTACGCCGGCACAGTCTGCCCTGGTATTCACCGTGTACGGCTTTGCCGCCGCGCTGGCCGCCTGGAGCTCAGGGGTCGTCGCGGAAATCATTACCCCGCAGAAAGCGATGAAAATCGGTTTTGTCATGTGGGTCATCATGCACGCGCTGTTCATGACGCTGGGTCTGGGATTAAAAAGCTATCCCTTGATGCTGCTGTTCTACGGTATCCGTGGTCTGGCCTATCCGCTGTTTATCTACTCTTTCGTCATGCTGATCGTGCAGACCGTACCGAAACAGCAGGTATCTTCTGCCATGGGCTGGTTCTGGGCGATGTACTCCATCGGCATCGGTTGTGTCGGTAGCTATCTGCCCAGCTTCACGATCCCGGCGATAGGCGAACGCGGTACCCTGTGGTTTGCGATTGCCTGGGTCATGATGGGCGGTCTGATTGCCATGTTCTGCCTGCGTCATGTCGGCGGAGAAAGTGAAAAAGCCAACCTCTCGACCAAAGAGAAGATCACCGAACTGACCCGGGCCGTGACCATTCTGTACACCAACAAGAATATTTTCCTGGCCTGCCTGATCCGCATCATCAACACCATCTCCCTGTTCGGTTTCGCGGTGATCATGCCGATGCTGTTCGTGGGCCGTCTGGGCTTCACGATGCCGGAATGGCTGCAGATCTGGGCCATCTTCTTCTTCGTCACCATCTTTACCAACATAATGTGGGGCGTGCTGGGCGAGTATATCGGCTGGATGCGTCAGGTGCGCTGGTTCGGCTGTATCGGCTGTGCCATCGCCAGTCTGATGTTCTACTACCTGCCGGTGACCTATGGTCATAACTTCTGGGTTGCCGCTATTCCGGCCGTCGTGTTCGGCATCACCGTCGCCGCCTTCGTACCGATGACCGCCGTGTTCCCGGCACTGGAACCACACCACAAAGGCGCCGCGATCTCCATCTATAACCTTTCTGCCGGTCTGAGTAACTTCGTGGCCCCGGCCATTGCCTCTGTGGCGCTGCCGTTCGTGGATATTGAAGGTGTCGTCTGGATTTACACCGGTCTGTATCTGTTCGCTGCCGTCCTGACGGTGATCATCAAGGTCGACCAGCCGGCACGGGAATCGCTGACGCAGCCAAAACAGAATGCCGCATACGAGGATGCATTAGATCCACTTTAAGTTGTCACGGCGCCATGCCGCCATGCATGGCGCCGGTAAAAATTTGTCTTAATCTATCCCAAGGAGTCGTTGTGAGCAGTTTATTACAACAGTTGCGTGCCGTTACCACCGTCGTCGCCGATACCGGCGAATTACCCGCCATCAAAACCTATTCCCCGGAAGATGCCACCACCAACCCGTCACTGATCCTCAAAGCCGTTTCCAGCCCGGAATACGCGCCGCTGCTGGAACAGGTGGTGGCGCAAGCCCGTCAGCTTTCTGCTGATTTGGCTGTGCAGGTTGAAGAAGCCGCCGACCGTCTGATTGTCGCCATCGGCTGTGAAGTGCTGAAGCACGTACCGGGCCGCATCTCCACCGAAGTCGATGCGCGTCTGTCCTTTGATACCGCCGCCACCATTGAAAAAGCCCGCAAGCTGATTGGCCTGTACGAGTATCAGGGCATTCCGCGCAGTCGCGTGCTGATCAAGATCGCCTCCACCTGGGAGGGCATTCGCGCCGCCGAGCAGCTGGAGAAAGAAGGCATCAACTGTAACCTGACTTTATTGTTCAGTTTCGCTCAGGCCCGCGCCTGTGCCGAAGCGGGTGCCTTCCTGATTTCACCGTTCGTCGGTCGTATCCTCGACTGGTACAAAGCCAAAACCGGCGAAACCTACACTGCGGAGAATGACCCAGGTGTGTTATCCGTGAAAGCGATTTACCAGTATTACAAACAGCACGGCTATTCCACCGTGGTGATGGGTGCGAGCTTCCGCAATCTCGGCGAAGTGCTGGCACTGGCCGGTTGCGACCGTCTGACTATCAGCCCGAACCTGCTGCAGGAATTGGGAGAAACCGCGGGTGAGCTGGTATGTCAGCTGGCCGATGACGGGCTGCGTCTGCCACGTCCGGCCGCAATGACGGAAGCGGAGTTCCGCTGGCAGCACAATGAAGATGCCATGGCGACCGAGAAACTGGCGGAAGGCATCCGGAACTTTGCGATTGATCAGGTGAAGCTGGAGCAGTTGCTGGCAACGCGGTTGGCATAATTTAGCTTTACCACGCTAGGCCGTCACTAATTCGGGGCGGACGATAAGGACATTGATGCTGACCCTCCGCGCCAGGGATGGCGCGGCGGAGCCCCCATGGATGGGTTTACGGCGTGTCAAGCAGCGATGCCCTTATTGGTCGCCTTACTCTCGACTTTCTTATTTCTAAAGCCTTTCTTTCATTTTTTACGGAGCCCCGCTCATGAGTTTAACCCCTAAAACCCTCGCCAATGCCGTACGCATGCTCAGTGTCGATGCCGTGCAACAGGCCAATTCCGGCCACCCCGGTGCTCCGATGGGCATGGCAGATATCGCCGAAGTATTGTGGCGTCATCATTTAAAACATAATCCGACTGACCCTAACTGGATCAACCGCGACCGCTTTGTACTCTCCAACGGCCATGGCTCAATGTTGCTGTATTCACTGCTGCATCTGACCGGTTATGACCTGCCACTGTCTGAGTTAAAACAGTTCCGTCAGTTGCATTCCAAAACCCCGGGCCATCCGGAATACGGCTATGCCCCCGGCGTGGAAACGACCACTGGTCCGTTAGGACAAGGCATTGCCAATGCGGTCGGTATGGCGTTAGCCGAGAAAACTCTAGCAGCGCAGTTCAATAAACCGAACCACAACATCGTCGACCATTACACCTACACCTTTATGGGTGACGGCTGTCTGATGGAAGGGATTTCACATGAAGTCTGCTCGCTGGCCGGGACTCTGGGTCTTGGCAAACTGATTGCCTTCTGGGATGACAACGGCATCTCCATCGACGGGCATGTTGATGGCTGGTTTACCGACGACACCCCCGCCCGATTTCGCGCCTATGGCTGGCAGGTCATCGATTCCGTGGACGGTCATGACCCGCAGGCGATTGACCGGGCGATTCAAGAAGCGAAGGAAGACCAGCAGCGGCCGACGCTGATTTGCTGCAAAACCATCATCGGTTACGGCTCGCCGAACAAGTCCGGCAGCCATGACTGTCATGGCGCCCCGCTGGGCAAAGACGAGGTCACCCAGGTACGGGAATTCCTAGACTGGCCACACGCGCCGTTTGAAATTCCGCAGGAGATCTATCAGGCGTGGGATGGCAAAACCAAAGGCCTGCAAGTTCAGAAGCAGTGGAACCAGCAGTTCGCGGCCTATCAGGAAGTGTTTCCGCAGGAAGCCGCAGAGCTGCTGCGTCGTAGCGGTGGCACTTTAACGGCGGATTGGTCAGACAAAGCCAATGCCTATATTGCTGACCTGCAGGCCAATCCGGCCAATATCGCTTCGCGTCAGGCCAGCCAGAAGGCCCTGAACGAATACGCTAAAATCCTGCCGGAACTCTTGGGTGGCTCGGCCGATTTAGCGCCGTCCAACCTGACCCGTCACACCAGTGCCCTGGATGTCAGCGCCGAAGTGCCACAGGGTAACTACCTGCACTACGGCGTGCGCGAGTTTGGTATGTCCGCCATCATGAACGGCATCACCCTGCACGGCGGCTTTATCCCCTACGGCGGCACCTTCCTGATGTTTATGGAATATGCCCGCAACGCAGTGCGTATGGCCGCCTTGATGAAACAGCGCTCGATTTTTGTCTATACCCATGACTCGATTGGTCTGGGGGAAGACGGTCCGACCCACCAGCCGGTGGAGCAACTGGCCAGCCTGCGTCTCACGCCAAACATGGAAACCTGGCGGCCGTGTGACCAGGTGGAATCGGCCGTGGTGTGGAAAGCCGCGATTGAACGTCAAAACGGCCCGAGTGCGCTGATATTCTCTCGCCAAAACCTGACCCAGCAGCCGCGCACCCCGCAGCAGCTGAACGATATCGAACGCGGTGGCTACACCCTGCTGGACTGCGACGGCACGCCGGAGCTGATTATTCTGGCGACCGGCTCGGAAGTGGGTCTGGCAGTTAACGCGGCGAACACGTTGAATGCCGAAGGCAAGAAAGTCCGTGTCGTTTCCCTGCCCTGCACCGAGCGCTTTGACAAGCAACCGGCAGAGTACAAAGAACAGGTGCTGCCGAAGTCAGTTCGTGCCCGTCTGGCAATTGAGGCCAGCATCGCCGATTACTGGCAGCGCTATACCGGGCTGGATGGCACCGTTATCGGCATGACCAGCTTCGGTGAATCCGCGCCGGCGGAGCAGTTGTTCCAACTGTTTGGCTTCAGTGACGAGAATGTACTGGCTAAAGCGCGAAATCTATTGGTGTAGCAGGTAAAGTCGCGTCATCTTTTAATAGCCACATCATTAATCCCCGTTCTGATGTGGCTTTTTTTACAGAGAAGAACCGGTCAGACACCCGGGCACTTCGGCTCCACCGTAAACTGGCGGGTGACGTCGATCAGCCCCAGATGCTGGATAGTACGGCGGCCGATCAGCAGCGGATATTTCATATCCCCGCGGTCACGCAAGGTGAACTGTTCTTCATAGACCTGATCACCGATGCAGATCTTCATCAGTACCACCGGACGATCATCCTTACCACCTGCGCCGCGCAGCGTCACTTCACGCACCACTTCCCGTTCAAACGTCTGGCGGGTGACCTTGTCGCTGTCATCCTGCGCTTCCACGTCAAAACGCACCCAGTCCTTGCCATTGCGGGTAAAGGACTCCAGCTTTTTGGCATCCAGGGAAGAAGTCAGCGCGCCGGTATCCATCTTGGCGTTCATCACCAGATTGCCCGGTAATATCATGGCTTTTTCCACCCAACCCAAAACCCGGTCCGGGGCCGGAGCTGAGGGAACAAAATCACGCTCAGCGGCATTCACTACACTGCTCAGGATCATCGCTATCAACGCCCACTTCAGGTTATTACGCATCGGTTCCTCTGATATAACTACGTGTTGTACGATTACAGCGGTCAACACCACTTCAGTTATTAGACAATAAAAATAGCATGCCAGTCATAACAGCGCAGTCTCTTTTCATGATCAGTCAATTTCACCGGATAGCTAAAAAATCTCATGACAGAGCAGTAAAAAAGTGACATTAATTAGTGGAAAATGCTGAGCGACTAGTGATTTATTCGTCGGACAAACCAGGATTTGCCCCAAAATGCTCGATAATTAAGCACCGCTTTGGAAAAAAAGGCTTGTTATCGTGCAACGAAATATGCTAATTCTGTGTCACTCGCGCATGATTTTGCGGCGCAAACTGGATTTTTTGAATTTTATGAGCAAGATTCATTCTCTGATTAGCATTATTGTGATCCTGGTCGTGGTGGTGATTATTCCACCGCTCGGGGCGCGATTGGCTACTCGCTAATTAGACAGAAAGTCACTCAAACCCCCGAGCACACCACTCGGGGGTTTTTTTTCAGCTATTTTTCGCAGTCAAACGAAAGGACATGGAAATGAACGGGGCCCAGTACTTAGTCAAGGCATTACACCAGCAAGGTGTCACCCAGGTGTTCGGTTATCCGGGTGGCGCGATCATGCCGGTGTACGACGCACTGTACGATGGGGGGATTCCTCACCTGTTATGTCGTCACGAACAAGGCGCGGCCATGGCCGCTATCGGTTATGCACGCTCTACCGGTAAGGTCGGTGTCTGCATCGCCACCTCCGGCCCGGGCGCCACCAACCTGATCACCGGTCTGGCGGATGCCCTGCTGGACTCGGTGCCGGTGGTGGCACTGACCGGTCAGGTCGCCTCGCCGCTGATCGGCACCGATGCTTTCCAGGAAGTGGATGTGCTGGGCCTGTCACTGGCCTGTACCAAGCACTCGTTCATGGTGCAGTCCGTGGACGAACTGGGTCAGGTGGTGGCCGATGCCTTCCGTATTGCCCGCTCTGGCCGTCCGGGCCCGGTTCTGGTCGATATTCCAAAAGACATCCAGCTGGCGCAGGCGGATCTGGATACCCTGATTGAACTGGCGGAAGAACAGTACGCAGACGATGAACAGCAGGCGCTCGCCGCTGCCCGTTCGCTGCTGGCTGATGCGAAAAAACCGGTGCTGTATGTGGGAGGTGGTGTTATTGCCGCCGATGCCGTCGCCGAACTGCGTCAGTTCGCTGCCACCACGCAAATGCCATCCGTGACTACACTAAAAGGGATCGGCACACTGGATCCGGCCTGTCCTCACTTCCTCGGCATGCTGGGCATGCACGGTACCAAAGCGGCGAACCTGGTGGTGCAGGAAGCCGATCTGCTGGTAGTGGCTGGTGCACGTTTTGATGATCGGGTCACCGGCAAGCTGGCCGCGTTCGCTCCGCACGCCAAAATCATTCATCTGGATATTGATGCCGCCGAAGTCGGCAAACTGCGTACCGCCCATGTCGCCTTGCATAACGATCTGAAAACCGTTCTGCCACAACTGGCGCAAACGTTGAGCATTGATAGCTGGCGCGAACACTGTAGCGCAATGAAAAATGATTTCCCGTGGCGTTATGACCACCCGGGCGAGCGCATCTACGCGCCGCTGTTGCTGAAACAGCTGAGCGACGCCCTGCCACAGAACAGCGTGGTGTGCTGTGACGTTGGCCAGCACCAGATGTGGGTGGCGCAGCATATGCGATTCAACAGCCCGCGCAATCACATCTCCAGCTCGGGTCTGGGCACGATGGGCTTTGGTCTGCCGGCCGCCGTGGGTGCGAAAATGGCACGTCCGGATGACGAAGTGGTCTTGGTCAGCGGTGACGGTTCCTTTATGATGAATGTGCAGGAACTGGGCACACTGCGCCGCGCCAAACTGCCGGTAAAAATGGTATTACTGGATAACCAGCGTCTGGGCATGGTGCGTCAGTGGCAGGAGCTGTTTTTCGACGCCCGGTTCAGTGAAACTATCCTGTCAGATAACCCCGATTTCGTGCGTCTGGCCGCCGCGTTTGATATTGCCGGCGAGACCATTACACGCAAAGAAGAAGTACCGGCGGCGATCGCCCGCATGCTGCAAAGCGACGGAGCCTATCTGCTGCATGTGTCGATTGCCGCAGAAGATAATGTCTGGCCTCTGGTTCCGCCAGGTGCCGCGAATCAGGATATGATGGAGAGCAAACCATGAAGCAACATCAGCTGAATTTGATCACCGGTTCCCGCCCGGAAGTGCTGGAGCGTGTGCTGCGGGTGGTGCGTCACCGTGGTTTTGCTCTGCGTCAGTTAAATATGGAAGCGTTACCCGATAGCAGTTCCCTGCGTATTGCCGTGACCGTGGAAAGCGAACGCCCGATCCAGCTGTTGCAGAGCCAACTGAATAAACTGGTCGATGTGTTTCACGTGGAAGCACTGGATCAATCCGAACAATCTGCCTTACAGATCAGCGCATAAGGAAATACGAGCATGTCACAGACTACAAAATATATTTGGTTCAATGGTGAAATGGTTGAATGGGATCGTGCACAGGTACACGTGATGACCCACGCTCTGCACTACGGTTCATCTGTGTTTGAAGGCATCCGCGCTTACGATACCCCGAACGGCACAGCGATTTTCCGCCTGGAAGAACACATCCAGCGTCTGTTTGATTCTGCCAAAATCTACTGGATGGAGATGCCGTTCGACAAAGCCGCCATTGAACAGGCCTGCTGTGACATCGTGACCAAAAACGGCATGAAGAGCGCTTATCTGCGTCCGCTGGCTTTCATCGGTAACGTGGGTCTGGGCGTATTGCCGAAGAGCGACAAGGTAGAAGTGATGATCGGCGCACTGCCGTGGGGTGCTTATCTGGGTGACGAAGCCCTGGCCAATGGCGTGGACGTGATGGTCTCTTCATGGAGCCGTCTTGCACCAAACACCATTCCGACGGGCGCCAAAGCCGGTGGTAACTACCTGTCATCACAGCTGATCGCCCGCGAAGCCCGCCGTAACGGTTATGTGGAAGGTATCGCGCTGGATACCAACGGTTATATCTCTGAAGGTTCAGGCGAAAACCTGTTCATCATCAAAAACGGTGTGCTGTACACCTCACCGGCGACTTCCGGCATCCTGCCGGGTATCACCCGTGACACCATCATGACGCTGGCCCGTGAACTGGGTTACACCATCCGTGAAGAGTCACTGCAACGTGAAGCGCTGTATCTGGCGGACGAAATCTTCATGTGTGGTACCGCAGCTGAAATCACGCCGGTACGTTCTGTGGATCGCATGCAGATCGGTGAAGGCCGTCGTGGTCCAATCACCGAAGAGATCCAGAAAGTGTTCTTTGGCCTGTTCAACGGTGAGACCGAAGATAAATGGGGCTGGTTAACTCCGGTTGCCAAGTAATTTTATGCAGAAGGCGCTCATTCAGGCGCCTTCTTGTTTTGCAGAAAATCGTATACATGCAGAGAAGTTGCCCGTAAGGCCGATGAAGATGCCCGGCAGCTTCCATTGAGGAGACAGCAATGCCTAAGTTACGTTCCGCAACGACCACCCAGGGTCGTAATATGGCCGGTGCCCGTGCACTGTGGCGCGCCACCGGTATGAAAGACGGCGATTTTGATAAGCCAATCATCGCCGTGGTGAACTCGTTTACCCAGTTCGTGCCGGGTCACGTACATCTGAAAGATCTGGGCCAGCTGGTTGCGCGTGAAATCGAAGCGGCCGGTGGTGTGGCGAAAGAGTTCAACACCATTGCGGTGGACGACGGTATCGCCATGGGTCACGGCGGTATGCTGTACTCCCTGCCTTCCCGCGAACTGATCGCCGATTCCGTGGAATACATGGTGAACGCCCACTGCGCCGATGCGATGGTCTGTATCTCCAACTGTGACAAAATCACCCCGGGTATGCTGATGGCCGCGATGCGCCTGAACATTCCGGTGATTTTCGTCTCCGGCGGTCCGATGGAAGCGGGTAAAACCAAACTGTCCGATCAAATCATCAAACTGGATCTGGTCGATGCCATGATCATGGCAGCTGACCCGACGGTCAGCGATGAAGATACTGCCGCGGTGGAACGCAGCGCCTGCCCGACCTGCGGCTCCTGCTCCGGGATGTTCACCGCCAACTCCATGAACTGTCTGACCGAAGCGCTGGGTCTGTCTCAGCCGGGTAACGGTTCACTGCTGGCGACCCATGCCGATCGTGAACAGCTGTTCAAAAGTGCCGGCCAGCGTATCGTTGAACTGGCGAAACGTTATTACGAACAAGATGATGCAACTGCATTGCCACGTTCCATCGCCACCCGTGATGCATTTGAAAATGCCATCGCGCTGGATATCGCCATGGGCGGTTCCACCAACACCGTATTACACCTGCTGGCCATTGCCCAGGAAGGTGATGTCGACTTCACCATGGCGGATATCGATCGCATGTCCCGCCGTGTACCACAGCTGTGTAAAGTCGCGCCGTCTACCCAGAAATACCATATGGAAGACGTGCACCGTGCCGGTGGTATCGTCGCGATTCTGGGTGAACTGAGCCGTGCCGGTCTGCTGCACACTGACGTGCGTAACGTGCTGGGTCTGTCGCTGGCAGAGCTGATCGAAAGATATGACATCGCGCTGAACCCATCCGATGAAGTGAAGAAATTCTACAGCGCCGGCCCCGGTGGCATTCCGACCACCAAAGCATTCAGTCAGGATTGCCGCTGGCCATCGCTGGATGTGGATCGTAAAGAGGGCTGTATCCGTACCAAAGAAAATGCCTACAGTCAGGACGGTGGTCTGGCCGTGCTGGCCGGTAATCTGGCGGTGGACGGCTGTATCGTTAAAACCGCCGGTGTGGACGAATCCATCCTGAAATTTGAAGGCCCGGCAGTGGTATTCGAGAGCCAGGACGATGCGGTCGCGGGCATCCTCGGCGGCAAAGTGAAAGCCGGCGATGTAGTGATCGTACGTTACGAAGGTCCGAAAGGCGGCCCGGGCATGCAGGAAATGCTGTATCCGACCTCTTACCTGAAATCCATGGGTCTGGGCAAGGTCTGCGCGCTGATCACCGACGGTCGTTTCTCCGGTGGTTCTTCAGGTCTCTCCATCGGTCACGTCTCTCCGGAAGCGGCTGCCGGCGGTAACATCGGTCTGATTGCCGATGGCGATCTGATCAGCATCGACATCCCGTCCCGTACCATCGACATCAAGATCAGCGATGCCGAGCTGGCCACCCGTCGTGCCGCGATGGAAGCCAAAGGCAAAGCAGCCTGGAAACCGGTAAACCGTGACCGTTTTGTTTCCTTTGCCCTGCGTGCGTATGCCAATCTGGCCACCAGCGCGGATAAAGGTGCGGTGCGCGATCGCAGCAAACTGGGAGAATAAGCATGAGCGACACACAACCGCAGGCCAGCGATTATCTTCGCAAAATCCTGCTGTCGCCGGTATACGAGGTGGCGAAAGTCACCCCGTTACAGACGCTGAAAAAGATCTCCGATCGGCTCGGTAACCATGTGGCACTGAAGCGTGAAGACCTGCAGCCGGTGCACTCGTTCAAGCTGCGTGGTGCCTATAACAAGATCGCCGGTTTGACCGAAGAACAAAAGTCCAAAGGCATCATTGCCGCATCGGCCGGTAACCATGCGCAGGGCGTAGCGCTGTCCGGCGCCAAGCTGAAAATTCCGGCTACTATTGTCATGCCAACGACCACCCCGGACATCAAGATTGATGCGGTGCGCCGCATGGGTGGCAACGTGGTACTGTTCGGTAACAGCTTCGATGAAGCCTATGCGGAAAGCCGTCGTCTGGCGGCAGAACATGGCTACACGCTGATCCCGCCGTATGATGACGTCGATGTCATTGCCGGTCAGGGCACCATCGGCCGTGAACTGCTGGAACAGGATACCCGTCTGACCCACGTGTTCGTGCAGGTCGGTGGTGGTGGTCTGGCGGCCGGTGTGGCGGTGTATATCAAGCAACTGCTGCCGAACATCAAGGTGATCGGCGTGGAAGCCGAAGGCTCTGCCTGCCTGAAAGCTGCGCTGGAAGCCGGTGAGCCGGTCAACCTGTCACGCGTCTCGCTGTTCGCCGATGGCGTCGCGGTAAAACGGGTCGGCGATGAAACGTTCCGTGTCTGCCGGGAATACCTCGACGAAGTCATCACCGTGACCAACGACGAGATCTGTGCCGCGCTGAAGGATATCTTCGATGACACCCGTGCCGTCGCCGAACCGTCCGGCGCACTGTCACTGGCGGGGCTGAAGAAGTACGTCGAAACCACCCACACCCGTGGCGCCCGCATGGCCGCCATTCTGTCGGGGTCGAACGTCAACTTCCACAGCCTGCGCTATGTGTCCGAACGCTGCGAGCTGGGTGAAAAACGCGAAGGCGTGCTGGCGGTAACCATTCCGGAACGCAAAGGCGCCTTCCTGGAGTTCTGCCATATCCTCGGCAAACGCATGGTCACCGAGTTCAACTACCGTTATTCCGAAGACAAGGAAGCGACCATTTTCGTTTCCGTGCGGCTGAGTAACGGGACGGAAGAACTGTTGCAGGTGATGGCGGAGCTGCAGAAAGCCGGTTATGGCGTGATGAATATCACCGACAACAGTCTGGCGAAGAACCATGTGCGCTACATGGTCGGCGGCCGTCCGTGCAAACCGGTACAGGAGCGTCTGTTCAGCTTCGAGTTCCCGGAACAGCCGGGTGCCCTGCTGCGCTTCCTGGAAACGCTGGGTACGCTGTGGAACATCACTCTGTTCCACTATCGCCACCATGGCGCGGACTACGGCTATGTGCTGTGCGCATTTGAACTCAGCGACGAGGACATGCCAGCCTTCAACCGCCATCTGCAGGAGCTGGGATACCCTTCCCGCGATGTCAGTGATGACGTCACCTACAAGATGTTCCTCGCACCGCGCTAATCGCTCTTATCTCTGCATACAAAAAGGCCACTCAGTTAATGAGTGGCCTTTTTTTCTCAAGATTACAGACAGCGATAGGAACTGAGCTGATTCACATCGCCGCCGCGGTAATGCGCGGTTTGCGGATAAGCACAGAGCGGCTGGTGTTTGCCGGGGAAGGCGGCACCACTGGCCGGCAGTGATTCCGGCGCCTTGCTGCTTTCCACCCACGCCTGAATGGCGGTCAGCGGGTCGAAGTTATCCAGCGCCGGGCCATCGCCGCAGTGGGTCATCCCCGGCACCATAAACAGCCGCGACCAGTCACGCTGCTTGTTGATATCGCCTTTCGAGGTGTTGGCGATGGTGGTTTCATACCAGTGCTGGATGTCATGCGCCGAGAACACCGGATCAGACAGCCCCTGGAAGATCACCATCTTGCCGCCACGCGCCACATAGGTGCCCATCTCGGTAGCGACCGCATCATTCAGCGCGCTCATCTCGTCAATCTTGGCCGGATCACGGTCAAAATCGAACTTCATCATGTCGGCATCGGCCTGCGCCGGGGTCATGTAGTAGTGAAACAGCGAATCGGTGCCGAGCACGATGTTGCGCGCATCCGGCTTGTCCGGATTGGTGGATGAACCCAGCTTCCATGCCCGCCAGCCCGGCGCACCAAGACCGGCATCATACGGCCAGCTGCTGTAAAGCGCCTTGCCGCTGCTGTCCTTTGCGCCGCTGAAGATTTTCTGCAGCGCGGCGATCTTGTCAGCGGCCAGACAATCGCTCGCCTGAGCGGATTTGCACTGCAGCACCGATGGCTCGAAATGACAGGCCGGATAGTTATTGATGATGCCGTCTTTCAGGCCATCTTTATCATCACACGCCTGCAGTACCGCATTGCTCAGCAGCGTCAGATCCGCCTGTGTCAGCGCCTGCGAGAAGACGGTCTTGCCGGAAGCATCTTTCGGCGCAATCGCCTGCAGCGCCTGCGTATCCCATGCTTCGCCAATCGCCGCCCGGCTCAGACGGAAACCGGGGTTGCCGACGACGACACCGTTAAATTCCAGTGGATAGCGCTGGGCGGCCAGCATCGCTTCCCGGCCGCCATTCGAGCAGCCCATGAAATAGGAATAGCGGATCTGTGCATCGTAATACGCCGAGACCAGATATTTGGCCTGCTGGGTGACCTTGCCGATGGCGGCATAGGCATAATCGAGCCGCGCCTGCTGATCGACGGCAAATTTGGCGTCGCGACCTTCATGCCCGCCATCCATCGATACCACCGCATAGCCGCGCACCAGTGACGGCGTGGCGGTCGAGCCGTGGCTCGGAATGCTGCCGATGGCCTGACCGAGGAAACCATCCAGTCCGCCGCCGCCCTGGAACATGAAGCGGCCCTGCCAGTTATCGGGCATGCGCAGCTCAAAGCGGATGCCGTAGTTTTTGCCATCCGGACCGGTGTGCTCACCGATCATGCCGCGCACCAGACAGTGTGCCGGCAACATCAGGCCGCCACCGCTGGCACCGGTCAGTGCGCTGGTTTTATCCAGTTTCACCTTGCCGGCGTTAACCCGGTTGGACTCGGTGATTTTCACCCCCGGTAATACTTTTTGTGTCATCTGCTGACAGATCTCGTCCGTCGGCGACCATTGTGCCGCCATCACCTGCGAAGAGCCCAGTACGCCTCCCGTCAGGCAGAGCAGCCGCAACCATTGAGCTGAATGTGATTTCATCGTTTCCCTTTATTTCGTTGTTGTATAAGGATATTTATTTTCCATTCCCCAGAGTAAGATTCACAAATCAGATAAAAAAGCGCTCTTTTCCGATAAAAACCATCGGATTATTGAATTGGTTGTGAGGGTTTATGTTGCCAAAATCGACGCTGGAACAGTGGATCGTGCTGAAAACCGTGCAGGAACAGGGCGGCTTCGCTCAGGCAGCTGCACAACTCAATCGTAGCCAGTCGTCGGTCAGCTATGCCCTGCAGCAGTTACAGGAACGGCTCGGGCTGCCGCTGTTGAAAATTCAGGGACGGAAAGCGGAACTGACCGAGGCGGGCGCCATCCTGCTGGCGCAGGTCACCCCCATCATCGCCACCTATGCAGAGCTGGAGATGCAGGCGCAAAGCCTGCGGCAAGGCATCAAGCCGACCATTCATCTGGTGATCGATACCGTGTTTCCGAAAAACTATCTGTTCCGGGCACTGCAGCAGTTTCAGCAGCGCTTCCCGAAAACGCAGGTGCATGTCACCGAGGTGGTGCGTTCTGAAAGTGCGCGGAAACTGGCGCAGGCCGATGCCGATCTCTACGTCATCTATATGCCGGAGCCGGAGAAGCAACCGGGATCGCTGCTGCTGCACCTCGACTTCATTGCCGTCGCCCGTGCCGATCACCCGCTCCACCAGCAGAATACCCTGCTGACCCAGGCACAGCTGGCGGCCTATCCGCTGATTGCGATCGCCGATCAGCAGACGCAGCGGCAGGAGAAACGCAAAATCGCTACCCGTTCGGAGTGGATCCTGACCACCGTGCCGGCCGCGGTCGAGGCGATCCGTCATGGCGTCGGTTACGGCTGGCTGCCGCTGAACCAGATCCAGCCACTGCTAGCCAGCGGCGAGCTGAAACCCTTGCCGGTCGAGCAGCAGATCCGCTCCACGCCGGTCTATCTGCTGGTCAGCGAAGAGCAGCTGTTTGATCCGACGGTCTGCGCGCTGGCCGATTTGCTGCGGCAAAGCATCAGCGAGTGAGTTTTGCATCCCTTTACCTCGCTGCCTCTTTATTCAACCGGTTTCAGATCGCATAATAACTAGAATAAACGTTCTAAAAGAGATCCGAGATAATGACTTCCCGCCCATCATGGCAAAAACCTGCCATTCCATTTCCCCGTCTGATCCTGATCCTGTCGCTCTGTTCCGCCTTCGCGCCGTTTGCCACCGACATGTATCTGCCGGCGTTTTCGCAGCTGGTGAACCATTTTCAGACCGATGCCGGTCATATCGAAACCACCGTGTCGTTCTTCTTTCTTGGCCTGTCGGTCGGACAGATCCTGTATGGCCCGCTGATTGACCGCTTTGGCCGCCGCAAACCAATGCTGGCTGGTATCGCCGTGTTTCTGCTGGCCACGTTCGGTTGTCTGCTGGTGACCGATATCAACACCTTTATCGGCCTGCGGCTGTTGCAGGCGATTGGCGGTTGCTGTGGCATGATCATCGGCCGGGCGATTGTCAGCGATCTGTTCGCCCAGCATGAAATGGCGCGGGTGATGTCCTCGCTGATGATTGTGATGTCGATGGCACCGATCTGTGCCCCGCTGATTGGCGGCTGGATTGTCACGCATTACGACTGGCAGGCGGTGTTCTTTGCCCTGCTGTTGCTCGGCACCATTTGCGGGTTGGCGGTCTATTTCGGTCTGCCGGAAACCAAACCGCCGCATATCACGGCATCCGGCAATCTGCTGCGGGGCTATCTGACACTGCTGCAACGCCCGGCCTATCTGGTGCCGGCCCTGAGCGGCAGCCTGACGCAATCCTGCATGTTTGGTTTTATCACCGGCTCGCCGTTCGTTTTCCTGCATCACTTCGGGTTGAATGAACAGCAATACAGCTGGGTGTTTGGCTGCATCACTTTTGCCTTCATCATCTCTGCTCAGCTGACCAAAATGGCGCTGCGGCGCTATTCGCCAAAACAGATTTTCTCAACTGCATTGCTCGCCAATTCGGCATTTGGCCTGATGTTATATGCGGTGACACAAACCCCGCACATGTGGCTGTTTATTATTCCGCTGTGGCTGACCATTGCGACGCTGAGCTTTCTGGGCGCGACCTCGACAGCACTGGCGATGTCGAACGCCGGTGATCACACCGGCAGTGCGTCCGGTCTGATTGGCTTGCTGCAATTCGGCTGTGGCTTTATTGCCAGCAGCGTCATTGCCGCCTCGCAGAACGGCACGCCCTATCCGATGACCATCACCATCGCCGCCTGCGGCCTGCTCGGTACACTGCTGTGGTTTAGCGGCTCATGCCGGCGAAGTGCTGAATTATCTGCTCGCGGATAAACTGCTGCACCGGGAGGCATTGCATTACACCCGGCAGGCTGACCTGGATTTCTTTGCGCTGATTGCTGTAGTGGGAGCCGGATTTATCATCCACAGTCTGTGGCAAAAACAAATCCGGTAAAGGGAGTGTTAGCGGGCGGCAACCGAACCGCGGATGACTAGTTCACCAACAAATGCGCTTTCATCCGGAGCAGGTGTTTCAGTGCTGGTCAGTTTATCCAGCAGCAGCGTCATCGCATGTGTCACAAACGCATGTGCCGGTAACTGCACCGAGGATAACGAGGGGGAAAGGTAATCCAGCACCGCTTCGTTATCAAAGCCAAACAACGACACTTGCTCCGGTACAGCGATGCCATGTTCCTGTAATGCCTTCAGTGCGCCAATCGCGGTCAGATCATTAAAACAGCAGAGCGCAGTAAACTCGGTCCTGCGCTGGAGCAGCTGATTACAGGCACTATAACCGCCGTGGTAATAACGGTCACCTTCCACAACCAGCAAGGGATCAAACGCAATACCGGCATTGGCTAACGCATCCTGATACCCCTGCAAACGCAGTTGGGCTGTACGCTGATTCAGTGGGCCAGCGATATAAGCGATCCGTTTATGCCCCTGCGCCAACAGATATTCCACGGGTAACCGCGCGCCCTGTGAGTGATCAAACCAGACACAGTTCTGCGGATGACGCGGCAGATAGCAGTTCATGACTACCAGTGGTACCGGCAGTTCATCAATCAAATTGCTGAGTTCATCACCACGGATATTGTAATGATCAAAGAAGGAGTTGTTGTAATACAACACCGCATCGCAACGGCGATCGACCAGCGAACGGATCGCCTTGATACCACCATCAGGTTGATCGCTAACCTGGGTAATCATCAGGAATTTGCCGGCTTTATCTGCCAGTTCCTGACAAATCTCGATCAGCAACGCCAGATACTGAGAAGTATTCGAGCCGCGGGGAATGACCAGACCAATAGTGTTCGTTTCCTGCTTGGAAAGGGATTGCGCTAATACGTTCGGCCGGTAATTGAGCTCTTCGATAGCCTTAAACACCGCTTCGCGGGTCGCTTCAGAGATTTTGGCTGTTCCGTTCAGCACACGAGAAACTGTCGATTTGGAAACGCCAGCTCTACGTGAAACATCCAGCATCGTAGCCATAAACTGAAAAACTCCTCTCTGAACAACTGTGTAAGAAAACTACGAACATCCATTATCTATTACAGATGTGAAGAAGTACAAGTTGCAGGTTTTTTTATGACACAAATAAAAATGCCGGATTGAACACGGGGTGGTTCAATCCGGCAGAAACAGGCTCATGGACGCACAGGTAAGATATTCAGGAGCTCACCTTTCCAATGCCTGACTCTCTCAGAGTTCTTCACCATTGGTCGCAATGACGTCTTTGTACCAATAGAAACTTTTCTTCCGCAGACGACGACCGGTACCCTGACCTTCATTGTCTTTGTCTACGTATATGAAACCATAACGTTTTTTCATTTCACCGGTGGACGCACTAACCAGATCGATCGGCCCCCAGGTGGTGTATCCCATTAGTTCTACACCATCTGCTATCCCCTCTGCAACCTGTTGCAGGTGATCACGCAGATAATCGATACGATAGTCATCGCTAATGGAATCGTCGGCGTTCACGCTGTCGATCGCGCCCAGCCCGTTTTCCACGATAAACAGC
Source organism: Tolumonas osonensis (assembly GCF_014202415.1). Classification (GTDB taxonomy): domain Bacteria; phylum Pseudomonadota; class Gammaproteobacteria; order Enterobacterales; family Aeromonadaceae; genus Tolumonas; species Tolumonas osonensis. The sequence continues at coordinate 131,915 of NZ_JACHGR010000008.1, forward strand.
GGTTTCTGATAACGGTCGTACAACTGGTTCAGGATGATACGCATGCCTTTCGGGTCAATCTGCCAGCCCCATTCCGATGCTTTCAGATACGGGTTCATCAGGCCGCCCATCAGGTTACCGCCGGTTTTTTCCCGACGATCCGGATCGGCACTTTCCACCTGGCTCATGTAATAACTGAACGCCACATAATCCACGGCATACTGTTTCAGGATCGCTTCATCACCGGTGGCCATCTCGATTTCAAACCCGTTCTCACGGAACAGACGTTTGGCATAAGACGGATAATAACCACGCGCCTGCACGTCGCCAAAGAACAACATCTGACGATCTTTCGCCATCGCTTTCAGCGTATCGTCCGGGTTACAGGTATCCGGGTAAGTTGGCCAGGCGGCAATCATGCAGCCAATTTTGGCGTCAGGAATAATTTCATGACAGGCTTTGACGGCCAGTGCACTGGCAACCAGCTGATGATGCGCAGCCTGGAATTGTAACTGCAGTTTGTTTTCGCCTTCTTTGAACACCAGACCTGCAGCAGTAAACGGCGCATGCAGTACACAGTTGATTTCATTGAACGTCATCCAGATTTTGACTTTGCTCTGGTAACGGGTGAACACGGTTTTGCAGTAACGCTCATAGGCAGTAATCAGCTCACGGCTGCGCCAGCCACCATATTTGGTCACCAGCCCTAACGGCAGATCGTAGTGGTTCAGCGTGACAACCGGCTGCATGCCTTTGCTCAGCAGATCGTCGAACACGTCATCATAGTATTGCAGACCGGCTTCATTCGGTTCGGCATCATCGCCGTTCGGGAAAATACGTGACCAGCCGATAGAAAGACGCAGGCAGTTAAAGCCCATCTCGGCAAACAGGGCGTTGTCGTCTTTATAGGTGTGATAGAAATCGATCGCGGTGTGGTAAGGGAAATCACCCAGCTCGCCGTTTAACACCGGCTCAGAATTCAGAATGCCACGCGGCATGACATCAGCCACGGATAACCCTTTACCATCGGCGTTATAGGCGCCTTCAACCTGGTTGGCGGCAATCGCGCCACCCCAGAGGAAATTTTTTGGAAACTTAGCAGTCATTATCAGAAATCCCTAGTCGTGTTGTTTTTATAAGTTTTTTGTAAGTCCCGGCGCGTGTGCCTGTCGTTCACCCCTGAATGTGGCACACGCTCCGGATACTCGGGTTACTTACGCCGCTTCCGCCGCCGCAACCGCTTCTTCACGCTGACGGTAAATCGCGATCAGCTCTTCGATCATTTCGCGCGCCAGCATGGAGGTCATGATGTGGTCCTGTGCATGCACCATCACCAGATTGACCGGGATCTTGCCGCAACCTTCGTCCATACCAATCAGCATGGTCTGCACATCATGGGCACGCTTGGACGCTGCTGAGGATTCCGCCAGTTGCTCTTCCACCTGGGCCCAGTCACCTTTTTTGGCCGCACGCAGTGCCTGCATCGCATAACTACGGGCTTCACCAGCGTTGATGATCAGCTCCATTACAGTTGATTCCATATCCATCTTTACATCTCCGGTATCAAATTCAGGTTAATTAATCAGGCAGTTTGCGCATTCATTTCTGCTTCCATCTCAGCTTCCTGAGCCAGCAGTTGTTTTTCATACACTTTGAAGAACGGCAGGTAGATCAGGAAATCAATCACCAGCAGACCCAGAACCAGTAAGCCGTTATTGACCTGCCAGCCGGCACTCCATGCCGCACCGATTGGCGCAGGCGCAGTCCACGGTACCAGCGAGATCACCTTACCGATCAGATCCGCACTGGCAGCGGTATAGGCGATGATCGCGTTAACCATCGGAGCGACAATGAATGGGAAGAACAGCACCGGGTTCATCACGATCGGGCTACCGAAAATCACCGGCTCGTTGATGTTGAAGCAGGCTGGTACTACGCCCAGTTTGCCGATAGAACGCAGGTGAGCCGATTTACTGCGGGTATACATCAGCACCAGTGCAAAAGTCGCACCTGAACCACCGATAGTGATGAAGTACTGCCAGAAGGACTCAATAAAGATGTGTGGCAGAGGCTGACCAGCCGCCAGTGCGTCCTGGTTCAGACCCAGGTTCACCAGCCAGAATGGCTGCAAAATACCGCCGACAATCGCCGCGCCGTGGATACCGGCGAACCACAGAATATGGCACAGGAACACTGCAAACAGGATCGCTGGCAGGGAGTCTGCAGCAGAAATCAGCGGTTTGAAGATGGCCATGATCGCTTCAGGCAACAGCATACCGAACTGATGCTGCAGGAACAGGTTCAGCGGGTAGATGGTCAGGATCACAATCAGTGCCGGGATCAGCAGGTTGAAAGACTGACGGATTTTTTCCGGTACCTGCTCAGGCAGTTTGATACCGATGTTGCGTACTTTCAGGAAGCGCATCAGCTCGGTGACATAGATACCGACGATGATGGTGGTGAAAATACCGGTGCCACCGAGGAAACCGGCCGACAGCGCGCCATCTTTCATCGGAGCGGCAATCAGCAGGAAGGTCATCAGCGACAACATGGCGCAAGGGAAAGCGTCCAGTTTGTAGCTTTGCGCCAGGTTAAAGGCAATACCGGCACTGATATAACAGGCCATGATCCCCATCGACATGTTGAACGGGGTCATGATCTCGTTGAAGTATTGTTTGGACATGCCCAGCCACCATTGCCCGAAAGCAAAGGAGGTATCCGGTGAAAACGGTGGAAACGCAAACACCAGCAGGAATGAACCTACGATCATGAATGGCATCGCACCGATGAAGCCGTCACGAACGGCCATGATGTGACGTTGCGTACCCGCTCGCGCCGCGATTGGGCTGATTTTATTCTCGATAAAATCAAAAAATGCGTTAGACATAAGAATTTCCCTGACTAGTGTCTGTTATTGCATCATGGCCAGTGCATCGGCGAGGATCTTGTCGCCGCGCATCATGCCGTAATCCATGCTGTTGATAACGGCAATCGGTTTGCCTGCCGCTTCCGCCTTTTTCTTGAATTCTTCAAATTTGTATTTGATCTGCGGGCCTAACAGGCAGCAATCATATTTCGGCAGGGTGGCATCGAATTCTTCCATGGCCACTGCCACGATTTCAGTCTCGATACCCTTCTGTGCCGCCGCCTGTTTCATTTTGTTGACGACCATGCTGGTTGACATACCAGCTGCGCAGCATAAAAAAATCTTTTTCATAATCACTAACTCCAGGGTTTCCCCAATGCATCCTGTGTGTGCGTGTAAAGTGGCAGGTGCCCCCAAGCGATCCTGCAACCGGTTGCATAATCCCATATACTGAAACCGGTTTCTGTGAGGTGTTTCGCAAAATGTAAGAGGAAAATAACGGGCAGGAATTTTTGTGATCATGGATCACAAAAAGAGGGAAAACGAATCGGGGATGGTTTGACCAATATAAGAAAAAGGCTCCACAATCGGAGCCTTTTCAACGCAGATCGCTGTTATTTCGCGCCGTTTTTCGCAATCAGCGCGTTATACCAGAAGAAGCTCTTCTTCTTGGAACGTTTCATGTCTTTCAGGTCAAACTCGTCACGGTTGACGTGGATGAAGCCGTAACGTTTGCTGCAACCCTGGTGCGTGGAAACCAGATCGATCGCAGACCATGGGCAGAAACCGAACACCTCAACGCCGTCGGTGATCGCCAGCTGGATTTGATCGATATGCGCCTGCAGGTAGTTGATGCGGTAATCATCGTTGATTGAACCGTCCGCTTCGACCTTGTCAAACGCGCCCAGACCATTTTCGGTCACGATCAGTGGCAGCGCATAGCGCTCGTAGATTTCACGCAGCGTGTTGCGGAAGCCCACCGGGTCAATTTCCCAGCCGAAGTCGTTTTTGCCCAGATTCGGGTTAGACGCGCCTTTATACACGCCGATTTCACCAACCACGATCTGCTGGTCACCGGTCGAGCCGACATCGCTGGCATCACCGGCACTGGCGGCCACGGTCTGGGTGGAGTAGTAGTTGAAGGCGATGAAATCCGGCTTGGCGCTGGCCATGATTTCCATATCCCCTTCTTCGATATCCGGAGTAGCATTACGCTCTTCCAGGAAACTCCAGGCAATGTTGTTGTAACGGCCATACACCGCCATATCCAGGTACAGCCAGTTACGGATGGACGAGCAGTTGCTGGCCGCCAGCACATCTTCCGGTTTGGAAGAAGCCGGGTAGATCGCCGAAATGTTCGGTGCCGGACCAATCTTCGCGTGCGGCAGAATTTCGTGGCACGCTTTCATCGCTTTGGCCTGAGCCAGCAGCATGTGATGGTTCTGCTGATACAGATCTTTGACCGGGTTTTCACCGGAAACACTCTTGGTACCGATAGCATCACCGTGCAGAATCATCATGTTCTGCTCGTTGATGGTCAGCCAGTATTTGACGCGATCGCCATACAGCTCGAACAGGGTTTCGCAATAGAACGCAAACGCATCGACGGTGGCACGGTTGGACCAGCCGCCTTTCTGCTGCAGTGCATACGGCAGGTCGAAATGATAAATAGTCACAATCGGTTCAATGTTATGCGCTTTCAGCTCATTGATCAGATTGTTGTAGAACGCCACGCCCAGCGGGTTAATTTCGCCGGTGCCGTGCGGGAAGATACGGGTCCAAGCAATCGAGAAGCGGTAGGCTTTCAGTCCCAGCTCGGCGAACAGTTTCACGTCTTCTTTGTAGTGATGATAGTGATCACTGGTCACTTTGAAATCGGTGGTGCCCGGCACGACCGGCGCTATATCAATGACTGACGGACCTTTACCGTCTTTATCCCAGGCGCCTTCTACCTGATACGCAGAAGTCGACGCACCCCAGAAAAAGTTCTTCGGAAAATCTTTCAGTGTCTTATGCAGCATGTTGTTTCTCCGTACCTCGAAATGGATTGGGCTTCACCCTGTCGGATGAAGCCTTAATAAAATCAGTTTGTTGCCAGTGATGTCGTTGTCGCCATTGGTCTTTTCTTGTGTTCGGTCTTAACTGGTTTCTTATCAAAACCGAACATCATGGTCAGCAAGAATGCCAGACCGAAACCGGTTCCAATTCCGATAGCATATTGCAGTACCGGGGTGAAAACAGGGATCGACAGCACGCTATGGAAAGCAAACGCGGTCAGTTTCGCCTGGAACGCACCGTTCAGAGCGCCACCCACGGCACCGGCAATCACCACCACCGGAATCGTGCGGCGGAAGCGCATGATCAGGCCGTAGATAATCGGTTCAGTCACACCTGCCAGCAGACCGGTGACAGTAGCCGGACCAGCCAGCGCCTTCACATTGGCATCTTTCGCCCGCAGGAAAATCGCCAGCGCGACGCCCATCTGGGCAAAGGTCGCCGGAGCCCACATCGCGGCAATCGGATCACCGCCGGCACCCAGGTTGGCAATGATGATTGGTACGATGCCCCAGTGCAGACCCAGCACCACCAGAAACATCATCGAACCGCCAATCACCGCACCGGTCAGAATGCCGCTGTGCGCGCTCAGCCAGTTGATACCATCGGCGATCAGGTTACCCAGGTAGACGCCGAACGGACCGAACGCCAGCACGGTCAGCGGCACAATCGCCAGCAGACACAGCATCGGCACCATGAACATCTGGATGTTGTGCGGGCAGACCCGCTTCAGGAATTTTTCCAGAATGGCCAGAATGGCCACGGCGATAAACACCGGGAACACAGTAGAAGCATAGTTGATCGCCACCACCGGAATGCCGAAGAAGGTCGCGCTCTGCGAACCGATCAGGCCGGTAAAGTTAGGCTCCATCAGGGCCGCGCCGATGGCACCACCGACATAACCGTTCGCGCCCATCTTGATGGCGGCGGAGATACCCAGCAGCACCGGCAGGAAGTGGAATACGGAGTTCGCGGCGGCCGACAGAATCAGATAGGTACTGCTGGCCGGATCAATCCATTGCAGCATCACCAGCACCGCCAGCAGCGCCTTGATCATGCCGGAGCCAGCCATGGCGCCGATCAGCGGCGAAAAGCTGCCGGATACCACTTCAAAAATGCGGGCGCCCAACGATCCTTTTGCTTTGCTTTCAGTACGGGTGGCGCTGGCCGCAGTGACAGCACCACCGCTCAGCAGGGTCATCAACTCTCTGTAAACATGGGAGACATGGCTGCCCACGATCACCTGAAACTGACCGCCGCTTTCGACCACGCTTAAGATACCGTTCAGGTTCTGCAGCTCGGTTTTGTTCGCCTTGCTGTTGTCGTGTAAGGTAAAGCGCAGACGGGTTGCACAATGCACCAGCGCCTGCACATTCTCTGCGCTGCCCACCAGCTGCAGAATTGTTTTTGCCAAACCAGAATAACTCATGTGGAAACCTCGGAATTTCTCGACCTGTGTGTTTTTTATTCGTTATGACGACGGGGCACGCCTCCGTCTGTGCTGACACAATAAAATGCAACCGGTTGCACAACTACCAGAAGTGATCAGTTTTGTGATGACACTCGCAAAGATAATTCCCCCGAAGCGATGATTACCCGGTAAAAATGTAACCGGTTTCTGTTTGGTATACAAACGGGTACTTGAAGCGCATTATTTAATCAACGGGAGAGTTCGGCATGAGGTTAATTCAAGGTAAGAGGGCTTGTATGATGGCGATTTGTACTGCCAGCGCATTGTTTCCCTATGCATCTGCGACCGCGCAGGCATCACCGGTGGTCACCATTGAGAGCGGAACGCTACAGGGCGTTGCCGACGATGGTGTGCTCGCGTTTAAAGGGATCCCGTATGCCGCACCACCGGTCGGTCAGCTGCGCTGGCAAGCGCCACAACCGGCCCCTGCCTGGAAAGGGGTTCGTCAGGCCGATCAGTATGGTCATGACTGTATGCAGGAGCCTTTCCCCAGTGATGCCGCACCTTTAGGTACGCAGCCGGCCGAAGATTGCCTGGTGCTGAACGTCTGGAAACCCGCACACAACGTCAGCGGAAAATTACCGGTGATGGTGTGGATTTATGGCGGTGGTTTCGTCAATGGTGGCTCATCTCCGTCGGTTTATGACGGCAGCCAGTTTGCCCGGCAGGATGTGATCCTGGTCAGTTTCAATTACCGCGTCGGCCGCTTTGGCTTCTTCGCCCATCCGGCGCTGACCAAAGAAAATCCGGATGGAGTACTGGGCAATTACGGCTTTATGGATCAGATCGCCGCGCTGCAATGGGTACAACGCAACATCGGCGCTTTTGGCGGTGATGCGGAGAATGTCACGCTGTTCGGTGAATCGGCCGGCGGGTTCTCGGTACACACCATGCTGACCTCGCCGCTGGCCAAAGGCCTGTTCCACAAGGCCATCATCCAGTCCGGCGGCGGCAGAACCAGCATTGGCGGTGGCCGTTACCTGCAAAGCCCGAGCGCCAGCGGGTTACCGTCGGCGGAAGATGTCGGGCTGGCTTTCGCGGCGAAAAACCAGATCAGCGGCACCGATGAAAAAGCACTGGCCGCCCTGCGTGCATTGCCGGCAGAAACCGTCACCGACGGTCTGAACATGATGACCATGAATGATCCGACCTATTCCGGCCCGTTCCTTGATGGCAAGCTGGTGACCGCCGAACCGCAGGATATCTACCGTGCCGGTGAAGGCATGAGCGTGCCGCTGCTGGTCGGCGCAACCGATATGGATATCGGCTTCCCGCCGCAGGTGAAAAACATGCAGGAAGCGCTGGCGCCATTAGGCAAGCCGCAATATCAGCAAGCCGTACAGGCCTATAATCCGGACGGAAAATATAGTGCGCAGGAGGTCGCGCAGATGCTGGCCAGTGACCAGATGATGGTCGAACCGGCCCGCTTTGCCGCCAGAATGGCCACCGCGCAGGGACAACCGGTTTATGCCTACCGCTTCGCTTATGTCGCCGATTCGATGAAATCGGAATGGCAAGGGGCGCAACATGCCACCGAAATTCCGTATGTGTTCAACACGGTACAAGCCCGTTACGCCGATGCGCTGACGGAAAGCGATAAAGCGATGTCGGCCCAGGTGCAGCAATACTGGGTGAACTTTGCCAAAACCGGCAATCCGAACGCGGCAGGCTTACCCAACTGGCCGGTTTACGATGCCAAAAGCGATCAGATCCTGCTGTTTTCTGCCAACGGCGCACCGCAGACAGCGGCCGTTACCGATCCGTGGCAAACCCGCCTGGATTTGATAGAAAACCTGTTCAAATAGATCCGGAAACGGCCTGTCATCAGGCCGTTATTTCCGCAGCACGTGATCCGGCAACAGCAGAAAAAATTACATCTGTGACTGCAGATAGTTCTGCAAACCAATCTGATCGATCAGGCGCAGCTGTTTTTCCAGCCAGTAAGCATGATCTATCTCGGTGTCTTCCAGCTGTTTTTCCAGCATTTCCCGGGTCTGGTAGTCCTGTTCATCCTCGCACAGCTTGATCGCCGCTTTCAGGTTTTTTACCACGCTGTATTCCAGCGCCAGATCATTCTGCAGCATTTCCAACACACTTTTCCCGATATGCAGCGGTTCACGCACCGTCATCTCGGGTACACCTTCCAGAAACAGAATACGCTCGATGATCCAGGCGGCATGCTGCTTCTCTTCATCCGACTCATGGTTATTGCGTTCAAACAGCTTGTTATAACCCCAGTCCTGATACATGCGGGAATGAATGAAATACTGATCGACCGCAGTCAGCTCGCCGGCCAGCAGCTTATTCAGCTCCGCAATGACAACGGGTTTTCCTTGCATAACTCCCCCTTACATCTGACTTTGCAGATAATTCTGAATACCGGTGGTGGCGATCAGGTTTTGCTGTGTTTCCAGCCAGTCGAGAAAATCCTCCTCATACTCGAGGATTTCTTCCAGCAGATCCCGGCTGACAAAATCGGCCGCCTGCTCGGCGACGGCTATCGCTTCACGCAATAGCACCAGCTGATCCTGTTGCAGCGACAGATCGCATTGCAGCATCTCTTCGGCGTATTCCCCGATACGCAGATATTCCAGATTCTGCAGATTAGGTAAGCCATCCAGAAACAGGATCCGCTCAATCAGCGCATCCGCCTGTTTCATGTCTTTGATCGATTTCTTGTAGTCATGCTCGTTTAAGGCATTAAACCCCAGATGACGGTACAGGCGGGCATGCAGAAAATACTGGTTGATGGAAGTCAGTTCCCAGGTCAGCACTTTGTTCAGCATGGCGATGACTGCTTTATCTCCTTGCATGGCGGATCCTCATGTGGTGACAAGCTATATAATTTAGCCTAATCCCTGCAGCGGATTTCGCAACTTAATTAGCATCTGCAGCACATCTTTTTTTGCGCAAAAAACCGGCAACTCTCTTGATTGAGCTCGTAATGAGAAGTATTATCAAATAAGAGGCTAACAGGAGATTGCGATGATCATTTGTCATTGTCATGCGGTGAATGACCGGCAAATTAAAGAGGCGGTGGCGAACGGCATTGATACCGTGCGCGGACTGAACCGAGAACTGCAGGTGGGTAATACCTGTGGCCAGTGTCTGCCACACGTCCGTCGTGTTCTTGAACAGACCCTAATGCAGATCGCCGAGCCATCCGCGAAAAAAGTCGCCTGATCTCACCGTTCCGGCGCAGCAGTCATAGCCCGACGCGGGGTTTTGTGCACCGGGGGTTTTACCTTCGGCGCAGATTACGTCATTCTAGCAGTGTATGGTGTATCAGGACCCGGAATAATCCCATGCTGCTGGAATTCATCAAAAACGTCGCGCTGTTATTATCATTGTGCCTGCTGCAGGGATTCAATCTTCGCCTGAGCCGGAACTACCAACCGCTACAGCCACTCCTGGCCGGATGCCTGTTCGGCTGTATTTGTGTCGTAGGCATGATGACACCGGTACAGCTGGAGCCCGGCGTTATCTTCGACGCGCGTTCTGCCATTCTCAGTATGGCCGGCCTGTTCGGCGGGGCGCTGGTCGCTACGGTTGCCGGCGTGATTGCCGGGATTTATCGTCTGTGGCTGGGTGGTGCCACCTATGCGCTCGGTATCCTCACCATTGTGATTTCGGTGGTGCTGGGGCTGGTATTCCGGGTCGCTCATCAGCGAAGTTGGGTGAAAAAGGGCCCCCTCCAGCTTTTGCTGTTTGGCTTTCTGCTGCACACCGTGATCCTGCTGATGTTTTCGCTGTTCCCGTTCCCGCTGCTCAATTCCTTCATGCAGCAGATTGCGCTGCCGTATACGCTCTCGTTTGCCCTGGCCACCATGCTGCTGGGGCTGATGCTGCAGGGCATCATGAACCGGAACAGAACCGAGCAGGCCTTGCATGACAGTGAATCCAGTCTGCGAGCCATCGTGCAGGCTATCCCGGATCTGATGGTCATCATTGATGAAGACGGGCATTATATTGACACGCTGCCCGCCACCAACAATCCGTTTTATCCGCGGGCGCAGGCACTGATCGGCAGTAGACTACACGCAGAACTCCCGCAGGAAACCGCCGACCTGATACTTGCGACCGTCCGTGACAGTCTCCGCCTGAAACAAACACAAACCATCGAATATGAACGTGACGACGGGATTGGCAGCAGACTGGTCGAAGGACGGGCGCAGCCGCTGGGTCACCGTATCAACGGTAAACAGGTGGTGGTTTTTCTGGCGCGGGACATTACCGATCGCAAGGTCAAAGAAGAAGAGATCACCTGGCTGGCCTTTTACGATCCGCTGACCGGACTGCCGAACCGGCGTTTACTGCAGGACCGGCTGCATCAGGCAATGGCCGGCAGCAAGCGCAGCGGACATTACAGTGCCCTGCTGTTTATTGACCTTGATAATTTCAAGACTCTGAATGACACCCAGGGTCACGACATGGGCGATCAGCTGCTGAAACAGGTCGCCGCACGTCTTACCGGCTGTGTGCGGGAATGCGATACCGTGGCACGGCTCGGCGGGGATGAATTTGTTGTTATGCTGGAACAGTTAAGTCATCAGGAAGAAATCGCCGCCACCCAGAGCCAGATGATCGGAGAAACCATTCTGGCGACTCTGGCTGCGTCCTATCAAATCGCCGGTTATGAACATAACAGCAGCGCCAGTATCGGCATTACCCTGTTCGGCGCGCATCAAACCAGCAGCGATGAACTGATGAAACGTGCCGATATTGCCATGTATCAGGCCAAGTCCGCCGGCCGCAATACCCTGCGTTTCTTTGACAACAAAATGCAGTTCCTCATCTCGTCCCGGGCGGAGCTGGAAAAGGATCTGCGGGAAGGGCTGCGTCAGCAGCAACTGCGGTTGTTTTATCAGCCGCAGGTGGATGTGCACGGACAAATCACCGGCGCCGAAGCTCTGCTGCGATGGCAGCATCCGACCCGGGGCATGGTACCACCGGCAGATTTTATTCCGTTGGCAGAAGAGAGTACCCTGATTCTGGTGATCGGTGACTGGGTACTTAACGAAGCCTGCCGCCAGTTACAGCGTTGGGCCGGGCAGCCTGCCATGGCCCACCTCTCGCTGGCCGTGAATATCAGTGTCCGCCAGATCCACCAGCCGGATTTTGTCGATCGGGTATTAGCCGCCATTCACACCACCGGCATCCGGCCAGAACGGCTAAAACTGGAACTGACTGAAAGCCTGCTGCTGGAAGACAGGGACGAAATCATTCACAAAATGACCGCACTTAAAACCTGCGGGGTCGGCTTTTCCCTGGATGATTTCGGCACCGGTTACTCCTCGCTGGCCTATCTGAAACAACTGCCGCTGGAACAGCTGAAAATCGATAAGTCCTTTGTCCGCGATTTGCTGATCGACCAGAAGAATGCCGCTATTGCCAGCACGATCATTACGCTGGCCCGGAGTTTGGGGCTGAATGTAATCGCCGAGGGCGTGGAAACCGAAGCACAGCGTCAGCGTCTTGCAGAGCTCGGTTGTGACGCTTATCAGGGCTATCTGTTTGGCCGCCCAGTGACGGCAGATACGCTGTTTGCTTTGACTGTTCACGGACCGGCACTGCGCTGAAATTCGCCATAAACAGACTCTTTTGGTTCTGGAAAGAACTCCGCTTCAGGCATATCATTCCTGTGAACCACATCACAGTATGTCTGCACATTCCGACATCTCTGCCATTCCGCGATAACGAATGCATTCAGTAACCAGACTCTTGGAGGATTTATGCTGGGTCCTTGGATCAACAGCGGCGCATTATTATTAGGCGGCGCTTTAGGCACGCTGCTGGGCAAAGTCATCCCGAAACGGGTCAGAGAAGCCCTGCCACTCAGCTGTGGCCTCATGTCGATCGGGATCGGTACGATCATGCTGAACAAGGTGCAGACGATTCCGCCGGTTGCGATGGCGCTGCTCGCCGGCGCGTTCCTTGGTGAATTGCTCTATCTGGAAAAACGACTGGAAACCGGCATTAACTGGATACAGGAACGCATCACAAGCCGTACGCAAAGCGCGGGCGCCAAACCCCTGCCGCAAGGATTCATTCTGAAATTCGTCACCATTCTGGTGCTGTTCTGCATCAGTGGCATGGGGATTTTTGGTTCCATGCAGGAAGGGATCAGCGGCGATGCCACCGTGCTTATCACCAAATCGATCCTCGACCTGTTCACCGCCACTATTTTTGCCACCGAGCTGGGGCTGGCAGTGATACTGATTGCCATCCCGCAAATTGTCATTCAAAGCACGCTGTTCTTCGCTGCAGTGCTGTTGCTGCCGCTGCTCACCCCCACCATGCAGGCCGACTTCTCAGCCTGTGGCGGTATCGTGATGCTGGCCACCGGCCTGCGCATCTGCGGCATCAAAATCTTCCCGATCGTCAACATGCTGCCGGCACTCATCCTGGTAATGCCGCTCTCCGCACTGTGGGCGCATTTTGTGGGATGAATGCCTGACAGTTACTACGGCTTAAACCACGCCAGGCACGCTTCCGGCTGATCACCTAAATACCAGTGCACATAGGAGGCCAGCAGACGGCCCTGCTGATAAACCGGCTCTGGCTGGCCATGTACCGGATGCTGCGCTTCCAGTGTGGTTTCAGCGCGGATCTGGCAGCTGGAGAAATGAAAGGTATGGCCCCGCACCTCACCAAACGGGAACGACGCAGAAAGTACGCCCAGTCCGGAAAGACGGGGCTCCATCAACGCCTCGCCGGGTAATACCCCCAGCAGATCGCGCCGGTGGCCCTCTTTGTTGGTCAGGCCGTTCAGCAGATAGAGCATGCCGCCACACTCGGCTACGGTCGGCTTATCCGCCTGCACATGGCTACGGATGGCATGCAGCATGCTCTGGTTATCCGCCAGTTCATCCAGATACAGCTCCGGATAGCCACCCGGCAGATACAGCGCATCGGCTTCCGGCATAGTCTGATCGGAAATGGGGGAAAAAAAACGCAATTGTGCGCCCATCTGCTGCAATAACTGCAGATTATCGCGGTAAATGAAACTGAAGGCCGCATCCCGGGCCACGGCAATGGTGACGCCGTTTAATCCGTCATTCCACGTCTTATTGCTGATCGGGTAGCTGAATTCACTGGCGGGAGGTAGCAGTAATGCACCATGGCTCGCCAGCTGTTCCGCCGCCAGATCGAGGCGCTGGTCCAGATCGGGCAACTCCGCTGCCTGCACCAGTCCGAGATGCCGTTCCGGCAGCGTGATCGAGTCATTTGACGGCATATAACCGCAGAAATGGATGCCTTCCGGTAGACTTTGCTGCAGATAACGGGCATGGCCGGCACTGTTGACGCGGTTAGCAACCACCCCGAAGACGTTCAGCCCCGGCTGATAGCTGGCCAGCCCATACACCAGCGCGCCGAAGGTCTGCGCCATCGCGGAACCATCGACCACCAGCAACAGCGGAATAGCAAACAGGCGGGCAATATCTGCTGAGCTGGTATGGCCGTCATACAGCCCCATCACCCCTTCAATCAGGATGAGATCGGCTTCCTGCGCCGCCTCCGCCAGACGACGCCGGCAGTTATCCTCGCCCATCATCCACAGATCCAGCTGATGTACCGGCGCACCGGATGCTTGTTCCAGCAACATGGGATCGAGAAAATCCGGCCCGGTTTTAAACACCCGGACTTTTTTGCCCTGTTGCGTCCAGTAACGCGCTAACGCGGCGGTAACGGTAGTTTTACCGCTGTGACTGGATGGCGCACTGACCAGCAGCGCCGGACAGGATTTAGTGTGCATGCTGAGGTTCCCACTGCTGAGGAGTTTTTTATTATACGTCCTCAAACCACTCCTGGTGGCTTTCAGCTATCGGTTTCACAGAATAAATCATCTCTTCCAGATGTTGCTGTATCGCATTTTCAGCAGCGTCAGGATCTCGTTGCTGCAGCGCCTCCAGGATCCGGTAATGTTGCACAATCAGCTCTTTAGGCGGCGACACTTCGCTGAGCGTCAGATAGCGGACCCGGTCCATCACCGCTTTAATATTTTCGATGGTTTCCCACGCCAGTTCACAGCCGGCAATCACCGTCAGCTGGTGATGAAACTCATCATCCAGCATTAAAAACTCCGCACTCTGATTGTTCTCGGCCGCCAGTGCCTGCCGTTTCAGATTGTGTTCCAGCATCAGCAGCTGAGCATCGGTCACCTGCTCCGCCGCTTTACGGATAATGCTGCTTTCAATGGCTTCACGAATGAAGCGTCCATCGGCGACACGTTTCTCCGAAATCTTACACACGAAGGTGCCCCGTTGCGGCAGAATTCTGACCAGCCCGTTTTCGGCCAGCTTGATGAATGCCTCCCGAACCGGTTGCCGGGAAACATTGAATTGCGAGGAAATTTCCTTTTCCGACAGCAGCGTCCCCGGCGGGATACTGCATTCCACGATACTGGCTCTTAACACCCGGTAAATCTGCTGATTCACCGGAATGGCATTGTTCAGAATTAATTTATCATTCATAGGGATATACGGTAGAAAAGCATTCCTACCATACTAGCATGAGTAAAATAGAAAAATTAACAGGAAGGTGGTGTCCCTTCCTGTTAACAGGGTTACGCGTAGCGGGTGACTAAATCATTCACTGCGGCTTTCGCGCCTTTTTCCAGAAGCGTCAGATAGGCAGCCGTGAGCTGGCTGACAAACTGCGAGTTAGCTCTCAGGTCTTCACCGAAAATCGAGGTTATCGACAGCAGGGCCTGAACCCGGGCCTCGCCTTCCGCGCTGGCAGCGACCACCTGGGCGATTTCGTCACGGATTGGATCGCTGATCTCGATCGCTTCTCCTTTCTCATCGACGCCTTTGACATAACGCATCCACCCAGCCACACCCAGCGTGAGAAAATCGTAGCTGTGCCCGTGATTGATATGCCAGCGGATAGAGTCCAGCATCCGCTGTGGCAGCTTCTGACTGCCATCCATCGCGATCTGCCATGTCCGGTGTTTCAGTTCCGGATTTTCATAGCGGTGTACCAGCGAATCGGCATAGGCGCTCAGATCAACATCGGTCACCGATAGCGTAGGCGCCTGCTCTTCCAGCATCAGCAGACGCGCGGCGGAGGCAAACGATTTATCCTGCATACAGTCACAGATGTGCGGATAACCGGCTAAATAGCCCAGATAGGCCAGAAACGAATGGCTGCCATTCAGCATGCGCAGTTTCATCTCTTCATAAGGCAGTACATTCTTAACCAGCTGTGCCCCGACCTTTTCCCATTCCGGACGGCCAGCCACAAAATCATCTTCAATCACCCATTGGCGGAACGGTTCACAAGCAATCGAGACCGGATCATGAAAGCCCAGCAGCTGATCGATTTTACCGAATGATTCCGCGGTCATTGCTGGCACAATCCGATCCACCATCGTGGAAGGGAAAGACACGTGCTGCTTGATCCAGCCAGCCAGTTCAGCATCGACCTGTCCTGCATATTCAAGTACCACATGACGCATGACATGGCCATTTTCCGGCATGTTATCGCAGGACATTACGCTGATTCCGCGCATCCCTTTGTCTTTACGCTGTTTCAGCGCGAGAACAATTACCCCGACGGCTGATTGCGGTGCGTCTGGATTATTCAGATCACGCACGATTAACGGATGCTGCAAATTCAAATGGCCGGTAGCCGGATTATGACAATAGCCTTTCTCGGTAATGGTCAGGGATACAATGGCGACATCCTCTTTGCACAATTCAGCAACCACGGCATTCATCCCATCCATATACGCATGCAGGGCTTTTTTCACGACACCGACAACCCGGGTATTCCAGCCGGTAGGCGACATTTCAGCCACGCAATACAGATTGTCCTGTGCATGCAGATCACTGATTTGTTTTTCCCCGCCAATCAGGTTGATCTCACAATATCCCCAATCGCTGTTATATTGTGCTGCCAGCTGGTCTGCATATACCGCCTGATGGGCACGATGAAAGGCACCGAAACCAATATGGACAATTTTTGTCTTTAGGTTATTGCGGTCATAATCGGGTTTAATTATTTCTTTGGGTAATAACGCTAAAAATTCATTCAATTTTTTCATTTTTTAAATCTCTATTAAACCGCATTAATTAATACAGACTCGTTATTCTTTTCTTTGATTACCGTGAACACCAATCCGGCACCAATCGCGGCGATAACACCCGCCAGAATAAAGGCACTATCAAACTTCCCGGTATTTTGCACAATAAAGCCGGTGATGATCGGACCAATAATTCCTGAAATACTGCCAATCAGATGAATAAAGCCACTGACACTGCCCACTTTCGCTTTATGCACGATATCCTGAATGATTGCCCAATAAATAGAGCCGGTCAGATACAGGAAGAAAATAGAAACCGACATTAAGGCCACCGCAGGAACAACACTGGATACCGTACCGGCAAAACCAACACAGATAGCCGCAGCCAATAAGCAGGTCACCAGTACAATTTTTCTTGATAACAAGACTTTACCGGTTACCTGAAGAATTTTATCCGATACAAAACCACCAATAGCCAGGCCGACAAATCCCACTACCCACGGAATAATGGTCGTTAAGCTCATTTCCTTGATATTCAGGCCGTGTGCCTGCACCAGATAGGATGGGAACCAGCTCAGGAAGAAAAACAGGATGTAGTTGTAACAGAAGAAAGCAAACGCAGTGACCAGAATGACCGGCTGTTTCAGATAATGCATCAGGCCCAGCTTGGCATCTTCATCAGTAAAACCGGAAACGCTGGCAACACTGTTTTCAATGACGGCAGAAGACTTATCCATTTCCTTCGCGGTATTGGCGACCGAAAAGAACCAGATCCCCATCCATACCAGACCGATACAGCAGATAATCACGAACGCCAGGCGCCAGCCAAAAGCCAATGCCAGATAACCCACAATCGGACCCGCAACCGCGCCCCCCAATGGTGAACCCGCGCTCAGAATCCCCATCGCAGTGGCTGCTTCTTTTTTCGGAAACCAGCCGTTGATCATTTTATTGGCGGAGGAGCAAATCGGACCCTCTGCCATACCAAACAGGACACGTAACACCAGTAACGACATGAATCCTGTAGCAATTGAGGTTAAGCCGCAGAAAATAGACCACATCCCAACTGCCACGCCAAGCACAATTTTAGGGCCGAATTTATCAACGGCCAGACCGCCGACAAAATTGAACAGCGCATACCCAAAAAAGAAACTGCCGAATATAACACCGAACTGTTCCGCATTTAATGCTAAATCTTTTTCAATCATCGGAACTGTGATCGATAACGCGACACGATCTAAATAGTTAACCATGTAAACGAGAAATAGCAAAAAGACTATTACCCACTTATAGTTTTTGGACATAAGTGCCTCACTTTAATTTTATGTAGAAGATTAAAGTTGCGGGTTTGCCCCGCAACTCATTACATTCGCTTACTTACTTATTTCCAAAAGAACCTTACAGCAGTTTTTCTGGTCTTTTTCAAATACAGCTAATGCAGTTTCCACTTCATTAATTGAAAATTTATGAGTAATTAAAGCGTCAGGGTTTATTTTTTGGTTATTTAACCATGAAATAACCAAAGGAAATTTATTACTGTTTAATCTTGAGCTGAAAATGGTTAATTCTTTACTGGTAATTGCCTGTTGCGTAATGGTGCAGGGTTCAGATGAGAAACCCATGATGCCAATTCGCCCAGCTGGCGATATTAATCTGGTTGCCTCATCCAGAATGCTCGGGTGACAGGCCGCATCAATAATCAGAGTTGGCAAAATACCCTGGGCAGATAAGGTATCTTTCAGCGGCTGATGCGTGTTATCAATCAGGACATCCGCACCACACGCTTTGGCCATCGCCAACCGTTCCGGAATACGGTCAGCCACGATCACCTGTTTGACCTGATACACGTTTTTCAGCGCCTGGATCGTGGTTAAACCCATCGGCCCCGCACCATATACCAGGGCCGTATCCAGTGATGTTGGTTTTAACTGCTCACAGATATTGGCCGCTATAGTGAACGGTTCAATCATGACCGCCATTTCATCGGTGATATGATCGGCAATCTCATGGGCGTTACCGGCTGGCACACAAGTAGACTCGCTGAAACCGCCATCCCGGTGCACACCCAGGACGGTCAGTTCCTTACAGACATTCGGTCTGCCGATCTGGCAAGGGTAGCAGTGACCGCAACTGATAACCGGATCAACAGAAACGCGCTTGCCCAGTTTATCCGCCGACACACCCTCGCCAACCGCATCGATGACACCGAAAAATTCATGACCGATCACGCGCGGGTATTTGGCAAACGGATTATGCCCACGGTAAATATGCACATCCGAACCGCAGATACCGGCCAGCTGCACTTTGACCCGGACTTCACCCGCTAATGGCTGAGCAACCTCATGTTCATCAATCACCAACTGGCCCGGTTCTTTAATAACAACACTTTTGATTTTCATGTTAAGGCTCCTTACCAGTTCCAGAGAGTGCCATCTTCAAGACGTGCCACCGGCAGGTAAGCAGGGTCGTAAGGATATTTGGCCGCCAGTTTTTCATCAAACTCGATACCCAGACCCGGTTTATCGCCCGGATGCATATAACCGTCTTCAAACGTCCAGTTATGCGGGAAGACTTCCAGCATCTGTTCGGAATAACCCATGTATTCCTGAACACCGAAGTTAGGCACCCAGAGGTCGAAGTTCAGCGCCGCCGCCATACAGACCGGTGATAAATCCGAAGGACCGTGCGAACCGGTACGAACCTGATACAGGCTGGCAAAATCAGCAATCCGGCGCATACCAGAGATACCGCCGGCATGGGTGATGGTGGTGCGAATGTAATCAATCAACTGTTCTTCGATCAGCTGTTTGCAATCCCAGATACTGTTAAAGACTTCGCCTACCGCAATCGGCGTCACAGTGTGCTGACGGATCAGTCGGAAACATTCCTGATTTTCAGCCGGCGTCGGATCTTCCATCCAGAACAGACGGTAGTCTTCCACGCTCTTGCCAAAACGCGCCGCTTCAATCGGGGTTAGGCGGTGATGCATGTCATGCAAAAGATGCTCATCAAAACCAAATTCCTGACGAACCCGATCAAACACCTTCGGCATGAAATCCAGATATTTTTCGGTGGACCAGATCTGCTCTTCCGGCCAGTTACCTTTGGTGGCCGGTTCATAGGCCAGGCCTTTACCCTTGGTTACGCCATACGAGGTTTTCATGCCAGGAACCGCGCTCTGCACACGAATCGCCTTGAATCCCATCTCTTTGTGTCTGGCATAGTCATCGATGACTTCATCGACCGTATGGCCGGTGGTATGGCAATACACCATGACCCCGGAACGGGAGGCACCACCCAGCAATTGATAAAGCGGCAAGCCGGTCACTTTGCCTTTGATATCCCACAGCGCCATGTCTACGGCAGAGATAGCCGACATGGTCACCGGGCCTCGGCGCCAGTAAGCGCCTTTATAGAAAAACTGCCAGATATCTTCGATTTGGTGAGCATCGCGACCAATCAGCTGCGGGCAAAGGTGATCCTTCAGATAAGAAGCTACCGATAATTCACGACCATTCAGCGTCGCATCACCTAAGCCATACACACCTTCATCGGTCGTAATTTTTAAGGTAACGAAATTACGACCGGGACAAGTTACAAAAACTTCTGCATTAACGATTTTCATTGTGTTTTCACCTTGAGTTAAACCACTACACCGCGAACGAGGTTAAAACTAGATCTAACACAACTACCATACAAGTATGATAATCAGAAAATCACATCCCGATCACAAATTCAGGGCAAAGAAAAAGCAACCGGGTGTGAACGGCATGAAGGAATGCAAGAAGCCGTGTTCGAGTAAACACGGCAGAAAACAGAGGAGAATTAACGTTTCCTGTCAGTTCCCCACCGTTCCAGAAGGCTAAAAAGCTTATCCATATTCAGATGATCGGCCAGACAATCTGCCAGTCGGTTGATGCCGTCTTCACGTAGTTGCTGCATATCCGGGGCCGTCTGTGCCTGCAGGCCGGCCCACTGCAGCAGCACATTGCAGGCTGCCGGCTCATCAAACAAGCCATGCAGGTAGGTGCCGAAAATCAGATCATCGTCGGAAAGAAGTCCGTCCGCGAGCATGGCTTGTCCATCGTGCAGGTGCAGCGGTTGCCGGGCCCCGGACGGGATCGCCGTCACCCCGGCATGAATTTCATACCCGATCACAGGAACGGTTTCACCCTCCAGTATCAGGGAGCCGGTGACCCGGCGCAGCTGTTTTTCCGGTGCCAGTGTGGTCGTGATCGGCAGTAGACAGAGCCCGGACATACTGCCGGCCTCACCTTCCAGACCCAGCGGATCGTGCAGCATCTCACCCAGCATCTGATAACCGCCGCAGATCCCGATCAGCTTGCCGCCAAAGCGCAGGTGCCGGGCAATCGCCTTGTCCCAGCCCTGCTCGCGCAGGAAACGCAGATCACCCTGTACCGATTTGGAGCCAGGCAAAATGATCAGATCCGCCGGCGGCAGTGGCTGATTCGGCGGTACCATGACGAGATCGACATCCGGATGCAGCCGCAATACATCAAAATCGGTGTGATTGCTGATGCGCGGGAAACAGGGCACCACCACGCGGAATTTACCGCGATCGCTCTGTTGCACGGCAATGGCATCTTCCTGTTCCAGATACAGGCCATGCAGGTAAGGCAGCACACCCAGCACCGGCTTGCCGGTGGTTTGCTCCAGCCAGTCGAGACCTCCCTGCAACAGCGTGATATCGCCGCGAAAGCGGTTGATCACAAAGCCGATGACGCGGTTCTGTTCGCTTTCCGACAGCAGCGCCAGCGTGCCGTAGAGATGGGCAAACACACCGCCACGATCGATATCGGCAATAATGATGACCGGACAATCCGCCTCTTCGGCAAAACCCATATTGGCAATGTCACGATCACGCAGGTTGATTTCCGCCGGACTGCCCGCGCCTTCGATAATCACCGCCTGATAGTGCGCCTGCAGATGACGATACGATGCCATCACCGCACCCATCACCCGGGGTTTGTATTCGTGATAGGCGCAGGCGTCCATATCCGCCAGTGCCTTGCCCTGTACGATCACCTGTGCACCGATATCGGTATTCGGCTTCAGCAACACCGGATTCATGTGTACCGACGGCTCCAGCCCGCACGCCTGTGCCTGCACCGCCTGTGCGCGGCCAATTTCACCGCCGTCCACCGTGACCGCACTGTTCAGTGCCATGTTCTGCGATTTGAACGGCGCCACCGCCCAGCCCTGCCGTTTCAGCAGACGGCACAGCCCCGCCACCAGCGTGCTTTTACCGGCATCGGATGTGGTGCCCTGCACCATGAGAGAGAATTGTTTTAGCAACTTGTGAAGATCCTGACAGGTCTTTTATTCAAAAGAGATGTGCCATCTTAAGCCGGTTTGGAAATGATTAACACGCGCAATCCATGTGCCTAAACTGACTACTCTTCCTCTTCCGGCCTGAGCTTTTTACGTTTGGAGCGCGGATGTGTCTGGTCATACACGGCCGCCAGATGCTGAAAATCGAGGTGGGTATAGATTTGTGTGGTCGCCAGATTGGCGTGACCCAGCAGCTCCTGCACCGCACGCAGATCGCCGGAGGATTCCAGCATATGCGTGGCGAAACTGTGGCGCAGTTTATGCGGATGCACATGGCTGTTTAGCGTCTGTTTCTGCCCCCACTGCTCAATGCGGATCTCTACCATCCGGGCGGTAATGCGCCGTTTACGGCTGCTGAGAAACAGCGCCGGTTCACCTTCGCTCTGGTAGGCCACTCTGACGGTCAGCCATTTTTCCAGCCACTCCAGCGCCAGCCGTCCTACCGGCAGAATGCGCTCTTTGTTGCCTTTCCCGATCACCCGTACCTGACGGCTGGTCATGTCCAGATCCGCCAAATCCAAGGCCACCAGCTCGGATAGACGCATACCGGTGGAATAGAACAGCTCCATGATGGCGCGATCGCGCACCGCCAGCGGATCCGACTCATCGGTGATATTCAGCAGCTGATGTACCTGATCGACATCGAGATTTTTCGGCAACGGCCGCCCGAGCTTGGGCAACACCACGCCCCGCGCCGGATTCGCGGTCAGCAGACCACGGATCACCAGCCAGTCGGCAAAACTGCGCAGTGCCGACATTTTGGTACTGATGGTACGCGGCGAGGTCTCTTTGTATTTACGCAGGGTATGTGCCCATTGCCGCACCAGCGGCGCATCCAGCTCTTCCCAGTGCCGGATCTGCTTTTCCTGCAGCCATTCAATCAACGCCTGCAGATGACGCTGATAATTGCTGAGTGTATGCGCGCTCAGCTGCCGCTCGACGCGCAGATACTCCAGCCAGGTGTGCAACACCGTCGCGAGAGAGTCACTCACAGGAACGGGCCAAGGTGGGCAACAGCAGGGTCACGAAGCGGCCTAACTGCTCCAGCAGCAGACTGTCCATGCCCGGCTGATAATGATGTGGGTTGGCATGGCCAAACGCCAGAAAACCCCATTCGCCGTATTCCCCGAGCCGCAGCAGCGCCATCGAGTGCACCAGCGAGCCCTGGCCGAAAATCAGCTCACGATCGCAGTCGCTGACCCGGCCAAAATAGACCAGCTGATCAGCCATCGGATACAGGCACAGGCGCTGAAACAGCGGGAACTCCATCTCATACGGCTTGTCAAAACGTTTGGCCTTGACCCGCGCCTGATTCACCCACAGCGCACAGGCCGGAATGCGCAAGCGCTCACGGAAGGTACTGTGCAGACATTTCCACAGCTGGCGCAGCGAGGTGCAGGCAAACAGCGAGGAGTAGACATCGGTATACACCCGGAAGATGAACTCGTTGCGGGTGGCATTCGCCAGCAGCTCCTGGCGTTCATCCTCCAGCTGCTGCAGACGCTCGCGCTGACGCTCCAGTTTCACCTCAAACAGTGACACCGTACCGCGCTGTTCATGGGGCACTTCTATCTCATCCAGCAGCGCTTTATGCCGCAGGAAAAAGTCCGGATGTTGCTTCAGATAATCGGCGATGCGGTTCTCTTCCAGCATCGACTCCAGTGCACCCATGTTTATACTCATAGCTCGATCTGTCCGTCAAAGACATGCTCTGCCGGGCCGGTCATGTACACCGGACTGCCGGGACCATTCCAGGCGATATAGAGCGAACCGCCGGGCAGATTAACCTTCACGCGGCCTCTGAGTTTCTCCTGCTGGATGCCAACCACGACGGCAGCGCAGGCACCGGTACCACAGGCCAGTGTCTCACCGGCACCGCGCTCATATACCCGCAGATTTATTTCGTTGGCCGATACCACTTCCATGAAACCGACATTGACCCGCTCAGGGAAGCGGTCAAACGATTCCAGTTTCGGTCCCAGGGTTTCCACCGGTGCCGTTTTCACGCTCGGCACTTCGATCACGCAGTGCGGATTGCCCATCGACACCGCGCCACACATTACCGTTTGTTCGGCAACACGCAGCAGGTAAAGCTTCTCGGCTTTCAGGGCCCGGAACGGGATCTTGGATGGTTCAAACTCCGGCACGCCCATGTTGACCGTGACCTGATCGTTATCTTCCAGTTGCAGCACAATGCGGCCACTGACCGTACTGACCGCAATACGGTCTTTGTTGGTCAGCCCTTTCAGACGCACAAAACGGGCAAAACAGCGCGCCCCGTTACCGCACTGCTGCACTTCCGAACCATCGGCATTAAAAATACGATAGTGGAAGTCGAGATCAGGATCATACGGCGGTTCAACCAGCAGCAGCTGGTCAAACCCGATACCAAAATGACGATCACCGAGGCGTTTCAGCGTTTCCGCATTAAAAAACACCTTCTGCGTGACGCCATCAACCACCACAAAGTCATTTCCCAGACCGTGCATTTTGGAAAACTGGATCAACATGCAGCCTGACTCCTGTTACGGCAACAGATGTTCGAATTGCCACAGTGATGCCAGCGGTTCACGCTCACGGATCAGATGCGGCTGTTCACCGTCCACCAGCACTTCGGCCGCACGGGAACGGGCGTTATAGTTAGAGGCCATGGAGAAACCATAGGCGCCGGCAGAACGAACCGCCAGATAATCGCCCGGCGCAATCGCCAGTTCGCGATCTTTACCCAGGAAATCGCCGGTTTCACACACCGGGCCGACCACGTCGTAACGCTGCGCATCACGCGGCAAGGCACGGTTCACCGGAATGATGTTCATCCAGGCACTGTACAGTGACGGACGGATCAGATCGTTCATCGCTGCATCGACAATCGCAAAATGACGGTCTTCACCCGCTTTCAGGTATTCCACTCTGGTCGCCAGAATACCGGCATTCGCCATGATGGCGCGGCCCGGTTCAAACATCAGCGTCAGATCGCGATCCTGCAGCTTCTGTTTCAGTGCAGTTGCATATTCGCTCGGGTGTGGTGGCGTTTCATCGTTGTAATTGACGCCCAGACCACCACCGACATCCAGATGGTGGATCTTGATACCAGCGGCGGCCAGTTCATCGATCAGCGTCAGCAGCTTGTCGGCTGCTTCCAGAAACGGCGCAATTTCGGTCAGCTGCGAGCCAATATGGCAATCAACCCCGGTCACCTGCAGATGCGGCAGGCTGGCGGCGTACTTATACACTTCCGGCGCCCGTTCAATCGGGATACCGAATTTGTTCTGTTTCAGACCGGTAGAGATATACGGATGGGTACCGGCATCGATATCCGGATTGATGCGGATCGAAATACGCGCCACTTTCCCCATGCTGCCAGCCACCTGATTCAGGCGTTCCAGTTCCGGCTCGGACTCCACGTTGAAGCAGAGAATGTCCTGCTCCAGCGCATAGCGCATTTCCGCTTCGGTCTTGCCGACACCGGAGAACACCACTTTTTTCGCGTCGCCACCGGCAGCAATGACACGCGCCAGCTCACCACCGGAAACGATGTCAAAGCCGGAGCCAAGACGCGCCAGCAGATTCAGGACCGCCAGGTTGCCATTGGCCTTTACCGCGTAGCAGATCAGGTGCGGCACTTCACCGGCCGCGGCATCGAATGCTTTCCAGTGGCGTTCAATGGTGGCCCGGGAATAGATATATAAAGGCGTGCCGTATTGGGCAACTAACCCACTGACAGCACATTGTTCGGCCAGCAGTTCGCCATCTTCTCGGTAGTTAAAATAATCCATGGCTCCATCGTTTCCTTATGATTGGGTCTGGGAGTTGTCAGTCTGATTTTGCGGCTGGGCAGTCGGCTGTTTCGCCGGTGGCTGTTGTGGCAGGTACAGCGGCCCTTTTAAGCCACAACCACTCAGCAAACCGGCCAGTAATAACGCCAAACCCACACTGTAAGTGCGCATTTTCATGATCTTGTGCGATTCGGTAATTTGGCCCACTATAATCTCACTCATCGCAGCAAATGCAAATAGGACAAGCCGTAATGAAAGACAGTGAATTTCACGCGCTGGTGGAAGGGCGCTACCAGGTGATCGAACAGGCCATCGATAATTGCGAGACCGATATCGATTGTGAGCTGAACAGTGGTGTCATGACGCT
This sequence comes from Tolumonas osonensis, assembly GCF_014202415.1. Taxonomy (GTDB): domain Bacteria; phylum Pseudomonadota; class Gammaproteobacteria; order Enterobacterales; family Aeromonadaceae; genus Tolumonas; species Tolumonas osonensis. The sequence goes on from NZ_JACHGR010000008.1 coordinate 157,808, forward strand.
GACCTTCGTCAACGGCAGCAAAATCATTATCAACAAGCAGGAACCGCTGCATCAGATCTGGGTCGCCACCCGTGAAAACGGCTATCACTTTGACTGGAAAGACGGTCACTGGATCGATAACCGCGGTGGCCGGGAACTGATGGAACTGCTGAGCGACGCCTGCAGCAAGCAGTCCGGTGAAACCGTCACCTTAGGATAAACCATATGGACAAACCGGTTGTTGATATCTATTACTGCCGCCAGTGCAACTGGCTGCTGCGGGCCGGCTGGATGGCGCAGGAACTGCTGCATACTTTCAGCGAAGAACTGGGCAGTGTCAATTTACACCCGGATACCGGCGGCCATTTTGAAATTCTGGTCAATGGCGTCACCATCTGGGAACGCAAGGCCGATGGTGGCTTCCCGGATGTCAAAGCCCTGAAACAGCGGGTGCGCGATCAGATTGCTCCGGAGCGCGACCTGGGCCACATCGATAAAAAGACAGATTAGGTCACCAACAAAAACGGCTCCTTGAAGGAGCCGTTTCGTTTTTTGCAGATCACTCTGCTGCCGGTGCATCTTGCGGTGGCTGACCATCTTTGGGTGGTTTTTTCTTCGGATCTTTTGGCTGTTTCTGCTCATCACGTGGTGCAGGCGCCGCTTTATCGCCTTCAGGTCTGTTCATGGATTCAGAGTGTGCTCTGCCTTCCGGTGATGCCTGATTAGTCCGCTCTTCACCCGGTTTGCGGGCTTTTTTATTATCCGGAGCCGGACGATCGCATTTCTGGCCTTCCGGGCATTCCTGTCTGGCTTCATCATCAGCCGGCGCCGGACTGGCATTCGCCATTGATATACCGCAAGCAGAAACAACCGCGCTCAGACCCAGGCTCAGCAGAACTTTTTTGATACCCATACTCATTTACAACCTCATAAGTCATTTGACGTAATGCGGAGGCGATAATAATCCTTCAGGTATTCTTCTCATCCTGATTTGCGATTATTTACACTCGGAACTGAGTACGGAACGGTTGCCCGGTGATTAGCCGGATGCCTGCTGCGGCATCTCCCGCATGGCGGAACGGTAGGGTACGACCTGCAGCGCATCCGGGCCGGAGACCAGCTCGTAAAACTGCGGCAAATTGAAATTGATCACCTGTTCGGTGAAATCGAAACGCTGATGGGTCATGGTGTAATAACGGTTGACGTTCTGCACCAGATCTTCCTTGCTGCCGGCATATTCGTGGTAGATCTCGACCTTGTTGTTTTCATCCAGAATATAGACATTAAAGCCGTTGTCATTATCTTCAAAGAAATACTGGATCAAGCCTTCACTGGCATACGCATCGACGATCGACGGCACATGCAGCCCGTTATCCGGTTCGGCAGTCTGACGTTCCAGCTTGTTATCCGACACCTGACGGTAAAAATCGATCGCGCTGCTGAGCTGACGCACCGACACTCCGCGGCGTTCAAGGAACAGGGCATATCGGCTTTCGCCTACCGACAGCAGTTTCACCATGCGCTGTTTATCCAGCGCCAGACGCAGCGAAATACAGGAGTTCACCAACTCGGTGAACTGATGACGGATCTCGTCGCGGTAATACTGACTGTAGCAGAACACGTCGATCGCATCCGGCGCCGCCGCATCCTGATGCATCTTGCTCAGGATGGTACTCAGCGCTTCCACCACCGCGTCCGGACCATTAAAGTGCAGCGTACGCACTTCATTCCAGGAGTTGCGGTAAACCAGATCCACCGTCCCGACCAGGCACTCCTGACGCACACCGAAACAGAGCATATCCTCGCCATGTTCCAGCACCGGCGGCATCTCTTCCGGCCAGTCGGCGGTCGGATCGCGCTCCAGATTGAGGAAAATACCCAGATGGCGGATTTCACACGGCCGGCTCAGTGCCAGGTTGCTGGCGGGTGGCAATTCCACCGGGAAGGTATCCGCCAGATCCTGACAGAACTGATGCAGACAGGTTTTGGTTATATCGGAGCCTGACGGACGAATGTCCACCCGGGTATTCGCCACCATCAGACCATTAAAGTACGCCCAGGCCACCAGCTTGGAGAGATAACCGTTATATTCCAGCGGCGCCCGGCCGATGATGTCGTGTGGCCGCAGCGAGTATTTATACAGATACCAGCCCTGACGGTTAAGATGTCCCGGTGGGACCTGAATCAGGCTTAAATCGGTTTCACGCAGATCAGGGGCAATTTTCAGGTTAATGCGCTGAACCTTGCCCGGCAGCGCTTCAAACGCGGTATAGAGTTTGCGCGACAGAATACCGATATCTTCCGGATTGATGGATTCGCTGATGTTATTGCGCCGTGCGAACTGGATCAGCTTGCTGTAACTCTGCATCAGCGAGCTCAGCAGCTCCTCATAGGCGATCTTAACCTGTTCCACCTTCCACTGATCATGACTGTCGAGATGCTGTAACGTCTCCAGATCCCAGCCCCAGTCACGCACCAGTTTTACCAGCAAATCCCGCCGCCAGCGTCCATTCTTCGGCGGAGTGTTGCAGCTTAAGGGATCGCAGATCTTCAGGTAGAAACAGCGTCGCGCCAGATCCAGCCGTTTGGTATCCCCCAGTCGGGTCAGATAATCCGTCACCTTATCCAGCATCAGATAATAGGCATCGAGCGACAAACCAAAGTCATCATGCTGCTGGAACCAGCGTTTCGCCTGGACCGCCAGCAACTCGGTATGCGGAAATTCGGCGGAATAGGCTTCCATTACCAGAATTTTCAGCACCGCCTTGTAAGGCGAATCCAGCCCTTTGTAGAGCAGCCACAAGGCCGAACCGAAATACTCTTCCGCCGGAATGCGGCTGACACCGCCCAGATCCAGCCAGTCGTCTTCGGAAATCATGCCGGTGCTGAACATCGCGGCGGCCAGCGAATCATATTCCTCTTCACGCTCTACCGGCAGCAGATGCTGGGCACTGCCGCAGTTATCCAGCCCAACCTGTGCCCGGTTGCCGATACGGAATTTGTTTTCCGGGATCAGGAAAAAGTTCATTTCCACACTGTGCTGTTCAGCCAGACGGGAGATGAGCTGACATTTCTGCTCCAGCAGCGCCAGCCGTTCCGCCGACAATGCCGGATCGTGACACACCCAGATATCGAGATCGGAACCTGCGCTCTGGCCGATAGAGGAAGTGCTGCCCATGGTATAAACCGCCGAGATGCAGCGTTCGTTCACCACCGGCTCTGCGGTGTGACCGCATTGGGTTACCAGAAATTTGCGCTGGGCCGGATCCGGCTGAAAATTGGCAATACCCGATGGCACCTCACCGGACACGTAACCCGGAAGGTGTGAATGATGATAATGCAGCAGAACCGGCAGGATGGAGAGCATACGCCGTCCCGCCTCGTTCATTGCCTCCAGCGCCCGTTCCATCTTTATCTGATTGATGGCATCACAGCGGGCAACCAGCAACTCAAACTGTTTAAACAACCGTTTGGCCTTAATTGATCAAATTCGGATACTTCGCCGGCAATGGCTGATGTAATTCCCCCCATGTTAGCACAGCTGACAGCGCGGTAAACCTCCCCGCAATGGTGCGATGTCATGCACAAGGTTCAATCGCCATCTGCTACCATGTTAGTATCCGGTAAAAACCTCTGGTACAGGCACTCATGACCGAATTGCGTATCGCCACCCGAAAAAGCCCGCTGGCCCTGTGGCAGGCCAACTTCGTCAAACAACAACTGGAACAGCATCACCCCGGCTTGCAGGTCACACTGATCCCGATGAGTACTCAGGGCGATAAAATTCTGGATACTCCGCTGGCCAAAATCGGCGGCAAAGGCCTGTTTGTCAAAGAGCTGGAACAGGCAATACTGGAAAACCGCGCGGATATCGCCGTCCATTCGATGAAGGATGTACCGGTGGAGTTTCCTGACGGACTCGGCCTGGCGGTGATCTGTGAACGGGATAATCCCTATGACGCCTTTGTCAGCAACCGTTTTGCCGGCATCCACGAGTTACCGGACGGTGCCGTGGTCGGCACGTCCAGTCTGCGCCGGCAATGTCAGCTGCGGGCACAGCGCCCGGATCTGGTGATCCGCGATCTGCGTGGCAATGTGAATACCCGCCTAGCGAAGCTGGATGCCGGTGACTACGACGCCATCATTCTGGCTGCCGCCGGTTTACGCCGGCTGGAAAAGGCCGATCGTATCCGTTCACTGTTACCACCGGAATACAGTCTGCCCGCCAATGGCCAAGGTGCGGTTGGCATCGAATGCCGGCTGAATGATACTGCGACCCTGACGCTGCTGGCCTCGCTGGAACATGCCGAAACCCGTTACTGTGTGCTGGCGGAACGCGCCATGAACCGGACCTTGCAGGGTGGCTGTCAGGTCCCCATCGGCGCGTTTGCGGAAATGGAAGATAACGATCACCTCTGGCTGCGCGGACTGGTCGGTTCGGTGGATGGCAAACAGATCATCCGCGGCGATATCTCCGGGCCGAAAGAACAGGCAGAGGAACTGGGGCAATTACTGGCAGAACAGTTGCTGGTCCAGGGTGCCGACGAGATTCTGCGTGCGGTTTATGGCGCATGACCCCGCTGATCCTGCGCCCGCAACCGGCCGCGGATGAACTGGCGGCACGTCTGCGCCGGGACGGCCATGCGCCGGTACTCTGCCCGCTGCTGACCTATCAGCCGGGCAGTGAATTAGCCTTGTTACCCCCCCTGCTGAACGAAGCCGATATCGTTATAGCGGTCAGCGCCGCCGCCGTACAGCATGCCAGCCTTTATCTGCAGCAACAGCACCGGTCATGGCCGGCGACCCCGACCTATCTGGCGGTGGGCCCCGCCACGGCGGCCAGCTGGCAACAGCAGCATCTTCCGGTGATCTCGCCGGCCGATGCCCGCAGCGAGGGGTTACTGGCATTACCCGAACTGCAGGCGGTAAACGGCAAACGGATTGTCCTCCTGCGCGGTAACGGCGGACGGGAGCTGCTGGCCGACACATTGCGCCAGCGTGGCGCAGAGGTTACCTGCGTTGAATGTTACCGGCGTCACTATCTGCAAACGGACGGCAACCGTTTATTACAGGAATGGCAGGCAGCAGCGGTGGACAGTGTTATCATCACTAGTAGTGAATTATTTCAGCAACTACTGACCCTGTTACCCGCGACCGCCCACAGCTGGTTATCTGCCCTGCATTGGTTTGTCGTCAGTGAGCGGACCGCAGAAGAGCTGCGGCAGGCAGGTTTAAACCGAATAACCATCATGCCGGGTGCACAGCACGACGCTGTTGCCGCGGCATTATCAGAATAATTCAGAGGATGAAACAAATGAGTGAAACTCAGGAACCCGTTCTGCCCTCCGCCGGACAGGCCCCCAAACCCCATACCACCAGAAACCGCGGCACCGCGAAAACCGCGATCGGCCTGTTGTTGATCCTGATGGCCGGTATCGGTGGTTTCAGCGCCTACCTCTATCAGCAGCAGCAACAATCCATGCAGGAAATCAGTACCCTGCGCAGTGAACTGACACAATTCCGCACCGAACAGACGCCGCTCCTGCAAAACCAGCAGGATGTGCAGACGGTCAAAGCCACACTGACCAGTCTGGGCGAACAGCAACAACAACTGGATGGCCGTCAGCGCGAACTGGAACAGAAATGGCAAAGCCGGGAACTGCAGCGGCCGAACGACTGGCTGCTGGCGGAAGCCAGTTACCTGATCCGGATGGCCGGACGCAAACTCTGGCTGGAACAGGATCTCGCGACCGCCGCCACCCTGCTGACAGATGCTGATACCCGAATCCAGGCGATGGCCGACCCGTCACTGATCCCGCTGCGTAAAGCACTGGCGGAAGACATGGCGGCCGTCAAATCAGCCCCGGACGTTGATCAGGAAGGACTGGCGCTGCGGGTGGGAACCCTGCTGGACAATATCGATCAGCTGAAAATAAAAGGACTGGAACCCAAACTGGAACAGGACCCGGCCAGTGACGAAATCAGTGATCAGCTCAGTGACTGGCAAACCAACCTGCAGAAGAGCGCCAAACAGTTCGCGGAGAACTTCATCACTATCCGCCGGCAGGGCGGTCAGATCGAAGCCCTGCTCTCCCCCGACCAGTCAGCCTATCTGCAGGAAAATCTGCGCCTCCAGCTGCAACTGGCACAACTGAATTTACTGCGTCAGGACCAGGCCAATTTCCGCAATCACCTGCAGAAAGCCCGGTCGTGGCTGACGGATTATTACGAAGCGGACGACAGCGCGACCCAGTTCATGCAAAAAGAACTGGCCGTTCTGCAGGAAACCGATATCACCGCGCACTATCCGAAAACCTTTGCTGTGCAGCCGTTGCTGGAAAAAGTGCTCGCTGAACGCGCGCAAACTATTCCCGCAGTCCGCTAAGGAGAAGACAGGATGATCCGTCTGATTATTTTACTGGTGATTCTGGCTGCAGCGCTGTTACTCGGGCCACAGCTGGCAAATCATCAGGGTTATGTGATGATTGCGGTTGCCGGCTACACCATTGAAATGAGTGTTATCACCGCCGCCATTATCGCCTTTGTTTTTTACTTGCTGCTGTTGCTGACCGAAGGCCTGCTGACCCGGCTGTTCAGTGTTCGCCGGGGCCTGCGTGGCTGGTGGGGTAATCGCCGCTACCTGAAAGCACAGCGTCAGACCCGGAAAGGCATGACCGCACTGGCAGAAGGCGAATATCAGCGGGCTGAATACCTGATGCTGCGCAGTGCCGGTCAGAGTGACCAGCCGTTACTGAATTACCTTTCCGCCGCAGAAGCGGCACATGCGCAGGGCGCCTATCAGAAACGCGATGAATACCTGCTGAAAGCCGGCGAGCTCGACCCGCAGGCGCAGCTGGCGATACAGCTCACGCATGTGCGTCTGTTGCAGGATCAGGGGGAATGGCAGCAAAGCCGTGAACTGCTGGAACAACTGCGTCAGCGCTGGCCGCAACATCCGCAAATCCTGCAGCGCCTGCACCATATCTATCAGCAACAACAGGCCTGGCAGGAAGAGCTGGAGCTGCTGCCTCTGCTGCGTAAACAGCAACTGCTGAATGACAGTGAAGTGCTGGCAGCACAGGTTCGCTGCTATCAAGTCCCTTTTGGCAACATTCTGCAAAAACAGAATGAAGATGAGTTACTGGCCTTCTGGCAACGCCAGCCCCGCACCATACGTCATACCCGGCAGTTACAGCTGTTGCTGATTGATAACCTGATCCAGCACCAGCATTATCAGGCTGCGTTTGAACAACTGGCACCGTTACTGCGCAAGCAGGCCGATGAGGCACTCTGGCAACGCTGTATCACGCTGCAACTCCGTGATCCGGAACCGTTATTACAGCTGCTGTTACGCCAGCTGAAACACCACCCGCAATCACCAGCATTGCTTTCCGCGCTGGGTCACCAGTATTTCCATCAGCAACAATATGTGCAGGCCCAGGAATATCTGGAGCGCAGCGTTGCGCTGCAGCCTACCGCTGCCGGACAGCGGACCCTGGCCGTCATCATGGAACAGCAGCGCTTATTCGAAAAAGCCGCTGAATATTACCGTCTGAGCTTAAACTGAACCTGCCTCTTCCCCTGCTGAAGTCAGCAGGGGATGTTTCGAATCCCATCTTTTTTGCCGTTTTATGCCTTGACTGCCTTATTTTTGTGCGCGATAGCACCAAAATGGTTAAAAAATTCAGCTTCATCCTTTTTTCATGAGCTATAACCATATAGAACTTATTGTTTTATAAGCCAAATAACCAAATAACCTCATCCTGGCACAGTTCATGAATCATGTTTGCGCCCCAATACGGGGAATAGCACAAATTTGAATCAATCAAGACTCAAAAAAGAACTTAGTCGTCACAAAGGCACTGAAATGGGGCGACAGTTTAATTACCAAAGGAGATGTTGTTGGAAACTACAACCAATGCAATCGCAACCCTGACCAATGGTGCAGATACCCTGTTTTTATTGCTTGGTGCAATCATGGTTCTGGCCATGCATGCCGGTTTTGCCTTTCTCGAACTCGGGACAGTGCGTCATAAAAACCAGGTCAATGCGCTGGTTAAAATCATTACTGATTTCGGCATCTCAACCTTGGCGTACTTTTTCATCGGTTATTATCTGGCCTATGACAAAACCTTTCTCAGCAGCGCCAGTACGCTGATGAGTCAGAACGGCCTGGAGCTGACCCGTTTCTTCTTTCTGCTGACCTTTGCTGCCGCGATCCCGGCCATTGTCAGTGGCGGCATTGCAGAACGCGCCCGCTTCTACCCGATGCTGTGCTGTTCATTCCTGGTTGTCGGTCTGGTTTATCCGCTGTTTGAAGGGATTGCCTGGAATGGCCGCTTCGGTGTGCAGGAATCGCTGACCGCGCAGTTTGGCGCGCCATTCCATGACTTTGCCGGTTCGGTGGTCGTGCACGCGGTGGGTGGCTGGATCGGTCTCGTTGCCCTGACACTGCTGGGCATGCGCCGGGGCCGTATCCGCGGCAAACAGATCTTCAGCTTCGCGCCATCCAACATTCCGATGCTGGCACTGGGTGCCTGGATCCTGATTGTCGGCTGGTTCGGCTTTAACGTGATGTCCGCCCAGAAGCTGAGCGGTATCAGCGGACTGGTTGCCGTGAACTCGCTGATGGCAATGGTGGGCGGTACGCTGGTTGCCTTGTTCCTCGGGAAAAACGACCCCGGCTTTATTCATAACGGTCCGCTGGCGGGTCTGGTTGCCGTCTGTGCCGGCTCGGATGTGATGCACCCTGTTGGTGCTCTGGTCGTTGGTGGCATTGCCGGTGCCATTTTCATCGTGGTCTTCACGTTGCTGCAACGCCGTCCGCAAGTCGACGATGTGCTGGGGGTATGGCCTCTGCATGGTCTGTGCGGCGCCTGGGGCGGCATTGCGGCCGGTATCTTTGGCAGCACCGCCCTGGGCGGTCTCGGCGGCGTATCGTTCATGTCCCAGCTGCTGGGTACCCTGTTGGGGATTACGATTGCGGTCGCCGGCAGCCTGCTTATCTATGGCATCATGAAAAAAGTGGTGGGCCTGCGTCTGTCGCAGGAGGATGAGCATGAAGGTGCGGATCTCGCTATCCATAAAATCAGTGCCATTACCGATGATATGAAGTCTTAATCTTCCCCTGTCTCAACAGCCGCAGGATGGATGACGGCGGCTGTTCACTTCTCAATAGCGATAAGCTGATCGGGAATAAAAAAACGGCCTGTTGATACAGGCCGTTTTTATCATCAAGGCATACGCCAAATCAGAAGTGTTTGCGGGTGATCTCGATGACACGCAATTGTGCCATTGCTTTCGCCAGCTCGGTGATCGCGGCAGCATAGTCGACATCGCCCGGGTTGCCGTGGATTTTCTCCTCGGCCGCCCGTTTCGCGGTCTGCGCTTTCGCTTCATCCAGATCGGCAGCACGGATCACGGTATCCGCCAGCACGGTCACGGTTTCTGGTTGCACTTCCAGCATACCACCGGAGATATACATTACCTCTTCGGCGCCATGCAGTTTAACCAGACGTACCAGACCAGGCTTGATGGAGGTCAGTAACGGTGCGTGACCGTGACGGATCCCCAGTTCCCCTTCCGCGCCGGAAACCTGAACGGATTCCACACGACCGGAAAACAGCATGCCTTCAGCACTGACCACATCCAGGTGGAAGGTAATCTCAGCCATAGAGCCTCCTGCCTGAATTACAGTTTCTTAGCTTTCTCGACCACTTCGTCGATGGAGCCAACCATGTAGAACGCCTGTTCCGGCAGATCGTCGTACTCACCGTCCAGAATGCCTTTAAAGCCACGGATAGTCTCTTTCAGAGACACATATTTACCCGGAGTACCGGTAAATACTTCCGCCACGTTAAATGGCTGAGACAGGAAACGCTCGATCTTACGCGCACGCGCAACGACCAGTTTGTCGTCTTCTGACAGCTCGTCCATACCCAGGATCGCGATGATGTCTTTCAGCTCTTTATAGCGCTGCAGAACGGTCTGCACGCCACGGGCCACATCATAGTGTTCCTGACCAACCACCAGCGGATCCAGCTGACGTGAAGTCGAATCCAGCGGGTCTACCGCAGGGTAAATACCCAGCGCGGCGATCTGACGGCTCAGCGTTACAGTCGAGTCCAGATGCGCGAAGGTGGTTGCTGGTGACGGGTCGGTCAAGTCGTCCGCCGGTACGTATACCGCCTGAATCGAGGTGATAGAACCAGTCTTGGTAGAGGTAATACGTTCCTGCAGCACACCCATCTCTTCTGCCAGTGTCGGCTGATAACCTACCGCAGATGGCATACGACCCAGCAGCGCAGATACTTCGGTACCGGCCAGGGTGTAACGATAGATGTTGTCGATAAACAGCAGAACGTCACGGCCTTCATCACGGAATTTCTCCGCCATGGTCAGACCGGTCAGTGCCACACGCAGACGGTTTCCTGGTGGCTCGTTCATCTGGCCGTAAACCATCGCAACTTTATCCAGAACGTTAGACTCCTTCATTTCATAGTAGAAGTCGTTACCCTCACGGGTACGTTCACCCACACCGGCGAATACTGACAGACCGGAGTGTGCCTTCGCGATGTTGTTGATCAGTTCCATCATGTTTACGGTTTTACCTACACCCGCACCACCGAACAGACCCACTTTACCACCCTTGGCAAACGGACAAATCAGGTCGATAACCTTGATGCCGGTTTCCAGCAGTTCAGTGGTGTTGGACTGATCTTCGTAGCTAGGGGCAGCACGATGGATAACCCAGTCGTCTTCCGCACCGATAGGGCCCTGTTCATCCACAGGCTCACCCAGTACGTTCATGATACGACCCAGTGTTTTAGTACCAACAGGCACTTTGATACCAGCGCCAGTGTTAACTACTTCAGCACCACGACGCAGACCGTCTGATGTACCCATTGCGATACAACGAACCACACCGCCGCCGATTTGTTGCTGTACTTCCATTACCAGACCCTTGGTCTGGCCTTCGCTCACTATCTTCAGTGCGTCATAAACCTGTGGAACCGCATCTTGCGGAAACTGTACGTCTACAACCGCACCGATGACTTGAACGATGATACCGTTACTCATGTCAAATCCTCTAAAGCCTGGAAACCTTTGCCTTATACTGCCGCTGCACCACTGACAATCTCGGTGAGTTCCTGAGTAATCGCCGCCTGACGGGCTTTGTTATACACCAGTTGTAAATCACCAATCAGATTGCCGGCGTTGTCGGTAGCAGCTTTCATCGCCACCATACGGGCTGCCTGCTCACTGGCTAAATTCTCTACCACACCCTGATAAACCTGTGATTCGACATAACGGATCAGCAGTTCATTCAGCAGATGTTTGGGATCAGGTTCATACAGATAATCCCAGTGGCGTTTCGCCAGCGCCTGGTCATCAGCCTTCGGCAAAGGCAGCAACTGATCGACGCTTGGTTTCTGTACCATGGTGTTTACAAACTTGTTGTAAACCAGATACAGACGATCGATCTCGCCGTTGTCGTAAGCTTGCAGCATTACTTTTACAGAACCGATCAGGTCGCCGACGCTTGGTGCGTCGCCCATGCCGGAAGTCTGCGCCAGTATTTTGCTACCAAGGCGTTCGAAGAAGCCGGCCGCTTTTGTGCCGATCAGCGCAGTAGAAACTTCTACGCCCTGCTCCTTCCATTCTTTCATTGATACCAGTGCCGACTTGAACAGGTTAATGTTCAAACCACCACACAGACCGCGATCGGTCGATACGATGATGTAACCTACCCGCTTAACCTCACGCTCAATCAGGTAAGGATGCTTGTATTCGAGGTTACCCAACGCGAGATGACCAATCACTTTGCGCATAGCCACGGCATAGGGACGACTGAAAGCCATGCGATCCTGCGCTTTGCGCATTTTGCTGGCTGCCACCATCTCCATCGCACCGGTGATCTTTTGCGTGTTCTTCACACTGGCGATTTTATTGCGTATCTCTTTTGCGCCGGCCATTGCTGACTCTCCACATCAGAGGCTGCCCGAAAGCAGCCGCGTTATTACCAGGTATGAGTCGCTTTGAAGCCGTCGATCAGCGCAGACAGACGAGCAACGATATCATCGTTGTAATCGGCTTTTGCGTTGATTTCGGCCATCAGATCCGCATGCTCATTGTTGGCATAAGAGAGCAGCGCCGCTTCGAAGTCGCCGATCTTGTTCAGTTCAACGTCTTCCAGATAGCCACGCTCGGCCGCAAACAGAACCAGTGCCTGCTGAGCGACGCTCATCGGGGCATATTGTTTCTGTTTCATCAGCTCGGTTACTTTCTGGCCGTGGCTCAGCTGTTTACGGGTTGCATCGTCCAGATCAGAAGAGAACTGCGCGAATGCTGCCAGTTCACGGTACTGTGCCAGTGCGGTACGGATACCACCGGACAGTTTCTTGATGATCTTGGTCTGTGCGGCACCACCTACACGCGATACCGAGATACCCGGGTCAACCGCAGGACGAATACCGGCGTTGAACAGCTGAGTCGTCAGGAAGATCTGACCGTCAGTGATCGAAATAACGTTAGTCGGAACGAACGCCGATACGTCACCGGCCTGAGTTTCGATGATAGGCAATGCGGTCAGAGAGCCGGTCTGGCCTTTTACCACGCCTTTGGTGAACGCTTCAACGTAGTCGGCGTTAACTCGGGAAGCACGCTCCAGCAGACGGGAGTGCAGATAGAATACGTCCCCTGGGAACGCTTCACGTCCAGGTGGGCGACGCAGCAACAGGGAGATCTGACGGTAAGCCACCGCATGCTTAGACAGGTCATCATAGATGATCAGCGAGTCTTCGCCACGGTCACGGAAGTATTCGCCCATGGCGCAACCGGCGTAAGGCGCCAGGTATTGCAGCGAAGCAGATTCAGAAGCAGAAGCAACGACAACGATGGTGTTCGCCAGCGCGCCGTGCTCTTCCAGTTTGCGTACTACGTTCGCAATGGTAGACGCTTTCTGACCGATAGCCACGTACACACATTTGATACCGGAATCTTTCTGGTTGATGATCGCGTCAATCGCCAGAGCTGTTTTACCAGTCTGACGGTCACCGATAATCAGCTCACGTTGACCACGGCCGATCGGGATCATCGCGTCTACCGCTTTATAACCAGTCTGTACTGGCTGAGAAACGGATTGACGTTCGATAACGCCTGGTGCAATCACCTCAACCGGTGAGAAACCATCGTTATCAATCGGACCTTTACCGTCGATAGGCTGACCCAGTGTATTCACTACACGGCCCAGCAAACCACGACCAACCGGTACTTCCAGAATACGGCCAGTGCCCGTTACTTTCTGACCTTCAGCCAGATCAGCATACGGACCCATGACGATAGCACCTACGGAGTCACGCTCCAGGTTCAGCGCCAGACCGTAACGGTTACCAGGCAGTTCAATCATTTCACCTTGCATCACGTCAGCAAGGCCATGAACACGAACGATACCGTCGCTCACCGATACGATAGTCCCTTCATTGCGGGCTTCGGTGACGACGTTGAATTGCGCGATACGCTTTTTAATCAGCTCGGCAATTTCAGTGGAATTGAGTTGCATGCTTTAATCCCCAATCAAGATTGCAATGCTTCCGCCAAGCGGTTGAGTTTACTGCGAACACTGGCATCGATGATGTCATCACCAATCTTAATTACCAGACCAGCCATCAAAGATGGATCCAGCTGGCAAGTTAAGCGAACTTTGCGCTGATAACGGGTTTCCAAAGATTTCTGAATCTTCACCTTTTCAGCGTCAGATAAAGCAGCAGCCGATGTGATCAGCGCTTCCACTTCTTTATCCAGCTCGGCTTTCAGTGCGGTGAATTCCACCAGCACATCCGGCAGTACACTCAAACGTCCGTTTTCAGCCATCACCTTGATCAGGTTATGGCCATACTCGTTGAGCTGTTCACCACAGATCTGGATAAACAGCTGCGCCAATTGGTTCGGCGCAATCGAGCTGTGGATCACCTGTTGCAGGGTGCTATCTTTCGACACTTCAGCCGCAAAGACCAACATCTCCAGCCAGCTATCCACCGCTTTCTGTTCAACGGCAAAATCGAACGCCGCTTTGGCGTAGGGGCGCGCAATGGTTGTCACTTCAGACATAGCCCCGGCTCCCCTTAGAGTTCAGCAACCAGCTTGTCAACAATGGCGCTGTTCGCGGCACTGTCCAGCTGACGCTCCAGAATTTTTTCCGCACCAGCCACTGCCAGAGCAGCGATATGTTTACGGAGTTCTTCTTTCGCACGGTTGCGTTCAGCCTCAATTTCCGCTCTGGCCTGGTTCAGGATTTTTTCCCGTTCCGCCATTGCTTCCTGATTGGCTTCATCAATAACCTGAGCACGACGTTTGTTGGCCTGCTCAATAATCTCAGCAGCTTGCTGTTTTGCTTCCTTGATCTGTTCCATGGCTTTGTTCTGTGCCAGGTCCAGGTCTTTTTTCGCACGGTCAGCAGAAGCGATACCGTCAGCAATTTCTTTCTGACGTTTTTCGATGGCAGCCATCAGTGGCGGCCATACAAACTTCATGCAGAACCAGACAAAAAGAATGAAAGCAATCGTCTGGCCGAGGATGGTTGCATTGATATTCACTGCCCATCTCCCTTAAAAAAATAAATTGCCCGGAATGACTCTTATTTCGCAACCGCGAACATAACGTACATACCCAGACCCACTGCGATCATTGGGATAGCGTCGACCAGACCCATCACGATGAAGAACTGGGTACGCAGCAGTGGCAGCAGGTCAGGCTGACGTGCAGCACCTTCCAGGAACTTACCACCCAGCACACCGATACCGATAGCCGCGCCGATAGCAGCCAGACCCATCATCAGACCCGCAGCGATGAATAACATCTCCATGATTTTTCTCCGTCAATAATATGAACTAAACGTTGATCAAAAAATTAATGTTCTTCACTGGCCATTGACAGATATACGATCGTCAACACCATGAAAATAAACGCCTGCAGCGTGATAACCAGAATGTGGAAGATAGCCCACGGCACATTCAGGAACCACTGTGACCACCATGGCAGCATGGCAGCGATCAGAATGAAAATCATCTCGCCGGCATACATGTTGCCGAATAGTCGCAAACCTAACGAGATAGGTTTGGAAATAAGGGTAACGGTTTCCAGCAGCAGGTTAATTGGCACGAATGCCCAGTGATTGAATGGCGTCAGTGTGAGTTCTTTAACAAAACCACCCACACCCTTGATCTTGATGCTGTAGAACAGAATCAGGAAGAATACGCCAAACGACATAGACAGGGTGATATTAACGTCTGCAGATGGAACCACGCGCAGGTAGGGAATATTGCTGAGCTGTGCCAGACGAGGCAGATAATCGATAGGCAGTAAGTCCATCGCGTTCATCAGGAAAATCCAGACAAAAACTGTCAGTGCCAGCGGCGCGATCAGTTGGTTTTTGCCATGGAAAATACCCTTCACGGTGTCATCCACAAATCCGAACACCATCTCAACAAAACATTGCAGCTTACCCGGCACGCCACTGGTTGCTTTAACAGCGACTCGGCGGAATAACCAGATAAACAGCGTTCCCAAGACCACGGAAAAAACCATGGAGTCGATATTTACCGTCCAGAAGCCACTGCCGACCTGCAGATGATGCAAATGGTGGGCAATATATTCCTGGGAAGTAAGCGTTTCTCCTGTGGAAGCCATGCTAGTTCCTAGTAACGATTGTTGAGGGTTAACGATATTATCCACTGACTGACCAGCATCAGACTGAACGTGATCAGCACGACGGCATGATTCACATCCAGCCACTTGAACACCACGACAAAACAAACCAGCGTAGCAATCAGTTTTGAACCGGCAGCCAGATAGACATCCCACAGCACCAGTCCGACATCCAGTTCACGATCGGGTCGTGAGGTACTGAGAATGCTGAACAGTAACTGAGGTACCCAGTAAGTTCCGCCTCCGCTCAAGACGGAACCCGCAGTAACGCCATCTTTTACCAGCCAGGTAATTAATGTCGCTACTACTATCAGGGCAAGCTGAACCAGAAGCACAGACCACGCCATAGTTTTCACACTCATCGCAGGTCTTGGCAGCATTCAGCTTTCTCCGATTTCAGGCGCTCTTTTACAGCGCAGTTATTTAACACAAAACCAACAAAAAAGCATCTTTTTGTTAAAAAGAACACCAACACGCATTTAACATATATATTAAATGTAACTAATTGGTGCATAAGGATTTTTTTTGCTGATTTAAGCAAAACATTATCCGAATAGAACAGAAAAAACCAGCCGTTTTTGTGAACTAGTTCAAATTGAAAAAGCGGCGGATTTTCTCAAATTCAGCAGCATTCTGATAACTCAGAACAATCTTGCCGTTATTATTACCAGAACGTACAAATTGTACGGGAACCCCCAATTGACCGGAGAGGGATTCAGACCAGTCTGCCGTTTGCTGATCAGCTTCCGGCTCCGGTTTCGGTGCAGGCGGATTCAGCAGTTTCTGTACCAGCCGTTCGGTATCCCGGACCGTCAGATTCTTTTGCGCCACCGAACGGGCCGTTTCGCTCTGTAATTCGCCATCCAGACTCAGCAAGGCACGGGCATGCCCCATGTCCAGATCGCCGTGTTCCACCAGCTGTTTGACATCAGCGTTCAGCTGGTTCAAACGCAGCAGATTGCTGACCGATGAACGCGATTTGCCGACCGCATCGGCCACCTGCTGATGGGACAGTTCAAATTCGGTCATCAAACGTTGCAAAGCGACCGCTTCTTCGATGGCATTCAGATCTTCACGCTGAATGTTTTCAATCAGCGCAATCGCCACCGCGGCATTGTCTTCCACATTTTTCACCAGACACGGCACCGTTTCCAGCCGCACCAGCTGACTGGCACGCCAGCGACGTTCCCCGGCAATGATCTCGTACTGCTGCTCTGCCACCTGGCGCACCACGATCGGCTGAATCACGCCCTGGGCCCGGATAGAGCTGGCCAGTTCCTCCAGCGCCTCCTGCGACATATCACGCCGTGGCTGATATTTGCCCGGACGCAGCCAGCTGATCGGCAGGGTCTGCAATTCGCCTTTCTGGTTATCAACCGTGTTTTGCGCCGCATCCGCCTGCATATCACTGAAAATTTGTTTCTGCCGGGCGATCTGGCTGGTCCCCAGCAATGCTTCCAGGCCTTTGCCTAAACCTCGTTTTTTCGCTGTCATCACAAATTATCTCACGCCTGGGCTTCGGTTTTTTGCTGTTGTTCTTGCTCTTCACGGCGCAGCAGTTCACCGGCCAGACCCAGATAGGCCTTGGATCCCAGTGAACTCTTGTCGTAATACATCACCGGTGTGCCATGACTTGGCGCCTCGGCCAGCCGCACATTACGCGGAATGATGGTGCGGTAGACCTTGTCACCGAAATACTGCTTCAACTGTTCCGAGACCTCATTGGACAGGCGGTTACGGTGATCGAACATCGTCCGCAGCACCCCTTCAATCTTCAGATTCGGATTCACGACTGCCGCCAGTTTGCTGATGGTGTCCACCAGGGCGGTAAGTCCTTCCAACGCAAAGTATTCGCACTGCATCGGCACCAGCACCGAATCGGCTGCCGACATGGCATTGACCGTCAGCAGGTTCAGCGCCGGCGGGCAGTCAATGAAAATAAAATCATAATCATCCCGGATCGGAACCAGCGCATTGCGCAGGCGGATCTCGCGGGCAAACACTTCCATCAGCCGGATCTCGGCCGCGGTGGCATCGCCGTTCGCCGCGATCAGATCATAGCCTCCGGTGGTTTCGGTGATGATCACATCCCGTACCGGCAGCTCTTCGATCAGTAGTTCGTAGACAGTCCGGTCCGTTTCGTATTTATTGACACCGCTGGCCATGGTGGCATTTCCCTGCGGATCGAGATCGATCAGCAGCACCTTGCGGCGGGTCGCTGCCATTGACGCAGCCAAATTCACGCTGGTGGTCGTTTTTCCGACACCACCTTTCTGGTTTGCTATGGCAATGACTTTTCCCACAGTAGCGGATCCTAAAGTTGTTTTTTCACAATAATCAGATGGCGTTCGGCATCCAGTTGCGGCACGGTCAGACGATGCGCTGAAACCAGTTCAAATCCGGCGGGCAGGGTTGTCAGTTCATCCTGCGGATAAAGCCCTTTCAGCGCCAGAAACACCCCGTGTGGCGCCGGTAGATGCCGGCACCAGCCCAGCATATCGTTCAGCGACGCAAACGCCCGGCTCAGCACACCGTCAAAGCCGGTCTCATCGTGGAAGTCTTCCACGCGCGACTGGACGGCAACGACGTTTTTCAGTCCCAGTTCGAGGATAACCTGGCGAATGAAACGGATCCGTTTGCCCAGGCTGTCCAGCAGCACGAACTGTTTGTCCGGCTGGACAATCGCCAGCGGCAGACCCGGCAAGCCGGGGCCGGTGCCGACATCAATAAACCGGTTGCCGTTCAGATAGGGTGCCACCACGATGCTGTCGAGAATATGCCGCACCAGCATCGCTTCGGGCTCACGCACTGATGTCAGATTGTATGCCTTGTTCCACTTGTGCAGCAACCCGACCAGTGCCAGCAGTTGCTGTTTCTGCTGATCGGACAGCGATATATGGGCTTGTTGCAGCAGCGATTCCAGCTGCGGAAGTAATGTTTGCATATTTTCAGGCCGTTTTACGCAGCAGGCCGCGTTTTTTCAGATGAACCAACAAAATGGAAATCGCCGCCGGAGTCACACCGGAAATGCGCGATGCCTGACCAATGGTCTGTGGCTTGGTGTCGTTCAGCTTGATGCACACCTCTTTCGACAGTCCCGGTACCTCGCTGTAATCCAGATCCAGCGGCAACAGGGTTTCTTCATGGCGTTGCTGCTTATCGATTTCATCCTGCTGACGTTCGATATAACCGGCGTATTTCACCTGGATTTCAATCTGTTCCGCCGCCTGCTGATGCTCGATCCCCGGACCAATGCCCTCGATCGCCATCAGATCCGCGTAATTCACTTCCGGACGGCGCAGCAGATCCTCCAGGCTGGCCGGACGGCTCAGCGGGGTCTTCAGCAGCTGGTTCAGATTTTCGGTGGCCGGATGTTGTGGCTGGATCCAGCTATCCTTCAGGCGTTGCTGTTCCTGCGCCATCATTTCCAGCTTGTGATTGAAGAACGCCCAGCGTTCGTCATTCACCAGCCCCAGCTCACGGCCAATCGGTGTCAGACGCAGATCGGCGTTGTCTTCACGCAGCAGCAGGCGATATTCGGCACGGCTGGTGAACATGCGGTACGGTTCTTTGGTCCCCAGCGTGGAAAGATCGTCCATCAGCACCCCGATATAGGCCTGATCACGACGCGGCGCCCAAGGATCCTTGTCCTGCGCCCGCAGCGCGGCGTTGATCCCGGCCAGCATCCCCTGGGCGGCGGCTTCTTCGTAACCGGTGGTACCGTTGATCTGGCCGGCAAAGAACAGGTTCTGCAGGCACTTGTTTTCCATGTTCGGTTTCAGATCCCGCGGATCGAAAAAATCATATTCGATCGCATAGCCCGGACGGGCAATATGGGCATTGGCAAACCCTTTCATCGACCGCACGATCTGTACCTGCACATCAAACGGCAGGCTGGTGGAGATGCCGTTCGGATAGAGTTCATGCGTGGTCAGACCTTCCGGCTCGATGAAGATCTGGTGCGCTTCCTTGTCGGCAAACCGCATGATCTTGTCTTCGATCGACGGACAGTAGCGCGGACCGATGCCTTCGATCACACCGGCATACATCGGGCTGCGATCCAGGTTGGCGCGGATCACATCATGGGTTTGCGCATTGGTATGCGTGATAAAACAAGGCACCTGCCGCGGATGCTGTTCCGGCTTGCCGAGGTAGGAGAAAACCGGTACCGGATCGTCGCCCGGCTGGATCTGCAACTGGGAGAAATCCACGCTCCGCGCGTCGATCCGCGGTGGCGTCCCGGTTTTCAGGCGACCAATGCGCAGCGGCAGTTCACGCATACGCTCCGCCAGCGAGATCGAAGCCGGATCACCGGCGCGGCCGCCGCGGTAATGTTCCATGCCAATGTGGATCAGGCCGTTGAGGAAGGTACCGGCAGTCAGTACCACGGTTTTGGACAGAATGCGGATCCCGGCCTGAGTCACGACGCCACAGACGCGATCGCCATCCAGGATCAGATCGTCACAGGCCTGCTGGAACAGCTGCAGATTCGGATAGTTTTCCAGAGTATGACGGATCGTCTGTTTGTACAGTAAACGATCGGCCTGGGCGCGGGTGGCGCGAACCGCTGGGCCCTTGGATGAGTTCAGAATGCGGAACTGGATCCCGGCATGATCAATGGCCTGCGCCATGATACCGCCCATCGCATCCACTTCTTTGACTAAATGACCTTTCCCAATCCCTCCGATGGCCGGATTACAAGACATGTGTCCTAATGTCTCAATGTTGTGGGTCAGCAACAGGGTTTTCATGCCCATACGTGCTGCTGCGGTTGCGGCTTCGGTGCCAGCATGGCCTCCGCCAACCACAATCACATCGAATTGATCATGATACTGCATCTGCAAACTCCAATTATTGCCATCAAGGATCGTTATTCAGTGGGGCGCATATTCTAGCGGGTTTACGGGATCAATAACATCAGAGAACGATCTTAAGAGGAAAAGTGATCGCTTATTAGATCTAGGATCTTTTTATGATCTTCTTATTGATCTCTATTATATAGATCCGGGTCATCTGTTAATAACTTAAAAATGATCAGAATGATCAAGGTGTTGGGATGGATCCAAACCTGTGATTTTTCCGGGATCCAACGGGGTTGAACATGAGTATAACCATCGTTGTTATACACAGACCCGACTGAGCTATCTGGTTGTTAATAGGATAAAAAGAGCTTGATCAGTGGTTTTACGCATGGTTATACACAGAACTTTTTTTCATGATCCTTTCTTGTGTGTATCTGACTTTTTATGATGATCGAGTTGTCAGTGTTCTGTGGATAAATCTGTGCAAGGCTTTTCGGGGCACGATCGTTTCTGGAAGTGGATAAGATCATAAGCGGAAAAAGGGATCACGTCACGTGCTGCGGGTGATCCCGGGCGGAAGTGATGATCAGTTCAGAAGGGGGCTCCATTCGGAAAACCAGACATCGGCGGCATCTTCCGGAATATCGTGCTGGGTGACATCGATTTCCAGGCGTTCCCCGATCCGGCAGGCGCCGGTTTGCTCCATGAGCAGATCCAGCAGACGGCCACCGGCACAGAAGGTGTCATAGTTGCTGTCGCCCAGCGCAACCACGGCGTAGCGGAGATCCGGCAGTTGCAATGAGCGGGAGGCCAGATCCTGAGTAAACGGCTGCAGGTTATCCGGTACCTGACCGGCACCATGTGTGGAGGTGACGATCAGCCACAGCGTGTCCGGGCCTTTTGCGGCCAGCAGCTGAGCCAGATCCGGCTGATAATGCAGTGCGGTATGGTGGTGCTGGGTCTGTAGCAATCCGGCCAGATGTTCTGCCACATATTCGGCTGCCCCAAGGGTGGAGCCGATAATGATATCGATATGCGCCATTGTTGTTTCCTGCAAATAAAAAAAGGAGCCATAAAGGCTCCTTTTATAAAACGATTTCGTGCAGAAGACTACACGCGACGTTTGAATTCACCGGTACGGGTGTCGATTTCGATCTTGTCACCGATCTTCACGAAGTCAGCAACAGAGATAGTGGCGTCAGTGCCTTTCAGTTTGGCTGGCTTCATCACTTTGCCTGAAGTATCGCCACGAACTGAAGGTTCGGTGTATTCCACTTCACGAACGATGGTGATTGGCAGTTCCATGGAGATGGCTTTGCCTTCGTAGAAGGTCACTTCACAGATGTCTTCCATACCGTCGATCAGGTAGTTCAGTACGTCACCCAGGTTTTCTTTCTCGATGTCATACTGGTTGTATTCGGTATCCATGAACACATACATCGGGTCAGCGAAGTAAGAGTAGGTACACTCTTTACGTTCCAGCTGGACGGTGTCCAGTTTGTCGTCGGCTTTGAACACAGTTTCTGCACCTGCGCCGGACAGCAGGTTTTTCATTTTCATTTTAACAACGGCAGAGTTACGGCCGGATTTGTTGAATTCGGTTTTCAGTACGACCATCGGGTCTTTACCGATCATGATTACGTTACCGACACGGATTTCCTGAGCGATTTTCATGTGTTCAATTCCTGAATTGAGCTTAGCTGTAAATTTACGCGCTGCATTTTAGCTGTTTTTCGGCAAATTGCACCAACTGGCTGGCTAAATTTCCACCAGCAAGTGCAGTTTGCGGCCACTGTTGTGCCTGTTTTTGCCATTCTTGCCAGTGTGCTTGCAGGGTAAACCAGCTTTGTTTCAATTCTGCGCGGTGGGCCTGATTAAAGCTCATGAACAGAGTCCGGACCGCTGCGGCCAGTTCCGGCGACATGCTCCGGCAGTAGCGCTCGGTGAAAGCCTGCAGTTTTTCCAGATGTGCTTCGTCTTCCTGAGGGTAGATATGCCAGAGAAACGGGCGGGCGGCCCATTGCGCCCGCAGGAAAGAATCTTCGCCGCGGACGATGTTAAAGTCGCAGCTCCACAGCAGTTGATCGTAACCGGCCTGATCGGTCATCGGCAGGATTTCCAGGGTCAGTGCGCCTTGCTGCCAGCATCCACCTGCCTGACAAACCTCGTCGGGTAATACGCCTTGCAGGCTGTTCAGGGCCCGGCCGGCCGGAACCAGGCACCGGACCGGCACGGCACTGTGCTGCCAGCATTCCAGCAGCGTCGGCAGGACCTCGTTTTCATAAATGAACAGGCTGACAAACAGTTCGTTGTCCTGCGGTGGCCGCAGTCCCCGGTCTGCGCAGAGCTGTTGCCGGTGCCCGGGTTGCTGCTGCCAGTGATCGCGTGCCGCAAACAGATTGTTTTCGCACAGCAATCCGCCGCTTTTCTCACTGAAACCGGGGAAAAAAAAGTATTTGGTCAGGTGCTGCTGCCGGGATGACAGGCCATGGCAGCCATCGATCCAGCTTTCGGCCGTGAGGTATTCCAGATTCAGCCAGACCGGTGGCTTCGCCATGTGTTGCATGGTGTGCTGCACACTGGCCGGCAGCTCGCAGGCAAACGCTTCGATCACCACGTGGCCAGGCTGCCAGTCAGCCGGAAAAGCGGCATTCCAGTGACCGATCAGCACATTATCGATGTTCTGCATGGCCAGTGCCGGATCAAGCTGCGGACATAACCGCCGGAAACTGGCCAGATCATCGACCCAGAGGCGGACCGGCAGCCGGTATTCATTGCTTAACTGACGGGCCAGACGCCAGGTCACACCGATGTCGCCGTAGTTATCAACCACGGTACAGAAGATATCCCAGTAAGAGGAGGCTGTTTGCGGCATAAGATTCATCATCCTGCAAGATAGTGGCAGGATCGTAGCAGAAAATCAGGCAGAATAGCCGCACAGGCGCATTTCGCATTCAATGAAGAGATAACTATGCAAGCTAATCTGATGTTGTTGGTCACGGCGGCTATCTGGGGTTTTGCCTTTGTTGCCCAGCGGGTTGCCATGGACCATATGGGGCCGTTTTCCTTTAACGGGGTGCGCTTCCTGCTAGGTGCTATTTCACTGTTACCGCTGATCTGGCTATTTTCCCGCAAGCGGGCAGTGGCCACGACCTCGGCGGCCAAAACCTCGATCTGGCTGGCCGGTGGCGTCGCCGGCACCATTCTGTTTGTCGCGGCAGCCTTGCAGCAGGTGGGTCTGCTGTATACCACGGCAGCCAAAGCCGGTTTTATTACCGGTCTGTATATGATCCTAGTGCCGTTTCTGGGCCTGTTTCTGCGTCATGTGACCGGGCTGAATGCCTGGCTGGGGGCGGGGATTGCGCTGATCGGTCTGTATCTGCTGAGTATCAACGCGGACTTCACCATGTCGAAGGGTGATTTTCTGATGTTTATCGGCGCGATTTTCTGGGCCTGCCATATCCTGTGGATCGATTTTATTGGTCGGCGGGTCAATGCGCTGCAGCTTTCTGCGGTACAGTTCCTGTTCTGTGGCCTGCTGAGTCTGCTGGTGGCGTTCTGGCAGGAGACACCGTCGTTGTCTTCGGTGCTGCTGGCCTGGGAGTCGGTGTTATTTGCCAGTTTCATCAGTGTCGGCGTGGCTTATACCTTGCAGGTCGTTGCCCAGAAAAAGGCCAATCCAACCCATGCGGCTATTATCATGAGTATGGAAGCGGTCTTTGCGGCGGTGGGTGGGGTGGTATTCCTCAGTGAATCGCTGCCGTTACGAGGCTGGATGGGGTGCGCCCTGATGATGAGCGGTATGCTGTTATCGCAGATCCCGCTGCCGGGGCTGAAAAAAGCCGCCCACTGACAGAAATAACACAAGGAGCCGGAATCATGTCTTCCCGTTTGCAGGAATATACGCAGCCACTGATAGCCTTATTGTTACTGGTGGCGATTGTCTGGGCGGCCTTCATCGTGATTGCGCCGTTTCTGGTGGCCACGCTGTGGGCCATCATTCTGGTGTCGGCGACCTGGGATCAATTTGCCTGGCTGTCTGCGCGGCTGGGCGGTCGGGATGGGATCGCCGCGGTACTGGTGGTGGCGCTCATGCTGCTGTTTATCATCGTGCCGCTCGTGCTCGCTTCGGTGGAGTTTGCCCAGCAGCTGACGGTGCTGGCGCGGGAGCTGCAGCAACAGATAGAGTCGGGTGTCTGGCCGGCACTGCCGCAATGGCTGCTGGATTTACCTTATGCCGGCGAGTGGTTGCAGACCGAATGGCTGGGGCTGCAGCAGCAGGATCTGCAGGTGCTGACACAGTTAAAGGGTCTGGTGACACCGCTGGCCAGAATCATGCTGAGTGTTGCCGGGTCTTTTGGCGCCGGTATGCTGATGCTGCTGATCAGTCTGCTGATCGCCGGGGTGCTGTATGCACACGGCAATACGGTGCATCGCTGGGTGCTGGCATTCAGCCACAAGGTGGCACCACGGGAAGGGATCCGGCTGCTACATGTCGCGCACACAACGATTCGTGGCGTGGTTAATGGCTTTATCGGGGCGGCGATCGCGCAAGGCGCTTTTGCCTGGTTCGGTTATGCGATTGCCGGGGTACCGCATGCGTTGAGTCTGGGACTGGCGACCTGTCTGGTTTCGGTGATTCCGGGCGGACCGATGCTGCTATCGATTCCGGCGATTGGCTGGCTTTATCAGCAGGGCGCCATTGGCTGGGCCGGGTTCACGGCGGTATGGATCCTGTTTGCCGTTGGTTCCATTGATAACGTGGTGAAATCACTGGTGATTGGCCGCAGCAGTCCGTTGCCGATCGTGCTGATTCTGTTTGGTGTGGCCGGTGGCGCTATCGGTTTCGGGTTGCTGGGCGTGTTTCTGGGGCCGATTTTACTGGCGCTGGTTTATGCTTTGCTGAAAAACTGGGTGAATGCCGATCAATCTGAAACGACCGCCTCATGATCACCGGGCCGGGATCTGCCAGTCGGTGCCGGCCAGCTTTTCCGCCAGATAATCAATCAGCGTTTTTACTTTCAGCGACAGGTGTTTGCGTGACGGGTAGACCGCATGGATGCCGAAAGCGGGGCCGTGCCAGCCCCGGAGTATGGGTCGAAGTTTGCCTTCTTTCAGCTCGGAGACGATTTCAAACACCGGCAGCAGGGAAATGCCCTGACTGGCCAGGGTCAGAGCCCGGATCGTATCGCCGTTATTGGTGTGAATGCGCGGCTTCAGACTGACGCTGCATTTTTCGCCATCGGCCGACTGGAAGTGCCAGATATCGCCGGTAGGCAGATAGGAAAACGCAATGGTCTGATGCTGCACCAGTTCATCCGGTGTCGCCGGACAGCCGTGTTTTTCCAGATAAGCGTCGGTTGCGCACAGCAGCGGATAACTGTCGGCGAGACGCCGCGACACCAGTGTGGAGTCGGCCAGATTGCCGATACGGATAGCCAGATCAAAACCTTCTTCCAGTAAATCAATCCGGCGATCGGTCAGCTCGATATCCAGCGTCACGGCCGGATTGCGCTCCATGAATTCGGCCCATAAGGGCGCCAGATAACGGGTACCAAAGGAGAGTGGGGCATTGATACGGATATGACCGATCAACCGGCTGTTATGTGCACCGATTGCACTGTCGGCATCGTCGAGATCGGCTAAAATTTGTCTGGTGCGCTGATAATAATCCCGGCCGGCTTCAGTCAGCGCGATGCGCCGGGTCGAACGCTGCAGCAGGCGGACACCCAGATAGGTTTCCAGCTCCTGGATATAGCGTGATACAGCGGCTTTTGAGCTGTGCAGACGTTGCGCTGCCGCAACAAAACTACCACTTTCCACTACAGCGATCAGGGCATGCAGGCTACGCAGTCGATCCATGGATTGTTCCGGTTTCTGAAACAGTTAATTTTTATAAAAGCTATTTATCTGCGTCCGCTCAACGAATAAAGTGAGCTCATGCCAACGGAAAATGGTCACATGATTAAGAAGATCGTGCTGTGAGGGATCTCACAATGAATAACCAAAACTGATTTCCGGAGTTCCGAATTATGAAAAAGTCATTATCACGTATTACCGCCGTTGCTCTGTTCTCTCTGTTTGCGGCGACGGCAGCACAAGCAGCTGTCGAGACCTACCGTGCGCATGGTACCGTGCAACAGGTTGATGCGGCCAATGGTAAAGTCGTCCTGGCACAGGATGCGGTCACTGAACTGGGCTGGCCGGTCCGTACCATGACTTACAAGGTGCATGGCGACAAGACGCTGCAGGGTATCTCGGCTGGCCAGACCGTCGATGTGACCTTCACTACGACCTCACCTTATCAGGCTGCCATTCAATTCATTACCCCTGTTTCACAGTAACCGGGTTGTCTGCGGCGGGTCCTGTTACCGGCCGCAGCAATGATGGTATGCTTTTACGCTGACGTCATTGCCGGATCTGCCCCATGTTTACGCAACAACACCTGCTCCAGCTGGCCCGTACGCCGATGCCTTTCGGTAAATATCAAGGGCGGATGCTGATCGATCTTCCCGAAGAGTATCTGCTCTGGTTTGCCAAAAAGGGGTTTCCGCAGGGGGCGCTGGGGGAACTGATGGCGCTCTGTCTCGAGCTGAAGATAGAAGGGTTGGATAAGCTGATCAAACCGCTCAAACATCCGCAGTGAAACCGGATCTACCGGTTATCCTTTCCGGTCATTACACATGAAAAAGAGAAAGACTGTACGGGTCTTTCTCTTTTTAGTTATGTCTGCTTTTTTTGTTAACGTTTCAGCAATGCCAGCGCTTTTTCTGTCACATTCTCGGTGGTGAATCCAAACATCCGGAAGAGTTCATCCGCCGGGGCCGATTCACCAAACGTGGTCATACCGACCACATCGCCGTTTAAGCCAACGTATTTGTACCAGAAGTCGGCAATACCGGCTTCCACAGCCAGTCGGTTGCTGACCGCCGCCGGTAGAACCGATTCCCGGTAAGCGGCATCCTGACGATCAAACACCTCGGTGGCAGGCATGGAAACCACGCGGATCTGATATCCCTGCTGTGTCAGCTGGTCGGCGGCCTTCACGGCCAGTTCGACCTCAGAACCGGTTGCAATCAGGATCAAATCCGGGGTATTGCTGCAATCTTTAAGAATGTAACCACCACGGGAAACATTGGCCAGCTGCTCGGCGTTACGGCTCTGCTGCACCAGATTCTGACGTGAAAAGATCAAGGCAGAAGGGCCGGTCTGATGTTCAATGGCATAGCGCCAGGCCACTGCGGTTTCAACCTGATCACAAGGGCGCCAGGTGCTCATGTTGGGGGTCATGCGCAGTGAGGCCATTTGTTCAACCGGCTGGTGGGTTGGCCCATCTTCACCCAGACCGATAGAATCGTGGGTATAGACAAAAATCGCGCGTTGTTTCATTAACGCGGCCATACGTACCGCATTGCGCGCATATTCCATAAACATCAGGAAAGTGGCACCGTAAGGGATGAAGCCGCCGTGCAGGGTGATACCGTTCATGATGGCGGACATGCCGAACTCGCGGACACCATAATGAACATAGTTACCGGCCGGATCTTTATCCAGATCCACGCTGCCTGACCAGGTAGTCAGGTTGCTTGGACTGAGATCGGCGGATCCGCCCAGCATTTCCGGCAACAGACCGGCGATTTGTTCGATCGTATTCTGCGATGCTTTACGGCTGGCAATGCTGGCCGGGTTGTACTGCAGTTGCGAAATATAGTCGTCCATTTTGGCTGACCAGTCTTCCGGTAACTGTTTCTGTGTTCTGCGGGTAAATTCCCGGGCAAGTGCCGGATAAGCTTGCTGATACGCTGCAAACTTCTGATTCCAGGCTCTCTCTTTTGCGGCACCGGCTTCCTGAGCATTCCATGCCTGGTAAATCGCCTGTGGTACTTCAAAAGGAGAGAGGCTCCAGCCCAGTTGTTCCCGGGTTGCTGCGATTTCTTTATCACCTAAAGGTGCACCGTGACAGTCGTGAGAACCGGATTTATTCGGTGAACCAAAACCAATGACGGTTTTACACATCAGGATGGATGGCCGGTTGGTCTCGGCCTGGGCCAATTCAATCGCGGATTGGATAGATTCAGCATGATGGCCATCAATATCGCGGATCACATGCCAGCCATAGGATTCGAAACGTTTGGCGGTGTCATCGGTAAACCAGCCTTCCACATGACCGTCAATGGAGATGCCGTTGTCGTCGTAAAAAGCGATCAGTTTGCCGAGTTTCAGTGTGCCGGCAAGCGAACAGGCTTCGTGAGAAACACCTTCCATCAGGCAACCATCACCCATAAACACATAGGTGTAATGATCAACAATGTCGTGAGCCGGGCGGTTGAACTGTGCGGCCAGTGTTTTTTCGGCTAAAGCCATCCCAACGGCATTGGTGATGCCTTGGCCCAACGGACCGGTCGTCGTTTCAACACCCGGTGTATACCCCAATTCCGGGTGGCCGGGTGTTTTGGAATGCAATTGCCGGAATTGCCGTAAATCATCCAGTGAAAGATCATAGCCGGTCAGGTGCAACAAGCTGTACAACAGCATTGAACCGTGACCATTCGACAGAATAAAGCGATCCCGGTTGACCCAGTTCGGGTTGCCTGGATTATGATTCAGAAAGTCCCGCCACAGGACTTCTGCCATATCCGCCATGCCCATTGGCGCTCCCGGATGACCGGAGTTTGCTTTCTGGACACTGTCCATACTCAAAACACGAATCGCGTCTGCTAATTTGCGATGTGTATATTTGGTGCTCATGTTTCCCCCAGTCCTATTCTAAATGAGTGCTGAAATCATCTGTTCCAGTTTGATTTGATCGGCTGCGAATGCCCGGATACCTTCTGCCAGTTTTTCTACCGCCATGGCGTCACTGTTATGTTGCCAACGGAATTCGTCTTCCGTCATCGCGGCAGGACGCACTGCATTTGGGGTGCTGGTCGCGGTCAGTTTGCGGCTGACAGGCTGGTCGCTGGCGGTTAACTCGTCCAGAATTGCCGGGGAAATGGTTAAGCGGTCACAACCACACAAGGCGAGCACTTGTTCTTTTTTGCGGAAACTGGCGCCCATCACAACGGTGTTGTAGTGGTATTTTTTATAGTACTCATAGATAGCGCGGACTGATTTCACACCAGGATCGGTATCAGCAAGATAGTTTTCGGTTGGCTGATTTTTCTGATACCAGTCGTAAATACGACCCACAAAGGGTGAAATTAAAAACACACCGGCTTCAGCACAGGCGCGTGCCTGAGCAAAAGAAAAAATCAGTGTTAAGTTACAGTTGATACCTTCTTTTTCCAGTTCCTCTGCGGCCCGGATACCTTCCCAGGTGGCGGCGATTTTGATCAGAATGCGGGATTTATCGATCCCTTTTTCCTGATAAAGCGAGATCAGTTTTCGCGCTTTCTGAATACACTGGTTTTTGTTAAAAGAGAGGCGGGCATCCACTTCCGTTGATATCCGGCCCGGTACATATTTCAACACTTCGGCACCGATATTCACCGCGACTTGATCGCAGGCATTCATCAACATGGTTTCGTTGCTGCCGCCCAGTTCTTTCGCTGCATAGACGGCATTTTCAATCAGTTTTTTGTAGTGTGGTAACTGGGCCGCTTTTAACACCAGTGACGGATTTGTAGTTGCATCTTCAGGTGCAAATTGTTTGATGGAATCAATATCACCGGTATCAGCAACGACAATGGTATGTTTTTTTAATTCACTAAGCTGGCTCATAATATCTCCTTGACCAAATAATTATTATTTTTGGCAATAATGATCTTGGTAATAACTGATTCTATCTACTTTTGGTGCGGAGTTTCCGCCTTCGAATTCAGATTCAAACCAGGCGCTTAATATGTTTTTTGCAAGCTCGACACCAATAACGCGTGCACCCATGCAAATAATTTGCGCATTGTTGCTTTTACGTGCGCGTTCAGCAGAAAACGTGTCATGGCATTGTGCGGCACGAATACCCGGAACTTTATTGGCGGTAATGCTGACGCCAATCCCGGTACCACAAATTAAAATGCCACGTTCATGCTTTCCTTCTTTAATGGAGGTTGCAACATTATGTGCAACATCTGGATATAATTTATTGTCAGGGTTACGGTCGCTACTGTAATCGACAAATTCAATATGGTTAGCATTTAAATATTCAATAATTTTATTTCTGAAATCAAACGCAGCATCATCTGCACCAATCGCAATGGTAGTCATAATATTCATCCTTTATTTCGGGTTCAGGTCACCCAGATGAGTGACCTGGTTTGATATTTAATTACTGATGTGATGTCGCTGTTTCGGCATCTGGTAATTCTGTTCCGTATTTCTGTTTTAATTTCTTGTCGAAATAAGCAACCACCAGCGGTGCAATCAGCATGGTAATAATGCTGGCTGTCGCAAGCTGAGCGGTTGCTGACTGAACATAAACCTGTAGCGTCGGATCTGCTTGTGCAACCATGGCCGGTGTTAACGCTGAGCTGGCTGCTGTGGTTCCCAGTGCGGCACCCAGCGCAGTTTTCTTTTTCAGGAACAGGTTGTAAACGAAGTAGAAAATGACACCTGTACAAGCCGAGATCAGACCTAATACGATGCCTGATAACCCTGCGGTAAAGACAGTGTTCATACTGGAGTTCGCACCAATCGCAAACGACATGATGATGATGACCAGTGGTTGAGACGCGGCACACAACTGCTTGAATTTTTCATCCACATTTCCCCAAACCATGCCAATCAGCAGAGGAATAATCATGGATAACAGCGCAGCAAAAGGAATGTTCGCCAGTCCGCTTACGCCAAGCACAACCATGGTGACAAAAGGACCGTCTTTGATACAGAAGACAGAGATTGCCCCCGCATCACTGGAGTCGCCATAGTTGCTGCATAATGCGATATAAAGAGAACTGTTAGAGCTGGTAATACAGGCCACCAAGGCAAGCATCGAAATACCAATGAATCCTTCAGGTCCTAATAATGAACCGATGCCATACACGACAATCCCGCCCGCGATGACTTTCATCATTAATAACACGCCACCTTTATAAAGTGGTAAACCTCCTGTTTAATATTAATCGATGATCCACAAATCAGGAGGAATATCCCCATCATCGCACTTGAACCACTTTTGAATAGTGCTGTTGTTGGGCCGCCTATTTTTAATAGATCAGGGAAAAAAGTATTAATCAAAATTGCTGCCATCAGTGGAATGATAATTAAACCACCTGGCACTTTGTTCATTTTTTCAAAAATATTTATATTAGCCATGTATTCCTCACAAAGAGAAATTCATCGAATTTCTCGTTAACGGTTGTGTGTTGTTGTGTGAGTCAATTGATTTAAAGGTAAAACGGCCAACCTTATTACTGCAAAATCAAGCTGATTCTTTATAAATGTTATCGACAATTTGTTCGATAATGTTATCCGGCCCAGTCAGACCACCTTTCCCGATACAAACCATTCCTTCATACTCACCCCCAATAATCCGGACTAAATCAGTTTGTGGAATAACGTAATCGACCATTTCAATGCCTTTGGCGCCTAAATGTTTTAAGACATTCACCATGGTGTCGCCACCGGTCATGTAAATACCCTTAACATCACCACTATCCTGTTGCAGGATGTTTTTGACGATTTTGCCTAAACCACAGTTAATATTGGCTGCTGCCTGGCCTGCAGGGAGGAAGAATTTGGATTCTTCTTCTTTCAAGTCAAGCACACGGCCGGTTAATGCAGATTCAAAGACAAAAATTGAATTCCGGCGATTCGTGATTTGATTGCGTGCCTGCTCAACCACACGATTAATTTCGATGTCGGCGGAGTTTGCGCTATCAATCAGCAGTTCAGCGTCAACCGGGATGTGACAAACCCGCTTATCGGTTTCGAGCAAGCGCCCAAGCTGGCGTTTTGTCACCGGGCTCGCACTACCAGCAACAATGACAATCGAACCGCTCTGGCTTTCACGTGGAATGGCTTGTTTTTGGTTGAACCGTTCCTGTTTTGCCATATCACGGGCATAGGCCAGACGTTCGGTAAACGGACCAGGATCGACACACAATACATTCCAGTTCAGTTGAACTACCGCATTGGCAATCGTTTCAACATCATCCATCGAGATGGCATCGACAACCAGGACACGAGCACCTTGATTGCGTTTGGTTTGCATGGTTTTCGCGACCGAATCGGTACCAGCCAAAACCTGAGTCAGGGAAACATGATCAACCTGGTATTCTGTCTGACGGGCAATCAGATCAGGTACATAAGTTTCCGTCACCGGGGTACGCACATCTTTCGCCACATCCGTTTTAGACAACGCGACGCAATCGATCACCGAGAAACCACCCACCACAATACGACGAGATTGCGGCATTGCAGGCACCACTACGGCCATCGTATCTGCAGGCAGATTGTGCAACATGGCATCAATTTCATACCCAATCCCGCCACGCATGGTGGTATCGATACGTTTTGAGAAGTAAGTCGCGCCCTTTTCTTTTAACAGCTGGATGGCTGCAGAAACGCGGGACTGTGCCTGCTCTTTTGGTAACGGACGGCTGTCACTGCTCAGTACCATCGCCTGATAGTCTTTATTGACCTCCTGCAACGATTCCACATCAAAGAATGCTGCGGTTTCTACACCGGAACGCGCCAGCAGAACGCCGACTGTGGTTGCGCCTGTCAGGTCATCTGAGACGATCCCGATTTTTTCGTTTACACCACGTTCATTTATTTTTGTGATGTTTTCCGGGCGTACATCGGATACATAAATAGATTCCGTGATGTATTGCGCCAATGGGCCGGATTTTCCGGTGGCATGCAGGTTGATGGTCGGGATCCCGCGTTTCGGATACAGACCACAGCGCAGGGTACCGCCACAATCAATGACCGCGATCCCGATTTCAGTTTCTGGCGGTTCACCCTGTTTGAAGACATCCACCGCTTCCCAGCCAGTGAGACTTTCCAGTTTTTCCACCACCGCTGGCTTATTACCACCCGTGATGTATGTGATTTTCTTATTATTTTCGATCCGGACCTTGAGTGGACCACCCCAACCATCAACGCCTTTATGAATTTCCAGATATTTATCCATAGTCAGTGCCTTGTCTGAAATCAACGGTTATTGGTTTTTCATTTTCCAGTACTGCGCAGCTCTGAGAGTCGATTCAATCATGCTGATTGAACCTGCTTTACCTGTGCCTGCGATATCAAAAGCAGTGCCGTGATCGACAGAGCTACGCATGAATGGCAAGCCAAAAGTAATGGTGATCGAACGTTCAAAATCGAGGGTCTTACAAGCGATATGCCCTTGATCGTGATAGAGGGAAAGAATGGCGTCGTAATTGCCTAATTTACCAAGGTGGAAGACGGAATCGGCCGGCACCGGACCAATGGCATTAATGCCTTTTTCCTTTGCTGCCTGCACGGCAGGGATCAGATGGTCTTTTTCTTCATGACCGAACAAACCATTGTCTGAACCGTGTGGATTCAGTGCTGCGACCGCAATGCGTGGGTTTTTGATATTCAGTGCGGTAAATTCTTTATTAATTTGCTCAACACAGGCGAGCACACGCTCTTTATTGGCGTAGTCGCAAGCATCTTTCACGGACATGTGACGGCTGACAAAGAAAACGCGCAGGTTACGGGTATGAAACATGGTCAGACCATAGTCTGAATTGGTTTCGTGTTGATAGATCTCGGTATGCCCCGGATGTTTACACCCAACCAGTTTGATCGCTTCTTTATGAATAGGGGCTGTGGAAACCACATCGATTTCCTTGTTCATGCCCAGTTCAATCGATTTCATGACATAGTCATAGGACATTTGCCCAGCCAATTTCTGAACTTTACCCCATTCGATGCTGTTGCAATCGTAAGGACCGGTTTCCAGAACATCGATGGTGCCAAACTCGAATTTTCCTTCAGACGGTTTGCTGATTTTGTTTACTTTGAAATCGCATTTATTGATGTTCATTGCGCGTTCAATAATCGGCACCGAACCAATCAGAAATGGTTTGCATTCGTTATAGATTTCTTCTGATTGCATGGTTGCTACACAGATTTCAGGACCAATCCCTGCTGGGTCACCCAAAGTCACTGCGACTACAGGTTTTCTTGTTGAAGACATACAAACTTCCTCTATCGTTCGTTGGTGTTTGATAAAACGTTCATTACATGAACTTTTGTTATATTCAGTTTGTCGGTGTAACGATAAAATTTAATCGACCTGGATCACAAAAATCCCTACAAAATGCAGGGCGGAGAGATTTTGTGAGATCGATCAAATAAACAAATGACCGAATATATGTTTTGTATAAAAACAAATGTTCATGAAATGGTGAGGCATATCACTTTTATTTGTAGGGGTTCTGATTACCGTAAAAACACGAAAAATTTTTCAGGTATGACAGGAGCAGAGTCATGAAACAATATTGGGTTGGTACAAGCTGGAAAATGAACAAAACACTGGCCGAAGCGTTGGATTTTTGTGAGATATTACAAATACATAAAAACAATATTCCGAATTTTATCCAGCCATTTGTGATCCCGCCGTTTACCACTGTCAGAGAGGTAACGCGCCAAATCAGTCAGCAAGAAATACGGTGTTTAACTGGTGTGCAAAATATGCATTTTGCGGAAGAAGGGGCGTTTACCGGCGAAATTTCCCCCCGCATGGTGACCGAAACGGGCGCGACATTGGTTGAAATCGGGCATTCAGAGCGCCGGGCATACTTTGGCGAAACGGATATCACTGTGAACAAAAAAGTGCATGCCGCCTTAAATCATCAGCTTCGTCCGCTGGTGTGCGTGGGGGATGAGTTGTCTGAAAAACAATGGGGCGCCTCTGCAGAGACGGTGATCAGACAAATGAAAGCAGCCTTATATCAGGTTGCGGAACAAGATGTGCCGAAAGTCATTCTGGCGTATGAGCCCGTATGGGCCATTGGCGATGGTGGTATCCCTGCTACCGCAGAAGAAGCTGCCTATGTGCACGATGCAATGCGTCAGGCGCTGATAACGATGTATGGCGCAGAAATTGCGGAGAAAGTGACGCTACTTTATGGCGGAAGTGTTAATCTTAACAATTCATTAGAGCTCATCAGCCAGCAAAATATCGACGGTTTGTTTGTAGGTCGATCCGCCTGGAATGCAAATGGTTTTTGTGCGTTACTTGATAAAGTCGCTCAGTTTCTGGCTCAAAAACCCTAATTCCCAATACCGATAGCTAAGGAGGTCCGTTCATGGCAGAGAGTGATTCTGACAATGAACTGCTAACAGAAATTGCGATTGCGTATTATGAAAATGAGCAGACTCAGGAAGAGATAGCACAACGATTTGGTATTTCCCGTATCAAGGTTGGGCGTTTGCTGAAAAAAGCGCGTACGGAAGGCATTGTCGAAATTAATGTGAAATATCATCCGGTGTTCAGTTCCAATATTGAACAGCAACTGATTGATAAATTTGGCATTAAGAGAGCATTAATCGCGGTCGACCATCGGGATGAGGATGAACAACGCCAACTGGTAGCGGCGCTGGTTACCAATTACCTTTCCAGTGTACTGAAAAATGGGATGTCAGTGACGGTCGGTCAGGGCAGAAATGTGGCTGCGATTGCGGCGCATGTGGGTATTTTCCCGGAGCGCCAATGCAAATTTATCTGTGGGATTGGCGGTACGCATCGCGATGGCGAAATGATCGATAGCGATCATATCAGCCGGCATTTAGCGAAAAAGTTTAATGCCAGTAGCGAAACGTTATATGCCCCGGCGTATGTCGAAAACCGGGAAATGAAACAAGTATTCATGCAAAACCGGTTGATCAAAGACACGCTCGAAAAAGCAGCGAAAGCGGATATTGCGCTCGTTGGTTTGGGAGATATGAATGAAAATAGCTATATGGTCCAGTTAGGCTGGTTTACCTCGCAGGAAATCATGTCTGCACGCATGGATCTGGGGGTTGTCGGTGATATTGCCGGTTATAGCTTTATTGATATTCATGGCAAGCCGGTGGATACCGTCATGAATGATCGTGTCATTGGGCTTAGTCTTGAAGAATTAAGACATATTCCCTGTGTCATTGCGATCGCATCTGAAAACACCAAAGCGATGGCCATTTTAGCGGCCTTACGTTCCGGTGTGATTGATATTATTGCTACCAGTGCCTCTAACGCACGGACTGTGCTGAATCTGCAGCAGCAGGCGGGATAATCCAGGTTCTCCGAAAGGCATCTACGGATGCCTTTCCTTTTCCGCTCAGCATCCATCTTCCGGCCATTGTTTTACGTCACGTGAGCCTTTTTCTGATGTTCATATTTCCTTTGCATTGTCCGGCTAGGATCGTGATGTGATGGACTCAATGATTCTGACATTGTTATTGGTT
Organism: Tolumonas osonensis; assembly: GCF_014202415.1. GTDB lineage: Bacteria > Pseudomonadota > Gammaproteobacteria > Enterobacterales > Aeromonadaceae > Tolumonas > Tolumonas osonensis. Next base: position 194,653 of record NZ_JACHGR010000008.1, read on the forward strand.
TAACCAATGCGTATTTGTATATGTAACAGCTATACTTGATGTCATTTGATTCTCTCTCAGTACTTATAATTCATTAAATTAATAACCGGGTAACAGAATGAATATGACTATAACGCAAGATCAGGTGAATGCGGCTGCGGATGCTATCTGTGCTGAAGGCAACAAACCCACCGTTCTGGATGTCCGTAAGCGCCTGAAGGCTGGTTCGATGTCTGAAATCTGGCGTTTCTTTCAGGTATGGCAATCGATACAGGCGACCTCGGATGAACCGGAGTTTTCTGTTTCTGGCGAATTACAGCGCACATTAGAAGAGTTTATTACCCGGCAGGTCGCTGCGGTCAAAACGCAGCTTTCTCAGGACATTGACGTTTTACGTCAGACTAATACTGAGCTGATGGCAGAAATTGATCAGCTGACGCAGCAGTTAACACAGCAAACAGCGGAGTTAAATTCAGCCCGGACCATCAAGGATGAAGTGACTGGCCGGTTTGATCAGCTGAATGCCGAACTGAAACGGGCGCAGCAGGAGATCGAAATCGAAAAAGAGTCTGCAACGCATTCCAGAATGGAACTGGTCAAAGTGCAACTGAAACTGGAGTCAGTGCCACGTCTGGAGGCTGATCTGGATCAGCTGTATAAGAATCTGGAGCAGGAGCGGGTGGCCAAGATGAATGCCGAGCACGATGCGAAAACGCTGGCAGCCAAACTGGAAATTGAAACGGCTGCCCGTAAAAAGGCAGAAAGTGATTTACTGGAACAGATCCGCGGTAAGAATGAGCAACCAGCCTGAGCCGAAACTGATCTATAACCGGTCTGTGTGGAACAAAAAAGGAGTCTTAAGACTCCTTTTTCTATGGTGCCGGGGCAGCGATTTACTTCCCGATGCAGAATGAGGAGAAGATCCGACCCAGTAGGTCATCGGCACTGAAGGCGCCGGTAATTTCGCTTAACGCTTCCTGCGCCAGCCGCAGTTCTTCGGCCACCAGCTCACCGGCAAGATAGACCTCCAGTTGCACTTTCGCTTCTTCCAGTCGTTCGGAGGCCCGTTCAATGGCATCCAGATGGCGGCGGCGGGCAATAAATCCGCCTTCCAGCGTACTCTGGAAGCCCATGCAGGCCTTCAGGTGTTCCCGCAGCGCATCCAGTCCTAAACCGGTCTTAGCGGAGATTGGATAGACAGCATAGCCAGCTTCCTCGCTGACGGTCAGTTCTTCACCGGTCAGGTCGGCTTTATTGCGTACTACGGTGATACCGAGGTTTTCCGGTAACCGATCCACAAAATCCGGCCAGATATCATGCGGATCACGCGCATCGGTAGTGGTGCCGTCAACCATGAACAGGACGCGGTCGGCCTGTTCGATTTCCGCCCAGGCGCGTTCAATACCAATTTTTTCCACGGTATCGTCAGTATCACGCAGACCGGCAGTATCAATGATATGCAGCGGCATGCCATCCAGATGAATATGCTCGCGCAACACATCGCGGGTGGTACCGGCAATTTCAGTGACGATCGCGGATTCGCGGCCAGCCAGCGCATTCAGCAGGCTGGATTTACCGGCATTCGGGCGGCCGGCAATCACGACTTTCATGCCGTCACGTAACAGCGCACCCTGCTGTGCCTCGCGTTTAACCTGTGCCAGATCAGCCATTACACCGTACAGGGCATTCGCAATTTTGCCGTCGGAGAGAAAATCGATCTCCTCTTCCGGAAAATCTATCGCGGCTTCCACATAAATGCGCAGGTTCGTCAGGGAATCAACCAGCTGGTGGATTCGAGTGGAAAATTCCCCCTGCAGTGACTGCATTGCCGAGCGGGCGGCCTGTTCGCTGGTGGCTTCAATCAGATCGGCAATAGCTTCTGCCTGAGCCAGATCCAGCTTGTCATTCATAAAGGCACGTTCAGAGAATTCACCGGGACGGGCAAGACGAACACCATTTATCGTCAGTATACGGCGCAGCAGCATGTCCAGTACCACCGGACCACCATGCCCCTGCAATTCCAGCACATCTTCGCCGGTGAAGCTGTAAGGCGCCTTGAACAGCAATGCAATGCCCTGATCCAGCGCTCTGCCATCCGCATCACAAAACGGCAGCAGCTCGGCATGGCGCACTTTCGGTATTTTACCCAGCACTTCCTCCGCCACTTTGGTACATAACGGGCCGGAAATACGCAGGATACCAATCCCCCCGCGGCCGGGTGGAGTAGCGAGCGCGACGATAGTCTCTGTGTGCATGATGATTCTCGGAATAAGGTACTTTCTGAAATTGTAATGAATAAAACGGCGAATGCCGAATAGAAAAAGCCCCGCACACAGGGCGGGGCTTAAGTAAGGCTAACCGGCAGAAAAATTATTTCTTGCGGGTATGCAAGCCTTTTTTCTCCAGCTGACGGAAGATCAGCGTCTGCTGGGTAATGGTCACAAGGTTACTCACCACCCAGTACAGGGTCAGACCGGACGGGAACCACAGGAACATGAAAGTGAAGATGATTGGCATAAACTGCATCACTTTCTGTTGCATCGGGTCGGTAACGGTGGTCGGGCTCATTTTCTGGATGTACCACATGGTGGCACCCATCAGCAGCGGCAACACGTAGTACGGATCTTTAACCGACAGGTCAGTCAGCCACAGCGCAAATGGCGCATGACGCAGTTCTACAGACTCCATCAGGGTCCAGTACAATGCGATGAAGATAGGCATCTGGATCAGCAGCGGGAAGCAGCCGCCCAGCGGGTTTACTTTCTCTTCTTTGTACAGCTCCATCATCGCCTGAGACATTTTCTGGCGGTCATCGCCTAAACGCTCACGCAGTGCCGTCAGTTTCGGCTGCAGCAGACGCATTTTCGCCATGGAGGTGTACTGGGCTTTTGACAGCGGGTACATCACACCACGGACAATCATGGTGATCAGGATGATGGCCACACCCCAGTTACCCACCAGACCGTGCAGGAACTGCAGCAGCTGGAACAGTGGCTGAGCAATGAACCACAGGTAACCGTAGTCAACGGTCAGATCCAGATGCTGCGCAACCGCCGCCATCTGATCCTGCAGTTTCGGACCAATCCACAGGCTGGTACCAACAACGGCTTCACTATTGGCAGCAATGGTGGTCAGCGGCAGTTTGACACCGATAATCGCTTCACCACTGTCTTTGGCGTCAGCGTTCACATTCACCGCTTTGCCGTAAATGTGGTTCTGCGCGTCGGCTTTACCGGTCCAGGCAGTCACGAAGTAGTGCTGCAGCATGCCGGCCCAGCCAGCCTGGGTGGCCACATCCAGTTTGGACTCACCGATGTCAGCAAAGTTTACTTTTTCATAACGCTGTTCAGCGGAGGAGTAGGCGGCACCATGGAAGGCGCTGGCCATCATTCCCGGGGTGCTGCTGCCTTCCGGCGCGGCAATCGTCTGTTTCAGCTGACCATAGAACTGAACTTCCAGAGGCTGGGCAGACAGGTTTTTCACCTGATAATCCACGCCGATCGCATAACTGTCGCGTTTCAAAACAAAGCGCTTGGTGAATACGTTGCCTTTGGCATCGGTATACACCATTGGTACTACCAGTTCATCCTTGCCTTCAGCCAGAATGAATTCAGTACCTTCGGCGGTATACACCGGACGTTCCGCCTGGTTATCAACACCGTCACGACCAATCAGACCACTCTGGGCAACATATTGGCGCTGAGGTTTCTTTTCCAGCAGTACGAAGGGTTTGTCTGACCCCTGGGTTTCAGTCTGTTTCAGCAGTTTGGCTTCAACAATATCACCGCCCAGTGTATCCACAGTCAGTTCCAGCACATCAGAACGCAACGTCAGCAATGCATGTTTCGCACTGGTGGCCTCGTTTTGATTCGGAACATCACCGGTGGATGAGGTCGGGACAGAACTTTCCGCGGTCGCCGGGGTTGCAGGTTTCGGGGCCTTATCAACCATCCAGCTCTGCCAGAGCATGAAGGTGACCAGCAATAAGCCGATCAGGAGGAGATTACGTTGAGGTTGCATAGTTTATTTTCTTCGCTTCGATTGCTTAGGTTGCGGAACCGGATCATGGCCGCCTGAATGTAAAGGGTGACATTTTAATAGACGTTTGCCACCTAACCAAATGCCTTTTATGAGACCGTGCAGGCAAATCGCATCAATCATGTATTGAGAACAGGTTGGTGTAAAGCGGCAACGCGGGCCAAGAAGCGGACTAATGACCCACTGATAGACTCTTATGAGTGCAACGGCTAGCTTTTGCTGCGGCGAGCGAGGGTGCGCCATAGCTTGTCCAGCAGTTGTAATAAAGCAGGGTTATCCAGATCGCGAATACCTGATTTGGCAATCACCACAATATCAATGGGCGGCAGTTCGTGCTGATGCAGACGAAAGCTTTCACGTACCAGACGTTTTACCCGGTTACGCCATACCGCACGTTTTAATGCTTTTTTAGGTATAGCCAAACCCAGACGGGGATGCGTCAGTTCGTTTTGTATTGCCAGCAGAGTGAGATGTGGAGAAGATGCGCGCACAGGCTGCGCGAAGACTTTCTGGAAGGTTTCGGGAGTTAACAGACGTAACTCCCGAGGAAAGGTTTGCTTGACCATTAAGCAGTGGTCAGGCGAGCACGACCTTTAGCGCGACGAGCTGCCAGAACTTTGCGGCCGCCCTTGGTTGCCATGCGAGCACGGAAACCGTGGTTGCGGGCACGTTTCAGTACTGAAGGTTGGAAAGTACGTTTCATAGCTATAATCCGTGAATTAACTGTACAGATTTGATACTGCCGCCCATCGACGCGCCGATGATATGGCGAAAGCATCAATTCAAAGAGGCCGGATTTTAAACAGATAACGGGTATACGTCAATCGGCCAGTCTAAAACCGGCAGCAAGAGACGCAAGAAATCGTTGTTTTATCCGGATCCCCGTAAAAAAACACCACGATCCAGCAGGATCGTGGCCGGCGATTATATCGGTTTATGCCTGCGGAGCAAGATCACACTGCCGGATCTTGCTCCTGTGTTTGTTGCGCCACCTGCCGGGCCAGGCTGAAATCCGTTTTTCCGGAGCCCAGTTTCGGCAGATGCGTCAGCTGCAGGATCCGGGATGGCAGTAACAACGGCGGGCATCCCTGAGCCAGCATGGTTTTACGCAGACCGTCCGGATCCAGGCTGACGGTGGTCAGTAACACAATCTGTTCGCCTTTTTTCTCATCCGGCAGATTAACGGCAATGACTTCGGTTTCTTCAGGCAGTGCCTTTTGTACAGCCTGCTCCACCGTGGTCAGACTGATCATTTCACCGCCGATTTTGGCAAAGCGGGAGTAACGGTCGACGATAAACAGAAAACCATCTTCATCCAGATGACCTTTGTCACCGGTGACATACCAGCGGCTGTCATCGATCTCTTTGATGACGGAGGCGGTTTTTTCCGGGTTATTCAGATAACCCTGCATCACCTGAGGCCCGCCAATCAGGATCATGCCGTCACTGCCGGTTGGCAACTGCTCAAAGGTTTCCGGATCGACAATCCGCACACTGGAGCCGGGCAGGGGCATCCCCACGCTGCCGGTTTTACTGCCAATCTGCAGATCCCAGTATTGGGTATCCAGACAATCCGGCAGATTCACACTGGCGACCGGGGTGGTTTCGGTGGCGCCATAGCCTTCCAGTATGTGCTTATTGAAGCGGCTGAGAAAGGCTTCCCGTACCGCCGGATTCAGTTTCTCCGCGCCGGCCACCACGATGCGCAGACTTTCCATCATCAGCGGATGTACTTTCGGATGTTTGGCATACAGGCGGAAGAAGGTGGAGGTACCGCACAGAATGGTCGCCCGGTATTGCGCCACGTTTTTGGCCACACCTACGGCATCGGTCGGATCGGCATGACAGACCACCGGAATGCCTTCGATCAGCGGCATAAACTGGTTTACGGTCAGACCGAAGGCGTGGAACAGCGGCAGACAGGACATCAGCACATCCTGTTCCTGGGTGTTCACCACATCCGAAATCTGTTTCAGGTTGGCCATAATGTTCTGATGGCTGAGCATAACGCCCTTCGGCGACCCTTCGCTACCACTGGAGAACAGGATGGCGGCGGTTTGCTGGCTGTCATGCGCGTGATTGCAGAGATGTTTCAGAATGCGGGCGGGCAGCATCCGGATGGCCAGCCAGCGCCAGAAGGTTTCATTGAAATGGATCTGGCTGCGCAAGTCCTCGAGATAAATGATGTAACGGCCTTCCAGTACCGAGACGGCATCCGGATTGCGTTTGACCAGTCGTTCGATAAACCGGCGTGAGGTATAGATAGTCTGAATATCAGCCTGTTCGATCGCGGCTATCAACGCGTTTTTACTGGCGGTGTAGTTCAGGTTCACAATCGTTTTACCCGCCAGCAGTGTCGCCATGTTACACAGCACGCCACCGGTGCTGGTGGGCAACAGTACCCCGATATTCTGCTCCGGACTGATCTGACGGATACGGTGCGACAGTGCCCAGGCGGCAGTCAGTGCCTTATCGGCGGTCAATGGTTTGGAAATGCCATCGGCCAGTGACAGTCTGCGGCGTTCTGCTTTTTTGACTGAACTTATCCAGGCATTGGTCAGCGTCGGCAGGTTTTCCACATGACGCTGCCAGGACTGTACCGAGAGATCGAAGACGCGCTGTTTAACGAAGGTCGCATTGCTGGTCTTCGGCTGCGGCTGACCAAAGGCGACGATGATTTCGCGGTAGTAGCCACTGCGACGCAACGTTTTCAGTTTGTTGGAGGAGCGGGAAAACTGGCTGCCCCATAAACCCCGCAAATAAAAGGGCACGATCACGACGTCGTCATTGACGCGGCGGCAAGCCAGCTCAAAACCCCGGCGGAATTCGCCCAGATGGCCATTGCGGCTGATGCTGCCTTCCGGGAACAGACAAACCACTTCTCCCTGATTCAGCAGTTCACTGATGGTTTCCAGGGCGCGACGGCTGCCGGTGTTGGCAATCGGGATGCAGCCATACAGGCGGAATAACCATTTCAGGTACTTATGCTCATAGATGCTTTTGATGATCACAAAGCGAACCGGACGCGGACTGGCAATCTGCACAATCGCCCAGTCAATCCAGCTGATGTGATTCCCCAGCAGCAGGACACCACCGGTTGACGGGATATTCTGGATACCCTGAATATCGACTTTATAGCGCTGGCTGAGCAGGCCCTGGGCAATAAAACGCAGCAGGCTCTGCGGCATTTTACTGATGGTGTAAATGCAGCCGAGAACGGTCACCACGGCCATCAGATAGAGCAGATGTTTGCCATCGTAACCGAGTTCTGCCACCACCACGGTTAACACCAGGAAAGAGAGCATGGCAATGTTCTGGAACAGGTTGTTGCCGGCAATCACTTTACCGAGTTCATCTTCCCGGCTGTGGAACTGGATCAGTGCATTCAGCGGGACAATGAACATACCACCGGCGGTGCCGATCAGCAGAAAATCGAGGGCATACAGGGTGGTGCTGGTAAATTGCGGCAGCATGACCAGACCGGTGGCAACGCCGACAATGCCCACCGGGATCAGGCTGGTGGCGATGTAATTGCGCGAGAAACGGGCCGCCAGCCAGGAGCCCAGCGCAATACCGAGGCCGGTACAGGCCAGCACGCCCTGCAGCACCAGCGTGTTTTCAATGCCGGCCGTCTCTTTGGCAAAGGCCGGAAAGGCGGCCAGTAAAACCTGACCCACCGCCCAGAACAGCGACAGACCGAGCACGGACAAGCGGATGACATCACGCTCCAGTACCGGCTGCAGCTCCTGATGAAATTGTTTTATATGCAGACTGTTTTTCCAGTCAAACGCCGGCATGGGCTCCGGATGCTCCAGTGTGGGCAGGCGGTACAGCAGGGCTAATTCCAGCACGGTACAGCCCACTAGCATCCAGCCGGCCGGCGCCAGTGACTGCAGAATCGGCCCGCTGCTTTCGGTACCGGCCGGGAACCAGAGTTCAAATACCACGGTAAACGCCACCGTACCGGCCAGAATGGCAATAATCGAGACTGCCTGTACCGCACCATTGGCTTCGGCCAGATGGCTCTTGCCGAAAAGAGCCTGAATGTAGCCATATTTGGCCGGAGAGTAGAAGGTCGCCTGTATCGCGAGCAGGAAAGTCATCACGAACGCCGGCCAGAACCACCCCTGGTAGTAACAGAGCGTGATCGCCAGTGTCAGGCCGACGGCTATCCAGGCCGACCAGCGCATGACCTTGTCTTTCGGATATTTGTCGGAGCTGAACCCGGCTGGCGCAAAAAACATGATGAACGGCAGCAGGATCAGGGCATTGACAATCGCCGTCAGGATCACCTGCTGTGAACCGTCATAAATCTTGAAGACCGTATTCTGAATAATGATTTTATGCCCGAGATCGACAAAGGCATTCATAAAGCCGGCCAGCAGAAAGGCGAGGGCGCCGCGCTGGCTGAGTAGTTTAAACATCAAGGAAGTCCTGATTTCCATCTAACAATAGCTATATCGTGAGTAATGGTATCGTTTTTTACAAACAGAATTGACTATGTTGCGTCATTTACACCTCATGGTATCGTTTAACGATACTTTTATCGGGCGGAGAGCTTAATGAGTCAGACCCATACCCTGTTACAGACACTGAAAAAACAGTTACGGGCCCAGGGAAAAACCTACGCCGATGTGGCGCAGTTGCTGGGTTTAAGTGAAGCCTCGGTCAAGCGGCTGTTTGCCAGCCAGAGTTTCAGTCTGCAGCGGCTGGAACAGCTTTGCGACTGGTTACAGATTGAATTTGCCGAGCTGATGCAGCAGGCCCAGCAGCAGCCGCAACTGACCCAGCTGACCTTGCCGCAGGAACAGGAAATCGCGGCAGATCAGTTGTTGTTGCTGGTGGCGGTCAGTGTGATCAACGGTTTCACGTTTCAGGATCTGTTGTCGCACTATGCACTGACCGAACCGGAGTGCGTGCGCAAACTGGCCGCTCTGGATCGGTTGAAGATCATCGACCTGTTACCAGGTAACCGGATCCGGTTACGGCTGGCGACCCATTTCAGCTGGTTACCGGATGGTCCGATCCAGCGTTTTTTCCTGCAGCGGGTACAACAGGATTTTTTCCAGTCCCGTTTCGATAAAGAGACCGAAAAATTGCTGGTACTGAATGGCTTGCTCTGTAACAGCAGCAACCGTGAGCTGCAGCAGCTGATGACGCGCTGGTCGCGGGAGTTCAGTGAGCTGACGCGGGGGGATCGCAGCCTGCCGATGGACGAGAAACACGGTACCACGCTGGTACTGGCCGTCCGGCAGTGGCGGCATGTCCTGTTTGACGAGATCAGTCGATCATCGGTGAGTAATGTTGTGGATAAATAGTGAGCGCATTTGGAAATTATCCCAGCATTATCCACAATACTAGCCACATGATCCGCAATGATTGTGAAGATCCTGCGAACAAGATCTGGAGATCGATCCGCAAACGGGAGTAAAATAGAAAGTCTTTATAAAATGATCAGACAGGGGTGAAAAGTGACCGCTTCGCTATGGCAGCAATGCCTGACTCGGCTGCAGGAAGAATTACCATCCGGTGAGTTCGGCTTGTGGATCCGACCGCTTCAGGCTGAGTATGGTGATCGTTCGCTGACCCTCTATGCCGCTAACCGGTTTATTCTTGACTGGGTACGCGATAAATACCTGTTACGGATCAATAGTCTGTTTACCGAACTGTGTGGTGCCGATGCGCCAACGTTGCATTTTGCGGTGGGCCGTCGTCCGGCCGCCACCGGTGCTCCGGTGAGCACGGCGTCTGCGCCTGTGGCGGAAACGCGCAGTGAACCGGCGGTTACTGTCCCTTCCTGGAGCAGTAAACCGGATCTGGTGCCGGAAATTAACCACAAGAGCAACATCAACGAAACCTATACCTTTGATAATTTCGTTGAGGGTAAATCCAACCAGCTGGCGCTGGCGGCCGCGCATCAGGTAGCAGAAAACCCGGGCGGTGCCTATAACCCGCTGTTCCTGTATGGCGGTACCGGCCTGGGTAAAACCCACCTGTTGCACGCGGTGGGTAATGGTATCCGGGCGCGCAAGCCGAATGCCAAAGTGATCTACATGCAGTCCGAGCGTTTTGTGCAGGATATGGTGAAAGCATTGCAGAACAACGCGATTCAGGAATTCCAGCGTTATTACCGCAGTGTCGATGCGCTGCTGATCGACGATATTCAGTTTTTCGCCAAGAAAGAGCGTTCACAGGAAGAGTTCTTCCATACCTTCAATGCGCTGCTGGAAGGTAACCAACAGATCATTCTGACCTCCGACCGTTATCCGAAAGAGATCGACGGCGTGGAAGATCGTCTGAAATCCCGTTTCGGCTGGGGCTTAACCATTGCCATCGAACCGCCGGAACTGGAAACCCGCGTCGCGATCCTGATGCGCAAGGCAGAGGAGAACAAAATCCATCTGCCGCACGAAGTGGCCTTCTTTATTGCCAAGCGTCTGCGTTCCAACGTGCGTGAGCTGGAAGGGGCGCTGAACCGCGTGATCGCCAATGCCCGCTTTACCGGCAAACCGATCAATATCGATTTTGTGCGTGAAGCGCTGCGCGACATGCTGGCACTGCAGGAAAAACTGGTCACGATCGAAAATATCCAGAAAACGGTCGCCGAATATTACAAAATCAAAGTGGCGGATCTGCTCTCCAAGCGTCGTTCACGCTCGGTAGCGCGGCCGCGTCAGCTGGCCATGGCACTGGCGAAGGAACTGACCAACCACAGCTTGCCGGAAATCGGTGATGCCTTTGGTGGCCGCGACCATACCACCGTGCTGCACGCCTGCCGTAAAATTGCCGAGTTGCGCGAAGAGAGTAATGATATTAAAGAAGATTACTCGAATCTGATCCGAACCCTTTCCTCTTAATCGCGGGAGAAACAGTCCATGCAATTTTCCATTAGCCGTGACAGTTTGCTGCGGCCGTTGCAGTTGGTATCCGGTTCTATCGGCGGTCGTCCGACACTGCCGATCCTGAGTAACGTGCTGTTAAATGCGACCGAGCAACGTCTGTCACTGACTGGTACCGATCTTGAAGTGGAAATGATTGGTCTGGTGCCGTTAGCCGGTGCCGTGACCGCTGGCAGTGTCACCACACCGGCGCGCAAGCTGCTGGATATCTGTCGTGGTTTGCCGGATGGTGCTCAGCTGGATTTTGTGCTGGAAGGCGAACGTCTGATTCTGCGCTCCGGCCGCAGCCGCTATTCGCTCTCGACCTTGCCGGCCGCGGATTATCCGAATATTGAGGAATGGAACTCGGTACTCGAGTTCGATATCAGTCAGCAGGAACTGAAACGCCTGATGGAGGCCACGCAGTTCTCGATGGCCAGCCAGGATGTGCGTTTCTATCTGAATGGCATGCTGTTCGAAACCAGCGGTCAGGGTTTGCGTACGGTAGGAACGGACGGTCACCGTCTGGCCACCTGCCGCCGTGAAGTGCTGAGTGAGCCGCAGGCCGATCATCAGGTGATTCTGCCGCGGAAAGGGGTACTGGAGCTGGCGCGTTTGCTGGAAAATGACGATCGCACCATCCGTCTGCAGATTGGCCAGAACAACCTGCGCGCTGAAGCGGAAGGGTTCATTTTTACCTCCAAACTGGTGGATGGCCGCTTCCCGGATTATCGCCGGGTATTCCCGCGTCAAAGTGACAAGATTCTGATTGCCGAACGCGAACTGCTGAAACAGGCATTTTCACGTGCGGCGATCCTTTCCAATGAAAAATTTCGTGGTGTGCGGTTGCATCTGAAAACCAATCTGCTGCACATTACTGCCAACAATCCGGAACAGGAAGAAGCCGAAGAGCTGATCGATGTACAGTATGATGGCCCTGAGCTGGAAGTCGGATTTAACGTCTCCTATGTGCTCGACGTGCTGAATGCGTTAAAATGTGAGCAGGTGAAGTGGTACCTGACGGACGCAAACAGCAGCGCTCTGGTGGAAGATGCCGGCAATGACGATGCGCAATATGTCGTCATGCCAATGCGTCTGTAGGCCGCATGCTGCACAAGCTGCAGATCCAACATTTTCGTAATCTCAGCCAGGCGGAACTTGTTCCCTCTGGCGGGATGAACCTGCTGTTAGGGCTGAATGGTAGTGGCAAATCCAGCGTGCTGGAGGCGATTCATTACCTCAGCCTTGGCCGTTCTTTCCGCACTCATCTCACCAACCGGGTGATCATGCAAGGCGAGAAGGCCTTCACGTTGTTTGCCCAGCTGGAACAGGATGAACAACAGATCAGCATTGGTTTGCGAAAGGACCGGCAGGGCGATACGCAGCTGAAAATCGGCGGCAAAAATGCCGATAAACTGGCACAGCTGGCCAGCCTGTTACCGCTGCAGCTGATCCATCCGGAAGGGTATAATCTGCTGACCGGCGGACCGCAGCAACGGCGTGCGTTTGTCGACTGGGGCGTGTTTCACGTGGAACAGGCTTTTTTCCCGCTCTGGGGGAAAGTGCGGCGTCTGCTGAAACAGCGTAATGCGTTGTTGCGTCAATCCAGTCACTATGCGCTGCTGGCCTACTGGGATCAGCAACTGGCTGAATTCAGCCTGGCACTCAGTTTATTCCGGCAACAATATTGTCAGGCTTTGCTGCCGCTGGTGCAGCAGATCTGTCAGGAGTTGTTGCCCGAATATACTTTTCAGGCCACCTTTTATGCCGGGTGGCAGCAGGAGCAGGAACTGGCTTCGCTTCTGCAGGAAGGATTTGAGCGTGACCGCCAGTTGGGTCACACCGCAGTGGGTCCGCACCGGGCTGATTTACGGCTGCGGGCGGAAGGGGTCCCGGTGCAGGATTTACTGTCCCGGGGACAGCTCAAGTTACTGGTGTGTGCCTTGCGTCTGGCGCAGGGGTTATATCTGCGGCAGCACAGTGAGAAAACCTGCCTGTTTCTGATTGATGATTTCGCATCAGAGCTGGATGCGGAGAAACGCTATGTTCTGGCAAAACGGTTGCAGCAATGTGAGTCACAGGTGTTTATCACCGCCATTGACCAGCAACCACTGCAGGGCATGATGCAAGAATTTGATTGCCGTCTGTTTCACGTGAAACAGGGCAACATCACCGAATAGTCGATAATGCGAGAATAAACATGAGCGAGAATACTTACGACTCCTCGAGTATTAAGGTACTGAAAGGGCTGGATGCGGTACGCAAACGTCCTGGTATGTATATCGGGGATACCGACGACGGTACAGGTCTGCACCATATGGTATTCGAGGTGATGGATAACTCCATCGACGAAGCACTGGCAGGTTATTGCACTGAGATCGTGACACGTATTCATGAGGATGGTTCCGTTTCCGTGCGCGATAATGGCCGTGGTATCCCGGTCGATATGCACAAAGAGGAAGGCCGTTCCGCTGCGGAAGTGATCATGACCGTGCTGCACGCCGGTGGTAAGTTTGATGACAACTCCTACAAGGTCTCCGGCGGTCTGCACGGTGTGGGTGTGTCCGTGGTGAACGCGCTGTCCGACAAACTGCTGCTGACTATCAACCGTAACGGCAAAGTCCACCAGCAAACCTATTTCCTGGGTGAGCCGGAAGCGCCACTGGCCGTGGTCGGTGAGTGCGATGGCAATACCGGTACCGAAATCCGTTTCTGGCCAAGCCCGTCCATTTTCTCGGATGTGACTTTCCGCTATGAAATTCTGGCGCGCCGTTTCCGCGAACTGTCGTTCCTGAACTCGGGTGTGTCGATCCGCCTGATTGATGAGCGTGATGGCCGTGAAGATCATTTCCACTATGAAGGTGGTATCCGTGCCTTCGTGGAATACCTGAACCAGAACAAAACCCCAATCCATCAGAAAGCCTTCTATTTCGTGCTGGAGCGTGAAGACGGCATCGCGGTGGAAGTGGCAATGCAGTGGAATGATGCCTATCAGGAAAACGTCTACTGCTTTACCAACAACATTCCGCAACGTGACGGTGGTACCCACCTGGCCGGTTTCCGTGCTGCGCTGACCCGTACGCTGAACAACTACATGGATAAAGAGGGTTACAGCAAGAAAGCGAAAACCTCCGCGTCCGGTGATGATGCGCGTGAAGGTCTGACTGCGGTGATTTCGGTGAAAGTGCCGGATCCGAAATTCTCCTCCCAGACCAAAGACAAGCTGGTTTCTTCCGAAGTGAAGACGGCGGTGGAACAGGCGATGGGCGAAAAGCTGGATGAATACCTGCTGGAAAACCCGGGTGAAGCCAAAGTCATCGTCGGCAAGATCATCGATGCGGCTCGGGCGCGTGAAGCGGCACGTAAAGCACGTGAAATGACCCGCCGTAAAGGTGCGCTGGATATCGCCGGTCTGCCGGGCAAACTGGCGGATTGTCAGGAACGTGACCCGGCGCTGTCTGAACTGTACATCGTGGAAGGTGACTCTGCGGGCGGTTCTGCGAAGCAGGGTCGTAACCGCAAATATCAGGCCATTCTGCCGCTGAAAGGCAAGATCCTGAACGTCGAGAAAGCGCGTTTCGACAAGATGCTCTCTTCACAGGAAGTGGGCACCCTGATCACCGCACTGGGCTGTGGTATCGGCCGTGACGAATACAATCCGGATAAAATGCGTTACCACAACGTCATCATCATGACCGATGCGGACGTCGACGGTGCGCACATCCGTACACTGCTGCTGACCTTCTTCTACCGGCAGATGCCGGAAATCATCGAACGTGGCTATGTCTATATTGCGCAGCCGCCTTTGTACAAAGTGAAGAAAGGCAAGCAGGAGCAGTACATCAAAGACGAAGATACGCTGTTGGAATATCAGACCACACTGGCACTGGATGGTGCCGAGCTGCATGTGAATGATTCCGCTCCGGCGATCTCTGGCGCCCAGCTGGAGAAACTGGTACTGGAATACCGTTCCGCCCAGCACCTGATTACACGCCTGTCTCGTCGTCTGCCGGAGGCGGTGCTGCAACAGCTGCTGTGCATGCCGGTATTGAATGCAGAGCTGCTGCGTGATGAAACCCAGGCCAAGGCATGGGTTGCGCAGTTGCAAAGCAATCTGGACGAGCAGGGCAACAATGGCTCGCAATATGTACTGTCCGTACATCGCCATGCCGAGCATGGTGTTTATCTGCCTCAGATCCTGCTGCGTCAGCACGGGGTAGAGAAGCACTATCAGCTGGGCTTTGAGTTCCTGATGTCCCCGGAATATCAGCAGATCGTCAGCATCGGTCAGCAGATCACCAATCTGATTGAGCCGACCGGCTTCCTGAAGCGCGGTGACAAGGTGCGTCCGGTAGCCAGCTTCGAAGAAGCGCTGCAGATCCTGCTGGATGAAGGCAAACGCGGTCTGTATATCCAGCGCTATAAAGGGTTGGGTGAGATGAACCCGGAACAGCTGTGGGAAACCACGATGGATCCGATGACGCGTCGTATGCTGCGTGTGACCATTGAAGATGCGATTGCCGCCGACCAGCTGTTTGCCACGCTGATGGGCGATAACGTGGAGCCGCGGCGTGAATTCATCGAAAGCAATGCGCTGAAAGTGGCCAATCTCGACGTATAAACCACTGCTTAATTAGCGAAAATGAATAAACCCCGGGGATCACATCTCTGGGGTTTTTTTATACAGAAATGCAAGAGGAGACTAACGCGGCAAAGGGATGGTCTATAGTTAAACAGGTGCCTCTATTGGCTCCTGATTTATGGTGAGGGCATGTGAACAGATATAAGGGCAAACGGGATGCGTTATTGGCTCAATATGTTGTTGCTGTCATTCGCCGGCTATTGTCCGGCCTCAGAGTTGGTGATTTACACCTGGGAGTACTATCTTGCTCCGGAGGTGAAATCCCGCTTTGAGCAGGAGACAGGTGTCCATATCAAGGAAGTGAGTTATGACAGTGATGAAGCCCGTAATCGTCTGTTAGCCGGAGGCTATCCGCCGGAGTTTGATATTGTTTCCATCGATAGTCTGTCGCTGAACGATCCCACCTGGCGAAAGCTTTTCATCCCGATGCCTGCCGCAGTCAGAACACAGAATCCGGCCATTGATCCGGCATTTACCGCTCGCTGCGGTGATCTGGCTGTCCCCTATATGTGGGGTTCTCTGGGGATCGCTTACCGGCGAAGCCAGGTCTCTGAACCCATTACCCGCTGGCAACAGTTGTTCACACCGGAACCGGGGCTGGCAGGTCGCATCGTGATGGTGGATGACACGTTTGATCTGATTTCTGTGGCGTTAAAAGCCGCCGGCTTTTCGATCAATACCCACTCGGAAGCAGAGTTACAGGCGGCTTATCAGCTGCTGCGCAAACAGCGTCCCTTCGTTGCAACCTATCAGCTTTCTTTTGCGGCACTAGCGGACAGTCAGTGGGGAAAAAGGATTGCAGCGGCGATGGTTTACAGCGGCGATTTTAATGTTGTACGGCAGTATTCCGAATATGACGACTGGGTTTATGTTGCGCCGGACGAGGGGTCACCACTCTGGCTGGACTGCATGTCGGTACTGAAAACCAGCCAGCATCAAAACGAAGCGAAGCGTTTTCTGCAATTTCTGACCCGGCCCGATATTGCGCTGCTTAATGGACAAACCATGGGGTTCACTCCGGCATTGAAGAAGCACTATCTGCCGGAGGCAATACAGGGCAACAGCATCATTTATCCTCCGGCAAAACAGCTGCAGCGCTCGGAGTTTTATAACGCCGATGTGAGCAGCAGTGAACTGCGTCATGCCATCTATTTCTCGGTGCTGAAATGAAAGGGCTGGGCAGGAAACTATTACTCGCACTGCTGCCGGTTGTCATTCTGCCGTTGCTGGCGCTTGGCGTGCAAAGCATGATGAAGCTGGGCGATATGGCTAACCGTCATATGGAATTACGCCTGACCAGTATGGCCACCACCATCAACGAACACCTGAGTGGTGAACTGCGGCGGAATATGGTGGAGCTGACACAGCTACCTAACTCCGAAGCCCTGATCGCGTATCTGGCGACCGAAGTGACAGGAACCCAGAAAGTGTATATGGGGATCCGGGTCCAGCGCATGTTTCATCAATTACTGGTCAGTAATAAAGGATTTCTGCAGCTAAGCCTGCTCAGTCCGGAGAACAAGGCATTACTGCGCGTTGGTGAGGGCATCAATCCCTTCGATGACATAGCGCCGAGTAATCAGACATTTATGCAGCACTGGGCTGAACAGGCCGGGGCAAAAGAACAGTTCAATTATCTGATGTATTCACCCGAGATCGGCGAATTTGTCTATAAACAGGGCTACCGGTTTACAGCTTCCGGACCGGAGATATCTCGGAATGGAGATACAATCCAGAGCTACAACCTGATCCTGACATATTCGCTGCGCAAATTCGGTGAAATGTTTTTAAAACAGCAGGAGCAGCAGGGGATCTATTTATTGCTGCTGGATAAATCGAATACCTTTATTGCCGGCAGGACTCCACTTGGCTGGCGTAGCGGTAATCAGGATACGGATGAAATTGTTCTGCCGGAAGACGAGTTTCTTGTCCGCCGCCTGCCGTTAGATGATGGTCTTATTCTGGAGGCGTTGATTCCGAAAAAACTGATGACGGCGGAAGCAATGGAACTGCGTCTCACCACCGTGATCTGGCTGGTCATCAGTTGCCTGATTCTGCTGGCATTACTGCATGTTGTGCTGAAGCGTCTGATCCTGAATCCGGTCAGCAATCTGCGGGATTTGATGAAACAGGTGGCAACGCATGAAATCAGCGAGATCAATTCGGTGCCGTCCAAAGATGAAATGGATGAGCTGCATAACCATTTCGCCGGCATGTTCAGTCAGCTGGAGGTTTCCAAACGTGAGCTGGAGCGGGCCGCGTTTATTGATCCCCTGACCGGGATCGGTAACCGCGCTGCCTTTATCCGGTGTCTGCAAAATATGGTGGAGCGGCATCACAAGCAGCAAACCTGTTTTTATCTGGCACAACTGAAGTTGCATAACCTGACCTGGATTAATAATACGTTTGGTGCCAAAACCGGTGATCAGGCATTGCAACTGATGAGTCATATCCTGCAGCAATTACTGCATGAACACACCCAGGCAAATGCCCGCTGTGTCTGTCTGGCGCGCTCTGGGTCGGATGAATTTATTTTTTCTATTCCCTGTTATACGGGAGAACCAGGCCAGAACACACTGGTATTGCCGGATGCCAATACGCTTTGCGAACAACTGGCGGCCAGATTGAGCCAGCCGGTCATGCTGGGCAGCTATGCCATCAAACTGCGTTTCAGTGCCGGTATTGTCCGCTTTCCGGATATCGCCAACAGTGTTGAAGAGCTGATGGAGGGGGTGAGTAAAGCCCGGCGGCAGGCGAGCCGTTATCAGGGGAATCACTGGCTGCAACTGGACAATACCATGGTGCAGCATATCCGCGAGGACAAATGGCTGGAATCGGAATTGCGGGACGCGATAGCCGGGCAGCAATGCTTTGTTGTTTATCAGCCGCAGTACGACATTCACAGCGGACATATTGTCGGTGCCGAGGTGTTACTCCGCTGGCGGCATCCGTCATATGGTATGGTGCCGCCGGATCGGTTTATTCCGATAGCCGAAGTCTCCGGCCAGATCATGGAAATTGACCTCTGGGTTCTGGAACAGGCCTGCCGGTGTCTGGACAAACTTACGACCAGAGGGATCGCGGACTTTCGTCTGGCGGTGAATGCTTCCGGTACGGAGCTGTCCAATCCGGCCTATCCCGAGGCCGTACAGAGTATGCTGCAGCGCTATAAGATCCCGCCGCACCGCTTTGGTATCGAGATCACGGAAACCGCAATTGTGGAACTGGATGAGGTGGCGCGGGTGATGGTCCGGACACTGAAAGAAATTGGCGTCGAAATTGAACTGGATGATTTCGGCACCGGTTATACCTCGCTCAGTCATCTGACCAATTTACAGCTGGATGTTTTAAAAATCGATCGTTCCTACATCATGCAGCTGGAGAGTAATCCCAAACTGGTCGATTCCATCCTGCAATTGGCGGATGCGTTTTCATTGCGGGTCATTGCCGAAGGGGTGGAGACGATAGAGCAGCTCAAGCTGTTGCAGCAAAAAAGATGTCATATGGCGCAGGGGTATCTGCTGTCGAAACCGGTCACCGAGGAGGAGCTGATCGCGTTGCTGTTTGCCGACTGTCTGGCGGAGGGTGAATGAGATAAAGGAGGTGCCGGCCTGACTGCGCCTGACCGGCATTCCCGATACAACCTTACAGCGCGTTGATCACCTGCTGCAATATCGCAATACCCTGTTTCACTTTCTCTTCTGGCTGGGCGTAATTGAGGCGGATGCACTCATACTGGTGACGCCAGTTCTTATCCGGCAGACCAGGGAAGAAATAATGCCCCGGTACGATAATCAGCCCGTGCTGTTTCAGTCTTTCATACAGTTCCTGAGAAGAAACGCTGAGCCCTTCAAACCATAACCACAGGAAGAGCGCACCCTCCGGTTTATGGATCCGCAGTTTGGGCGCGGGGATGGCTTCCTGCAACCAGTGGACAGCCTGTTCCGCTTTCTGCTGATAGAACGGGGCGATGATATCGGCACTGTGCTTCAGAATATCGCCGGATTCCACCCAGCGTTGCATCAGCGCAGGGCCAATACCACTCGGCGCCAGATTGATGATGCCGGAAATATTGCTCAGCGCCTGAATGATCTTCTGATCCGCGATCACGATACCACAGCGCAGACCCGGCAAGCCCAGTTTGGACAGGCTCATGCACAGGATGGTGTTGTGGTTCCAGAACGGATTGACCTCACTGAAGATGATGTGCGGAAACGGTGTGCCGTAGGCATTATCGATGATCAGCGGAATATTCTTCGCCTGGGCAATTTCATCCAGCTTGATGATCTCTTCGTCAGTCAGCACGTTCCCGGTTGGGTTGGTCGGACGGGAGACGCAGATCATACCGATGTCATCACCAACCTCTAACGCATCAAAGTCGACCCGGTATTTGAACAGCCCATTCTCCAGAAAATCGATATGCGGCTTGCAGGCGACGAACTGATCTTCGGCCAGACCACCATCGGCATAACCGATATATTCCGGCGCCAGCGGAAACAGCACCTTTTTCTTTTTGCCATCCGCGTAATCGCCGGCCAGCAGGTTGAACAGGTTGAAGAAAGCACTCTGACTGCCGTTGGTGAGGGCAATATTGTCGGCAGTGATATTCCAGCCGTACTCGCGACGGAACAGTCCGGCCAGCGCCTGACGGAAACCGTCATGACCCTGCGGGCCGTCATAATTCAGCATGGCCTGCAGCAGGGCACCATCATCCAGCCGCTGCTGTGTTTCCTGCCGGAATAATTCGACCATTTGTGGAATCGCTGCCGGATTGCCGCCACCCAGCATGATGGCTTCCGGGTTCTTCAGACCTTCATTCAAATCATCCATCAACTGGCTGATACCAGCCAGGCGTGTGAATTTTTCGCCAAACTGTGAAAATTGCATATCTATGTCTCGACACTAACCCTGCGTTTCACGTGAAACATTAACGGGAACAGAAAAAATAAGGCCCGGAGAACCGGGCCTTGAATCATGTGCAGCGACCGGTTATTGCTGCAATAACGAAATATCCGCCGCCTGCAGGAACAGGGCCTGCAGACGCGCCAGCAGTGTCAGACGGTTCAGCTTCAGCGCTTCGTCATCCGCCATTACCATGACTTTATCGAAAAAAGTATCAACCGCTTCGCGCAATGCTGCCAGTTCGGTCAGTGCGAGCTGATATTCGCCATTGGCAAACAGAGGCATCAGTTTGGCTTCCATTGCTGCAACCTGCTGTGCCAGCACCTGTTCTGCCGGATCCTGCAGCAGGGCGGTATCGACGTTCTCTTTCAGTTTGCCATCAAACTTCGCCAGAATGTTGCTGACGCGTTTGTTAGCCGCAGCCAGTGCTTCGGCAGCATCCAGCGTACGGAAATGGCTCACTGCTTTCACGCGCGCATCAAAGTCAGCCGGACGAGTCGGACGACGCGCTAGCACGGCCTGAATCACGTCCACCGCGATACCTGCTTCCTGATAGGAGGCACGGAAACGGCCCAGCATGAAATCAACCACTTCTTCCACAACGGTTTTATTGCTGATTTTGCCATCGTAAAGTTCAGCTGCTTTGCTGACCAGCGTCACCAGATCCAGATCCAGCTGTTTTTCCACGATGATACGCAGGGTACCAATCGCGGCGCGACGCAGCGCGAACGGGTCTTTATCGCCTTTCGGTGCCTGACCGATACCGAAAATACCGGCGAGGGTATCCAGCTTGTCGGCGATCGCGACCGCGCAGGCGACCAGACCGTTAGGCAGTTCGTCACCGGCAAAACGTGGCATGTACTGCTCGTTCAGTGCCACTGCGACATCTTCCGCTTCGTGGTCATGACGCGCATAGTGCATGCCCATCACGCCCTGCGTATCGGTGAATTCCATCACCATGTTGGTCATCAGGTCACATTTGGACAGCAGACCGGCACGGGTCGCGTGTTCCACGTCAGCACCGATTTGCGCGGCGATGAACGCAGACAACTCGGCGATACGCACGGACTTGTCTTTCAGCGTGCCCAGCTGTTGCTGGAACAGCACGGTGTCCAGACTTTCCAGACGGGAAGCCAGGGTGTGTTTCTTGTCAGTATTGAAGAAGAACTCGGCATCGGACAGGCGAGGGCGAACCACACGTTCGTTCCCCTGAATGATCTGGGTCGGGTCTTTCGATTCGATGTTGCTGACGAAGATGAAGTTTGGCAGCAGTTTGCCGTTGCTGTCATACACCGGGAAGTATTTCTGGTCACCCTTCATGGTATGCACCAGTGCTTCGGCCGGTACCGCCAGGAATTTTTCTTCGAAGGTGGCAGTCAGGATAACCGGCCATTCCACCAAGGAAGTAACTTCTTCCAGCAGTGCTTCTTCGATATCGGCGATACCACCCAGTTGCTGCGCCGCTGCTTCGGCACCGGCTTTGATGAAGGCTTTACGCGCTTCGTAATCGGCCTGTACCTTGCCTTTTTCCAGCAGCAGGGTCGGATATTGATCCGCGTGGCTGATTTCAAACTGCGCTTCACCCATGAAACGGTGACCGCGGATGATACGGGCCGAGTGCAGACCTAATACCTCACCGGCCACCAGTTCGCCACCGAACAGCATACACAGGGTGTGTACCGGACGGATGAACTGGGTGCGTTTCGCGCCCCAGCGCATTGGTTTCGGAATCGGCAGACCAGCCAGCGCGGCAGCAACCATCGCCGGCAGCAGCTCGGTGGTTGGCAGACCGGCTACATTCGCGCGGTAAACCAGCCATTCGCCTTTGTCGGTAGCCAGACGTTCCGCCTGCGCTACTTCGATACCGTTGGACTTGGCCCAGCCAGCAGCGGCTGGTGTCGGGTTTCCGGCAGCATCAAACGCAGCGGCAACGGCCGGACCGCGTTTCTCAACCTGCTTGTCGGCCTGCTTGTCGGCCAGCTCCGCCACTTTCAGAGCCAGACGGCGAGGCGCGGCGAACCACTGTACGCCCTGATGTGCCAGACCGGCCTTGTCCAGTTCGGCAGTAAAGTTATCAGCAAACGCCTGCGCCAGTTTACGCAGTGCTTTTGGTGGCAGCTCTTCGGTGCCAAGTTCAATCAAAAAGTTTTCTGTTGCCATTTGCTTATACCTTTACGCTTTGGTTGCATTGCACATCGGGAAGCCGAGACGTTCACGTGCGGCGTAATAGGCTTCCGCCACCGCTTTGGACAACGTCCGGATCCGCAGGATGTAGCGCTGACGTTCGGTCACAGAGATAGCGTGACGGGCGTCGAGCAGGTTAAAGGCATGTGCCGCTTTCAGAATGCGTTCGTAAGCCGGCAATGGCAGTGGTTGTTCCAGACCGAGCAGGTGCTGACACTCTTTTTCGCACTGATCGAACAGCTGGAACAGGAATGGCACGTCGGCGTGCTCGAAGTTGTAGGTGGACTGTTCCACTTCGTTCTGATGGAACACATCACGGTAGGTGACTTTACCCAGCGGACCGTCAGCCCAGACCAGATCGTACAGACTGTCCACGCCTTGGATATACATCGCCAGACGTTCCAGACCGTAAGTGATTTCACCGGTGACCGGTGAACATTCCAGACCGCCGACTTGCTGGAAGTAGGTGAACTGCGTCACTTCCATCCCGTTCAGCCACACTTCCCAGCCCAGACCCCAGGCGCCCAGCGTTGGGTTTTCCCAGTTATCTTCCACGAAACGGATGTCGTGAACCAGCGGGTCAAAACCCAGCTCACGCAGCGAACCGAGATACAGTTCCTGGATATTGTCTGGTGACGGTTTCAGAATAACCTGAAACTGGTAATAGTGTTGCAGACGGTTCGGGTTTTCACCGTAGCGACCATCGGTCGGACGACGGGATGGCTGCACGTAGGCGCAGTTCATCGGCTCCGGACCAATGGAACGTAAGAAAGTCATCGGATGTGAAGTACCAGCGCCCACTTCCATGTCGAGCGGTTGTGAAATGACACAACCCTGGCGGGCCCAGTAATCTTGCAGGGATAAAATGAGTCCCTGAAATGTTTTAATATCAAATTTCTGCATGATAGATAATACGCTTGATTAGTCAGTGAATACTGAGCGGATAAACTGAAGAAGTATAACCCCGTAAACGGCGGGAATATAGGCAAATTCCACCCATGGAGCGAGAATGGAACGACATTGTGCCTGGATCATGACAGATCCCGACTATATTGCTTACCACGACCAGCACTGGGGACGTCCGGAATATGATGATCGGAAGCTGTTTGCCATGCTGTGTCTGGAAGGACAGCAGGCCGGACTCTCCTGGCTGACCATTCTGAAACGGATACCGGACTACCACCGGCTGTTTGCTGATTTTGATCCGGTCCGGCTGGCTGAATTTGATGAGGCGCAGGTACAAGCCCTGATGTCCGATTCCAGAATTATCCGTAACAGACTCAAGATTCAGGCCATTATCCAGAATGCCCGGGCCTATCTGGCACTACAGCAACAGGGCATTTCATTTTCTGAATGGATCTGGCAGTTTGTCGGTGGTCAACCCGTCGTCAATCACTGGCAGCAAAGCAGTGAGGTGCCGGCTGTGACACCACAGGCGGAAGCCATGTCTAAGGCACTGAAAAAAGCCGGTTTTAAATTTGTTGGTCCGACCATCTGTTATGCTTATATGCAGGCGGTCGGGATGGTGAACGATCACCTGATTGACTGTCCGTGGCATAGTCTGTGTAACCCCCTGCATTCCTGATCAGAAAGGCGAAATATGTCGGAGAATTTACCGTTCCACCCTCATCCGAAATCATCACTGCATCAGCCTAAAGCGACCGTGCCGGCTGAGCCGGTACTGGCGATGCAACTGGATGGCAATGGGCGTTACCACAAACTGTCGGCAGGGGGATCGGTGCCGGCGGAGCGCTGCTGGCTGCATCTTGATTATTCGTCGGAGAGTGCACAGGCGTGGTTGAGTATTTCGCCGCTGGTACCGGATGTTATCCGGCATGCGCTGCTGGGCGAGAGCAACCGGCCAAAACTGGTCAAAGTGAATAATGGTCTGCAACTGACACTGCGCGGAATCAACCATAACGAAGGTCAGCGGCCGGATCACATGGTGGCAATCCGCTTTTATATTACCGATCAGCTGATTATTTCCACGCGGCATCGCCGGGTGTATGCCGTGGAACAGGTGGTGCGCAATCTGCGGCAGGGTCTGGGGCCTAAGTCCACCGCCGACTGGCTGGTCGATGTCTGTGAAAATCTGGCGGAACAGGCCGGGGATTTTATTGATGAGCTCATGGACAAGATTGTCCGGCTGGAAGACGACATTCTGGAACACCGCATTCCGTCACGCCGGGAACTGGTGGAAATCCGCCGTCAGTTGATTGTGTTACGCCGTTATCTGGCACCGCAACGCGATGTTTTCAGCCGGCTGGCAAATGAGAAAATCAGCTGGCTGGATAAGGAAGATCACCGTCACCTGCAGGACATCGCCGATCGCATGGGACGCTGGCTGGAAGACCTGGATGCCAGTATTGCGCGGACCTCGCTGCTGGCGGATGAAATCAATGCCTTAATGACCGAGGCGATGAACCGGCGAACCTATATTATGTCATTGTTTGCCATGATCTTTTTACCGTTATCCTTTTTTTCCGGTCTACTTGGCGTCAATCTGGGCGGTATTCCCGGGGGGAATTCTCCGTGGGGATTTGCCAGTTTCTGTCTGTTGTTGCTACTGGTTGCCGGTAGCATTCTGTCATGGCTGAAACTGCGGAAATGGGTGTAGTCAGCACATCCTGTCACTTCTTTATGCTTTTTTTGGATAATCAAAGCGAATCTATTTAGTTCAGTTCAGAAGGGGATTCCGGCAATTTACCTGTAAAAGTATGTAACCGGAGTTCGCCATGAAAAAAGCAGTGTTGTCAGCGCTCGGAGTGCTGAGTCTCTTAGTCGCGCCACACCTGATGGCGGAAGAAGTGAAATTACTGAATGTGTCTTACGATCCAACCCGGGAACTGTATCAGGAATACAACCAATACTTCTCTCAGTACTGGCAGCAGCAGCACGGTGATACGGTTAAGGTAAACCAGTCCCATGGTGGCTCCGGCAAGCAGGCGCGGTCGGTGATTGAAGGTCTGAATGCCGATATCATCACACTGGCGCTGGCACAGGATATCAATAAAGTGGCACAGCAGGGTCTGGTTGCTGCTGACTGGGAAAGCAAGCTGCCGAATCATGCCTCACCATTCACTTCTACTATTGTGTTTCTGGTACGCAAGGACAATCCGAAACAGATTAAAGACTGGGATGATCTGATCCGTCCGGATGTGGAAGTGGTCACGGCAAACCCGAAAACCTCCGGTGGTGCGCGCTGGAACTATATGGCGGCTTGGGGGTATGCGCTGCATAAAACCGGCAATGAACAAGGCGCCCGGGACTTTGTCAGCCGGTTATATCGTAATGTTAAAGTGCTGGATTCCGGGGCGCGGGCTTCGACCACCAGTTTCGTAGAACGTGATCTGGGTGATGTACTGATTGCCTGGGAAAACGAAGCCTATCTGGTACTGAATGAACTGGGTAAAGACCGTTTCGAATTGATTGTGCCTTCCGAGTCGATCCTGGCCGAGCCGCCGGTTGCCGTCGTAGATAAAATCGCGAAAAAGCATGGTACTGAGGCGGTGGCCAAGGCCTATGTGGAACAGCTCTATTCCGATGATGCACAACGGATTGCGGCTAAGCATTACTATCGTCCTGGCAACCCGGAAATTGCCAAAGAATTCGCCAGCCAGTTTGCACCGGTAAAATTATTTACCATCCGCGATCTGGAGGGTAACTGGGATAGCGCGCAACAGAAGCATTTTGCCAATGGCGGAATCTTTGATCAGTTATATCAACCCGGATTATAAATTTACCGTCAGCCTGTGTAGCGCCTCACGCCAGTGGGGCCTGCTGTCGTTTCAAGAGTATCTGCTATGAATAATATTCTGCTTGTTCCCGGTTTGCATGATTCCGGTCCGCAGCACTGGCAAACGCTGTGGCATCAGCAACATCCGCACTGGCTGCGAGTGGCGCAGTCGGACTGGACCACACCGGATTTGCTGCGCTGGGCACAACCGGTGATTGAACAGCTTGCGAACAGCCAGCAGCCACTGACGCTGGTGGCGCACTCGTTCGGCTGTCTGGCCAGTCTGTATGCGGCACGACAGCTACCGGAGAAAGTCAGTTCTTTATTTCTGGTTGCGCCAGCTGACCCCGATTTACTGGGGGTTCAGGAGGCGTTAATTAATCATCCGGCAGCAGCAACGGGCCGCATCATCGCGAGCAGCAATGATCCGTGGATGCCGCTGGATCGGGTCTGTTTCTGGAGTCAGCGCTGGCGGTTGCCATTCAGCCTGCTGGGGCCGCTGCGTCACATCAATGCTGAGTCCGGGCATGGCCCATGGGCGGAAGGATTGGCTCTGTTACGCTGGCATTGCCAGTTACAGGATGAAGCGGTCTGTGCATTAAAATAGCCGCTATATCCAAAAAATGGATATAGATTGCTTTTTTTCTTATTTGTTTTACGGCACAACAGACTGAAGAATACGCATAAAGCGATGTGAAATGCATCGTACTGTGAGGAAATAGTCCATGCGTTTTCGATCTCGTTCTGTCTTGCCGGGTTTTGCACCGACACTGGGGTTCAGTTTGCTGTATCTGAGCCTGATGGTCTTACTGCCCTTATCTGCGCTGGTGTTATACAGCCTGACCAAACAGGAACTGAGCCAGTTCTGGCATGTTGTCAGCAGCCCGCGGGTTATCGCGTCCTATAAACTGAGTTTTGGTGCCTCGGCCGTTGCCGCATTACTGAATACCATCTTCGGTTCCATTATCGCGTGGATACTGGTGCGTTATCAGTTTTTCGGAAAACGCATAATGGATGCACTGATCGACCTGCCGTTTGCCATGCCAACGGCCGTGTCCGGCATTGCCTTATCGGCTATCTATGCGGGCAATGGCTGGATTGGACAGTTCTTTGCTCCCTTCGGTATCAAGCTGGCGTTTAATCCCGTTGGTATCGTGATTGCGCTGACCTTTATCGGATTACCGTTTGTGGTGCGTACCATGCAGCCGGTGCTGAAAGAGCATGAGCGTGAACTGGAAGAAGCTGCAGCCTGTCTGGGTGCCAGTCGCTGGACAACGTTCCGCCGTATCATTTTTCCGGCCATGGTGCCTTCAGCTTTAACCGGATTTGCACTGGCATTTGCCCGTGCGGTCGGCGAATACGGCTCGGTGATTTTTATTGCCGGTAACCTGCCGATGGTATCGGAAATTGCACCGCTGATGATCATGAGTCACCTGGAAGAGTATGACTACGCCGGCGCTGCCGCGATAGCCACGGTGATGTTGGCGGTCTCTTTTGCTCTGTTACTGCTGATTAACCAGTTGCAAGCCTGGAGCTGGCAGCGTCTGGGAGGAACCCGTTAATGACCTCGATTACATCTGAACCGCGCTGGGTTCGTTATCTGCTGATATTGCTGGGGGCGGGCTGGTTTGCGGCACTGCTGCTGTTGCCACTCGCTGTCGTGTTTACTCAGGCGCTGGCAAAAGGTCTTGCATTCTTCTGGCAAAGTCTGGTGGATACTGATGCGCTGGCAGCGTTGCGGCTAACGCTGTTTACCGTGATTTGCTCGGTGCCGCTGAATATCCTGTTCGGATTAACGGCTGCCTGGGCGATCGGACGCTTCCGTTTCCGTGGCCGTCAGGCTCTGATCACGCTGATTGACCTGCCATTCTCGGTATCACCGGTCATAGCCGGACTGATGTTTGTGCTGCTGTTCGGTAATCGCGGCTGGTTTGGAGAGTGGCTACAGGAACAGGACCTGCAAATTATCTTCAATACCCCGGGGATTATTCTCGCCACCATGTTTATTACGGTGCCGTTTGTCGTGCGTGAACTGCTGCCGCAAATGGAAGCCCGCGGCTCGGAAGAGGAAGAAGCCGCGCAGGTCCTGGGGGCGAACGGTTGGCAGACATTCTGGCGCGTGACCTTGCCGGGGATACGCTGGAGCCTGCTCTACGGTGTGATCCTGTGTACGGCGCGTGCGGTCGGCGAGTTTGGCGCGGTTTCCGTTGTCTCCGGACATATCCGTGGTCAAACCAATACACTGCCGCTGCATATTGAAATTTTATATAACGAATACCAGACGAATGCTGCTTTTGCCGTGGCATCCCTGCTGGCTCTGTTTGGTCTGTTTACCCTGCTGGCGGAAACCGTATTAAACCGCCTGCGCCATCGTTAATGAGGAGTTGTCAGTCATGAGTATTCAGGTAGAGCACATTGAGAAACGCTTCAACCAGTTTGCCGCACTGCATGACATCAACATCACTTTCCCGACCGGAGAGCTGGTGGCGCTGTTAGGTCCGTCCGGATGTGGTAAAACCACCCTATTGCGTATTATTGCGGGTCTGGAACAAGCGGACAGCGGCCGGATTCTGCTGAATGGCACGGATGCTTCCGATCTGCATGTCCGGGATCGGCATGTCGGCTTTGTATTCCAGCACTATGCCTTGTTTCGGCATATGACGATCTTCGAGAATGTGGCGTTTGGTCTGCGGGTAAAACCGCGCAAGGTGCGTCCGAGCGAAAACGAGATCCAGAAAAAGGTAAAAAGTCTGCTGGATCTGGTGCAGTTAGGACATGTTGCCGACCGGTATCCGACCCAACTGTCGGGAGGGCAGCGTCAGCGTGTGGCGCTGGCGCGTGCACTGGCAGTAGAACCGCAGGTATTGCTGCTGGACGAACCCTTCGGCGCCCTGGATGCGCAGGTACGTAAAGAGCTGCGCCGCTGGCTGCGTCGTCTGCACGATGAACTGCATGTCACCAGCCTGTTCGTGACCCACGATCAGGAAGAGGCGCTGGAAGTGGCGGATCGCGTGGTACTGATGAATGCTGGGCGAATTGAACAGTTCGCCACGCCGCAGGAAGTATATGAAAAACCGGCGACCGAATTCGTGCACCGTTTCCTCGGTACCGTGAACCTGTTCCACGGCAAACTGCATAGCGGTCATCTGGATATTTCCGGTGCCACACTGACCAACAATGTCTCCGGACAAACGGAGGCTGATGTCAGCACCATCGCCTATGTACGCCCGCATGAACTGGAGTTGTTGCCGGCCAATGTGCCGCACGGCATTCCGGCAACCGTGGTGCGGATACTGCCGTTTGGCGCGGCCTACCGAGTGGAGGTGACCGCAAATAATGGAGTGGCCCGCACACTGATTGAAGTGGATGTGCCGCGCGAGCGGGTAAGTATGTTAGAGTTATTGCCAGGTAAATCAGTCAGGCTGGTGGCTCGTCAGGCGCAGCTGTATCAGTCGGAAACTAAGGACAACGTGGCTTGAATTTTCAACAGCTCAAGATTATCCGTGAAGCAGCGCGCTGCCACTTCAATCTGACCGAAGTGGCCAATACTCTCTATACCTCCCAATCCGGCGTCAGCCGGCATATTAAAGAACTGGAAGACGAGCTTGGCGTTGAGCTCTTTATCCGTCGGGGTAAGCGACTGCTGGGTATGACGGAGCCGGGGAAGGCGCTGCTGACAATGGCAGAGCGTATTCTGACCGAAGCCAATAACATCCGCCGTCTGGCGGATAACTTTACCAACAGCGATCGTGGCCGGTTGCATGTGGCGACCACACATACCCAAGCCCGGTATGCGTTGCCGGGTATCATCAAGGAATTCCGCACTCAATATCCTCAGGTGCAGCTGGTCTTGCATCAGGGGAGTCCGGCCGAAATCGTCTCTATGCTGCTCAGTGGCGAAACGGATATCGGTCTCTCCAGTGAGCTGCTGGCAGATTATGACGAGATCGCCGCATTTCCCTATTACAGCTGGCATCACGCGATCCTGGTTCCCCGGGGGCATCCGTTGACCGAGTTGCCGGAAGTCACACTGGAGGATTTGAGTGCCTGGCCGCTGGTTACCTACCAGAGTGGCCTCACCGGCCGTACCAAGATTGATGCCGCGTTTGCAATGGCGGATATCGAACCGGATATTGTGTTAAGTGCGCAGGATTCCGATGTCATCAAAACCTACGTGGAGCTCGGGCTTGGTGTCGGGATCCTGGCTGATATGGCGATCGATTCGGTGAAAGACAGCAATCTGGTCCGCTTGAGTGCAGAACATCTGTTCCCGGCCAATACAGCCTGGTTCGGACTGAAAAAAGGCAAACTGCAGCCAAATTTTGCCTGGCATTTCCTGCAGCTTTGTAATCCCGCGTTATCTGCCAGTGATATTCAGGCGCAGGTATTTTCCACCGGCGATATTCAGACACCGTTGCATTACGAAATCTAACAAGAGAAGAGGGCTGAGATTAATTCAGCCCTTTACGGATCAGATAGCGGTAGGGTGGATTTTCGGTCTCGCTGGCTAACAGCGTGTGATCCATAAAACGGCAGAAGCTTGGAATATCCCGCACCGTAGCCGGGTCATCGGCGATGACCAGCAGGGTTTCCCCCTCCTGCATCAGACGTACGGTTTTACGAACCATCATTACCGGCTCAGGGCAACGCAAACCACTGGCATCCAGTGTCTGGTCGATATTTTCAGCCGAAAAAGTCATGTCTGTTCCTCTGCATCTACAACCCTGCAGAGCATATCATTAACGCTGGGCGGAGAGTACCGCCCGTGCCAGCTGTCGTGCCGCCAGTTTGGCATCACCATCCGGATTATTGAAATAACCGCTCAGTACATCACCGATAGCCAACCGGACATAGCTTGAGTTTGCCATGCCTTCTGCCATGCTCGGAACCAGTTGCTGTTCCTTTATTGCCTGTTGCAACTGCTGCGCAGAATTCTGGGCACAGTGATCAAAACTGGTCAGTGGCTGCTGTTGCAACACCGGAATGGAGCCTTTTACCCGGTTAAAAGCCTGCTGAAAATCCGCTGTCATGATCATGTTGGCCAACTGCAGTTGTGCCTGCTGTTTCTGGTGATCCTTGACATCAAACATCGCAATCGAATCGAGGTTGTAGCTGAACTTTCCATTGGTGCCAGGTGCCGGCAGACAGAGAATATCCTTACCCGGGATCACATTCGCTGCGGTCAATTCGCCTTTTACCCAGTCGCCCATCAGCTGCATTGCGGCAGAACCTTCAACCAGCATGTGGGTGGCCTGATTCCATTTTATATCGCCGTAATCATCCGAAATATAATCCCGTAGCTGGTGGAACAGTTCCAGCAAGTGCAGCATGGTGTCACTTTGTAACGTCGTCTGATCAAGCTGAACGAACGCACGACGATAAAAATCACTACCGCCTTCACCCAATACAATCGCTTCAAACAGAATATTGAGTTGCCACTGGTCATCACCAATGGCCAGAGGGGTGATACCGGCCTGTTTCAGTTTTCTGGCAATGGTTAATAACTGAGGCCAGGTTTCCGGAGGGGTCAGCTGATAGCGCGCAAAGACTTGCGGGTTAACCCACAACCAGTTAACCCGGTGAATACCAACCGGTACAGCAACATAATGTCCCTTGGACTGTACGCTGTGCTGAACAAATTCCGGCAATACCTTTTCCCATTCCCCCTGTCTGGCGACATGATCCAGATTACGCAGAAAGCCCAAAGCAGCCCACTCCTGGAGCTCGCTGCCTTTCAGATGCGCCGCCTCTGGTGGGGTACCGGAGAGCGCCCGGCTTTTCAGCACGGTCATGGCCGATTTGCCGCCGCCACCGGAGATGGCAGAATCCTGCCACTCATTACCCAGCGCTTGCCAGTAGCTGCGAAATACATTGGCCGCCTTGGCTTCTCCGCCGGCAGTCCACCAGTGCAGCACCTCTACCGAAGAGGCCATGGCAGAGACAGAGACCAGTGACAGCATCAAACTGGATACAAGGTAAGAACGGAAGGTCATTATCAGTTCCTTGGCAGGGAAAGAATTGCCTGTAAACCGCCGTGAGGGCGGTTTTCCAACACCAGGTCACCACCATGAGCACGGGCAATACTTCGGGCAATACCCAAACCGAGGCCATTACCACTGCTATCCTGTGCCAGACGGTAATAAGGTTCAAAAACCTTCTCCAACTGCTGTTCCGGCAGACCAGGACCCTCATCGATGACATAAAGGTATAGCATGTTCGTTTGGCTGTTTTTTTCCAAATCATCCATGACAATGACGCGAGCCTGATCACCATATTTAATCGCATTATCAATCAGATTGGCGATACAACGTTTCAGTGCCAGTGGTTTACCCCGGTAGAGATGTTTGCAATGACCCTCGATGGTGACACGAGGTTCCAGCAGATTATAGTCTTCCGCCATATCCGCCAGCAGCCGGTTAATGTCAATGGATTCAATATTTTCGTGGATATGGGTATCTTTTACAGTCTGCAAGGCACCCTTGACCATCATCTCCAGATCGTCCAAATCCTTACTGAATTTTTCGATCTGGGTATCATCATCCAGCAATTCAACACGCAACCGGAGACGGGTAATCGGCGTTTTCAGGTCATGAGAAATGGAACTGAACAGTTTCTCCCGATCACCGATATACCGCCGGATACGCTGCTGCATAATATTGATCGCACGGGTAACGGCGACTATCTCACTGGCTCCGGCTTCCGGTAATGGCGGCTGATCAATATCTTTACCCAGGCTGACAGCCGCTGCCGCCAGATGACGTAACGGACGGGTTTGCCAGCGTACCAGGGCAAAGGTAAACGGGAACAGAATGATCGTCAGCAATATAATGAAACGGAACTGATGCGGTGAAACCACATTCTCATCCAGCGTCATATAGGGTGCCGGCAATAACGCAGCCAGATACAGCCACTCGCCGTTATCCAGTTTTATTTGCGTAACCAGGATCGGCGGGTTAATCGGCTCCATCAATAGCGTATAGCGTGACCATGAGGGGGGAATATCGGAAAGCAGCGTTTCATTATTGAATACATGTAAATCAGCCGGGTAGGAAAAGTCCGTTTTGATCAGCATGCTCTGTCCCAGCTTATGCAGCAGTGTCTGATTCACCTCTTTCAACACCAGCTGTTTCTTTGGACTATCCTGGATCCCGTTGAGAATAATTTCCTGTTTGTTTAATGAAACAAAAAAACGGCTGCCACCCATATTTCGCAGTTGATCTAATGCAATAGGGCGATATTGCAAAGGCAGAGACGTGAAGAAGCTGACGGTAGCGGCCGCTGAATTAGCCAAATCACGGGTTGCCGCCAGCATGCCGTCTACTTCCCGTTTTTCCAACTGCTGCATCCAGATCCCTGAAATCAGGCTCTGTGCCAGAATGATCGCCAGCAGTAATAGCAGCAGCATCCGCGACAATAGCGACCGCGGATAGAATAAGAAGAAGAAACGGCGCAAGCGGTTACTCTTCATGCTCGACATCAGCAATCAGCATATAACCACTGCCACGAATGGTTTTAATAATGCGCGGACCTTTCCCGTTATCGCCTAATTTCTGTCGCAGACGACTGATCTGAACATCAATACCGCGTTCCATTGGTAACGACTCACGCCCTCTGGTTGCATCGCTGATCGTATCCCGGTCCAGGATCTGCCCTGGATGCTGCAAAAAGAGATGCAGTAAAATAAAGTCACTACCGGTCAGATCAATGCCAGAACCATCATCATGCGTCAGTAACTGCGTCCGGGTATCGAGTGTCCAGCCGGCGAACTTCAGTTTGCGACCGGAGACGACTTCTTTTTCCGGCTGGCGGAATTCGGCTCGGCGCAACAAGGCTTTGATGCGAGCCATCAATTCACGTGGACTGAATGGTTTCGCAATATAGTCATCCGCGCCCAGCTCCAGACCGATGACTCGGTCCGCCTCATCAGAGGCGGCAGTCAACATAATGATCGGTACCTGTGATTTACGTCGGATCTGCTGGCAAAGGTTAAAACCATCATCGCCCGGCATCATAATGTCGAGAATAATCAGTTCAGGCGTTGATTGTGCAAGTTGCTGGTACATTTCAACACCATCACAGGCAGTCAAAACATCAAATCCAGCCCTGGTCAGGTATTCTTTTAATAATTCCCTGATTTCCTGGTCATCATCCACAATCAGGATCGGTTTACCTTTCGCCATGAATAACCTTCGTACAATTCTGTTAATGCAAGAATTGAACACATTCTGTTGCAAAAAAGCAAGAAAACGCCAAGGAAGGTAGGGCTAATTTGCTGTTTGTATCTGTAACCGGTTCCAAAATGAACTGTTTGTTGCATATTGTGCGGAATAAAAGATTGCTAATATAGAAGTGGGAAAAATCTCGACAAAAAGCACAAGGACACCGCGAACTCATGACAAAACGAA
Organism: Tolumonas osonensis; assembly: GCF_014202415.1. Taxonomy (GTDB): domain Bacteria; phylum Pseudomonadota; class Gammaproteobacteria; order Enterobacterales; family Aeromonadaceae; genus Tolumonas; species Tolumonas osonensis. Next base: position 229,417 of record NZ_JACHGR010000008.1, read on the forward strand.
TTCTGGTTCTTTATTCCAGCAGGGAAGGGCAAACCCGCAAGATAGTAGACGCCATGCTCACACACGCACCGGATTGGCAGGCCGATTGGTATAACCTGCACGAAAATCCCATCATCGATCTGACTGCTTATGACAAAGTGCTGATTGCTGCCTCCATTCGCTACGGCCACTTTCATTCAAGTCTGAACAAATTTGTGGCTCAGCATTCAACAGCACTAAAAGAAAAAGAGTCGGCTTTTGTTGCAGTTAATCTGGTAGCAAGAAAGGAAGAGAAGAATACGCCGGAAACCAATCCCTATACCCGCAAGTGGCTACAGCAGACAGTATGGAAACCACAGCACGTTGCTGTATTCGCTGGCGCATTGCGGTACTCGCAATATAACTGGTGGCAGAAGCGAATTATCCAGCTCATTATGTGGATGACAGGGGGAAATACCGATACCAGTTGTGATATTGAGTTCACAAATTGGTCAAGTGTGCAAAAATTCGCCGAACGATTGCTGAAATAACAAAAATAGCAAAAAAGCACTTGCCTAAAAAACTTTGCTCCCTATAATGCGCCCTCACTGACACGGCAGACGCCGCAACGAACTGAGGAATCAGCGAGTTACGTCAGTAAAGAT
>NZ_JACHGR010000009.1 GCF_014202415.1 Tolumonas osonensis
AGGAAAACGATGATGTATGGTACGCCTACCTGGCGACCCAGCAGGATGTGTTCACGAGTCTGTGGCATTGGGCCGTCAGTCGCCGCTACTACCAGGATCGCGCCGTCCATCTGCGCAGCACCAGTGATCATGTTTTTAACATAGTCAGCGTGGCCTGGGCAGTCTACGTGTGCGTAGTGACGGGTTTCGGTATCGTATTCAACGTGAGAAGTGTTGATGGTAATACCACGTGCTTTTTCTTCCGGTGCGTTATCGATCTGATCGAATGCACGAGCCTGACCACCGAATTTCTTCGCCAGAACGTTGGTGATGGCTGCAGTCAGAGTGGTTTTACCGTGGTCAACGTGGCCGATGGTACCAACGTTAACGTGGGGTTTTGTACGTTCAAATTTTTCTTTAGACATGCTCGTCCCTCTAAGCTAACACTGTTTTATGGTAAGAAACTCACCACGGTACACACCGTCCGACGAGTATCAACAATGGCTCTTTGAATAAAATTGGAGCGGGCAGCGGGAATCGAACCCGCATCATCAGCTTGGAAGGCTGAGGTAATAGCCATTATACGATGCCCGCATAACTACAATGCCAGTAATCAAGATGGTGGAGGGAGAAGGATTCGAACCTTCGAAGGCAGAGCCGTCAGATTTACAGTCTGATCCCTTTGGCCGCTCGGGAATCCCTCCATCAGTGCATGATAAATCATGGCTACCTGCAAAGAGCGTTGCGAATTCTAGTGCAAGCGTGCCGGTGGAGCAACTACTCTGCGATGAGTTTTCGTGAGTTTTCTGGTCCGATTTCATGAATTTGTTTTGTTTTATGCTTTTTTGTGGGTCAGGAAAGCTTTCGGTTGTCGAATAACAGGCGCTTGGTGTAATGTCTCGCCACTTGCTGAAAGGACTTCAAGAATGATCGCGGACCCACAACACCTCTCGCCTTATTTACACTTTTCCCGGGACCAGTGGGCTCATCTGCGTGATTCTGTCCCTCTTTCATTAACCGAGCAGGATCTGATCGATTTGCGCGGTATTCACGATGAATTGTCGCTGGACGAAGTGCGCGATATTTATCTGCCGTTATCCCGTCTGCTGAATCTTTATGTCAAAGCCCGCCAGCATCGCAGCAAGGTAATTGAGCAATTTCTGGGTACCAACAGTGAAAAAGTGCCCTACATTATCAGCATTGCGGGTAGTGTCGCGGTCGGAAAAAGCACCACGGCCCGCATTCTGCAGGCATTGCTTGAGCACTGGCCGGAACACCCTAAAGTAGAGCTGATCACCACCGATGGTTTCCTTTATCCTAACCGGGTACTGGAAGAACGGGGATTAATGAAGAAAAAAGGCTTTCCGCAGTCTTACGATATGCGTCGGCTGGTCAATTTCGTTGCCGATATTAAGGCCGGAAAACAACGTGTCGAAGCGCCTATTTATTCGCATCATATTTACGACATCATTCCTGACCAGGTTAAGGTGGTAGAACAGCCGGATATCCTGATCATTGAAGGCCTGAACGTTCTACAGAGCGGGATGGATTATCCGCATGACCCGCATCGGGTCTTTGTATCTGATTTCGTTGATTTTTCAATCTATGTTGATGCGGATAAGAACCTGTTGAAAGAGTGGTATATCCAGCGTTTCCTGCGTTTCCGCAAGAGCGCGTTTTCAGATCCGTCGAGTTATTTCCATCACTATTCGCATTTTGATGAAGAAGATGCTGCCGCGACTGCCAGCCGGATCTGGGATGAGATCAATTATCCGAATCTGATTACGAATATCCTGCCAACACGTGAACGGGCAAACCTGATCCTGACCAAGGGCGATCAGCATGCCATCGATCAGGTCAGATTGCGTAAATAGATTTAATGGTCGGCGCGCAGAGATATTTCGCCGCCGACAAATTTACGCACACCATCCTTGTCCTGCAGCAACATATTGCCTTCCGTATCAATACCGCAGTAAATACCCTGTATTACCTGCTCGCCCAGCAGAACCTTCACGGGTTGTTGCATGAACATATCCAACCGGTTCCATTCCGTTAAGAAAGCGCTTAATCCTTGCCGTTCGAAAAGCGCCAGTGCATTGCGCAATTCCTGAATGACTGCAGCACTGAGACGATTACGATCCACCATGATTGGCTGTTCAGCCAGATGTGCACAGGGTTGATCCAGCTGAGCAATAACTTCATCCGACAGATTAAGATTAATGCCGATACCAATCACCAGATGACAAAGACCGCCAACGGCTGCAGACATCTCTACCAATATGCCGGCCAGTTTGCGGCGCGACATATAGATGTCATTTGGCCACTTCAGGCTGAGTCCATGATAGCCCTGCGCTTCCAGTGCCCGGACAACGGCGACACCAATCGCCAGGCTTAAGCCCATTGCCGCACCGGGACCATCGTCAAGCCGCCAGTACATGCTCATGATAAACTGGCTGCCAAAGGGCGAATGCCATTGGCGTCCCCGACGCCCACGGCCTGCAGTCTGCATTTCAGCCAGAACGCATTCCCCTTTCTGCCAGCGATCCAGCTGAGCCATCATGTAATGATTGGTAGAATCAATAACTGCGCAGGTATGAACCGGCGCACCGGAAAGATGCTGACGGAGAATATCGGGATTCAGCAGCTGTAAAGGTGTGTTCAGGCGATAGCCCTTGCCGGTAATGCTGAAAACCTCAATTCCGAGTTGCCGTAGGCTTTTTATTTGCTGGCTGATGGCTGCCCGGCTGATGCCCAGTACCGTGCCAATCTGCTCACCGGAATGAAAGTTGCCATCAGCGAGCATATTAAGCAACGCTTGCTGTCGTGAGTTCAGTTGTTTCATCGGATAGCCTGTAGACTGTTAATCTCGCCTGATACACCGATAAAACGGACTTCAGGCTCAAGTTGTACAGCGAATTTCTGCCGCACCGTATCAGCAACATGTCTGGCCAGAGCCAGAATCTCGGTGGCAGTTGCTCCGCCAAGATTGACTAACACCAGCGCCTGATCGCGGTGTACTCCCGCAGTGCCCAGAGTGAATCCCTTGAGACCAGCCTGATCAATGAGCCAGCCGGCAGCGAGCTTGTTCTGCCCTGCCCCGGCCTCAAAACATGGCATGGTGGGATAATCCCGTTTAAGTTCTTCGGCCTGCGCTGAGCTGATCACCGGGTTTTTGAAAAAACTACCGGCATTCCCCAATACCACCGGATCAGGCAGCTTGCTCTGGCGCAATTCACATATGGCATTAAAGATCTGCTCTGCTGATACCTCAGAACCCAAGGCTTTTAATGGCCCGTATTCCACAACAGACTGCCATTTTTTCGGAATACGCAAACCAACGGCAGTGATAATCACTTGATCATGCAATTCATGTTTGAACAGGCTGTCACGATAGCCGAACCGGCATTGTTCGGCACGGTATCGTTCACGGTGACCATCCACAAAATGCCAGGTATCGACATAGTCACAGAAGCGGCAAAATTCAACGCCGTAGGCACCGATATTCTGTACCGGGGCAGCGCCCACCGTACCGGGGATCAAGGCCAGATTTTCCATTCCCGGCATCTGATTCTGCAGTGTCCACTGGATCAGCTGATGCCAGTTTTCACCTGCCGCGACGTGCAGCAGCCAGGCGTCATCGGTTTCCTGTACCGAGATCCCTTTCAGTCGGTTCACGATCACCAGGCCATCAAAATCAGCCGTAAACAGGATATTGCTGCCCTCCCCGATCAATAAGCGGGGCATGGTATCCGACCACCAGGCATTCTGCCGCAATGAATCCAGCTCACGTTCATCGCTGAGGATCAATCCCATCCGGGCCCTGGCGTCCAGACCAAATGTATTGAACGATTTCAGCGGAAAAGGCATGGAAGGCTGCATGATTTTTTAATACCTTGTTGATACTGATGAAAAACAAAGCGGCACCAATTTATGTGCCGCTTGCATCGTGTCAGGACTTAGAACCCGCCCCGGCCGAAACCACCCGGCGGCAACATATTCCGCATATTGCCCATCATTTTGCGCAGGCCGCCTTTACCGGCAACCTTCTTCATCATTTTCTGCATCTGATCAAACTGTTTCAGCATGCGGTTAACATCCTGAATTTCAGTGCCGGAACCCAGAGCAATACGTTTTTTGCGGGAACCCTTGATGATGTCCGGATTACGACGTTCCGCCGGGGTCATGGAGTTGATGATCGCTTCCATCCGCACCGTCAGTTTGTCATCCAGCTGACCTTTTACATTATCAGGCAGACCGGCAACACCCGGCAGTTTATCGAGCATGCTCATCATGCCGCCCATGTTGCGCATCTGCACCAGCTGCTCACGGAAATCTTCCAGGTCGAAACCTTTTCCTTTCTGAACTTTCTGTGCCAGCTTGGTCGCTTTTTCCTTATCGACATTCCGTTCCATCTCTTCAATCAGAGACAGGACGTCACCCATACCCAGAATACGGGAAGCGATACGATCCGGATAAAATGGTTCCAGTGCATCGGTTTTTTCACCCATACCGATGAACTTGATTGGCTTACCCGTGATATGACGTACAGAAAGTGCCGCACCGCCACGGGCATCACCGTCCGCTTTGGTCAGGATCACCCCTGTCAGCGGCAGAGCTTCACTGAAGGCCTTGGCCGTATTGGCCGCGTCCTGACCAGTCATGGCATCAACCACGAACAGCGTTTCGATAGGATTCAGCTGTTTATGCAGTTGTTGGATCTCTTCCATCATGTCGCTGTCGACATGTAGACGACCGGCGGTATCGACGATCAGCACATCAAAATAACGCTTACGGGCGCTATCCAGTGCGGCTGCCGCAATTTCTGCCGGCGTTTGGGTAGCGGAACTCGGGAAGAATTCGACACCAATATCATTGGCCAGCGTTTCCAGCTGTTTGATAGCGGCCGGACGATAGACGTCGGCAGAAACCACCATGACTTTTTTCTTCTGACGTTCGGTCAGATATTTTGCCAGTTTGGCCACAGAGGTGGTTTTACCTGCCCCCTGCAGACCGGCCATTAATAAAATTGCCGGCGGTTGCGTGGCCAGATCCAGATCCTGGTTGGCCTCGCCCATGACGGCGATCAGTTCGCCTTGTACAATTTTGATAAAGGCCTGCCCCGGACTCAGACTTTTACTGACTTCCTGGCCGACAGCGCGCTCTTTAACGCGATTAACGAATTCTTTGACGACCGGCAACGCAACATCCGCTTCCAGCAGTGCCATCCGCACTTCACGCAGGGTATCTTTGATGTTGTCATCGGTCAGACGTCCACGGCCACTGATGTTACGCAATGTGGCGGATAGACGCTCGGTTAAATTTTCAAACATGACTGGCTCCGCAGCTTATGGCCAAATTGTGCCGATTATAGCCAAGTCACTGCCGATACTAAAGAAAGGGATTGCGCAGACAGAAGCTGTTTGCGGGATAGATTAACTTTTACTGATAATTTTCAGCCGGTATTTGCGTCTGGCTGCCCAATCAAGAGAAAGCTATACTGCTTATCCACTTATTTTTCTGACGGTACTGATGAATCATGCTGATTGTGGCATTGCTGAGCATTGGTTTATATCTGCTGACAACGGGTTTAGTGTTGCGGCATGTATTCAATTCTCAGGTCCAGCTTCTTAATCGAATGTTGCCCTCGGCATGGCTGGCAATGGTATTCCATCTGGCCGTGCTGGGTATGACGATCATTCAGGCCGGTTCCGCACAAAATATGAGTGTGCTGAATGTGGCATCACTGGTCGCGCTGCTGATTAATATTCTGCTGACTACGATTTGTCAGCGGCAGAACAGCTGGATCCTGCTGCCGTTTGCCTACCTTGTTACGGTGTTGGTGCTATCCGGCAGTTTATTCATTCCCAGCCATTATCTGACCAGCCTGGGAGAACGTCCTGGCTTGGTCATCCATATTGCGTTGGCGTTGTTATCTTACGCGATCATGAGTATTGCCAGTCTGTTCGCGCTATTACAGATTTATCTCAGTTATCAGCTCAAACAACGCCGGAAACTGAATCTGCAGAATGTTCCGCCGTTACTGAGTATCGAAAAACAGCTGATACGGTTGCTAAAGATTGGTAGCGTTTTACTGACATTATCCATCAGCAGCGGCTTTCTCTTCCTGGATAACATGCTGGCACCCGGCAATCTGGATAAAGCCGGCGTATCCGTGGTCGCCTGGTGTCTTTATGCCATTCTGTTATGGGGTCATTATCGACGGGGATGGCGGGGACAACGCCTGGTGGTGATGACACTGACCGGTAATGTACTGCTTGCTATCGCCTACTTCGGCAGCCGCTTGTTACAGCATCTGCTCTGATAGCATCAAATGTATTGATGCTATCCAAGTAAGCGCGGCATTATCTCCGATGATGGTTTTCAGAGAACAAAAAAGGGAGACATGAGTGTCTCCCTTTTTATTTTGATACGCGAGATTACAGCGCTTTCAGAATCGCTTCCACCGTTGCCTTGGCATCGCCGAAGCACATGTGCGAGTTCTCTTTGAAGAACAGCGGGTTCTGGACACCAGCGTAACCAGTATTCATAGAACGTTTGAATACCACCACGTTCTGCGCTTTCCACACTTCCAGCACTGGCATACCGGCAATCGGGCTGCCCGGATCTTCCATCGCTGCCGGGTTCACGGTGTCGTTGGCACCGATAACCAGCACAGTGTCGGTCTCTGCGAAGTCTTCGTTGATTTCGTCCATTTCCAGCACGATATCGTAAGGCACTTTCGCTTCCGCCAGCAGCACGTTCATGTGGCCAGGCAGACGACCGGCAACCGGATGGATACCGAAACGCACGTTGATGCCTTTATCACGCAGTTTCTGGGTGATGTCAGCAACAGGGTATTGAGCCTGTGCCACCGCCATGCCATAGCCTGGGGTGATGATAACGGAGCTGGAGTTTTTCAGCAGGTCTGCCACGTCTTCCGGTGACATTTCACGGTATTCGCCCACTTCGTCAGAAGAGGAAGAGGATGAAGAACCATCAGTACCGAAACCACCAGCGATAACAGAGATGAACGAGCGGTTCATCGCCTTACACATGATGTAAGACAGGATAGCACCTGACGAACCCACCAGGGCGCCGGTGACAATCAGCAGGTCGTTGGAGAGCATAAAGCCCGCTGCTGCTGCTGCCCAGCCAGAGTAGGAGTTCAGCATGGACACCACCACCGGCATATCCGCACCGCCGATAGAGGCCACCAGATGCCAGCCGAAGGCCAGTGCGATCAGGGTCATCACGATGATAGCGAAGGTCGAACCACCGACGTTGATGAAGTACAGCATCAGCGCAAAGGACGCCACCGCAGCCAGCAGGTTCAGCTTGTGCTTGTGCGGAATGTTCAGCGGTTTGGAGCTGATGGTGCCGCGCAGTTTACCGAACGCCACGATAGAACCGGTGAAGGTCACCGCACCGATGAAGACGCCCAGGAAGATTTCGGTCAGATGGATATTCAGCATCGCACCGCTCAGATGGCCGTGACCATTCGCGGTCTGCTGCGCCAGCTGGCTGATGGCCGCCTGCGCCGCTGCCATGATTTCTTCCGGTGAGCCGTTCAGTGGCAGCACCAGTTGCTGTACCGCATCGGATGGCAGCAGTTCGATGAAGCTGTTATAGCCCACCAGCACCGCAGCCAGACCCACGAAGCTGTGCAGAATAGCAACCAGCTCCGGCATCTGGGTCATCTCGACTTTCAGCGCCAGCCGGGCACCAATCGCGCCACCAATCACCATCGCTACCAGGATGAAAATCACCCCGTGCACGCTCGGACTGGCAATGGTCGCAACCAGCGCAATCGCCATCCCGGTCATACCAAACCAGTTACCGTATTTCGCTGTTTCCTGTTTCGACAGGCCGGCGAGACTGGCAATAAACAGAACTGCGGCAACAATGTAGGACGCAGTAACTAAACCTTGAGACATGTCAGCTCCCCTTAACCCTTACGGAACATCTTCAGCATACGCTGAGTCACGGTGAAACCACCGACGATGTTAATGGTGGCAATCAGTACCGCGACAAACGACAATACTGCTACCAATGTGGAATCACTGCCAATCTGTAACAGTGCGCCAACCACGATGATGCCGGAAATCGCGTTGGTCACGGACATCAGCGGGGTGTGCAGTGAATGGGTGACGTTCCACACCACGTAGTAACCGACCACACACGCCAGCACGAAGACGGTAAAGTGCGACAGGAACTCCGGCGGGGCGACATGACCAGCCCAGCCGAACAGCGCCAGACCCACGACACCCAGCCATTTTTTCGACTTGCACGGTTTCTTCTCTGCCGCTTTCGCCGCTGGTTTCGCTGCTTCCTGCTTCGGTGCAGCCGAGACACTGATCGCCGGTGGCGGGAAGGTCACTTCGCCCTGATGCACGACAGTCATGTTGCGCAGCACTACATCCTCGAAGTCGAGGTTAATGTTGCCATCTTTCTCTTTGCACAGCAGTTTGGACAGGTTCACCAGGTTGGTGGCATACAGCTGAGAAGACTGGGTTGGCAGACGACCCGGCAGGTCGGTGTAGCCAATCACTTTCACGCCTGATGCGGTCACAGACAGCTCACCCGGTACTGTGTATTCACAGTTACCGCCGGTCGCCGCCGCCAGGTCGACAATCACCGAACCCGGCTTCATGGAATCCACCATTTCTTTGGTGATCAGCTTCGGTGCTGGTTTGCCTGGGATCAGCGCGGTGGTGATGATGATATCCACTTCTTTCGCCTGTTCAGCGAACAGCGCCATCTCGGCCTTGATGAATTCATCGGACATCACTTTGGCATAACCGTCGGAAGACGCGCCATCTTCACCACCGAAGTCGAGTTTCAGGAACTCGCCACCCATGGATTCGATTTGTTCTGCCACTTCCAGACGAGTATCAAAGGCACGCACAATTGCGCCCAGTGAGCCTGCGGCACCGATAGCAGCCAGACCCGCAACACCGGCACCAATCACCAGTACTTTTGCCGGTGGCACTTTACCTGCGGCAGTAATCTGACCAGTGAAGAAACGACCGAAGGCATGCGCAGCTTCCACCACGGCACGGTAACCGCCGATATTGGCCATGGAAGAAAGCGCATCCAGTGACTGAGCACGGGAAATCCGCGGCACCATGTCCATCGCCAGTACATTGATTTTTTTGGTCGACAGTTTGGCTACCAGTTCCGGATTCTGTGCCGGCCACAGGAAGCTGACCAGGGTCGCGCCTTCTTTGATCTGTGCGATTTCGGCATCAGACGGGGCATTGACCTTGTAAATAATATCGGATTGCCAAATGTCAGCGGCTTTCGCCGTTACGGCACCGGCTGCCACATAAGCGGCATCGTCAAAGCTGGCCAGAGCGCCAGCGCCAGACTCGACAATCACGTCGAAGCCGAGTTTTTTTAGTTGCTCGACGGTGTTCGGGGTTGCTGCAACCCGTGTCTCACCGGCAAGGCTTTCTCTCGGTATTCCAATCTGCATGATTTTTCCCTGATAGTGAAAAATGACGCTGCATTATTGCCCACAGCGACCGGTTTATAATATTTGCAGGCAACAGTGTAGACGTTTGACACAAAAACGTACCTGCAATTTCAGTTCTATTTGCGGGAATTGTGGTCTCAGCATTACCGGTCAAGTTCTGAGATCTTACACACAATCCCGAAATAAAATGGGGATGATACTCTACCTGCTCTGCTCATGAAAAAAAACGCACAAAACAAGATTAAATATAATTATTTGGCATGAACAATGCGTTTTTTCACTTGAAATCGCAACTTCTGATTACTGATACCGGCCGCATCGATAAAGGTATTATCTGGCGTCATCATCTGAACACCGACTGTCCTGCCAGCCGGACACCTTTTTTCGGAATAATGCCCTGCAAATTAAATGGAATAGAGACCAATCGCGCACCATCATTCCGTTGCACGGAAAAATGCAGATGCGGACCGGTGCTGTATCCGGTATTTCCCGATAATGCCAATAACTGGCCGGCTTTTACCGGCTGTCCCGGCCTGACCGTTCCGCTATGTGCTTTCAGATGCGCATATAACGTCATTGTGCCGTCAGCATGTAATAAACGGACATAATTGGTTTTCGCCCGATCCTGCGGATTCGTGCTGTGACCATCATGACTGTCTCTCATGTCCAGTACCGTTCCCCCTTTCGCCGCCAATACCGGGGTACCGACCGGCATGGCAATATCCATCGCATAGCGGTTACCGGGTAGGTTATGACTGTAACCGCCGTTAAATGCCTGGGAAATCAGGAAACTGCCGGCAAAAGGCGGACGCAGGGTTGAATGATCTTCCTGAATATTGGACGGTGTTCCGACAGAAAAATGGTAACTGAATTCCAGCTTGCCCTGCCCCAGATAATTGACCTGATCGACGAAGATTTCTGTTCTGGGGGCGATAATGATTGGTTTTGACAAGTCTTTATGAGCAATGACATTTTCTTGCCGGTTCATTTTTAATGTCACGGTGACTGGTCCGTACAAACTGTTGTACAGATACAGGTTGCCCATTTTGGTGTAACGCAGTGTCACCGCATCCTGGTCCGGTTCCCAGATCTCAAGTTCCACCGGATTAAAGGGTTTGGCCCGGGTGTATTGATCGGTATAACTGACCACGCCGTTTTCATCGACATATTTATAAACCGAGGCAGCGCCTGCTGAAACCGCCATCATCAGTAATAGTGACACCACAAAATACCGCATTATCGGAACATCCTCTGTCATCCTTCCTGTATGCGCTGCATGACCAGCGCATCTTCACTGACCTCTCCGCTCCGATAATAGTTTTTCCGTACGCCCACCTGACGGAATCCCGCTTTCCGGTATAAATTCTGTGCCGTGAGATTGGAGGCTCTGACTTCCAGCCACCACTGCGTACACCCGCGGGCGGCGGTCTGCTGCAGATAATGCGTTAGCAATTGCTGACCCAGTCCCTGTCCTTGCCATGCCGGATCAATACAAATGTTCATCAGCGTACTTTCATCCAGCAGCACATCGGCGATATAAAAGCCAATCAGCTGCTGCTGACAGCGGAGAGCGCCATTGCAGTAGCGTTCGCCAAAATTTGATGCCAGTAGCTGATAGCTCCACGGATACGGGTGCGCCTGGCATTCGATGTCATAAAGCGCCGGCAGATGTGTGCTATCCGGGATAATAAATTCAATATTCATACTGACAGATCTGATGCCATAGTTGTTGTTTTGCAGAAACTGAAGTGTTTAATGATAACTGACGCGCGTGCGGGTAGTTTTCCGGTGTTGTCGGTTCACCACACCACAGAAGCCAGTCATGTTCGGCTATTACTGCCGGCAGCTCATCCGGCCCGGATATATGATGGTAATCCGTGACATGCAGCACCAGACAAAGATCGCCGATCCAGTCCGGTAAATCACCGACCACCCAGCAGGCTGGCGCTTCCCGGTTACCGGGCGTCTGAGGTGCAAATGGCAATGCCTCCGGGCTGCGTACTTGCCAGTCCGTGATATGCATATGACGTAAAATTGATTTTGACACGACCGCCTCTCTCTGTTTCCGGAAGCATTCATACCAGAGTCGTCAGGGAAAAAATAGCCGGGATGGCATATAGTGCAACCAGAGGACATAAAACAGTCTTTATCTGTTCAGTCCGGATGAATGAATTTCATTGAACAATGATATAAAACAAGCCTGTAAAATAATTGTTACGGCATTATAGCTGACGAGTGTCGCTCAGCAGTGGTTACAGCGACGGAGAACGGTTTCATGCAGAACAATAAACAACTTCAGGAACGTATAGGCCAGCTGATTGATGCGTTGGCGCAGGGGCTGTTTGAACGAAAAGATGTGATCCGGCTTTGTCTGCTGGCCGCTCTTTCCGGTGAAAGTGTCTTTATGCTGGGCCCCCCGGGTATCGCGAAAAGTCTGATTGCACGTCGTCTGATTCATGCTTTTCGCGATAGCCGGGCTTTTGAATATCTGATGACCCGGTTTTCGACACCGGAAGAGGTATTTGGTCCGTTATCGATTCAGGCCCTGAAAGATGATGGCCGTTACCTGCGTCTGACGGAAGGTTATCTGCCGGATGCGGAAGTGGTGTTTCTGGACGAGATCTGGAAAGCCGGCCCGGCCATTCTGAATACCCTGCTGACAGTCATCAATGAACACCGCTTCCGGAACGGTGAGCGCGAAGTTGTCGTCCCGATGCGGCTGCTGGTAACCGCGTCCAATGAGCTGCCGCAAAAAGACAGCGGACTGGAAGCGTTATATGATCGCATGCTGATGCGTATCTGGATGGATCGGATTCAGGATAAGCAGAATTTCCGCGCCATGCTGATCAGCCGGCAGGATCCGCAATATGATCCGGTCAGCACGGAACTGAAAGTCAGCGATGATGAATATAACGAATGGCAACAGGCACTGACGCAGGTCTCCCTCCCCGATACCATTTTTGAGCAGTTGTATGCCTTGCGTGACAAGATCTTCCAGCTCAGCCAGCAAAATAGCGAACAACCAGAGTCGCTGTATGTTTCGGATCGGCGCTGGAAAAAGGCATTGCGTCTGCTGCAGGCCAGCGCATTCTTCAATGGCCGGCAGAAAATCAACAGTCTGGATCTGTTATTGCTGAAAGATTGTCTGTGGCATGACTTGTATGCCCGGCAGCAGATAGAATCCATGCTGCACGATTTCGCCTGCAAACAGGCTTTCGGACAGGAAACGCTGCATTTCTCACTGAAACGCCTGCAGACAGAACTGCAGCAATACCAGCGCGAACAGACCAAAATCCTCGGTTGCCGCCTCTCGCCGGCACAGAAACTAATCCGTCCGCGCGGCAAAGGCTGGCACCTTGATTTTAAAGCGGCGGGATTAAGCCCGGTCGCGGAAAATTACCGGCTGATCTTTCTGCAAACAGCCTATCTGGATCCGAAACGTCCGGAGCGTGAAATCCGGTATGCGACCCTGCGGCGCAAAGAGTTAATGCTCTGGCTGCACAAGCAGGAGCCGGTACCGGTACGTTTGCAGGAAGATCAGAATATGGTCCAGCTCCGTTTCGATGCCGATATCCAGGGAACTGACGGCCATGCTGTTCTGATTGCCAGAGACAGTGCCAACCGGCCGGTTGCCCTGACGATTTCCGGTAAACAGGGCCTGCCGGAATGGCAACAGAAAACCTGGCGGGAACAGCTGGACAGCCTGCAGAATGACTGGCGGAAAATCCGGGATGAGGTGAAGAAACAGTATTTGCTGTTTACCGCCGAATGTCCGCATCTTTTCCTGGCACAGGAGTCGCTGACTGCGATTGAGGACAGTTTTCTGCGTCTGAACAGCGAAATAAAAAATCTGCAGCAACAACTGGACACAAATTTGCATAGCCTTGATTCACTGGTTCAGTTAGCCGGACGCTAAGCTATGGTTGATTTACAAACACTTTCCCTGTTGTTGTCGGTGAATGAAACCCAGATGGTGCAGGATCTGGTGTCAACCGTGATGTCGTCACCGCAGGTTTCACAGTTCATGCACGAGCATCCGATGTTCTTCAAGAACATACAGGAACATGTGCAGCAATGGAGTCAGTCTCTGCCAGCACAGATGAAAAATATTCCGGTACCGGACGATTTGCAGCAGGAATATATTCTTTATCTCGACGCGCAGGGTCTCTCTGCAGAAGAGTTTACGCAGCAAAGTCAGCATTTGCTGCAACAGTTGCAGCACTCTGATTTTCACACTGATGCACAAAATCTGTTAATCAGTCTCAGTCAGGCCAATCCGCCTAACCGCAAGCAGCTATTCATGCAGAAATGGCGGGAACATCTGGCGGCACGGGTTTTATCCCTGGAGATCATTTTTGCCGAACAGGAACGCGAGCGGATGTTGCAGCAACTGGAGCTGCGCATGCAGGTTGCCGGTGAGCTGGACGAAACCCTGGCACCGCAGCATCCCGGCAAATTATGGGATCTGACCGCAACTCATCTGTTACAGGGGAATAATTCCCTGTTCCGCCACTATGCCGGTTTTCTGGCGAATAATCCCGAGCTGAAAAAAATCGCCGATGCACTGGGCCGGGCAGCGACGCAGGATAGCAGTGCGGAAGAACATCTCACGCGGGTGAAAATCCCCGAATGGAAAAATGTGCAGCAGGAACAGGTACCGGACGATCTGGTGGGCATACATCAGAGCAATGAGCTGAACCGGCTGATTAGCTCGGAAACCGTTCTGCTGACCGAGCCGGAACTGGAGACCGTATTTTACAAACAGTTTGCCGAACGCCGACTACTGAATTATCAGTTTATGGGGCAAAACCGCAGCCTGGAAACCACCGAGAGTGAACGACGGGCGTTTGGTGAAAGCGAGGATACCAAAGGTCCGTTTATTGTCTGTATCGACACCTCAGGTTCGATGAGCGGTTATCCGGAAGATTGCGCCAAAGGCTTCTGCTTCGCCCTGCTGCAAATCGCGTTATCGGAAAACCGGAATTGTGTGATCATGCTGTTTTCCACCGATGTCGTCACGTATGAGCTGACCGGGCCGGAAGGGTTACAGGAAGCGCTGAATTTTCTCGGTTGTTCCTTCAAGGGAGGCACCGATCTGGAGCCCTGCATGCAGCAGGTCATGCACTATATGCAGCAGGCCCGTTTCAGCAACGCCGATGCGGTGGTTTTGTCCGACTTTATTGCCCAGCGGTTAAGTCCGGAGACAGAACAGCAGGCACAACGAATCAAACAGCAGGGAAACCGTTTTAATGCGGTCAGCTTATCGCGGCACGGCAAACCGGCACTGATGAAGATTTTTGATAATGTCTGGAAATTTGATACCAGCCTGTCCGGACGGGTATTACGTAAAGTACGCTAGGAATTTTTTGCGGAAGGCAGAAACTAAAAAACCAGCTCTCGCTGGTTTAATTTGGCAGGGGCTGAGGGACTCGAACCCCCAACCATCGGTTTTGGAGACCGCTGTTCTACCAATTCGAACTAAGCCCCTGCAAATTTCGTGAGCGATTATACGAATTGCCTCTGAAAGGTAAAGCGATTTTTATGCTGGCTGGTCCGTTTGCTTGTTTTTTAGCTAATTGCCTTTAATTTCAGCAAAAAAAGCGATCTTCTTATCGTTTCAGGCTGCAGATCTTTGTATCTGGTCGCTTAACACACCCCACCCCATCAACTATAATCAGCGCGCACTGACAGAATGGACGTTTCATCATGCATCAGGACATTGATCTGACTTTTTGCACTTTGCCACATCAAATTGCTGGTAATGTTTTTTCCATTCTTCTGATTTCATGCCAAAAGCCCCGTTTGCAGGGGCTTTTTTCTGTGCCTTTACACCCAGAGCAGAGCTCAGCCGCCTGCTCCTATCCTGTCTGAGGACACTATCGCCATGGCCAACCCCCTGTATAAAAAACATATCCTGTCGATCGCCGATCTGACCCGGACCGATCTGGAACTAGTGGTTCAGACCGCCAGCCAGCTGAAGCAGACACCGCGGCATGACCTGTTACAACACAAAGTGATCGCCAGTTGCTTCTTTGAAGCATCAACCCGTACCCGTTTGTCCTTTGAAACGGCGGTGCATCGTTTAGGTGGTTCGGTGATCGGCTTTGCTGATGCCGGCAATACCTCACTGGCGAAAAAAGGGGAAACACTGGCAGACTCCGTTCGTGTGATCACCTCATATACCGATGCCTTTGTGATCCGTCATCCGCAGGAAGGTGCCGCCCGTCTGTCTGCAGAGTTCTCTTCTGTGCCGGTGATCAACGCCGGTGACGGTTCAAATCAGCACCCGACACAAACGCTGCTGGATCTGTTCACTATCTATGAAACCCAGGGCACGCTGGATGGTCTGAAACTGGCGTTCGTCGGTGATCTGAAATACGGCCGTACCGTGCACTCTCTGGCACAGGCATTGAGCCTGTTCGGTGCCCGTTTCTACTTCATCGCGCCGGAAGCCCTGGCAATGCCGGATTACATCTGTGATGAGCTGACCGAAAAAGGTATTGAATACAGTTTCCACGATACCCTGGAAGAGGTGATGCCGGAACTGGATATTCTGTATATGACCCGCGTGCAGAAAGAGCGTTTCGAAGAATCCGAATACCGTCATATCGCGGCCAAGTTTGTCCTGGCAGCCGATCAGCTGGCGACTGCCAAACCCAATATGAAAATTCTGCATCCGCTACCGCGTGTTGATGAAATCGATACCGATGTGGATGACACACCTCATGCATACTACTTCCAGCAGGCAGGTAACGGGGTGTATGCCCGTCAGGCCCTGCTGGCCTTAGTCCTGAACGAAGAAGTATAAGGAGCCGGTCATGTCAGAGAAAAAACAGCTGCAAGTCGAAGCGATCTGCAATGGTTCGGTGATTGACCATATTCCTGCCGGTCAGGGGATCAGGATCCTGAAACTGTTTCATCTGCTGGACACCCGCCAGCGTATTACCGTTGGTCTGAACCTGCCTTCAGCCGCGCTGGGTTCGAAAGACCTGATCAAGGTGGAAAACACTCAGCTGACCGCCGATCAGGCAAACCAGCTGGCCCTGTTTGCGCCACATGCCACCGTGAACATCATCGCGGATTTCAAGGTGGTCACCAAGCATCAGTTGCAGTTACCGGAAACCATTGTCGGCGTCTTTGCCTGCCCGAACTCGAACTGCATCAGTCACCGTGAACCGGTACGCAGCCGTTTCGGTGTGCGCTCTGTGGATGATGAAGTCCGGCTGAAATGCCACTACTGCGAAAAATCATTCACCAAAGAAATCGTGAGTGACGCTTTCTGATTGATCTCCGTTCACGCCTGTTCCGGCAGGCGTGTTCCCTTCCAGCAACCGATTTCGTAAATAGCCTCGTCTGATACTGGCTTTGCCCAGTGCAAACTGTTACTTTTTTGTTATCAAACTTCCCGTTCCCCTGATTGCAGAGAAAGGTTCTGTCATGCCGTCATTTGTTCTGATCCTGCTGTTGGCCGGTTTTCCGGCACTGGCAACGGATATGTACCTGCCTGCGTTACCCATGCTGCAACAGATGTGGCACCTGTCGCTGGCACAGACCAATTTCTCGCTGGTAATTTTCTTTCTGACGTTCAGCCTGTTTCTGCTGGTTTACGGACCGCTGGCTGACCGCTTCGGACGACGACCGGTACTGTTTGCCGGGCTGACCATCTTCATCGCCGGCAGCCTGTTTTGCGCCATGGCGCAATCCATCACTCAGCTGGTCATTGCCCGCTTTCTGCAGGGTTGTGGTGCCGCCGCGGCCTCTTCACTCTCCCTGACACTGTCGAAAGATCTCTATACCGGTCAGCAACAGAAGAAAGCGATGGCCTATATCGGGGTCATTGTGCCGTTAGTGCCGATGCTGGCACCGATGCTGGGCAGTTGGGTTATTGAACACTTGTCCTGGCGCATTATCTTTGTCTCGCATGTGCTCCTGGCGCTGGCATCATTTATCGGTACGCTGCTGTTAAAAGAACCGGTAATTTACCGCACGCAGGGCGGACTCACCGCCGTACTGCGCCGTTATATCGTGCTGTGTAAAAACCGCCCCTACCGCTCACTGATGCTGATTTTTTCCATCACCCCGCTGTTCTTTTACTCCTTTCTGGCGGCGTCCGGCAGTATCTATATGCATGACTTTCAGCTGTCATCGCAGCAATTCGGTCTGCTCTTTGGCTTTAATGCGATCAGCCTGATGACAGGATCCTTCTTCTGTGCGCGGTTAAGTGCCCGTTTCAGTTCGCTGCAGATCCTGACCTGGTCACTGGCGGGTATGTTCTGCGCCGGAACGGTGATGCTACTCTGGCACCCGACCAGCCTGAGTTTTGCCCTCACCATGTTTGCCGTTTCCTTCTGTATGGGGATCAGCCGCCCCTTATGTAATCATATGGTGCTGGAACAGGTGCACAGCGATATCGGGGCGGCATCGTCGTTGCTGACATTCTCCTCTTTTATTCTCGGTGCCATCGGCATGCAGCTGGTTTCGCTGGTGCCTGACGCCAAAATCATTTTAATCGCCGTCATGGCCATTACCGGCAGCGCCATCCCCTGGTTAGCGCTGCGGCGTCTGACTTTAAGCCATTAACAAGGAGATCCCGGACTGATGCCTCATGCCCTGCCTCTTATCACTACGCTGGTTGGTGCGCTGACCATGGCCTTTATTCTTGGCATGATTGCCCACCGTCTGCATTTGTCAAACATGGTGGGCTATCTGCTGGCAGGCGTGCTGATCGGACCATTCACCCCCGGTTTTGTCGCTGACCAGCCACTGGCGGCAGAGCTGGCGGAGCTGGGCGTCATTCTGCTGATGTTTGGTGTCGGCCTGCACTTTTCGGTCAAGGATTTGCTGTCGGTAAAACATATCGCCATTCCCGGCGCGATCCTGCAGATTATCCTGGCCACCTTGCTCGGCGCGCTGGCCGGAGCATGGTTTGGCTGGTCATGGAGCGTCGGCCTGGTATTCGGATTGAGCCTTTCCACCGCCAGTACGGTGGTCTTGCTGCGGGCATTGGAAAGCAAGGGGCTACTGCTTAAAAAAGAAGGTCAGATCGCGATTGGCTGGCTGATAGTGGAAGATCTGGTGATGGTACTGGCGCTGGTCTTGTTACCCGTATTATCCCATTCCGGCGATACCGATCCGGCCTTCAATTTATGGGAACAACTGGGCATTACACTCGGTAAAGTATGCGCCTTTATCCTGTTCATGTTCGTGATTGGCCGCCGGATCATTCCGTGGATCCTCCGCTATACGGCCACGACCGGCTCCGGTGAGCTGTTTACACTCGCCGTACTGGTGATTGCGCTGGGGATCGCATTTGGCGCAGTGAAACTGTTTGGCGTGTCATTCGCGCTGGGCGCTTTCTTTGCCGGGGTGGTGTTAAGCGGTTCTGAGCTCAGCCATAAAGCCGCGCATGACACCCTGCCGCTGCGGGATGCGTTTGCCGTGCTGTTTTTTGTCTCGGTCGGCATGCTGGTCGATCCGGCCATTCTGCTGCGGGCACCGCTGGCGGTGATCCTGACCGTGCTGATTATCATTGCCGGCAAATCGCTGGCCGCTTACGGACTGGTGCGTCTGTTTGGTTATTCCAACTCCGTGGCGCTGACCATCTCGGCCAGTCTGGCACAGATCGGGGAGTTTGCCTTTATTCTGGCCGGATTGGCGATCCACCTGAAATTGCTGCCAACCGAGGCCCGGGATCTGGTGCTGGCCGGGGCTATTTTTTCCATCATGCTGAATCCGTTTTTGTTCAGTTGGCTGGAACGGCACAAAACCCGGATAGCCGAAACCTGCGATTAATTCAGGAAAATTTTCTCGATACCTCTGCCAGATCAGTCAGTTGCCATCATTCTGCTCTGGCAACTCTCCGCTGTTCTTTTAAAATCCCGCAGCTTTTTCATACTAATGACACGGGATAAAAATGAATAAATTAACTCTTTCTGCAGTTGCATTAACACTGACTACTCTGCTGGCGGGTTGTTCAACCACAGGTGAACAATACCAGGCGAACGTTTACAAAGCGGGTCAGGTCAATAGCCGCCAAGCCGCTAAAACCGTAAAAATTCTGGCCGTTATGCCAGCCCAAATTGAAGTCGGCAACACCGAAGGCAAGCAGAATGCACAGATGATCGGCGGTGTGTTAGGCGCAATTGCCGGGGGTGTAATCGGTAATAAAACCACTCATCATTCCGGCTCGGGTACCGCTGTCGGCGCTATAACCGGTGCAGGTGTCGGTGCCGCAGGTGGCTCACTGGTCAAAGATAAAGTGCTGGTAGAGGGTGTTTCTATTACTTACGTTGAAGATGGTCAGACTTACAGCTCTGCACAGGTGGGCAAGATGTGTGAGTTTACCCCTGGTATCGCGCTGGTGATCTCTTCTGATGGCACAGAAACCCGTCTGCAGCCGAACGCTACCTGCCCAACCAAGTCATAACAAAAAGGTCGCGTCATGAAAAACATTCTATTAGCCATTTCGCTGGCCATATTGCTGCCTGCGGTTCACGCACAGTCATTGCAGGATCAGTTGGCCACTATTGATCAGGTGCAGCAACAGCGTGTTGCGGATGCACAGGCAGCAATACGCAAAGCTGAAGCTGAGCAGAAAGCCGAAGAAGAACGTATGCGTAAAGAATATGAAGCGCAGGAACGTAAAGAAGCCCGGGCCCGGGCAGCCGCATCAGCCAGAGCTGCCGCCAGAGAAAAGGTCAGGGCGGAAGCTGCGCTGGCCGATAAAAAACGCGAGCAGGGCTATGAAGATCAGCTGCGTGACCTGGAGATTGAACGTCAGAAAGCCGAACTGGAAGCGTTAAAAGCCAAATCAAAACGTGCCAATGACTATATCGATCGGGAGCTGCAACAGCAGGATGCAGCAACCGATAGCATTCAGGCAAAAGCCGATGCCACCCGGAATGTCTCCGAAGGGGCAAAATCCAAAATGACCAGCGAAGGCAAGGCGCAGGAGAAAAAAGCCGCCGGCTGGTTCAGCAGTGATGAATAACCAGACTGCTTGATTTATCTGCTGTATTTTCAGAGGAGGCTCACAAAGCCTCCTTATTTTTTTGCCCTGGCCAGATAACGGTCCAGCGCATTGGCAAAGGCCCGCTTTTCGGTTTCACTGAACGCGGCGGGTCCGCCACTCTGGATACCGCTGGCCCGCATGGTATCCATGAAATCACGGATATTGAGCCGACCACGAATGTTGTCCCGGGTGAACTCCTCGCCACGGGCAGAAAGGGCAAAAGCGCCTTTTTCAATCACATCCGCCGCCAGCGGAATATCGCTGGTGATCACCAGATCCCCGGCGTCTACCCGTTTGACGATCTCGTTGTCGGCCACGTCAAAACCGGATTCAACCCGTAACGTGCGGATATGACGACTCGGCGGTACGCTGATTGACTGGTTCGCTACCAGAATCAATGCGGTAGCCGTTCGTTCCGACGCCCGGAACAGTATGGTTTTCACGGCATTCGGACAGGCGTCCGCGTCTACCCAGATAGTCATGTCATTCCTTTCCGTACTTTTGATTTTTAGGTTGTTTCAGTTTGCCCAGCACATGCATTTCGCAGCGTTTGCAGTCAAATTTCAGCCGGAATGTCTCTTTGCCCATTTTCAATACCAGATGATCGGGTCTGAAACCGGGCTCCCGCTCTTTCGGACACTGATTGAAGCTGTAACGCAGGCAATGCTTGGTGATCATCAGTGAGACTTCGTCCGGCTGCTGATTCGTTTCATAGGCCGGTGCTATCTCGCTGACACCATGCTGCCGGTAAAACGCTGCTGCCTGCTGGTTATAGATGTTTCCCAGATAGCTGAGTTTCTGCTGCGGGAAAACGGCCAGCAGCGAGCGTTGCAGATTAGGTTCCGGCCGTTTGTAGGCGGCACATCTTGCCTGTTCCAGCTGTTCCGCCACCTCGCGGCGCAGCGCATTCAGGCTGCTGACCGGAATAAACCAGGGCTGTGACAGCGACAGTTCAACCGCATCGGCCACAAACATGGTATTTCCCAGTTTCGCCAGTTGTTCCCGCAAGGTATTCAGCGCACGCTCCGGATTACTGGCGGCCTCTTTGGCCAGAGGTAACATCGCCTGCGCGCGGATCCCCTGTTCATCCGTCATCTGCAGCATAAAACCTTCATCCGTTTCACTCAGCTGAACGGTGACGCCGACCTGACGCTCTGCGGACTTCTTCTCCAGCAGCTTTTCAAATTCCTGATCATGATTACGGTAGAGCGCCGTACCAGTGGTCAGTCCGCGCACCGCTTCAGCCGGGAACAGACGATGCCCTTCGGCACGGTTAACCCGCAAGCCCACCAGCTCATTTTTCTGATTGAAGTAACTTAAACCGTCACCGTTATGGAATGTTTCGCCACTCTGTACTTCCAGCCATTTATCCCCCAGACGGGTCACCTTGCCCACTGGTTCACCGGCAAATTTCGGTGTCAGAAACGAGGTGATCGCGAGCTGACGGTCATGCAGGAAATAATCGGTGCTGCCACGGTTAAAGCTCTTTTCCGGTTTCGGCGTAAAGGTAAAACGGCTTCGTCCAGCGGACGCACGCTGCCATTGCGGCTGACCGGCCATGATGGCATCCAGCTTCTGCCGGTACCAGGCGGTCACGTTTTTGACATAGGAAAGATCCTTCAGCCGGCCTTCAATTTTGAACGAACTGATCCCGGCTTCGGCCAGCGCCTGCAGATTCGCGCTCTGATTCATATCCTTCAGTGACAGCAGATGCTGATCTTTCGCCAGCGCCATACCGTCGCGGTTTTCCAGCGTACAGGGAACCCGGCACAGCTGTGCGCATTCGCCACGGTTGGCACTGCGTCCGGTGACAGCATGGCTGATATAGCACTGGCCGCTGTAACTGACGCACAGCGCCCCATGAATGAAGAATTCCAGTTCGACGGAGGTTTGCTGTGCAATCACCCGGATCTGTTCCAGCGACAGTTCTCGCGCCAGCACCACCCGCGAAAAACCGACATCCTGCAGAAAACGGACTTTCTCCGGTGTCCGGTTGTCCAGCTGCGTACTGGCATGCAGCGCCAACGGCGGCAAATCCAGCTGTAACAGCCCCAGATCCTGAACGATCAGCGCATCCGCACCAGCTTCATACAGCTGATATGCCAGACGTTGCGCTCCGTCCAGCTCGTCATCGCGCAAAATGGTATTAAACGCCACCAGCACCTTCGCATCATAGCGATGCGCGTAGGCAGCCAGTTTTTCAATATCCGCCACACTGTTACCGGCCGCAGCTCGGGCACCAAAGGTCGGGCCACCGATATAAACGGCATCCGCGCCATGGTTAATGGCTTCGAGACCAAATTCGAGATTTTTCGCCGGGGCGAGCAGTTCTAATTTATTACGGTGATTCATGTGCAGCAGGTATATTAACGGAACAGAAAAGAGGCGCGATTATAGCAGCACCGCGCAGTCAGCGGCGAAATGATCATCAAAAAGAAGTACCGGCGATTTTCACCTGGCCCCGTCCGGCCCGTTTAGCGGCGTAACAGGCCTGATCCGCACTGGCCAGCAGGGAACCAAATGCCGGAAACTGGCCGCGTACTGGCACCAACCCGGCACTGGCACCGATATGAAACGTCTGTCCGTTCCAGCGGAATTCGCAGTGACAGATATCGCTGATCAGGCCGCGCATAAAAGATTCCGCATATTCCAGCGAACAGTTACGCAAAATCAGTCCGAATTCATCGCCGCCTAACCGGGCCACAATGTCGGATGCCCTCATCTGCGTACTCATTAATGTCGCCAGTTGTTTCAACAACGCATCCCCGGCGGCATGCCCGGCCGAATCGTTAACCTGCTTGAAATAGTCCAGATCAAGATACACCAGGACACTCTGTCCTGCGGTCATGACCGATTCCTTCAGCACATCCTGCAAAATGGTTTCAAAGGCCGAACGGTTAATCAACCCGGTCAGCGGATCATGGCTGGCCTGATACCCCAGCCGTTTTTGCAAGGCCCGCATTTCGCTCACATCCGACAGCACCAGCACCCCGCCTAGCAGCTCTTTGTTATTCCGCAGAATGGGTGCCGCAGAGTCCTGAACGGCAATCAGCGAGCCATCCGCCCTTTTCAGATACACATCGTTATTCAGATGAATCAGACAGCGCAGCCGTAACGCGGCGTGCAACGGATTCTCCAGCAGATCGCCTTCCGAATTCACCATTTGCATGACCTTATCAACCGACATGTGCGTCATTTGCTGGTTAGAACAGGCCAGCATCTGTTCTGCAGCCGGATTCATAAAGACGATTCGGGCTTTCTGATCGGTCATGACCACCGCCTCACCAATCGACAGCAGGGTGGTCCGCAGCAACTCCCGCTCCCGGGACAGATCATTCATCAGCACCCGTAATTCACTGATATCCCAGTTGGTCCCCACCATCCGCACCACTTTTCCGGTGGCGTCACGCTCCACCATGGCATGCGTCCGCAGATAATGAATGCTGTCATCATGGTGAATGACCCGGAACTCGCTATCCAGGACGTTCGTTTCATTCAGCGCCTGAGAAATCTCGCGCATCAGCCGGAACAGATCATCCGGATGAACACAGCTTTTCCAGATACTGAATGTCGGTACAAGATGACGCCGATCCAGCGCATACAGATCGAACATTCGCTCATCCCAGCTCAGCTGATTTTCTGCCGGACGCCATTCCCAGACGCCGACCTGACCGGCTTCCGCCGCCAGCAGATAACGATTGAAAAGCTCGCGTTCCCGCTCTTCGCTCCGGCGGCGGCTATCAATATCCTCGGCCTGCATGACAAAATAATGCGGCAGACCACGGTTATCCCGCACCATGGAGACCACCAGCAACACCCAGATCATCTGATCGTTTTTCCGCCGGTAACGGATTTCCAGACGGTAGGAACTTTGCTGATTATTCAGCAGCCGTTGCTGATAATGCTGCGCCGAAACCCGATCATCCGGATGAAGCAATTGTGACCAGGAGAGATCCGCCAGCTCTGCTTCGCTGTAATTCAGCATATGGCACAGCGCCGGATTCACCTTAAGAAACTGACCGTCAGTTGAGACCAGCGCCATCCCCACTGCGGAGGCTTCCATCGCTTCCCGGAACATGGATTCCCGGGCCAGCAGCTGCTGTTCTCTGAGATGCAGCACATCAACAAAGACGGCCAGCAACAACGGCGGGATCAAGGTGATCAGAATGGGCAGATAAACATACAGCATGAGCAAATGTTGATCGTATTGCGGCCAGGAGAACCACATCATCCGGATAAACACAGCAATACAGCCGGAGACCAGAAATCCGGCCAGCGCCGCGCCGAAAATCCCGTGACGGATCGCGAGCAGCGCCAGCCCCATACTCAGATACACGAACGGGAACGGAAAATATTTCAGGATAACGGCGGTATAACCCAGCAACAGCAGCAACTGGAAGCTCAGTGACCAGTACTGATTTTTATTCCAGCGGCGGTGTTTTAGCAGTAACAACAGCGGCATCAGCGACGCACTGCAGATCACGGCGTTGAGATACCAGGCAATGCCAAGCTCAGACCAGTGCCATGGCGTGAACAGCGCAAACCCGGCCACCGCCGGCAGTGTGCCGGCCAATGCTGGCAACAGAATGCCGTAAACACCCAGTTTCAGTGCCGACTGGATATTCAGATAAAAATTTCTGGCCGGCTGGCAATGTGTCAGCAGACGGACAGCGACCAGAATTTCCGTCAGATTCGCCAGCAGCAAAATCAGCAGTTGGGCGACAGGAACCTGGCTGAACCCGTAACCGGCGGCCAGACCGATGCTATATCCCGCTATCAGCCAGGCGCGGTAACCGGGCTGGTGATAAAGCAGCGTGATTATGGTCAGTGTATTGGCATACCACAAGGACGTAATCATCCCCGGCTGCTGAGGCGCAACCGTCGCATTCAGACAAGCAACCAAACCGAGTCCGGTTATCGTGAGTACGCGCAGCCACCCGGGGTTGAGTGATACATTTGCAGCGAATTCCTTCCGCATTGCTACCAGCCTGATAGACAAAGAATAGATGACTCATCCCCTGTTTTTCAGCTTCAGAGAACACTGAATACGGCACAGAAAAGGCAGGAATAGATCGATATAAGAATAGCAGATGGATTGACGGCAGCTCGGAGACGGAGCCGGGTTATTTTACCTCCATGATCCGGTGCCAGGCCTGCAATTTAAACGCCAGCGACTGAGAGGCATTGGCCGGACTGGTGGAAGGCAGACGCTGGCAGATCAGATCGTCCGGATAATCGGTTTTCGCTACATAGCGGTGAAAACAGGAAGTGGCTTTTTCGCCATTAAAAAAGACGTAACGGATCTGCGGGTGCCGGCGGAAAAATCCGGCGAAATCATTCACCGTCAGCGAGTCATGCCGGATACCGGCATCCAGACTGCCTACCCGGTGGCAGGATTGCAGCACATCCCACACGGCAATGCCGGCAGCACGCAAGGCGGCGGTTTTTTCTTCATAAGCGGCGGCGGGATCAAACTGCAGCAGCTCGGCCATGATCGGCCAGAACAGATTCCGCTTGTGTGCATAATACTGCCCTGCATCCAGCGACGCCTGCCCCGGCATACTGCCCAAAATCAGTATCCGCGCATTTTCATCCGCGATCGGCGCAAAACTGTAAAGTAACTGCATCATGCTGTTTCCTGAAAAGCAAAAGGCCGGACAAGTCCGGCCTTTAGTGTAACGATGAGAAGCGATGATTACATCATGCCGCCCATGCCACCCATGCCACCCATGTCTGGCATTGCTGGCGCGTCTTTCTTCGGTGCGTCGGTGATCATACATTCGGTAGTGATCATCAGGCCAGCCACAGAAGCTGCGAACTGCAGTGCAGAACGGGTTACTTTGGTTGGATCCAGAATACCCATTTCCAGCATGTCGCCGTACACTTCGGTCGCAGCGTTGTAACCGAAGTTACCGCTGCCTTCACGAACACGGTTAGCCACTACTGATGGCTCTTCACCGGCGTTTTCCACGATCTGACGCAGAGGTGCTTCCATCGCACGCAGTGCAACACGGATACCGACGGTCTGATCTTCGTTGTCGCCTTGCAGTTCAGTCAGTTTAGAAGCAACGCGAACCAGGGCAACACCACCACCGGCAACCACGCCTTCTTCAACCGCAGCACGGGTTGCGTGCAGCGCGTCTTCTACGCGGGCTTTTTTCTCTTTCATTTCAACTTCGGTGGTCGCACCGACTTTGATTACCGCAACACCGCCAGCCAGTTTAGCTACGCGTTCCTGCAGTTTTTCTTTGTCGTAATCAGAAGAAGATTCTTCGATCTGCTGACGGATCTGAGCGATACGCGCTTCGATAGTTGCAGCTTCGCCGACGCCATCGATAATAGTGGTGTTTTCTTTAGTGATAACAACTCGTTTAGCACGGCCCAGCTCTTCCAGAGTCGCTTTTTCCAGCTCCATACCGATTTCTTCTGAAATTACGGTACCGGCAGTCAGGATCGCGATGTCCTGCAGCATGGCTTTACGACGGTCACCGAAACCTGGTGCTTTAACCGCAGCCACTTTCACGATGCCACGCATGGTGTTCACAACCAGCGTCGCCAGTGCTTCGCCTTCCACGTCTTCGGCAACGATCACCAGTGGTTTGCCGGCTTTCGCTACGCCTTCCAGTACGGACAGCATTTCGCGGATGTTAGAGATTTTCTTGTCAACCAGCAGGATGAACGGATCGTCCAGCTCGACAGAAGCAGTGTCCTGTTTGTTAACGAAGTATGGAGACAGGTAGCCGCGGTCGAACTGCATACCTTCTACTACGTCCAGCTCGTCGTTCAGACCCTGACCATCTTCAACAGTGATCACGCCGTCACGGCCTACTTTTTCCATCGCTTCTGCAATCAGCTTACCGACGTTTTCGTCAGAGTTTGCAGAGATAGTACCTACCTGAGCGATCGCTTTGGTATCAGCACATGGCACAGACAGGGTTTTCAGTTCTGCCACGGCAGCCACAACCGCTTTGTCGATACCGCGTTTCAGATCCATCGGGTTCATGCCGGCTGCAACAGCTTTCAGACCTTCGTTCACGATAGACTGAGCCAGTACAGTTGCAGTGGTAGTACCGTCACCGGCTGCGTCGTTCGCCTGAGACGCCACTTCTTTCACCATCTGGGCGCCCATGTTCTGGAATTTGTCTTCCAGTTCGATCTCTTTGGCGACAGACACACCGTCTTTGGTGATGGTTGGCGCACCGAATGATTTATCCAGTACTACGTTACGGCCTTTCGGGCCCAGGGTTACTTTAACTGCGTTTGCCAGAACGTTGACACCTTCCAGCATTTTGACACGAGCGTCATTGCCAAATTTAACGTCTTTAGCTGCCATTTCTTAAATTCCTTTAGCTCAAACCGGGGGGTTAACGAAAATTACTCTTCAACAATCGCCAGGATGTCAGTTTCAGACAGGATCAATACTTCCTGACCATCCAGCTTTTCGGTTTTCACGCCGTAACCTTCGTTGAAAATCACTTTGTCGCCTACTTTGACAGCCAGCGGTTTTACGTCGCCGTTATCCAGGATTCGACCCGCGCCGACAGCCAGAACTTCACCACGGGTGGATTTCTGAGCAGCTGAACCGGTCAGCACGATGCCGCCTGCAGACTTGGCTTCAACTTCGGTACGTTTGATGATCACGCGATCATGCAATGGACGAATTTTCATCGAGAACTCTCCTAATGAGTGTTGTTTCTATGAACACGGCCATCGGTGGCCGAAACAAAATTCAAATACATTCCCCGATCTGGGGGCAGATTCCTGCGCTTCAAGGGCGCAGGAAAAAATTTTTTAACAAATCCGCGATCACTGAGGTGTCTTGTCGTCTTTGTCTTTCCGCTCGAATTCACCATCAACGGTGGTGCCCTGGCGGGGAGCCGGTTTCACCTTCTCCTTGAAAATGACTTCGCTATCAGGCTCAACCCGCTGCGCTTCACTTTCTACCGTGGAATGGGTATAGACCTGCCAGCGCTGGCTGCTGGTCAGCTTACGGGCCAGCCAGCGACGCACGAACGGCTGCAATAATAGCAGCGCAACCATATCGGTCAGGAAACCGGGGAAGATAAATAACGCGCCGGCGAACAACAGCGCTGTTCCCTCCAGCATGGTGGATGCCGGGGCAATTCCCTGCGCCAGCTGTTGCTGCATCGTCATTATGGTGCGCAGCCCCTGAGAACGTACCAGCGAAACCCCGTACCCTGCCGCCAGGATCATCAGCAGGATCACCATAAACGCGCCGATAACCGAACCGACTTTAATGATGACCCACAGCTCCAGAAAGAACAGCAGGAAAAAACCAAACGCAATTTTTGCCACAGGCACCTCTCAGCACAAAATCAGATCTCGCCGGAAAAGCGGCGTATAAATCACCAGATGGGGATGAAAAACACCAGATTCAAGGGCTACACAGCCCCTGGATCATGATCTTTAGTGGTCGATTTCGCGTACTGATTGCATAATTAAGGAAGTAGATTGTTTAACCGGTATAAGCCAATGACAGATGCCATTGTTGTATTATGCACCTGCCCGGATGAAGGTTCCGCCCGTGAACTGGCGCAGGCACTGCTGGATGAGAAACTGGCCGCCTGCATTAATCTGCTCCCGCAGGTGACCTCGCTGTATTGCTGGCAGGGAAAGCAGGAAGAAAGTCAGGAAGTACAACTGATCATTAAAAGCCGTCGTACCCTGTTTGGTATCCTGCAACAACGGATAACGGCGCTGCACCCTTACGAGGTACCGGAAATTCTGGCCTTGCCGGTGATGTGTGGCAATACCGCTTATTTACAATGGTTGCAGGAACAGACAACACCATGATGCGTTATCTCTCTCTGATTTGCGGCTGTTTTCTGCTGCTGTTTATGCTGCCGGCAAAAGCGGATGAGACCCTGTTACAGCAGTTGATCCCCACCTCGCAACCCCAATTCCTGCCGGCAGAACAGGCGTTTGTCATCACCACCCATCAAACCGACAATCAGCTGCAGATCACCCTATCACCGGCGGAAGGCTATTACCTCTACCGGGAAAAGATCCGTCTGGACGTCAGCAACGCGGAATCATCCCCTGCCACGCTGCCGCCCGGGGTATTGCATGAAGACGAATTTCTGGGAGAAACGGAAATCTATCCGCAGCCGATCACGCTAAGCTTCCTGTTCCGCTCGATCGCTCCCGGCGCAACCGCAACCTTCACCTATCAGGGCTGCACGACGGGGCTGTGTTACCCGCCCCAGCAGAAGACCATCACGCTGGCCGCCTACCAGCCGGCCCCCCTTTCGGATGCATCTGGCCCGATAACTGCTCCGCAACAAAGCGCCTTGATGCAGCCGGGTCTGCTCGCGTTCCTGAGCTTTTTTGCCATGGGGATCGGATTATCGCTGACGCCCTGTGTTTATCCGATGTATCCGGTGCTGAGTGCCATGCTCAGCCAGCAGGGGAATGTTCTGACCTGGCGGCGAGGCTTTACCCTGTCGCTGGCCTATGTACTGGGTATGGCGCTGACCTATACCGCTATCGGCGTGCTGATTGCCTCTGCCGGCGCTGGTATCCAGGGCTGGCTGCAGAGCCCGTGGCTGCTCGGGACCTTCAGCCTGTTCTATCTGTTGCTGGCGCTGAGCCTGATGTTTGGAAACGGTATACAGCTGCCGTCTGCCTGGCAGAATAAACTGAATACCCTGGCCAATCAGCAGTCGCTGCAATCGCTGCGGGGTGTGGCCATGCTCGGTGCATTGTCCGGTCTGATCGGGTCTCCCTGTACCAGTGCGCCGTTATCCGGCGTGTTACTGTATATCGCCCAAAACGGCAACCCGCTGTATGGCGCCGCCACGCTCTTTTTGCTGAGTCTCGGTATGGGGTTACCCCTGCTGCTGATGGGTATTTTCGGCGGCAAAGTGTTGCCTAAAGCCGGCGCCTGGATGGTCTTTGTCAAACAGCTGTTTGCCGTGTTGCTGCTGGCCATGCCGCTGTTTCTGCTGGAGCGGTTTATCCCGGCAGCCATTGCCAGTCCGCTCTGGTTCGGCTTCGCCATCGCGGTGTTGCTCTGGCTGGTCTGGCGGTTATGGCCGGTCGCCAAAGCGCCGCGGCTGAAACCTCTTGCGCTGCTGATACTGCTCTCCGGCAGTATTTTCGCTGCCAGTCAGTATGAGTGGCGGCCGGCAGAAACGTTGCCGTTTACGACCGTAAACAACCTTGATGAGCTGCAGCAACAACTGGCCGTCGCCAAAGCGCAGGGCAAACCGGTGATGCTGGATCTGTATGCCGACTGGTGTACCGCCTGCCGCGAACTGGATGATAAAACCTTCAGTGATCCGCAAATCCGGCAACACCTGAGTGGCTATCAGTTCTTGCGGGCTGATGTCTCCGCCAACACCACCGAAGATCGGGCCTTGTTGCAGGAACTCGGCGTATTGGGTCTGCCGAATGTGTTGTTCTTTGATAAGCAAAGCCAGCCGAATCCGCAATTACGGATCCAGGGCTTTGTTTCTGCCAATGAATTACAGGATAAACTGACGCAGTGTCAGCAGAGTCAGCATTGTTAACGACCTGGTCGCTGTATCTGATCCGCGATAAGGATAACCGGCTCTATACCGGCATCACCACCGATGTCAGTCGCCGTTTTGCCCAGCATCAGGCTGGAAAAGGCGCCCGCAATCTACGCGGGCGCGCTCCGCTGACCCTGCACTGGCACACGGAAATCGGCGATCACAGTCAGGCACTGAAAGCGGAATACCGTCTCAAACAGTGGCCGAAATCCCGTAAAGAGCGGTTGCCGCAACATCCCGAGTGGATTGAAAACCTGATTTCAGTCTGAATTACCCAAGTTCCTTCTCCGAAACAGCAATACAGGCTGTGCCTTCCATACAATATATGGGAAAATCACGCTTTTGCAGAAGCAAATAGAATAAATCAAGGTGATTAATGGCCAAACGTGATGGTTTTACGTCCAGTTTCGGTGTACTGGCAGCAACGCTCGGTTCCGCTGTCGGACTCGGTAATATCTGGAAATTCCCGTATATGATAGGAGCCAATGGCGGTGCCGGTTTCCTGTTAATTTATCTGCTGGCCACCCTGCTGGTCGGCCTGCCCGTGATGATCGCTGAAATCACCATCGGCCGTCAGGCAAAAACCAACCCCATCACCGCTCTGCAGCAAATGGCGCCTCGCGGTTTGCCCTGGTGGATCATCGGCGTCATGGGCGTCATTGCCGCCTTTCTGATCATGGCTTTCTATTCTGAAGTCGTAGCCTGGGTGTTTGCCTATGTGCCCAAAGCAATCACCGGCGAGATTCTTTCCAGTGATCCGAAAGTCACCGGCTCCGCATTCAGCGCCTTGATCAGCGACCCGGTACCTTCGCTGGTCTGGCAATGGGGCGTGCTGCTGTTCATTGGCAGTATCTTGCTGATGGGTGTCTCCAAGGGGATTGAAGCCGTTACCAAACGTCTGATGCCACTGCTGTTTATTCTGCTGATCGTGCTGTGTGCCTTCAGTCTGTCGCTGGAAAAAGCCGGTGAAGCGTTGCAGTTCCTGTTCCGTCCCGATTTCAGCAAAATCAACGGTGCGGTTCTGCTCGCCGCCATGGGGCTGGCGTTCTTCAAGCTCTCTGTCGGCATGGCAACCATGATGACCTACGGCAGCTACTTCCGCGATGATCAGAATGTGCCGGTCGTGGTGATCCACGAACGGTTTGCTGTCAGCCGGAAAAAAGCCACGCTGGTCACACTGTTGTTAGTGGCGCTACTCGGTTCGACCTGTGCGCTCACCAACAGTCTGATGGCTGATTTCAAGCTGTTTGGCATGAACATGTTCGATCTGTTCGACTATCTGAGCTCGAATATCTTAATGCCGCTGGGCGGCATACTGATTGCCCTGTTTGTCGGCTGGCGCTGGGGGTATCCGGCATTACAGCAGGCGCTGAGCAACCATCAGCAGTTACATAATCAGCATCTGAGCCGGATCCTGTTCGTGCTGCTGCGGTTCGTGACACCGCTACTGATCCTGACCGTGATGCTGCATGGGCTGAATGTGCTGTAAACGGCCGGTGCCAAGCGCCCAAAATGCAAGGTTTTGCACACTTTGCGTAACAGAATGAAGAATATAGAGGGGCAGCACTGGCTCCTCTATTTTTTTTAACCTAATCTATCGTTCAGGAAGAATATGATTATCATCAGCTCTGTTAAATAACCAGGATGGAAGCACGCTGGATGAAACGTTTTCTGATCCCCCTCTCCCTGATCATTTTTATCGTCGTCGCAGCATGGGTGGATATCCAGCGCAACAGTGTACCTATGATCCGGCCATCCCCCCTGCATCCGGTCTACACCATCAGTGCACCGGATGATGCCGTTTCTCTGGCCCAGGGGAAAACCATCATAAAACTGGGCCCCTGCCTGTTTGGTTTGTATTCGGGAACGATTGCATTTCAGAGCATCACGCAAGCAAAGGATTTTATGGGTCTGCAGGGTTATGAACCCGAAAAATGGCGGATCTTTCAGCTATCCGGGGATTATCAGCTGGATGTTACCGACGGTGTTTTAAATAAAACACTGCAACTTTCCCGGGAAGTGACCACCAGCGACAAATGGTAACAATTTTCTTTTGTTCCGGATGACCGGAATCGGCAGATTTAGCGCTATAATCCTGCCCCGATTTCCGGCTGACGTAGTTTGACTGTTTCAGGACATAGCGATGAACAAGGTAGTAGCTTTCTTATTTGGATTGGTCTGTTTTTCTTCGCACAGTTTTGCCGCGACAGTACCCAAGCCGTATGTCCCGGATGAACCGGTCGCTGTAGTTAAAAGCACGCCGGCAACAAAACCTGCGGCAAAAGAAATCACCGTGATCAAGCGGCCGGTCAAGAAAGCGGCCACGGTAGCCAAGACAGGCGCAGTCAAACCGCTGGCGACAAAAACCAAAAAAACAGCCAAAAGCGTAGTTAAAAAGAAAACCACCGTTACCAAACTGGCACTGAATTCGACCCAGCGCGTCAATAAATACAATCAGACCCAGAATCGGGCGAAATCACGCCAGCTGGCACAAAAAAGCAAAAATCAGACGGCCCGTATCTCGTCCCGCGCACATACTGTCGCCAGACCGGCACTGGTTGCTAACGATAAACCACAGCGGATCAATACCATCCCGCTGGACCGCAGCGGTCCGTCGCTTGATTCCAATGCCGCGCTGATCATGAATGCCGATACCGGTCGTATGGTCTATGGCAAGAATGCAGCACGCCGTACACCGATCGCATCAATTACCAAACTGATGACAGCCATGGTCGTACTGGATGCCGGTTTGTCCATGAACCAGCCGATCACCATCAGCAATGCCGATGTGGATCGGGTGAAAAAATCCAGTTCACGGCTGGAAATCGGTACCACACTGTCCCGCTACGACATCATGTGGCTGGCGCTGATGTCATCTGAAAACCGGGCGGCCCATTCACTGGCCCGCACCTATCCGGGGGGTAAGGGGGCATTTATTGCCGCCATGAACCGTAAAGCCCGTGCCCTTGGTATGCGCAATACCGTGTTTTATGATTCAACCGGTCTGAATAAAAACAACACCTCCACTGCAGCTGATCTGGCCCTGATGGTGCAGGCGGCCTACCGCTATCCACAGATCCGTCAGTTAAGTACCTCTACCGAACATGACATCATCAGTGCTTCCGGCCGTCCGTTGCATTATCAGAACAGTAATGCGCTGGTGCGTGAAGGCGCCTGGGATATTGGGCTGTCCAAAACCGGCTATATCAGAGAAGCAGGTCGTTGTCTGGTGATGGTCGCTGATGTGCAGAACAAACCGATGGTCATGGTATTCCTGGATGCCGGCGCACCGTCCGGCCGTATCAACGATGCCCGCAACCTGAAAAGCTGGCTAGAACGCCAGCCAGTCAACCGGTTAGGCTGACTTCACTGAGACCAATAAAAACAGCGCCCCGGGGCGCTGTTTTGCTTTTTGCCGTCTGTCGGCTCATGGCGACAAAGGCTGCCGCTGAAAATGTTCTCCGCCACAATGTGCGCAGGGTTGCAGCGGCGTGGCGTGTGTTACAGTTTCCTGATAACCGCATTGCTTGCAGATTTTCTGCCCCGGCGCCATCCATTCCCCCACCCGGTAACCGCTGGCATGATGCAGGTCGTTTTCCACGGCGACCTGCTCTATCTGCGTGCGGTCACTGACCGCCAGTAACCACTCCCAGGCGGTATTTTGCAGGGCATTATAGAATGCCGAATCCTGATATCCGCCCGGAGCGTCCAGAAATTCACTTAACTCCTCATTGATGTACGCTCGGGTCAGCGCCAGCTCATCTTTCGTCATATCTTCGGCGGCACCGACAAAATCCTCAACCTCCTGCAGCCAGTGCTGCAGGTTATCCGTGGTCGGCGCTCCTTTTTCACTCCAGAAGGCGCGCACATGACTCATAAACACTTCATACCCTTTCGGTTTTTTATCAGGGCCGCTCTGTTCTGACATGATGAAATCCTCCCGATCTGATCTGTTTTAAGCATAGCGGGTGTTACGGAAAAAGCCTGTGACCCCGCTCAGCTATTGTTGCGATCCGGCAATACAAGTATCCTATGGTGATTTTCTAACGGATTACCCTCCACATCTGTCGATTCGGATATACCCATGTCAGTTTTAGAAGAACAATACAATCCACAGTCCCTTGAACCGGAAGTACAACGGCACTGGGATAAACAGCAGACTTTCAAAGCGTTCGAAAAAGTAGATAAAGAAAAATTCTACTGTCTGTCGATGTTCCCGTACCCTTCAGGCCGTCTGCACATGGGGCACGTGCGTAACTACACCATCGGTGACGTGATCTCCCGTTACCAGCGCCTGAATGGCAAAAACGTACTGCAACCAATCGGCTGGGATGCCTTCGGTCTGCCGGCAGAAAACGCGGCAATCAAAAACAACTCCGCACCGGCCAAATGGACCTACGAAAACATCGAATACATGAAAGGTCAGCTGAAAATGCTGGGTCTTTCTTACGACTGGGATCGTGAACTGGCCACCTGCACGCCGGAATACTACCGCTGGGAACAGTGGTTCTTCACCGAGCTGTATAAAAAAGGTCTGGTTTACAAGAAGACCTCTTCGGTGAACTGGTGTCCGAACGACCAGACCGTACTGGCCAACGAACAGGTACAGGACGGTTGCTGCTGGCGTTGTGATACGCCGGTGGAACAGAAAGAAATTCCGCAGTGGTTCGTGAAGATCACCGCCTATGCCGAAGAGCTGCTGAGCGATCTGGACAAGCTGGATGGCTGGCCGGACATGGTCAAAACCATGCAGCGCAACTGGATCGGCCGCTCCGAAGGTCTGACCATGACCTTCCACGTCGAAAACAGCGAGCAGACATTCGATATCTACACCACCCGTCCCGACACCCTGATGGGCGTGACGTATGTGGCGGTTGCCGCAGCCCATCCGCTGGCGAAACAGGCAGCGGAACACAACGCGGCTCTGGCTGACTTCCTGGAAGAATGCAAAAACACCAAGGTGGCGGAAGCAGAACTGGCCACCATGGAGAAAAAAGGCATGGCCACCGGCCTGTATGCCCTGCATCCGATCGATGGCCGTCGCGTGCCGATCATGGTCGCCAACTTCGTGCTGATGGATTACGGTACCGGCGCAGTCATGGCGGTTCCGGCACACGATCAGCGTGACTTCGAATTTGCGACCAAATACGGTCTGGAAATCCGTGCCGTGATTGCGGCGGCTGATGGCTCCGCACCGGATGTTTCTGCTGCGGCCTACACCGAGAAAGGCGCGCTGTTTAATTCCGGCGAATTCGACGGCATGAACTTCCAGCAGGCGTTCGACGCCATCTGCGCGAAACTGGAAGCCCAGGGTCTGGGTCAGCGCACCGTCAACTACCGTCTGCGTGACTGGGGGGTTTCCCGTCAGCGTTACTGGGGCGCGCCAATCCCGATGCTGACACTGGAAGACGGTACCGTGGTGCCAACGCCAGCGGATCAGCTGCCGGTGATTCTGCCGGAAGACGTGGTAATGGACGGCGTCCAGAGCCCGATCAAAGCCGATCCGGAATGGGCGAAAACCACTTACAACGGCCAGCCGGCACTGCGCGAAACCGATACCTTCGATACCTTCATGGAATCGTCCTGGTATTTCGCCCGTTACTGCTGCCCGGATTACGAACAAGGCATGCTGGATACTGACAAAGCCAACTACTGGCTGCCGGTCGACCAGTATATCGGCGGTATCGAACACGCCTGTATGCACCTGCTGTACGCGCGTTTCTTCCACAAACTGCTGCGCGATTCCGGCATGGTGAAAAGTGATGAACCGTTCACCCGTCTGCTGTGTCAGGGCATGGTGCTGGCTGACGCTTTCTACTACACCGAACATGGTGCCCGCGTCTGGGTCAGCCCGGTAGACGTGAAAGTGGAACGCGACGAGAAAGGCCGTATCACCAAAGCGGTGGATAACGATGGCCGTGAAGTGATTCATGCCGGCATGACCAAAATGTCGAAATCGAAGAACAATGGTATCGACCCGCAACTGATGGTCGAGCGTTACGGTGCCGACACCGTCCGTCTGTTCATGATGTTTGCCTCACCGGCGGATATGACGCTGGAATGGCAGGAATCCGGTGTAGATGGCGCACAACGTTTCCTGAAGCGTCTGTGGAAAGCGGTGGTGGAACATACCGCGAAAGGCGTCGCACCTGCACTGGATGTGGCCGATTTAAGTAACGAGCAGAAAACACTGCGCCGTGAACTGCACAAAACCATCGCCAAGTTCAGCGATGATATCGGTCGCCGTCAGACCTTCAACACCGCGATTGCAGCCATCATGGAGCTGATGAACCGTGTGGCCAAAGCACCGCAGGAAACAGAGCAGGATCGTGCGCTGATTCAGGAAGTGCTGACCAACGTGGTACTGATGCTGTATCCAATCACGCCGCATATCAGTTTCCATCTGTGGCAGGCGCTGGGTAACACCGATATCGATCAGGCTGTCTGGCCGGTCGCGGACGCAGCCGCCATGGTGGAAGACGAAAAACTGGTGGTGGTACAGGTGAACGGCAAAGTGCGCGGTAAGCTGACTGTGGCCGCTGATGCGACCCAGGAACAGGTACAGGCACTGGCAATGCAGGATCCTACCGTTGCGAAGTTCGTGGCTGATCTGACTGTCCGCAAAGTGATCTATGTACCGGGCAAACTGCTCAATATCGTGGTTGGCTAAGTGATGAAACGACTGGTTTGTGGTGTGATGATACTGGTGAGCCTCGTGCTCACCGGTTGTGGTTTTCAGATGCGCGGCAGTATGGACGAAAAACTGCTGCCGTCCCAGCTGACAGCCATCCATGTGGAAGGTGATAACCGCAGCGATATCTATCGTCTGGTCACCGCCCGTCTGCGGCACTCCGGTGTCAAACTGGTGGACCGCAGTGATGATGTTCCGGTGCTGAATCTGGGCAATATCAGTGTCAGTAACAGTGCCGCCTCGCTGGATAACCGCAGCCAGGTCGTGGAGTATGTGATGCTGTTTAATACCGATTACAGCATCACCATGCCCGATAAACCATTACAGAAATTCAGCGCCCGGTTCAGCCGGGTGTTCCTGAACAAATCCGCTCAGGCACTGGCCTCTTCCCGCGAACAGGCCCAGCTGCGCAATGAGATGGAAGTTCAGACCGCTGATCTGATCCTGATCCAGCTCAGTCGTCTCGTCTACTGATGCGTGTCTTCAGCGAACAGTTAGCTGAACAGTTACAGGCAGGCCTTCGGGCCTGCTATCTTGTTTTCGGCGACGAACCATTACAGAAAATGGAAGCGTTGCATCAAATCCGTCATCTCGCCCGCGAACAGGGTTTCAGTGATATCTACCGTTTCAGTGCCATTGAAGAACCACTGCCGTGGGATGATATTCATGCCTGCAGCCAGAGCCTGAGCCTGTTTTCCAGCCGCCAGATCATCGAGATCGAGCTGGGCGACAAGCTGCCGAAAGAGTGGGCGGAACGGATCAGCGAATTACAGCAACACCTGCATCCCGATCTGCTGCTGATCATCCTCGGTCCGAAACTCAGCAGCGCGCAGAGTAAAAGCAGTTGGTTTACCGCGCTGGACAAGCAGGGCGTCTATATTCCGGTGGCACTGCCTGATCCGCGTTATTTCCCGCGCTGGATGAAGCTGCGC
The DNA here is from genome assembly GCF_014202415.1 of Tolumonas osonensis. Taxonomy (GTDB): domain Bacteria; phylum Pseudomonadota; class Gammaproteobacteria; order Enterobacterales; family Aeromonadaceae; genus Tolumonas; species Tolumonas osonensis. The sequence goes on from NZ_JACHGR010000009.1 coordinate 38,624, forward strand.
AGCCAGCAGAACGGCTTGCGTATCGACAATGATGGCATCACCTTTTTGTGCCATGCCTTCGAAGGCAACCTGCTGGCCGCCGCGCAGGAGCTGGAAAAACTGGCCCTGCTGGCCCTGCCGCAACCGCTGAGCGTGGCGGTATTGCAGCACAACATCACCCGGCATAACGTGTTCGATCCGTTCAAATGGCTGGATACGCTGCTGGAAGGCAAAAGCCAGCGCGCCTTGCGGATACTGACCCGGCTGCGGGATGAAGGCGTGGAACCCGGTATGCTGACCTGGGCACTGGCCAAAGATCTGGAGCTGCTCTGGTCACTGCGTCTGGCACAGGACGCCCGTCAGCCATTACCCCCCCTGCTACAGGCAGCCAAAGTCTGGCCCAGCCGGCAACCCCTGCTGCAACAGGCCATGCAGCGTCTTTCCGCAGCCCAGTTACAGGATATGTTGCGCATGATGGGCGAACTGGATCGCTGTAACCGCACCTTCGACAGCAGCACCGCCTGGCAGTGGCTGCAAACCCTGACACTGGCATTCCGCGGCAGCACGTCACTGCGTTTTACCCTGCCGGTACAACTCTGAAAAAGCGAATGCTGATCCCGCATCGCAGCGTGCTATAATCGCGCGCTCATTATTCGGAGGATTATTTTCTTGCAAGGTAAAGAATTACAGGATTTCGTCGTCGACAAGCTCGGTGACATCAAAGCGAAAGAGATTGTGGTACTGGATGTCCGTGGCAAGTCCGATATTACCGACTGCATGATCATCTGTTCCGGCACATCCAACCGCCATGTCCGCTCCATTGCCGACAAGGTGGCCGAAGAAGCCCGTCATGCCGGCGTCATGCCGTTTGGCGTGGATGGTGATAAGGATGCAGAATGGATTCTGGTCGACCTGGGTGAAGTCATGGTGCACGTCATGCAGGATGAAATCCGCGATCGCTACCAGCTGGAAAAGCTGTGGGGCGGAAATATCAAGGCTGCCTGATCGATGAAACTGCAGATCATTGCCGTTGGCACCAAAATGCCGGACTGGGTTACCACCGGATTTAACGAATACCAACGCCGCTTTCCGAAAGATATGCCGCTGGAACTGATCGAGATCCCGGCGGGCAAACGCGGGAAGAATGCCGATATTGCCCGGATTCTGGACAAGGAAGGGGAACAAACCCTGGCCGCTGTCGGGAAATCCAGCCGTATCGTCACGCTTGATCTGCCGGGAAAAAACTGGACCACGCCGCAGTTGGCCCAGCAACTGGAAAGCTGGAAGCAGGATGGCCGGGATGTCGCGCTGCTGATCGGCGGCCCGGAAGGTCTGGCGCCAGCCTGCAAGGCGGCGGCGGAACAGAGCTGGTGCCTGTCGGCACTGACCATGCCGCATCCGCTGGTTCGTATTGTGGTCGCCGAGAGTCTCTATCGCGCATGGAGCCTGACCACCAACCATCCTTATCACCGCGAATAGCCCATGTCCCGGATTGCCTTTAAGAACAAAGTTCTGGAAAGCGCGCTGTTTGCCCGGCGGGTATGGTTTTCGGTGTTCGTCATTGCCGTCATGATCGCCGTGCTGCTGGCCAATCTCTGGTATCTGCAGGTACAGCAATATCAGACCTATCAGACCCGCTCAAACAGCAACCGGATTAAAGTGATCCCCAGTGCGCCACCGCGCGGACTGATCTTTGATCGTAACGGCGTCCTGCTGGCGGAAAACCAGCCGGAGTTCAGTCTGGAACTGATCCCGGAACAGACCACCGATCTGAAAAAGACCGTACAGGAGCTGACCGAGCTGCTGGGGCTGGATCCGGAAAATATTCCGCGCATTCTGAATGAAGCCCGGCATAGCCGGAAATTCAATCCGGTCACCGTGGCCGAACAGCTCAATGAAGAACAGGTGGCCAAATTTTCGGTCAATCAGTACCGCTTCCCCGGCAGCAGTATTGAAGCCTACCTGAAACGTCATTATCCCTATGCAGATGTGTTGACCCATGCGCTGGGTTATGTCGCCCGGATCAATACCAAAGATCTGCAACGTCTGGAAAAAGAAGACAAGCTGGCCAACTATGCGGCCACGCATGACATCGGCAAGCAGGGTGTCGAAAAATATTACGAAGACCAGCTGCACGGACAGGCCGGTTATCAGGAAGTCGAAGTTAACAACAAAGGGCGGGTATTACGCACGCTGAAATATCAGCCGCCCCAGGCCGGACAGGATCTTTATCTCGGTATTGATATCCGGCTGCAGAAACGCGCGTATGAACTCATGCAGGGCCGTAAAGGCGGTATTGTGATGATGGATCCGCGTGACGGCTCGATTCTGGCGTTTGTGTCTGCGCCCAGCTACGACCCGAATATTTTTGTCCGTGGCGTCAGCACTAAAGAATATTCCGCCCTGCTGAACAATCCGGCACGGCCGCTGATCAACCGTATCTCTCAGGGGGGATACGCCCCGGCATCGACGGTGAAACCCTTACTGGCGGTGATGGGACTAAACGAAGGCGCCATTACGCCCTACTACCGTTATTTTGGCGGTGCGACATTCCAGATCCCGGGCACGGCGCGCAAGTTCCGCGACTGGCGACGCGGCGGTCATGGCTGGCTGGACGTTTACCGGGCGATTGAAGTTTCGGCGGATACCTATTTCTACGATCTGGCTTACCGTGTCGGCATCGACAAGATCCATGAATACATGACCCGCTTCGGTTTTGGTAATTATTCCGGTCTCGACATTTTCGAGGAGAGTACCGGTGTCATGCCATCGCGCGAATGGAAACAGAAACGTCACCGTCAGCCCTGGTTCCAGGGTGATACCATTTCCGTGGGTATCGGTCAGGGTTACTGGACTTCCACGCTGATCCAGCTGGCTCGGGCACACAGCATCCTGACACAGCATGGCCGGATCATTACGCCGCATATTGGTATGGCGTTCAATGACAATGGAAAACGCCAACCGATCGTGCCGGCGGAACAGGAGCCGATTCAGACCAAGGATGACAGTTTCTGGGGTGTCTCGTTAGAAGGGATGTATCTGGTCAACAACGGTCCGGAAGGCTCCGGCCGGCATGCCTTTGCCGGAACACCGTATAAATCCGGCGGGAAATCCGGTACGGCACAGGTCGTGGGGATGAAAGAAAACCAGCGCTATGATGCCAAGAAACTGAAAGAGGAACACCGGGATAACGCCTTGTTTGTCAGTTTTGCACCGTATGATAACCCGACCGTCGTGTGCGCGGTGATTCTGGAAAACGCCGGTGGTGGCGGCAAGAATGCGGCGCCGATTGCCCGCACGATGCTGGATGCTTACCTGCTCGGTAAATATACCGACGAAGTCAAAGAAGATGAGGCAACCGCACATTGAACCTGAATGAAGAGAACAACAAATATCAGCTCTGGCAGAAGATCCATGTCGATCTGCCGCTGCTGTTTGCCATCATTGCCCTGATCGCGTTCAGCATGGTGGTACTTTATTCAGCCTCCGGCCAGCATCCGGATATGCTGTTCAATAAACTGGTGCATACCACGCTGGCCTTTACCGTCATGCTGGTCATGGCGCAGTTTTCACCGGCGTTCTATGCCCGCTGGGCACCACCGGCCTTTCTGCTCTGCATCGTCCTGCTGCTGTGCGTCATGATCTTCGGCCATATCGGCAAAGGGGCTCAGCGCTGGCTGGATCTTGGCTTTATCAAATTCCAGCCGTCCGAATTACTGAAAATCGTGATGCCGATGACCATTGCGGCCTACATGGATCGGCATCCGCTGCCTCCCCGACTGGGACATATCGGGATCGCGCTGACGCTGGTGCTGATCCCCACCCTGCTGATTGCGGAACAACCGGATCTCGGGACTTCCATTCTGGTCGCTGTCTCCGGGATTTTTGTCATTTTTCTCGCCGGCATTAACTGGTGGCTGATTATTACAGCCGGTGTGCTGCTCTGCGCCTTTATGCCGGTGATGTGGTTTTTCCTGATGCATGATTATCAGCGCCAGCGGGTACTCACCTTCCTCAATCCGGAAAGTGATCCTCTGGGCACCGGCTATCATATTATTCAGTCCAAGATCGCGATTGGTTCCGGCGGTCTGTTTGGCAAAGGCTGGCTGAACGGGACGCAGTCCCAGCTCGACTTTTTACCGGAGCGACACACCGATTTTATCTTTGCGGTGATCGGCGAAGAATTCGGTCTGATGGGCTTTATCGTGCTGATACTGCTGTATCTGCTGATCCTGTACCGCTGCCTGCACATCAGTCTGCAGGCGCAGAACTGTTTTGACCGTTTACTCGGCGGTGCCTTATCCCTGACCTTTTTCTTTTATGTCTTTATCAATATCGGTATGGTCAGTGGCATCCTGCCGGTGGTAGGTGTACCGCTGCCGCTAGTCAGTTACGGCGGAACCGCGATGATCACGCTGTGCGCCGGTTTTGGTATTCTGATGTCAATCCATACCCATCGCCGACTTTTGGCCTGAGCAGGAATAATTATGAAACGTATACTCGCACTGGGACTTTCTCTCTTTATGGCCGCGGATGCCACCGCAGCCACATTACGCCCGCAGGATCTTGCCCGGATGCAGGAACTCAGTCAGCAGACTGGCGTACCGATGTCATCCATCACCCGTGCGACCGGACAGGCGGATTTTCGTCAGGCCGTGCTGGACGCGTATAAACGACCGGCAGAAAGCAAACCCTGGTATGAATATGAGGCGCTGTTTCTGACCGAAAAACGGATCCGGCAAGGTGCCGAGTTCTGGCGTACCCATGCCGCCGACCTGACCCGTGCCGAGCGGACCTTCAACGTGCCGGCCAGCGTGATCGTGGCCATCATCGGGGTGGAAACCTTCTACGGCGGCAATATGGGCACACATCCGGTACTGGATTCGCTGTATACGCTGGCGTTCTATCATCCGACGCGCACCGAGTTTTTCAGTAAGGAATTCGTCAATTACATCCGGCTGGGCAATCAGCAGGGATGGGATCTGAAAGCCCGGCAGGGCTCCTATGCCGGCGCCATGGGGATGGGACAATTCATGCCCTCCAGCTACCTGACCTATGCGGTTGATTTTGATGGTGACGGTCATAAGGATCTGTTCACTAACCCGACCGATGCGATTGGCAGTGTGGCCAATTATTTCCATAAACACGGCTGGAAAATGGGCGATCCGGTGGTGGAAGCCGCTCAGCTGACCCGGCCATCTGCCGCCGGGAAAGTCCAGGATCGGGTCGAACTGAAACAGCGCTGGCAGGAACTGCAGACGGCCGGGGTCCGGGTGAAAACCCCGCTGAAAGCCGATACCCCGGTCACATTGCTGCAATACGCACAACCGGACTATTCTGAATACTGGGTCGCTCGTCAGAATTTTTATGTCATTACCCGCTATAATAAAAGTCCGCTGTATGCCATGGCGGTCCATAACCTGAGTCAGCAGATCGCGAAACAATACTATGGTCAATAAACCGTATTACTTTGTTGTTTGTGTTCTCCCGTTACTCCTGCTGGCTGCCTGCAGCAGCCAGCAACCGACGACGTCGGTTCCCGCTACACCCCGCCAGCCGCTGATCGACATCAACGGCGCGGTGCCCCGTTTTGAGCCACCGAGCCGGATTGGCAACCAGGACTACGAAGTGTTGGGTCAGCGCTACAAGGTCTGGAACGGTATCCAGCAATACGACATCGAAGGCACAGCCTCCTGGTACGGTCCCGGTTTCCACGGCAAATACACCTCCAATGGCGAGTTGTATGATCAGGAAGATATTTCGGCCGCGCACAAAAATCTGCCATTACCCAGTTACCTGCGGGTCACTAATCTGGAAAACGGCCACCGGCTGATTGTCCGGGTCAATGATCGCGGCCCGTTCCACGGAGATCGCATACTGGATCTTTCCCGCGGCGCAGCCAGCCGACTGGGGATTCTGAAACCGGGAACGGCCCGGGTCCATGTTGAACTGATTCATCCGCCTCGTCCGGCCAATGCCGAACAACTGATTGCCCAGCATCAATCTCGCACCATTCAGTTGCTGGCGACCAACGATCTGAAAAAAGCCAAAGAAGTGGCCTCTGATGTGGAACGCCGTTACGGGGTGCCACCCCGGGTGGTCGCGATTAACAGTATGTATAAACTGCATGTCGGGCCACTGGAGAAACCGCAGGCCGAACAGCTACTATCTAAATTAAAAGGATCGGGTTTCCGCGGCGCGTTCTTCCTGAACTGACCCGGGACAGACTGACAGGGATGAACATGCGTTTTTCAGTGACCTTCTCCGCATTTTGCCGCTACGGTTGCCTGTTGCTGCTGACACTGCTGTTTGCGGCCTGTACGGCCCGGGAGGAAGTGAGCTACCGTATCCGCCCGACCAAGACACGGGTGCAGACGGCGGATAGCGGCAATTATTCCGGTTTTCAGTTCAAAGAGTATGCCGGCCCGATCGTGACCGACGCGCAGTATGCGCGGATGAGCCCCCGTCAACGCCGTCAGCTGGGGCTCCTTTCCCCGATCTATGAACCGCCGAGCCATAAAGGGAACAATGGCTACGAGATTGACGGCAAGTACTACCCGATCTGGAAAGACATCAAAGAATACACCGCCGAAGGACTGGCTTCCTGGTATGGTCCCGGCTTTCATGGTCGTCTGACCGCCAATGGCGAAGTGTATGATCAATATGCGATTTCCGCCGCGCATCAGAGCCTGCCGCTACCCAGCTTCATTCATGTGACCAATCTGGAAAACGGCCGCACCCTGGTGGTCCGGGTCAATGATCGCGGCCCGTTTGTCGGCGATCGGTTACTGGATCTGTCGTATGGCGCGGCAGCCCGTCTGGGCATCGTGGCGGACGGTGTCGTCCGGGTGAAAATCGAATTAATCAATACCAGTTCGCCGCTGCTGCTCTCTTCCCGGAATTGATTTGATAGCATAAAAAATCACCATTTCTGTTTTTTGGCACAGTTTTGGCTGCCCCACCGTCCGGCTTTTGTTATAGTGACCACGATTTCAAACTGGCTATGTCTGATCATACGGATCAGGCAACCACCGGACAGATAAGGATCATGAAGTTGAAACTGGCGAAACTTGTTCTGCTGACCGCGGCATTCAGTATCAGCGCGGCCACCTTCGCAGAGACTGCAACCCCAACCCCGACCCCTAACCCGATGCCAACGCCTGATCCGAAACCGATGCCGGCGCCGGTACCTGTGGCTGTACCAAGCCCACCGCAGATTTCTGCCAAAGCGCATCTGCTGATGGACTATAACAGCGGCCAGATCCTGATCGGGGAAAACACGGAAGAGCGTCTGCCGCCGGCCAGTCTGACCAAGATGATGACCTCGTATGTCATCGGTCAGGAACTGAAGTCAGGCCGTATCAAACCAGCCGACATGGTGACCATCAGCCAGAATGCCTGGGCGAAAAACTACGGTGACTCGTCCAAGATGTTTATCGAAGTGGGTAAACAGGTCAGCGTGGACAACCTGAACAAAGGGATCATCATCCAGTCCGGTAACGATGCCTGTATCGCCATGGCCGAGCACATCGCCGGTTCGGAAGATTCATTTGCCAGCCTGATGAACCAGTGGGCCGACAAACTGGGCATGAAAGATACCCATTTCGTCAACTCTCACGGTTTATATAACGTTGATCACTACTCGACGGCGCACGATATGGCGCGTCTGGGTCAGGCGCTGATCCGTGACCTGCCAAACGAGTATGCGATCTATTCACAGAAAGATTTCACCTTCAACGGCATCACCCAGCATAACCGTAACCGTCTGCTGTGGGACAAAACCCTGGTGGTTGACGGTATCAAGACTGGTCATGTCAGCGAAGTTGGTTATAATTTGGTCGCCTCTGCCACCGGTCCGGAAGGCATGCGTCTGATCTCCGTCATTATCGGTTCCAACAGTGAACAGCAACGGGCGGAAGAGAGCAAGAAACTGCTGACCTACGGTTTCCGTTTCTATCAGAACGTGCAACCGTACAAACAGGGTGCCGAGCTGGCCAGACAACGTATCTGGATGGGTGACAAGAGCGAAATCGGTCTGGGAACTGACCGCGATATCAACCTGTTAGTACCGCGCGGTTCTGCCGCGAAACTGAAAGCAGATTTCCAGTTGAATCGTGAACTGAACGCCCCGATCAAACAGGGCGAAACAGTTGGCACCATCTTCCTGCGGATCGACGGCAAGGATGTGGCGCAATATCCGCTGGTGGCACTGGATACCGTGGAAGAAGGCGGCATCTTCAGTCGTCTGTGGGACTATCTGGTACTGCTGTTCCAGCAACTGTTCGGCTAACAGAGACTCTGAGAAGTTTTCCTGAAGGCCCGCTTAGACGGGCCTTATTTTCATTAACAGGCTTGAGGTAGAAATATGGGCTTGAATACCAAATTTGATGAACTGCTGGATTTTCCCTGCCAATTCCCGTTCAAGGTACTGGGTGTGGCGGATGATACGCTGGCCGATCAGGTGATTGCAGTCCTGCAGAAACACGCGCCGGGCGACTATCTGCCGAGCATCAAGCCAAGCAGCAAAGGGAACTACCTGTCAGTGACCGTGACCGTGACGGCACGGAGCAAAGAACACCTGGAAACCATGTATTCCGCGCTGGGACAAATCGAACTGGTGCGCGTGGTACTTTAACACTACAAAAGTTGTGCGTTTATCCAACATAAGTCGCTGGTATTTGCCAGCGACCTCATTATAATTAAGCAAAATTGCAACAAAGCGGAAACAATTTTGCAGCATTCCTCTCTGATTGTCCGGCGGTTAGGCTTACAGTCCTACGAAACAATCTGGCATGCCATGCAGGCCTTCACTAATCAGCGGACACCTGACACCGCCGATGAGATCTGGCTGGTCGAACATCCTCCGGTTTATACCCAGGGGCAGGCCGGCAAACCCGAGCACCTGTTGCATACCACCTCTATTCCCATAGTACAAAGCGATCGCGGCGGACAGGTGACCTATCATGGCCCTGGTCAGCTGGTGTTTTACCCGTTGCTGGATGTGCGCCGTCTGGGCGTCGGGGTACGGGAACTGGTGACCGCGCTGGAACAGTCTGTTATCCGTTTGTTAGCAAATTATGATATTGAGGCGGTGGCCCGCGCCGATGCGCCGGGGGTGTATGTCAATAACGCCAAAATCGCTTCCTTAGGTTTACGAATCCGCCATGGCCGTTCCTTTCACGGTCTGGCACTCAACGTGGCGATGGACTTAACGCCATTTCAGCACATTAACCCGTGCGGCTATGCCGGTCTGGCAATGACGCAGTGCAGTAGTCTGGGTGGCCCCGCCAGCGTGGCCGAGGCAGCAGAGGGTTTGCTGCACACCTTTACCCAGCAGTTAGGGATCACCCAGTGGCAGGACGGTGATGCCGTCGTTTATGCCCCCGCATGCGAGGAAACTCATGACTAAACCAATTACTGTTCAACCCGGTGTACAACTGCGCGATGCTGATAAAATGGCCCTGATCCCGGTAAAATTTCTGCCGGAACAGGAAGGCGACCAGCTGAAAAAACCGGACTGGATGCGTATCCGTCTGCCGAAAACGGATGAAAAGATCCAGAACGTCAAAAACATCATGCGCAAGAACAATCTGCATTCGGTGTGTGAGGAAGCCTCCTGCCCGAACCTGTCAGAATGCTTCAACCATGGTACCGCGACCTTCATGATCCTTGGCGCGATCTGTACCCGCCGCTGCCCGTTCTGCGATGTGGCCCATGGCAAACCACTGGCGCCGGATGCCGATGAACCGAAAAAACTGGCGAATACCATTCGCGAAATGGCTCTGAAATATGTGGTGATCACCTCGGTGGATCGTGACGATCTGCGTGACGGTGGTGCTCAGCATTTCGCTGATTGCATTCGTGAAATCCGTCTGGCCTCCCCGAACACCCGGATCGAAACCCTGACCCCGGATTTCCGTGGCCGAATGGAGAAGGCGCTGGATATCTTCCGCGAGACCCCGCCGGATGTGTTTAACCACAACCTGGAAACCGCACCGCGACTGTACAGCATGGCGCGTCCGGGCGCAGATTATGCCTGGTCACTGAAACTGCTGCAGAAGATGAAAGAGCTACACCCCGATCTGCCGACCAAATCCGGTCTGATGATGGGGTTAGGTGAAACCAACGACGAGATCGTCCAGGTGCTGAAAGATCTGCGCGCGCACGGTGTCACCATGCTGACGCTGGGCCAGTATCTGCAGCCGAGCCGTCACCATCTGCCGGTGAAACGCTATGTGCCGCCGCACGAGTTTGACGAGCTGAAAGAGATCGCGCTGGATCTCGGTTTCACCCACGCCGCCTGCGGTCCGTTCGTCCGTTCCTCCTATCATGCCGATCTGCAGGCACAGGGCAAAGAAGTCAAATAACCCTCCACGGCCGGTATTCATTCGGGACACCGGCCATGCTACCCTACCCGTGTATTTCCCACCCTGATCCAGTATCATAGCCAGGTTCCTCTTTCGGCTTTAAGGAATAACACGGTTTTGCTGACTCGTTATTTTCGTTTTGTCACGACACTCTTTACGCCGCGGGTACGCCGGAACATCCTCCGGATCGCCACGACGCTGTTCGTGACATTGTTTCTTCTGCTGTGGCTCGCCAATCAGGTGATCAGCCATGAGCGGCAATTTACCTACGACGAAGTGGACGCCATCCCCTACAACAAAGTCGCGGTGGTACTGGGCACGTCCAAGTATCTGACCACCGGCGGCCTGAACCAGTATTTCCAGAACCGGATCGACGCGACCGCGGCGCTCTGGTACAGCGGTAAAATCAGCCAGATCATCGTGTCCGGCGATAATGCCCACATGAGTTATAACGAGCCACGGGAAATGCGCCGCGAACTGCTGAAGCGTGGTATCCCGGCACAGGCGATCTACAGTGATTATGCCGGTTTCCGCACGCTGGATTCGATCCTGCGCGCGCACGGCGTGTTTGGTCAGACCCGCTTTACCGTAGTCTCGCAGCGTTTCCAGAACGAGCGCGCCATTTTCCTCGCCCGGCAACATAATCTGGAAGTGATCGGTTTCAATGCCGCCGATGTGGAAGCCTATACCGGCTTCAGAACCCGTTTCCGCGAGATCTTTGCCCGTCTGTGGTGCCTGTTCGATGTCTATATCTGGGAGCGCCAGCCCCGCTTCATGGGCGAACAGATCGAGGTGGAGTGAAACTGGTTAAAAATTCGTGCCGGATCGCTTTCAACGGCCCGGCAAGTGATAGATACTCATCGTTTTGTATAATGATGCATTTTGAGTACACGTAATGCTGCAGCAACCTGCTCTTGATCATGCCTGGTTACAAATCGCGGTGGGGCTTTCCACCTCCATGCCCGGTGAACTGCAATTTCAGCGTCTGGTCCAGGCCATCTGTGACGTACTGCCGTGCGACGCCGTGGCCCTGATGCAGCTGAACGAAGGCGAACTGGTTCCGGTAGCTGCCATGGGGCTGGCGCCGGAAGTCATCGGTCAGCGGTTTCTGCCGGCCGAGCATCCCCGCCTGCAGGCAATTCTGCAGGAACGGGATCCGGTCCGCTTTCCTGCTGACGCCGAACTCCCCGATCCGTTTGACGGCTGGCTGGCCGCTGACCGTGAGCGCACCGCGGACGTCCACTCCTGCATGGGCTGCAGCCTGTATGTCGACCGGCAGCTGGTGGGCGTACTGACGCTGGATGCGCTGGCGCCGGGACGGTTTGACGATGTCGATGACATGACCGTGGCGGCGTTTGCGGCACTGGCGGCGGCGACACTGCGCAATGTGGCACTGATCCGGGCGCTGGAACACAGCCGGGCCCAGCAGCAGGAACTGGCACAGGAACTGGTGCGGGATGCCCGCCGCCGTGAAGGCGAGCTGATTGGCAACAGCGCGCCGATGCGCAAGCTGAACGAAGAGATCGAAACCGTCGCCAGAACCGATCTGGCGGTGCTGATCACCGGCGAAACCGGCACCGGCAAGGAGCTGGTGGCGCGTACGCTGCATGCCCGCTCGCGCCGCAGTGAACAGGCGCTGGTGCACGTCAACTGTGCCGCGCTGCCGGAGCAGATCGCCGAGAGTGAGCTGTTCGGCCATGTCAAAGGCGCGTTCACCGGCGCTGTCAGCAACCGCGCCGGCAAATTCGAGCTGGCTGACGGCGGCACGCTGTTTCTGGACGAGATCGGCGAACTGCCGTTAAACCTGCAAGCCAAACTGCTGCGCGCTCTGCAGCAGGGCGAGATCCAGCGGGTCGGTTCGGACAAATTGCTGCGGGTGAATGTGCGTCTGATTGCCGCCACCAACCGCGATCTGGAACAGGAAGTGGCAGAAGGCCGTTTCCGCAGCGATCTCTATCACCGGCTGAAAGTCTATCCCATCGCCGTCCCGCCCCTGCGGGAACACAAAGCCGATCTGGAGATCCTGAGCAGCTACTTCCTCGATCAGGCCAGAACGCATCTGGGATTACGTCAGATCGCCCTGCATCCGCAGGCGCTGCAAGCCATGCAGGCGTATGACTGGCCGGGCAACGTGCGGGAGCTGGAGCACCTGCTGATGCGGGCCAGTCTGAAAGCCACCCAGCACAAGGAAGGACGGCCGCTGATCCTGGCCGAACACCTGGATCTGCCGGTCGCGGACCAGCCGGCGCCGGCCACCAGCAGCGCTGACAACCCGGCGCAACCGGTTGCGATTCCCAGCGGGCTTAATCTGCGCGATGCTGTTGATAACTATCAGAAAATGCTCATCAGTCAGGCGCTGGAAGCCCAGCAGGGGAACTGGTCCGCCACGGCGCGGCAGTTGCAGACTGACCGGGCGAATCTCATCCGGCTGGCGCAACGACTCGGACTGAAATATAGCTGAAAAGTACATCTAAAATGAACAGTGGCAATTGTTCAGATTTTATGTGAGTGTTTAGCGCCATAAAAATTATCCGGATGGAGTTCCCCGTTGCTGTCGATAAAAAATATCAAGCTTTCTACCCGTACAGCACTCCTGTTCAGCTGTGGTCTGCTCATGATCATCAGCCTGAGTATTCTGTTGACCTGGCATTTTTTCCTGCGGGAAGTGAACACGCTGGAACTGAAAACCACCGAGGAAACCAACCGTCAGGCGCAACAGATTATCCGGCTGAAACTGGATAGTATGGCCAAGCGCAGTGGTGACTGGGCCTTCCGCAACGATGCCTACCAGCTGCTGAAGCACGCCATTCCGGATTATCACACCCAAAGCCTCAGCGCGGACTCGCTGAAAAAAAATGATCTCGACCTGATTGTCTTTCTGTCCCATCAGGGTCAGTTTGTTGACGGTGCCCAGCTCAATACCGAGGGCCATCAGGCCACAAAGCTCAGTCCGTCACTGCTGACGGAACTGCTGTCGGAGAAAGCACTTGGCCTGCCGCTGCGACAGCTGCTGCAGGCAGATAGGCCAGCGCAGCAGAGCATCTCCGGGATTATTTATCTGGACGGCGATCCGATGCTGGTCACCATCACCCCCGTGACCCGCAATGATCAGACAGACAGTCCTGTCGCCGGCTGGATGATCTGGGCGAAAAACACAAAAAGCCTGTTTCCGCACCGCTACAAGAGTCTGTTTCTGAATGATACCCGCCTGATCGATATCGTGCCGGGGACGGTGCCACAAGCGGTTTATAACGCCCTGTTCCGGCAAAAACAGACGTTTGCCCATGAGCTCGCCGACGATCAGCTCACCGTCTTCAGTATCCTGCAGGATATCAATCAGCAACCGGCCGCCATTCTCAAAACCACCGCCCCCCGCGAGTATTATCAGAGCAGCAAGAACGCCCTGGTCATGATGATCCTGTACTGTCTGCTGGGCGGCCTGATCATCACCCTGCTGTTTTTCCGGGCACTGCGTAAAAGTCTCGTCACCCGGCTGCATCTTCTGGAAAGCGATCTGCAACAGCTGGCAAGAAACGATTTCTCGCAGCCCCTGCGCCAGGATGACAAACAGGACGAGATCTCCATGGTCAGTCAGGTGGTCAACTCGCTGCTGACCACCCGGCAGGAAACCACCAGCGCGCTGGCAGAGATCGAAAACAAGTTTTATGCCGTGTATGAGAATGCCAGCCAGCCAATGCTGATCACGCACGACCGGCATGTTTTAAGTGCCAACCAGGCGGCGGCCTCCCTGCTCGGCTACGACTGTGTCAGCGAACTGATGGGGTATCCGCTGGATCAGCTGCTGCGGGACGCGACGGCGCCGGATACGGTCAGTGACGCGTTCTATCAGCGGATTGCCGCTCATGAGTATTACTTCGAGTGGGACATCACCTGTCATCAGGGCTGGCAGATCCCGTGCGAGCTGGAAATTACCCCGATCGATCATGACGGCATGCAGGCGCTGCTGCTCTGTCTGCATGATATCTCCGAGCGCCGGCAGCACGAGAACAAGATCCGCCGGCTGGTGCTGAACGACAGCCTGACCGGGCTGTATAACCGCTATGCGCTGTCACAGCAGATGCTGCCGGTGCTGAAACAGCTGGCCGAAGGCTACGATCAGCGTTTCGCGCTGCTGTATATCAATCTGGACCGGTTCCGGGCGCTGAACGACACATTCGGGCACGATACCGGCGACGGCATTATCAAGACGGTCGCATTACGTCTGCAACTGCTGTGCGAATCGGCCGGCCCGGTTACGCTGGCGCGGATTGCCGGTGATGAGTTCGTGATATTCATCCCGCAGATTGCCACCGCCTATCAGCCGGTGCGGTTGTGTTATCAGATCCAGCGTCTGCTGCTGCAACCACTGGTGATTGACGGTGTGTCACTGGAGATCTACACCACCATCAGTGTGGTCATCGGCGGCAACGAGTACAAAACGGTTGAGGATGTGCTGCGCTGTGCCGATTTTGCCATGAGCAAGGCGAAGAAGCTGAACAAGCGGATCCAGGTGTTCAGCCAGCGCATGTATCAGGAAGCGCTGGAAACGCTGGCGATTCAGCGGGATCTGCCATCGGCGATCCGCAATGGCGCCATCAAACCGGTATTCCAGCCGATTGTGGACTGTAGCAACGGGGAAGTGATCGGATTCGAGGCGCTGGCGCGCTGGCAGCACGAGCGTCAGGGCCCGATCTCGCCATCGCGCTTTATCCCGATGGCGGAAGAGAGCAATCTGATTGTGGAACTCGGGGAACAGGTGCTGCAGCAGGCCTGCCAGTTCATGCAGCAGGTCAACGCCATGCGGGCCGCCCGGCAACTGCCGCCGCTGTCGGTGCATGTGAACTTTGCCGCCCATCATTTTTCCAGCATGACACTGCCGGATAACCTGCGTGCCACGCTGGCGCAAAGCGGGCTGGCGCCGGACCAGTTGGTGATTGAAATCACCGAAAGCATGCTGATTGAACGGCCGGCAGAATCGATCAAACGGATGAAACAGATCAAGGAGCTAGGCGTGAAACTGGCGCTGGATGATTTCGGCACCGGCTATTCGGCGCTGAATACCCTGTGTCAGTATCCGCTGGACATCGTGAAACTGGATCGCAGCTTTGTGCTGCGGCTGATGGATGGTCAGCAGGGCGAAGCGCTGGTGCGCGCCATTATCAATATGGCGAAGGATCTGAACCTGATCATGGTGGCCGAAGGGGTGGAAACCGAAGCGCAGATGCAGAAAATCAAGGAACTGGGTGTGAATGAAATCCAGGGTTTCTATTACCACCGCCCGATGGCGGCCGCGGATGTGATGGCGCTGTTTGAATAAAATACGGCGGCAAATACCCAGCTATAAATACTGATTTGTCAGTATTTATATCAGTAAATTCCTCTTGTTGATTAATGCTACTGCTATGGTAGCATTAATTGCAACCTGCCTTATCATTTCATGTTATATACTGTTAAAAAAGTATGAATGGAAGACGACTGATGGCAAGAACAGTGAAACCCACGGCTATACCAACATCCAATATCATCAGTGATCCGTTAGCTTTGGGCATGTTTATCCGGGCCAAAAGAACAGCGGATGGGCTCAATATCCATGAAGCAGCTGCCCTGTGTAATGTCTCCGTCGATACATTAGGTAATCTGGAAAAAGGCACAGGAACAGTCTCGCTGGAAAAGGCATTTCATATTATGCGAATGCTGGGCATTGAGCTGCATATCGAACCATGGGGATAATCAGGGTCATGCCAACCTTAAATGTTTTTCACCGGGATGCGCTTATAGGCAAAATAGGCTTTGACAGTCAAAACGATGAATTCAGTTTCGTTTATGAGCAAACCTGGCTGGATAAAAAAGGTTTTTTGCTTTCACCGCATATCCGCCCAAACGGGTGTACCCATCACGCAGTACGACGATTCCTGGAGAATCTGTTACCTGAAGATACGCGACTGGATGACCTGACGGTATTAACACAAATTTCACGGGCAAACATTTTTGGTCTCACATTAGCGATTGGTCAGGAAACAACGGGCGCATTAACAATTTTAAGTGGTAATTCGACACCAGCAGATATTGCAACTACGTTTACGCCTATCTCTGAAAAAGAACTCAGAGAGCGGATCCTTAACCGGAAACTCCATTCTATCGGCCACTGGCATGGTAAACCCCGCCTCTCGATTGCCGGCGTACAGGATAAACTCCCCATCTGCATTACGCCTGACGGACACTTTGGTTTTGGTGAAGGAAAGCTCGGGTCGCACCAACAGAGTTTCTGCGCCTTGGTGAGCCTGTTCTGAAGGTCACTCGTTTTGACAGAAACTGGCAAGATAATGAAGTGATTCGTCACCATGTAATCGACGGATGCCAGCTCACCAATCTGGGACCAGGCTGGAAATACGAAGCCCCCCACGGTCATATTGGTGATGCCGCTTTTTATCAGGATGGCGTCAGTTTTGAGCGCCTGGCCGCAGAACAATCCGCCTTGTTCTCTCCGGCTAAAGATTTGGGTTTGATTGCTGACTGGGCACTGTTCAATTTACTTTGCGAAAATTCGGATGCCCACGGCAAAAACCTGAGTTTTATCAGCAAAGGCCAGCGTTTCAGCATGACACCACTGTATGACCTGCTGAATATTCAGATCTATGGCGATGAATATGAGCAGTATCTTGCGATGGCGATTGGCGGAGAATATAAACTGGCGGATATAGGCGTATTTCAGCTTTATGAATTTGCATCTTCATTGCAACTCACACCCAAGGTGATTGCCATGCGACTGGATCGCTTATGTCGTGTCGGGCTAAAAGCAGCCGGGCTCATAAAACATCAGCTGGAACCATTAATGGCAGATGAACTTGAGTTTGCTCACGCTCTGATCAACCGGTTCACTATTCAATGTGAACGATTCATGGACACAGCCAACTTATTGAAAACGGCCAGATTTTAGCAAAACAAAAAACCCCGCGTTGCGGGGTTTCGTTTTTATGCCAGATCGGGATGGCTTATTTCTCTGTCACCACGTACTGCTGATAGGCTTCGCGCAGGCGGATCAGGTGTGATTCGACGTAGGCCGGGCTCAGGCGGTCGCGGTTGAAGTAGACCTGATCGACGTTGTACGTCAGCCCCGGCGTGAGGCCGATGCCACTGGTGAGGCGGTTGTGATCCTTGCCGACCAGCGTTTCGATGCCGTAGGCGAACTGTTCGCTGCCGCGGATCTGGCCGATGCGGGTTGGTTTCATATCCCGGCGCAGCGTCAGCGGAATGGCGAACTCGATACCGGCGATCTGCTCGCGGGTATCACGCAGGAACAGCCGGATCTCGGTATCGCCGAACCAGTGCTTCGACACCAGCTTGTAGCCTGTATCCCCTTGCCAGAACTCGCCCACGGTCAGCTCGCCGGCCCAGTCCCAGTCGGCATGGTAGTAGCGGTAGGAACCGAGGATCGGCGTGGCGGTATGGTCGCGCTCATCACTGGTAAAACGCGCGCTTTCCAGTTTGAAGCGGTGTACGCCCTGCGCTGACTCCCAGCGGGTTTCGTTCTGCACGCCCTCGTAATCCGACATGATACGGCCGGCCGAGAACTTGGTGAACAGATCCGCCGGCAGACGGAACGCCTGATGCACCAGCACCCGGTCGAACTCGCTGTCATAGCGGCTCTTGCCCCAGATCGCGCCGTCTTCATAGTCATCGCTTTCCGACAGCGGTGCCAGATGACGGGTATCGAACATCGCCCCCTGCCACAGCGGCAGTTGCAGGTTACTGCTTAGCGCCAGCGAGTAATCCACCACCCCGTATTCGGTGGCGATATTGGAGCGGATCGCCGGGGCGACAATCAGACGTGGCCGGAACGACGCGGTATCCGTTTCCGGCTGCGCGTTCAGCTTCGCCAGCTGCTGAGCCAGATCGCGGGTAGAGACGTCGAAGAAGCGGCTCCGGTTATCACAGTTGCCAGTCTGCTGCAGATAGGCCAGCGCACAGCTGCGGCTGGTGCTCAGTGACAACACCGGCAGCTTCTGATTGAGCAGGATCAGTTGCAGCTCACCGGCCTGTTCCGGCGCGTAATCGGCCATCAGACCAAGCGCTACACCCAGCGCATCCAGCTCGTTCCAGTTGTAGCGGTTGTTCTCCAGCGCCACCACCAGCTGCTTATCCAGCACCGCTGCGCGGATGCTTTCAAAACCGGCCTGCTGTAACTGCGCCACCAGCGGCTGTGTATCGGTGATGACTGCGGCGGTAGCCGGCGCAACTGTTGCCGCCACCACAGGCGTCGCGGCCGCTACCGGCTGGCTCACGGTTGTCAGCGGCTGATCCAGCGTTGCCGCCTGCTGATTCACTGCGGCGATTTCTTCCGGTGTGGCCTGGTTCTGCGGCGCGGCCGCGATGGTGTGTTTGCTGCCCAACCACAGCGGCACTTTCACACCGACGCCGAACCAGTAATCGCGTTCCGCCCGGTCTTCCTGCTGATAGGCCTGCACCGAGGTGTACGTCTGCCAGCCGTTCGCTGACCATTGCTGCGGGGTAAACAGTTTGGCCCCGACGTTCACCGAGTTGGCATCGTATTCCGCCAGGAACTGCAGCCAGTCGAGCGGCTGCCACTCCACCCCGCCGAACGGCCCGTCCAGCTGACCCAGCGCACTTTCCGAGGTGCCAGCACCGGCGGTAAAACGCAACTGCTGCCACTGCTTGCTGAGCACGCCATAATAGGCTCGGAAATTGTTCGCCGCGCCGCCCATATCGCGGGCACCGATGGCTACATCAAACCACTCTTTGGGAATAAACGGCAGCTGATATTTGGCCGAAGCCGACAGATCCCGGATGCCGCAGCCCTCGGTAAAACAGTGGCTGTCATGTTCCTGGGTGGCGATGCGTCCGGTGACTTCCAGCCCCGGCAACAGACCGGCGGTCGCCATGTAGTTATAACCATCGATGTAACCGCTGTTACGCTCGATCGGATTGGAAAAATCAAACTGTGCCACACCGTAGTCGGCTACCTGCGCATTCGGCGTCTTCAGCAGGCCGGTGTACGGCTCCTGCGCCAGACTGTGCTGAAACTCGCCAGCCAGCACCGGCGAACAGCTCCCGACCAGCACCACACATAAACTCAATCGTTGTAGACGCAAACCCTTTTCCCCATAACGCAGAAAAAAGGCAGCCGAAGCTGCCTTAATGAACATCCCTGATCAGATCTGATCCGCTTAGTTGCCGGTACCGCCGCCAACCGCAGAATCGGTCGCACCGGTCGCCAGTGGTTTGTCTTCCACTTCGGTGGTGACCGAGCCATCTGCCGCCACCGTTACGGTGATGATAACGGTCGATAAGTCTTCGCCATTATTTTTCAGCTCTTCGATTTGCGCTTCCACGGCAGTATTGATTTTCAGCAGTTTGGTAATGACAGCCTGTGTAGTTGATTCATTCGCTACCTGCGCGTTAAATTCTTCCGCCGTCTTCGGCAGTACTGCAGAAGAGAGTAATGCCGATGCTTTCAGCGCCACTTCGTCATCACCTGCGGCAATAAAGTCGCCGGTGACCAAAGAGGCATCAATACCGAAACCATCCGCAATCTGCGCAATCGCCGCGTCCAGATCCACTGAGCCGCCTGAGCTTTCCATCAGCAGTGCCACCATGGTAGTGAACGGGCTGGCAATCAGGCTGGTTTTATTCTGACCGGCCGGGCTCACCAGATACAGTGAACCGGCTGCGTAGGTTTCACCGGTATCCATATCAATGGTCGAACCATCCGCCTTCGCGGTGATCACCACCGAACAGTTGGTACTATTGGTATTCAGCTCCGCCACGCCGTTTTCATTGGTGGTGCCAACGAAAGTCTTGCCATCACAAGTGGCCGTCACCACGGCGTTTTTCAGGTAACCGTCGACCGCGGTGACCTTGAAATCATAAGATGGAGAAGAAGATGAAGACGAAGAACCGCCACCACCGCCACAGGCGGCCAGACCCAGCGACAGGCTCACTGCAACCACTAACTGTTTTAACTTCATGGAGTATCCCTCATTGATTCTGCGGTGGTCAGCATAGCCACCGACGCTTACCTGCGATAACAATTAACAGCATCTTAACACTAAAAAGGCATAACCAAATGGCTATGCCCTGATTTTATGCCTGATTTTTTTACTAATCTTTACCAAACAGATCACGGGTAAAGACTTTCTCCGCGACATCGCTCAGCTCTTCCACCATGCGGTTGGAAATGATCACATCGGAGATGGCCTTGAACTCGTTCAGATCGCGGATCACGCGGGATTTGAAGAAGGTGTCTTCTTTCAGCACCGGCTCATACACCACCACCTCGATCCCTTTCGCCTTGATACGCTTCATGATCCCCTGCACCGCCGAGGCGCGGAAATTATCGGAACCGGCTTTCATGATCAGACGATAGACGCCGACCACTTTCGGGTTACGCCGGATGATGGCATCCGCGATGAAGTCCTTGCGTGTGGTGTTGGAATCGACGATGGCGCGGATCAGGTTATTCGGCACCTGACTGTAGTTCGCCAGCAGCTGTTTGGTGTCTTTCGGCAGGCAGTAGCCGCCGTAACCGAACGACGGGTTGTTGTAGTGGGTGCCGATGCGCGGATCGAGGCCGACGCCTTCGATGATCTGCTTGCTGTCGAGCCCCAGGCTCTGCGCGTAGGTATCCAGCTCGTTAAAGTAAGCCACGCGCATCGCCAGATAGGTGTTGGCGAACAGCTTGATCGCTTCGGCTTCGGTGGCATCAGTGAACAGCACCGGAATATCCAGCTTGATCGCCCCTTCCAGCAGCAGTTTGGCAAAGGTTTCGGCACGTTCGGAACGCTCGCCGACAATGATGCGTGACGGATAGAGGTTATCGTACAGCGCGCGGCCTTCACGCAGGAACTCCGGCGAGAACAGGATGTTGTCGCAGCCAAACTGTTCCTTCACCCGTGCGGTAAAGCCCACCGGCACCGTGGATTTCACCACCATCACCGCCTGCGGATTGATGGCCAGCACATCGCGGATCACCGATTCCACCGACGAGGTATTGAAATAGTTGGTCTGCGGATCGTAATCGGTCGGCGTGGCGATAATGACAAACTGCGCGCCCTGATAGGCATCGTGCTTGTCCAGCGTCGCGCGCAGGTTGAGTTTTTTGTTTTTCAGGTAATCTTCGATTTCGGTATCGACGATTGGCGACACACGATCATTGAGCTGACGTACCTTTTCCGGCACCACATCCAGCGCCACTACTTCATGGTGCTGCGCCATCAGAATGGCATTGGATAAACCGACATAACCTGTCCCGGCGACGGCAATTTTCATTGTTATAGTCCTTATTCAAATATAGTTGTTTATCTGGTGCTTTTATTCGCATCGTTTGATGTTTAAAAGTTTACTCGTAGTGATAACGACATGAAATAACGGTGAGACGCGTATCTTCAACCGCATAGACCAGGCGGTTCGTGTCATCAATACGGCGAGACCAAAAGCCAGATAAGTTCATTTTTAACGGTTCGGGTTTCCCGATGCCCTCAAAAGGCGAACGTTTGATATCTTCGATGATTTTATTGATACGTTTCAGGGTTTTCTTATCCTGATTTTGCCAGTACAGATAATCGGCCCAGGCTTCATCAGTCCAGGTCAGCAGTCTACTCATCAATGAGGTCTCTTTCCTGAACCTGATTATTGCGATATTGCTCGATGGATTTCGCCAAATGCGCCGCATTTGCTGGCGTTTTCAATAAGTGAACGGTTTCCATCAGGCTGTTGTAGTAGTCGAGAGACATCACCACCGCATCTTCAGCATCACGGCGAGTGATAATGGTGCAATCAGCATCATTAACCACCTGATCTAAAACAGATTTAAGGTTATTACGTGCTTCGGTAAAAGAAACGACCTGCATAAAGGCTCCGCGAACTGTGCAACTTATGGTACAAGTATAACTCAGTCAACAAAATGTACAATAAGATGTACAGATAGAGCTCGAGGAAGTTTTTCATCACCGCCCGGATGCTGGCGGCGAGGTGTTCTGCCATGGCGCGGATTTCGGATTCGTTTTCGTCTGTTGTTGGGAAAAATGATAGTATGACATCGGCTCATAACTTCAACTTATTGAGCTAGAAAGAGTCCCACATTAAGTTTTTGTTGAATGTCTTGTCTGGCTTTTAGTTTGCACCTATATTTAATGCGCATAAATCATACGCATTTTGAGTGGTGAAACTATGAGAAACGCATTCAGCGCACAAGCACCTAAAAAAGCAACCAACCTTAGCTTGAATAGTGAGTTATTAGCTGAGGCTAAACGCTTGAACATCAATCTCTCGGCCACAATGGAAAAAGCGCTCGCTCAAGAAGTTCATGAGCGGAAGAAGGCCGAATGGCTAAAACAAAATGCTGAAGCTATCAATGCCTGCAACGAACTGACTGAAAGACACGGACTATTTTCTGATTCATTTCGAGCATTCTAATGTCGCAATTTACGCTATACAGAAATCCTGACAAAGCCACAGCTACCACATATCCGTTTTTCGTTGATGTGCAAAGCGAACTCTTAGAAAACCTGAATACGCGTTTGGTTATTCCGTTAACGCCAGTGGAACTCATAGAAAAGAAAGCGCCAAGCCATTTATGCCCGATCGTCCATTTGGATGAGGGGGATTTCGTGCTCCTGACACAACAGACGACGAGTGTGCCAACCAAGATCTTGATTGAACCAACGCATGATCTGAGTACGTTCCGGGATGAAATTATTGCTGCGATCGATTTTTTGATTACCGGAATTTAAACCAGAGTGAAAGCATGAAGCTTATGAACTTCTGATGCCAGTCCACTCTCCCAGCCCCGCCTGTTCTCACCCCGTCACCGCCCGGATGCTGGCAGCAATATGTTCCGCCATGGCGCGGACTTCGGCTTCGTTTTCGCCTTCGGCCATGACGCGGAGTAGCGGTTCGGTGCCGGATTTACGCAGCAGGATGCGGCCGCGGCCGGCGAAAATCGCTTCGGCTTCTGCCATCGCCTGGCGGACGGCGTCGCTGGCCAACGGGTCTTGTTGTCCCTGATAGCGGATGTTGATCAGCACCTGCGGCATCAGGCTCATCCCTTCACAACAGGCAGCCAGATTTTGTCCGCGTTCAACCATAGTGCGCAATACCTGCAGACCGGCGATGATACCGTCACCGGTGGTAGTATGGCTGAGCGACAGGATATGACCGGAATTCTCACCGCCCAGCTGCCAGCCCAGTTCGTGCAGCAGCTCAACCACATAACGGTCGCCGACCTTGCTGCGGGCAAACGGAATACCCAAGCCATGCAGCGCCTTTTCCAGACCGAGATTGGCCATTTGTGTGCCGACCACACCGCCGCGCAGCTCACCGCGCTCCTGCCAGTGACGCGCAAGGATAAACAGGATCTGATCACCGTCTACGACCCGGCCCAAATGATCAACCAGCATGATCCGATCGCCATCGCCGTCCAGCGCAAAACCGACATCGGCACGTAACTCCTGTACTTTTGCCGACAGCGCCGTCAGATCAGTGGCACCACAGTGTTCATTGATGTTGAGGCCGGAAGGCTCGACACCAATGGTAAACACCTCCGCGCCCAGTTCGCGCAATACAGCCGGGGCGATCTGATACGTCGCGCCGTGCGCACAATCCACCACCACCCGCAGCCCTTCCAGGCTCAGCTGTGACGGAAACTGGCTTTTGCAGAATTCGACATAACGGCCGATGGCATCCGTAATACGGCGGGCTTTACCCAGATGCGCCGAATCGACACACTGCAACTCCTGCGTCAGCTGCGCCTCAATCGCCAGCTCAATGTCATCGTTCAGCTTGACCCCGGCCGCCGAGAAAAACTTGATACCGTTATCATGATAGGGATTATGCGAGGCACTGATCACCACACCGGCATCGGCACGAAACGTCCGGGCCAGATAGGCGATAGCCGGCGTTGGCAACGGGCCGGTCAGCGCAACATGGACACCCGCCGCCGCGAAACCTGATGCCATGGCCGATTCCAGCATATAACCGGAAATGCGGGTATCCTTACCAATAATCACCTTACGCGTGCCGCTGGCGGCTAACACCTTGCCAGCCGCCCAACCCAGTTTCAGGGCAAAATCGGGGGTAATCGGAAACTGACCGACCAAGCCCCGAACGCCGTCGGTGCCGAAATATTTTCTGTTCATGAGTGTCTATAGATTAATTGTGATTTGCGATAAAGTTGTGTTTAAAGCGTCAGAATCTGGAGAGTTTTTCACTACTTATATTCAGTGGCAGGCTTGTAAATGAAGATCCCAATTGCCTTGTTATAAGCCTGCACTTTGCTTGAGAGAATTTAACAAATTGAATGTTGCCAATGATTTACGAATTAGTTATCCGATGCGGATCCGAAAAAGTGGATGAAGTTCACTAACAACGTTAAACGTCTATTATACCATTTTTTAGTTAGTTGTGACCATGGGTTTAATTTATTCATTTTTTAAGTTTTGATGAAAAAACCTACCCAAGAATATTTTTTGAAACCTTCAAAGGCATTGCGCATTTTATAACAAGAATCAAACCAGCACAGCAAATAATTGTTGCCAAAATTGTTGTGATTATAAAAGCAGGTTGAAAACTATAAAGCCATTCACTTTTATTAAATATAAACTGTATTCTTGGCAAAAAAAGCAAATGCAATAGATATATGGAATAAGAGTTTTTACCAAGCCAAGTAAACATTGAGCTATTACTCATACAAGTTAACTTTCCCGAAAAGTGGACAATCATAATAAACAGTGTTATTGAAGCTATGAAGCTAGTTATTTTAAGCTGAGAAACACCAAAACCATAATTATTATGATAAGCCCAAAACAATGCCTCGATAAAAGCTAAGCCAAGAGAAAATAACAACACAACAAATAACTTAATTGAGTTTAATTTTTTTATTTCAGCTTCAACATTGTATCGTGAAACGATATAGCCAAAACAATAAAATGGATACCATACAAAAAAAGGGAGTGCATTAAATGGAAATCTTGACCAAATAAAATCTGGGTTTGTAGCAAAAAATGTATAAGTAAAAATAACACCAAACAAGGATATAACGACTGTCATTAGAAAATGTATTTGTTTTTCTGTAACCATATTGAATATTGGAGTTAAAAAAACAAATTGCAGTAGCACTATAACAAAATAACCCACCTGGATTCCTTCGCCAAAAAACAAACCTCTGAGTATTTCGGATGGACTTGGTGGTATTATTGGTGTTCTTATTAATATGTATATTATTGTCCATATGACATAAGGGATAAGAATGCGACTTGCTCTCCTAAAATAAAAATCTTTTGTTTGTTGCTCTAGAGAATTGCTTGAAAAATACCCAGCCAATGCAAAAAAAATTGGTACCGCAAAGTCTATTAGCTGCCTGAAGGCAAGACCAAACAGCCAATTAAAAGATCCATTTGAAAAATCAGCTGTATGATTGGAAGCATGAATTGCAACAACTGCAATTATGGCTAGTGCTTTCCAATTATCCCAATAAGGTATTCGTATGTTTTGTTTCATAATCATAGGCTTTTCTCTATAGTTGATTTTATATTAAAATATAACCTTTAATTAATCGGCGGCACGCAGTACCGTCCAGCTTTAAGTTTTGGTTCAGGGCGAAATAATGAAAGTCCGCATCCCACAAGGAATTAAGACAGGTACCCATTATCCCGACCAGCCCGTTTTTTCTTCCGTTTTATCCCTGTATCCACCGTTAGCCAATTCGATGCAATATGGGACATGCAATCAGGTTTTCACCAGCTTATCCATGTAGATTTGGGATTAATCCTCCCGGAACACCACATCCAGCAGATAATGTAGTAGGGCTTCTATCAGCCAGAGTTCGCACACTGTCGGAACAAAAATATTTTTTGTTCATAAATATCTATAGGTCAATTGTGATTTGCGATGGGGTTGATTTTAAGGCGCAGGAGACGGAGAAAGCTTTTCGGTTTCAGACTGAATCACATATTTGTTCAACATTCGCAAATATTGTGCAATCACCTTCTGTTCTTCAAAGTTTTCAATCATAAAGAGCCGCCCGACTTCGCCCATGGCATTTCTCTTTTCATCATTCATATTCAGCATCAACTCCATGCTATTGGCTAATGCATGCGAATCTTTGACCGGACAAAGCAGACCAGTCTGCTCATGAACTACCACATCACGACAACCAACATTATCAGTAGTGATAAGAGGTTTACTCATCGCAGCAGCCTCCATCAAGGTACGAGGTACCCCTTCACGATAATAAGAGGGAAGCACTACACAATCAGCTTGTGCAATAATGGGTCGCACATCACCTGTAGTCCCTAAATACTCAACATCACCAGCGGCTTCCCATTCTGCAATCTGCTCACGCCCGATCACACTGGGATTAGGCACACCAGTTGCACCCAATAATTGAAACACCGCATTGGGATGGCGGGCTCGTACTTTCCGTGCCGCTTCTACATATTCACCGATGCCTTTATCCCACAGCATCCGGGCAATTAGTAAAAAACGAAATTTACCATCATCTAAAGGTTTAGGTTGAAATGTAAAATGAGCCGTATTGATCCCTTCACTACGCAAAATTACAGCTTTATTTTTATCAACCAAATTATGGCTGAGGAATGCATGCTTATCATCAGCATTCAAAAACCATACCTCTTCAGGAAAACGAAATGCCAGCTTGTAGAGTTGCCTCGCTACTTTTGCCACCAAGTTGTTATTAAGAAAGGTATACCCCAAACCAGTAGTAACAGCGAGAGAAGGAATACCAACCAATTTAGCGGCTAAAGATCCATATATATTCGGCTTGATGGTGTAATGGATTATAAAATCAGGTTTAAGTTTACGGTAGAAAAGAGCAATGCGCGTCATTAAAACCAAATCAGAAAAAGGGTTTACACCTTTTGCTGACATATACAAATCAAATACCTGACATCCCATTGCTTCTAGCTTATCAGAACACTCATCTTTCGGAGCCAATATGCTTATGATAAACCCTTTTTCCAAAAGCGTAGCAATAAGCCCGTGTCGAAAATTGTAGAGAGACCAAGCTGTATTCGCACACAAAAGTAAATGTGGCATCGTTTTTATATCATCCATAATTATTTAGATATCAGTAACAAACAGAGCAATAAAACTCAATCCAGAGAACCAATTGATTGAATCGGACAAGAATATAACTTAAGCCATTTATCAACAGCAGCATCTAATGAGTAGTAACTTTGTACACGTTGACGAGCGGCTTTTCCCAAGGTGTCGGAATACTGAGTGGATAGATCAAGAGCTTTGCATAATGCTTCAGCAAGCTCTGGAGCCTGACGAGGTTGAACCAGAAAACCGGCAGAACCAAGTACCTCTTTCACCCCACCACAATCCGTTGCAACAACAACCCGCTGACAAGCCATGGCTTCAGCAACAACAAGGCCAAAGCCTTCCCATGCGGAGGAAAGTACAAAAACATCGGTTGCAGACATTAACGCCGGTATATCGTCGCGAATCCCTAAAAAATCAACATAATCCTCAAGTCTGAGCTTATAAATTAAACCTTGAAGTTCCTGCCTTAACGGCCCATCACCAGCAATTAAAACTTTAATGTTGTTTTTATTGTCTTTTAACAAAAATATTGCATTCAATAAATTATTATAGTCTTTAGCTTCAACTAAACGGCCAACAGCCAGAATCATTTGTTTATTTTCAACATTCAGCTCTTTTTTTATTCTGGCTCTCTCACATTCATTAAATTTAAATTTTTGTGTTGATATCCCATTATGAATGCTGATCATTCTACCTGATTTGACTGCTCTTTTTTTTATAAAAGCATCTACAGCCTCTTCACTTACATTTGTAGATATATCAGTCAGGCAATCTGTTACGCGGTAGGCTAACATTCTCAATCTGCCGCCTTCATCTGAACTATGAGCAGTACAAATAAGGCGGGGAATGTTGACACTCAATCGAGCAAGACGAACCAGAATATTCGCATGAAACATATGACCATGTACGATATCCGGCTTAAAATTTCGGAGTAATGAAAAGAATTTACAGTAAGCACCAAAAATACCAAAGATATTTTTCATGCCTAATCCAACAACTTTTATACTCTTGTTTTTCGGTAATAATAAGGCTTCGCCTGTTAAGTAGCATATACATATAGAATGGCCTCTTTCAGCCAACGAGTCTGCAAGAGATATTACTAAACTTTCAGCACCACCGACACTCAAACCCGTGATAACAAATAAAATCTTCATTACTTACCCAGCAATTAACACTGTAAAAAAAACATATAATTCCACTTTATCACCCATACCACTAAAAATAAAGAAAGAGCTTAAACAACTCAAATTAATTCATAAAAAATAAACTTATCATTTGGATTTACGAAGAATGCAATACCATGATTTTTAAAAAATTAATAAAGCCAATTTTTATATCTCCTAGCAGAGCCTTATTAAGCAAAAAAATATTTACAGTAAAACAAAGCAATATTATTAATACCTTTTCAGTCTCTACTCAGTATCAGTTTAAATAACAATGTTTTACGTTTTATCTACATACAACCCTGTTGCAAAAACAGGAATTCTAATTATTTAATATCCATAATCGCTTTTCTCATAAAGCCACGAATAACTCTTATTGAATCTAACCACTTTATGGATTTTTTTGCGATAACAGCTCTTTCATCCTCTAAGGAGCTTTTATAAGCATTAAAGTTTTCAAAAACAAGCAAAGGGCGACAATGAAGTATATTCACTGAACAATGTTTTTCGAAAAAATTCCAGTCATCCGCAACAGTCTCAACTTTATTACAAACAGATTCAAATCTGTCTAATATTTTTTTTGCACCATTTTTATTAATAAGATAAGAAACTGTTCCACAAGTCCAGTTTTTCCATGGGCGTCCTAAAATGGCACCACACTCAAGCATTGATTTAGCCTTTAACGGTTCTTTTAAATAAAAAATCTTCTCTTCATCACTTGCTAGCTTAGAATAACCAAGAATAACGACATCATTACCCTGTTTTTCACTACACTGAATTAGTTCATCAAGAATTTTTATATCTACACGTTCTAATAGGGCGTCGTCTTCAACAATCCAAGCCCAAGTCTCATTTGATTCCAGAAGCTTTTTGTATACATTAATGTGGCTTAAAGAGCACCCAATCTCTCCTTTTGTGAGATTCCTATTGAGACTAGAACATGTACTTTTTATATAAAAATCATCCACCTTATTAATATCAACAAATCTAAAATCTACAGCATACTCAAACTCAAAAATAGAATTCAATTTATTGAATTGAGTTAAAATTGATTTTTGTCTAACCAATTCATTTGAGAGAGAAATAACATACGTACTATATGTCATGAAGTTGACGCCTTAAATAATAACCAATTAAAATCAAAAAGCATGGTATAGAAAAAAAGAAAACAAAAAACCCCACCCTATTAGCCAACACTATGTTTTCATTAAAAACAATTATAAACAATGATTGATACATTATTAGTGAACATATTTTTTCATCTAACAGAGACAAAGTACATTTACTATGCATTAGGAAAGCTGACATTATAAATATTAATATTGAAAAAACAGTGAACCTCACATTTACACTTGAAGCTAACTCTGCCTCACCCCCTGTATAAAACATTATTTTCCTAGTTAAAACTGGGAGATTGAAAATCACCTCAACATGCATTAAAGCTTCAACAAAAAAACCATAAATACTAATGCCGGTGAGTGAAAAAAATGAGAAGAAAGCAAAAGCAAAAATAACAAATCTTGATTTGCAAAGTTTAACAGCAAAAGCAGATGATGTTAAAATCCAGATAATTGATGATAAATGAGAAAATAAAGAAGCAAATAGAAAAACATAAGATATTTTTTTCCTATTTGACAAAAAAATATACAAAACAAAAAATGATGCTGCGTAATATTGCCGAATAAGATACGACGCATTAAGATAAAAAAATGTAGAAAGTAAAAATATAGAAACAAAAAAATAGGTTATGTTTTTCCCAGCTGCGTTAACACATAGAAAAACAATAGGAAGCCACATCAAATATGAAAACAGAATAAAATCAGAAAAGTCTCCTCCAAATACACTTACGATATACATAAAAAGAGATGTTAAAAATTCAACACCATAGGGATATATATCAACATGTATTGAATCGAAGTTATATTTGTATTCAAGTGTATCATTTATGTAGTTCACGTTTTTCGACCAATAACAACTTAATATTACGAATAATACAGAGAAAACGAATGACACACCCAACCAAAATTCTACTGGTAAACAAGAAGTGTTTTTTTTGTACGGAATCATATATGGCTCAAGATATTTTATTTTTCACATTAAATGACAATATCTTTTTCTTTATTTTTTTTGCTGTTACCTGTATCCCGCATTCTTTAATTTCATCATTCAAGATAAAAAGCATGTCAATTGCACCACCTATCCACCCCCCAAATATTTTTATAATTCTTTTTTTTCTGGCAATACTTCTCTTAAAGCGTCCAGACTGCCAACTAGCATTAAAGTGATGTATCGATACAGTATTAGATGTTATTTCGGCTTCACCAACAAGGGAGGCTGGGCAAAAATAATCCGAGGGGAAAACCATAATTCCATTAATATTTTGCTCCATTCCATTCTGAGCTAAACCTAACGAAACTAGAACTTTAGTATCTCTATGTGGACAAGGCATCATATCAAAATCTCCATTATCCATAATGAATTTTGTATTTTCATAAGATTCCATAAGTTTTCGTAAAACAGGATGATTAGGCTTTGCACCAAAACCCAGCCCTGTGTTTACCCGCCAAATACTATCTTTTTCGAACCCCATAAAACCATCGAATTTCAAGAATTCATCCAGCCCTTTTAAGAGCTCAACATCAATATCTAAATATATACCACCATGCTTTTCTATAACCTGTAGACGTACATAATCTGATACAAATGCCCATTTTTTTGCTTCATGCGCTTCCTTCACAAAACGACATGACTCAAGATCAGAATTAGTTTCATCCCATCTAATAAGCTCGTAATCTGAACAATATTTTCTCCAACTTTCAATGCATTTTATGGCAATTTCTGGTAATTCATTACCACCAAACCAGCAATAATGAATTTTCTTAGGAATTAACATATCTACTCCGCAAAATTCGAGAAAAATACTTTAATAACAAAATAAATTTCACAAAAACAAAGGATGTTTTATACATTTTTTTTGAGTCGAGGCATAACGCTATTTTTGCATAAGTCGTTAAACTACTCCCCCATATATATTTATTAGATTCACTGAACAACTCGAAGGATTCCTTCGGGTTGTTATATATAATCCATGTTTTTTGCATTAACTTGAATATATTAATCTCATAATTAAGAACATCTAACAAGCCTTTATTAATCAAGAAATTTTCAATATACCTAATAGCATTAACGATATGTTTTACTTTGTCTTTATCTATTACTTTAGTTATGGAGTTATAGTTTTCTTGATTATAATTAAGAAAAGGCATACTTACATATGAAATTTTTGAGGCAAAATAAAAGACATTCATTATGTAATAAAAATCTTCCAAATAATTTATATCATCAAGCACATTTATTTTATTATCAAGACAAAGCTTTCTACTAATTAGCTTATTCCAGGTTGAACCATGTAGATTACATACCAGTAATTGCTTAATACAATCCAACCCGGTAGAGGCAGGAGGTTGCTTGATTAATTGACAATTGTTTTTATAAACCAACGAATAATCACAGATAACAACATCAGCATTATCTTTCTTAGCAACATTATACATAGACTCCAGCCAACCAAGTTCAACCCAGTCATCGCTATCGAGATGAATGGTATATTCTCCTTTGGCTAACTCCATCCCTTGAGCGCGTGTTGCAGCAACTCCTCGGTTCTCTCTGGATATTAATATAACTTGATCTTTCCGGTCTGGGTAACGTTCCATCACCTGTTGAATAATGACAAGAGAATTATCTTTTGAACCATCGTCAATAATAATAAACTCTACATCATCTAACGTTTGCTCCATTAAACTGACGATAGCACGTTCAACATATTTCTCGGCATTATAAACAGGCACAATAACGGACACTTTAGGCATTTTTTATTTTCCTAATAATGCTTGATGCAGAAAGTGTGCAGCAAACACTTGTTCAGATTTTTTGATTTTATTGATAGTTGAAAAATCGATGTTTTCGTTAATTTTATCAAGAGTCAGATCTTCCATTGAAAAGACCAGTCGATTTTCTAAGCCAAATTTCTTAAGTATTGACGTAAAGCGAGCTAACCCGCGATCGTGATTACCAATAGCAATAAATGGTTTGTTGAAAATTATCGAGAATGCCACTCCATGGAACGAATCTGTTACCACATACGCAGCATCCATGAAGCCACGCAACCATTGAGTAACCGGAGGGTAAACACCATCAACCTCATCAGGCATTACAGTATAGGTTTTCAAACCACGAACTCTTGCCACCTGCTCAATAATCAACTGCTTTTCTGGAGCCTTGTCGAGTACATAAACCATCATGTTACCCGCAGACGCAGGAATCTTGTCCGATTCGATCAGTGCACAATAGTCTTCTTTGTCCAGCAGTAAGGTTGGGTCAATCACATGCGTAGCTGTTACGCCAAAATGATCCCGGCAAAGTTTGACCGCCGAGTCTTCACGTACACTGACTGCATGGAATTTTTTCAACAAGGTGCCATATCGCACCTGATCATTCTCACTGAATTCAGCGCAATGATCGATACCGAATGAAGCAGCATATGCGATACGAAGGGTAGTTTTGTCATCACCCAGAAATTCGAGAAAAAAGGCAGGCATTCCAGGCGAATAGGCGGGCCGCCATACCTGATCACTACCAATAACAAAAGCATCAAATTGATACTGTTTGACAAAATCAAATTCGTCCAGACAGGTGATTGGCTGGGTCGTGCGGATATGCTCAGCTCTGAAGCGATTCGTATGTTGTGCAATCACACGTTTCTGCTGATCACTTAATGGGAGAATACTAGCGATGGGTCTGCGCAACAGATACTTGCGTATCATGTTTATAACAATTCCTTTCAGTCCCCATAAACGTGGTTTTCCATTGTACGTAAAATCAACCGTCAGGGCATCGTGCCCTTGGTTTTTCAAAAACTTCTGCAAGGCATATGCCTGTAACAAGCCACCATAATTATTGTGGAGAGGTTGTGTTAAAATGCCAATTTTCATTTGATAAAAGCCTTTCTAATTCTTTTAATAACAGCCCGATGATAATGATTTATTTTTGTCACTGCCTTCAGCCAATACAAATCTCTTTCCATTTTATTATCGAATGAGACTGCATTCCTAGTTTCCCCCCATACTTCGAGGCTTTTATAACGTGTTCTCATCCGCATAATCTGGATGATTTTAATTAAAGGAGATATTTTAATATCAGTAAAACGTTTTGGTGGGATCGGAATGCCTTTTTTTTTGCTACGCTCGATTCTGAAGCCCAAGCCATCATGACGATGATTAAAACTACCTTGCTGAGATACGATAAAACGATCCTCTGACAATTTTTCAATATTCAAGTCATCTTTTTCAATACCATCTTGTATTATTTTTTCGGCTAATAACGAGCGTGTCACTATAACATTTGTGCCTCTTCCATCATTCGAGAATGGTTCGAGCCAA
Source organism: Tolumonas osonensis (assembly GCF_014202415.1). GTDB lineage: Bacteria > Pseudomonadota > Gammaproteobacteria > Enterobacterales > Aeromonadaceae > Tolumonas > Tolumonas osonensis. Next base: position 72,653 of record NZ_JACHGR010000009.1, read on the forward strand.
GCATCACCCAAAGAAACATCAGCCAACTCAGCTGTCACATCATCACAATAATCGCAGGCATTTGCTTTGAATAATCCAGTTCCCCACATATCACCTACTGTTCTCATTTTTATGGTTTTCTGGTTTTTGAATTTATCCAAACAGCCAAAAGAGTAATCACTGGCAGTACTGTTTATATCTTTTATCCTAAATTCCGGTTCGCTATATTCATCGACATCAACACCCACTTTACTAGCCAAATATTCAGCAAAAAAGGAACTCTTGATCCCACCACATATGATACCGACCAAAAATTTTATTTTTTGTTTTAGTTTTAGATCATTAGCTTGTGCCAAACGGATTGCCTTGATAAAGCATGCAACACCGACTATCGCCACGTTTCCGTCCAATTCTTGCAACTTATCAAAGACAGAATTCAGTGTAACTGGATAATATTTGGTCTTTGCGGTGGTTTGTAGTTCTTCAATATTGTTGCTAATTGCATACTCATAGTGTGTATCAGAACCTTTAACCGAGATTACATGTTGAATCTCACCTCTAGCCAATAACTCCGATAATATATATGTCGCAATACCACCTGATGATGATGACAATCTATTCTTTATTGAATATCCAGCATAAGTACTAATGTAGCGTCCAATTTTTTTATTGAAGTTTGGAGCCTCATTCAAAAATATAGCTGAAATCTCATGTTCAGTTCTAAGCGATGCTGATGGTTCAGGATTGAAAGGACAGACTGATATGCACTTTCCACCACAAGTGCAACGATTATCTACACTAGCCACGTAAAAACCATTTTTATTAACTTTCATTTTAATGGCGTTACTCGAGCACTGTGTAACACACAAACCACAACCAATACATAATCCGTTATTTACTACAGACTCGATCATTCTGCTACAACTCATAGTTCCCACCAGATTCGATATTTACTCAGAGGTTAGAAAATGGTTATCAATTTTGACTTTATGAATTTTCTTTCTTCACTTGTTATTCCCACTAACCATATAAACATAAAAGCCACAAACCAATACAAAGCACTTGAAAACAAAAAATTCAACATTTTACTTTTATTAAGTTCAGGCATCAGCAAAGATATAGAAAGCGAAAAAATAAGAAAGGAAAACACTTTCGCAATCAAAGAATAAAAATTCACCACTATGTTTGATAGCAATCTACTCAATAGTAGGACACGCAATATAAAAGCCAACAAAGATATAAATATACTTACCAAAAAAGTAATATTTGCATCAAATCCGACACTTAAAAAAAAGTACGATATAGGTAGATTACACAATATAACCACACCGACAACGACTTGATATATTTTTATCCTTCCCGTTGCCTGAAAAGCCGTCATTAAAGTACCAGACATGGTCATGATTAAAGCATCTATCACTACTAACCGACAAAAAGAAACGGAATAATCAGGGATAGTTTTCAACCAGATCTTCAAAATAAAGTCTGTCTGAAGCAAAATTGGTATTGATATCAAATAGAGCAGAAAGAAAGAATACCTCGCTCCCGCAAACACTAATTGCTGCATATATTTATGATCGTTTGCAGCATAGGATTTTATTATTTGGGGGTTAATCGACATCTGCAGACTACTGACAAAACCTACGATTGCACTATTGACCTGAAATGCAATAGCCCTAGCTGCATTGACCGTCGAGCCAAAGAAAATATTCAGAAGAATGTTCACGCCTTGATTAGACATAACTGCAGCAAGATTACCGAACAGATTCCAGCCTGTATAGCTGAACAAAGTTTTGAACATTTCCGTGTTCCAGAAAAGCTGGTATCTGGACACTGCAAAATTTCTGCGAGCATATAAGTAGTAGCAACACCATATGATAAAGCTTACTAATGCAGTCAATATCGCATAAATTTCTAACCTGTCGTCCCAGTCCATTTCCAGTAAGAAAACAATACCAAGCTTCAAAAATACATCCACGATACTGATGTAGGCAAATGCTCTCATTTTTTCATATGCAATAATACAGGCATTATATGGCACACCCATAATTGTGCAGCAAAAAGAAAAGATGGCACATTGATATACCCAATTTGCAGCATCAATCCTTTCCGGTGAAATGGCCAGCTGACTGTTCAAAAACCATAATCCAAGCGTTTCAGAAAAAATAATGACAACAACTACAATGAGCACATATATATTGAAGCTCATCTTGAATACGTTATGTAAGCCAGGAACATCGTTCCTGCCAATTTCAAAAGAAAAGAACCTTTGTGTAGCAGATGACATGGCGCCACTAAGAAATGAGAACAGTGTCACCACGCCTCCAACTACGTTATAAAGGCCATAATCTTCAACACCCAATGCATTAATCACCACCCTTGATGTATAAAGTGTAACACCTAATGTCAGCAGCATTCTGAAATATAGAAACAATGCGTTTTTAACTATTCTCTTGTTATTTGTATTATTTGACATTATTTATGTATTAATCTTTATTAATATTTATAAAATGGCTGCTTGATGTTTTTTCGGACTTTAATAAAAACATGACAATTAAAGTTATATTTTTATCTACCCATCCCAAACAATACTGTCTTCACCGTCAGCCCCAGAATCTTCACATCCATTCTGAAACTCTGGTGTTTGATATAATAAATATCATATTTGTGCTTCCACACCGCATCTTCTATCGAAGCACCATAGGCATATTTCACCTGAGCCAGGCCGGTAATGCCGGGTTTCACTGCATGGCGGAAACGGTAATAAGGAATCGTTTTTTCCAGCTCATCAATGAATACCTCCCGTTCCGGGCGTGGCCCCACCATCGACATTTCGCCTTTCAGCACATTGATTAGCTGAGGTAGCTCGTCAATACGGGTTTTACGGATAAATTTACCCACTTTAGTTACCCGGCTGTCATTCTTGCTGGCCCACTGCGCGCCGTGCTTTTCCGCATCAGAACGCATGGAACGAAATTTGATAACATCAAATTCACGGTTATACAGACCGGTACGCTGCTGGCGGAAAAATACCGGACCCGGTGATTCCAGCTTGATAAGCAATGCGGTTATCAGGCCAACAGGAATTGCCACCAGAGAGAGCATAAAAACGAACAGCAGATCCAGCATTCGCTTGAGAATACGGTTTTTGCGGTGCGTCAGAATAGAAAATGCTTTTTGATGCAAGAAATAGCCACTATGCAGCAAATCGACTTCGGTTAACCCCAGGCGGCGGTCCAGATAGCTGATCAACGGCTCAACCCAGGCACCTTTTTCCGTCATTTTAATTAAAAACTTTTTGGCCTGTGGTTCCATGGTCCAGTTTTTGTAATGACAAATAATTCTCCGGCGCTGTGCGCGGATGTCATAGTTATTCAGCTGATAACTGATGCCATTCGCCTGCAATACTTTATGCAGGCGTTCTTCATCCTCTTCTGCACAATAAACAAAAATTTCTGCATCTGTATCGGTCATGGCTACGCAATCCGCTTGCTCACGGTTTTGCGAGAGCTTGAACTTACCAGTTTCCAACATGGCTCGTGTGTTCGTTGCATTTGTCATAACTTAATCCCTTATTGTTTTTAGTTTTTTGCGCTCTGATAGCTGTATTGGTAATAACCGTAACTGCCGCCGTAATAGCCGGCTGCGCGTTTTTCCATCGCGTTCAGGATCGCGCCTTTCACCTCAATGCCGTTTTGTTCCAGCCGGCGTTGGGTGATTTCAATTTCTTTCGCGGCAGTGACGCCAAAACGGGCCACCAGCAGGGTGGTGCCCGCCAGACGGCCGACAATCGCGGCATCGGTGACGGCCAGCAGTGGCGGCGTATCCACCAGCACCAGATCGTAGTGCTGGCTGGCCCATTCCAGCAGCGCGGCAAAGCGCGGGTGCATCAGCAGCTCGCTCGGGTTCGGCGGCACCTGACCACGGGCGATAAAATCCAGCCCCGGCTGTTCGCCGGAGACGATGATCTGCTGCAGCTCTTGCTGGCCGCAGAGGTAATCGGAGAGCCCGGTTTTACCGGTCGTGCCGGAGTAGTGGTGCAGATGGCCTTTGCGCATATCGGCATCGATCAGCAGCACTTTCTGCCCGCCATGGGCGATCACCGAGGCCAGGTTGCCGGTGATAAAGGTTTTACCGATGGCTGGGCTCGGGCCGGTGATCATCAGCACGTTGTTGCGGGCCTCCATCATCGCGAAATGCAGGCTGGTGCGCAGGTTACGCAGCGCCTCAATGGAGAGATCGGCCGGGTTATGCTGTGCCAGCAGGGTCAGTTTTTTACCTTTCTGCTGCTTTTTGGTCTGCTCTGCCTGCCAGGCCGATAACGGCACCGAGGCATAGACGTTGACGCCCAGTTTTTCCAGCTCGTCCGGCCCTTCCACCCCCCGGTTAAACGCGGCGCGGATCAGCACCAGTGCCACTGACAGCATGCCGCCAAGCAGGGTGGCGATCACCACCAGCAGCGATTTTTTCGGTTTCACCGGCTGAATTTTTACCGCGGCATGATCGATGATACGCACGTTACCGACGGTGCCGGCCTTGAGGATGTTCAGCTCCTGCACCTTGTTCAGCAGTTGCAGATAGATCTCCTGACCGACCTGCACGTCACGCGTCAGGCGTAACACGTCCTGCTGCACTTTCGGCAGTTTCTGTACCTGCTGGTTGATACGTTCTTTTTCTTTCAGCAGCGTGTGGCGTTTTTCCAGCAGCGAGATATAGGCCGGGTGCGATTTGGTGAACTGCTGGGCAATGTCGGATTCTTTAAAGGTCAGCTCGTTCAGCTGGGTTTCCAGCGCTACCATGGTATCCAGCGCTGCTTTCGCTTCGAGGTTGAGATCGACCGATTCGTTCTTCTGGCGGTAGCTGTTCAGCTTCTGCTCGGACGCTTCCAGCGAACTGCGGACATCCGGCAGATGGGATTGCAGGAACTGCAGGCTCTTTTCCGCTTCCGCAGCATTACGTTCGATGTTTTTCAGCACATAGTTGCGGGCGACACTTTCCAGCACGGTACGGATCGCGTCGCGATCATCGCCGTTCAGGCTCATGGCCAGCATGCCGGTTTTCTTGCCTTTCTCGCTGACCAGCAGGTCTTGTTGCAGATCATTAATGACCTGTAACGCCGGCAGTTTGGTCAGGGTAAAGCGCTGACCGGCCTCGCCTTTCAGATCGGACACCAGCAGGCTGATGCCATCCTTGCTCTGTGCCAGTTCCCCGGCCTTGCCCTGCAGTAGGTCGGTGCCATCGAGGCTTAACTGATAAGCGCCGTTATCCTGCAGTTGCAGTGCAAAAGTCTGCCCTTCATAGGCGGCTGGTACCTGAAAACGGCCCACCCGCAGTGTGCCGGCCTGCCAGCCCAGACGTGCCGCCAGCCCTTTGCCGGCGCCATACGGAAAATCAGGCGCGATCTGCACATCCAGATTCAGCTCATCGACCGTCTGACCGATGATCATACGGGACTTGATCAGTTCGATTTCGGTAGCGGCTTCAGAGTCGCTGCCACTGCCCAGCATATCGCTGACTTCCGACAGACCGGGCACGCCGCCTTTTTTCTGTTCTACCTGCACCAACGCATCGGCCTGATAGATTGGAGTGGCACACAGCGCATAGATCACGCCGGCCAGTGCGAAGAAACCGGTGATGCCGGTGATCAGCCATTTGTTATCCAGCAGCAGGCCCAGCAGACGACCCAGATCGATGACCTCGGCCGTGTTACGGTTCTGCGGCTGCGGGGGGGTTGTTGTAGCCATTCTGTTCCCTGTTTATTTGTTCAGACGTTGTGCCCAGGCCTGCGTAGCCTCGGCTATCAGATCGTATGTAAATTCAAATGCTTCACGACTCTGCCGGTAAGGATCGGGGATATCGCGTTTCAGCCAGTGCCCGTAGAGCATGGTTTTACCGCGGACTTCCGGCGCAAGGCGCGTGACAGCGTCAATATGCTTTTGTTCCATGACCAGAATAAGGTCATGCTGCTGGCAGAGCGTGCGGGTGAGCTGCTGCGCGATATGCCCGTCAAGCGCCACGCCGTGCTGCCGGGCGATGGCTTCTGCGGTCGCATCGGCGCTCTGCCCTGCCAGAGCGGCAATGCCGGCAGAGGAAATGGTTTTATGCGGCAACGCCTGCTGCAGCAGGCGTTCGGCGGTGGGTGAACGGCAGATATTGCCGACACAGACAATCAGTACGGAATCAAAACGCATCATGATTATGGCCAGTTCTTGATCCGGAGAGCGCCTTCGCTTAAGTCATTGAAGCCACTGATGGTCGGCACCAGCTGGGCAATCACGCGGTTCCAGCGGGAAATTGGTGCGGCGGTGACATAGACCACATCATATGGCTGCAGCTGAAATTCGGTGCCCAGCACCAGCGCGGTCGCATCTTTGACGTTCAGCTGATAGATGCTGGCTAATTTGCTGTTTTTCGCGGCTTTATCGTGGTTGGCGCGGATCACGAACACGCCGGTCGCATCAGAGACCAGCTGATCCATACCACCAGCCTGCCCCAGCGCTTCGGTCAGCGTCATGCCGGTACGATCCATCTTCAGGGTGCTCTGTTTGGCCACTTCGCCCATGACAAACACCTTCAGCGCGTCGTTACGCGGCACATGGATGATGTCGCCGGGTGCCAGCAGGTTGTTCTGGCTGAGATCGCCGTATTGCATCAGATCCTGCAGCGACAGCGTGCTTTCCTTGCCCTTGCGGGTCAGCACCACGTTGCGCCAGTCGGCATCGGCAGAGAGCCCGCCGGCCTGATTGATGGCATCCAGCAAAGTGAGCGGTACGTTGGTGATCGCCAGTTCGCCCTGTTTGCCGACTTCGCCGGTAACATAGACTTTCTGCGAGCGGAAGGCGGCAACGCTGACATCGACCTGCGGGCTTTCGACATATTCCGCCAGACGATTGGCGACGTCATCACGGATTTCGGTGACGGTTTTGCCGGTGACTTTGACCCGGCCGATATAGGGGTAGAAGATTTTGCCGTCGCTGTGTACCCAGTTACCGGCATCGCTGGCACTGCGGTAGGAACCGGCCGGAATGGTTAACTCGGGGTGATCCCACACGGTGATATTCAGCACATCACCGACGCCGACGCGGTATTCATAGCCTTGCACGGCGGTTTCCAGTGCCGGATTGACGCGGGCTTGCGGGGCAGCAGGACGTAATTTTTCGATCAGGCGGGGGGTCATCGGGTAGACATCCACCAGTTTGTCGATGTCGGTGGCTGAGTCGTCTTTATCAACAATCTGATTTTTACCACTGACGGACAGGTGAGTCCCCGGAATGATGGTGCAACCACTCAGCAACAGGGTGGTTGCCAGCATGGAAAGAAGCAGTTTTTTGTTCATATATCCTGCGTGATTTTTTGTTGTTTTTGATTCGAATGGATGTTTTTTGTACAGATGATGAACTGGTTATTGATTGTGCCTTTCTGTGCTGCCGGCAGGCTCACCCGGCATCAGATATGGCTACCGCCAATGGCTTACAGCAGCCACTGCGCTGATATTTCTTCCAGTTGTTTGATTTAAATCGTTTTTTTCAGCTGCCGGCTTTGCGACACTGAAAAATTTTAATGCGGGAGGCAGGAGCGGAATGATTCCTTCCAAAATGTGACGTGCGATCCCTGCATTCAATTGAAGTACAGGGTAATCTATGACGCCGATCACATCAAGGATGAGATTTGGCTCAAAAAACGCTATTTCTGTAAAGCAGTTTTACAGAAATTGACAGAATGGGGGGGGTGGGGGGTTATTTCTGCACATGAATGCCATGCGCAGAAACAAATGATTAAACCAGACGGATCTCAAGTTTTTTGCCAAGAGCGGAAGCAAAGCGTTCAAGTGTGGAGAGTTTTACATCATCCGAATGATTTTCAATACGTGAAATGGCACTTTTTTGCGTATTCAGCTTATGGGCCAAATCATCCTGAGTAAGACCCGCATCTATGCGCGCTTCTTTAAGGAGTGCGCCAAATTTGAAAACGGCATAGCCTTCATCATAATTTTCAGCAAATCCGGCATCAGCTTGTTTTCGTTTGGAAATATATTTTTGTAAGTCACTCATATTTTGTTCTGTCAAAACGCTGAACCAATACACTTTTCAAAGATAGAACGCATCAAAGAATAATCACAGTAGTATCCTTTAATATTGGCCTCTAGCCATTCCCTAGGTTCAATAATTGACCAATCAATCTCAAAACCACAGTTGATGATCATGTGTTCAAATAGAATACGTTGTGCTCTACCATTACCTTCACGGAATGGATGAACCACATTCAGATCAGCATAAAGTTCCGCAATAGTAATAACTAAATCATCACGACTGAGTTCAACTAACGTATTGCCATAATCAATGGTTGAAAACAGCTTTTGAGCTTCAATTTCAATGCGCTGACATGAACAAAATCGAGTGTTGCCTTTTGAAATGTCTATTTGACGTAATTCTCCTGCCCATGGATATAAATCACCGAAAAGAGCTTTGTGGATCGCGCAAAAATAGTTCAGATCATAAGGGGGAAGAGCAAATTCAATTTGATTGGCACACAATGATGAAATCTCTCGTTCAGCATCTTCGAGTAAAGTCTCATCATGAATATTCAGAGAATTGATAAGGATGTCTGAATTTGGATAACAGTATGAATCCTGGCCGATGCCGTACTTGTCTCTACTCATTGTGACACTTGAGATCGATACTTATTGAGAATGCTTTCTTTTGTCATGGATAGTTCAGAAGAAGCCGGCTTCAGACCTTCGAGGCGAAGGCTGGCAGCATAGTTCCGCGCACGACTTTTTGCTGCAAACGCTTGTTTTTCTTGAAATGATTGTTTTTTCATAGTCTATACCTAAAAAGGTCTCTTCGTTTGATTATAAATCATGCACACAGATGCTGACTACTACGCAGGAGAGGATCAGGCGAACCTCGGGATTATCCCGGAATCTCAATTCGAGCCAGTACCGGCGACTGACATCAAATCAGTTATTTTGCAAAATCAGCAACAGTCATTTGCCAATTAGATAGTATTTCAGCAACAGAGAAAGGCATAAGCTGTCAGCATTGTTAGTGGTATGACGCAGGAGACAGCCATGAGCCGCTTACCTACTCTCTTTATTTCGCACGGTTCGCCGATGCTGGCGCTGGAGCCGGGCACCACCGGGCCGGTATTGACCCGGATCGGACAACAGTTGCCGAAGCCAAAGGCTGTTCTGGTGATTTCGGCGCACTGGCTGACGCAGCAGCCGACGCTGACCAGCGGTACGTCACCGAAAACCATTCATGACTTCGGTGGTTTCCCGCGGGCACTGTATGCGCTGCAGTATCCGGCCCCCGGTTCACCGGCACTGGCTGAGCAGGTGCAGGCGCTGCTGCAAAAGGTGGGGCTTGATGCGCGGCTGGACGCAGAGCGCGGGCTGGATCATGGTGCCTGGGTGCCGCTGCGGTATCTTTATCCGGAGGCGAATGTGCCGGTGGTGCAGTTGTCGCTGAATCCGTCGGTGCCGCCGAAGCTGCAGTTTGCGCTGGGGCAACTGCTGCGCGGTTTGAGCGAGGAAGGTGTGCTGATCCTGGCGTCCGGCAGTTTTACCCATAATCTGGGTGAGCTGCACTGGGATAGCCCGGAAGAGTTACCGCAGGCCGGTGATCCGTATGTCGATCAGTTCCGTGACTGGGTGATCGACAAGATTGAGACACATGATATCGACGCGCTGAATGATTACCGCAGGCTGGCACCGCATGCCCGCCGGGCCCATCCGACCGATGAGCATCTGCTGCCGCTGTTTGTGGCACTGGGTGCGGCGGATAACACCGAGGTGCGGCGTCTGCATAAGGATGTCGCGCTCGGTACGCTGGCGATGGATATTTTTGCTTTTGGGTCGGGGGGCGATGTGCTGGCGGAAAATGGGAATCTGAGTTAAAAAAGGGCTTCTTACTGAAGCCCTTCCTGTTAATCCTGCAGATAACCGGCGTGAAAGCGCAGGTGTTCTTCGATGAAGCTGGCGATGAAGTAGTAGCTGTGGTCGTAACCCGGCTGCATGCGCAGCAGCAGGTTGGCGCTTGCCTGCATGCCGGCGGTATACAGGGTCTGCGGTTTCAGCTGTTCGGCCAGAAAGTTGTCGGCGTCGCCCTGATCCACCAGCAGCGGCAGCGGACTGCCCCGGCGGGCCAGCAGCAGGCTGGCATCGAACTCTTCCCACCGCGTCCGGTCTTCCCCCAGATAGGCGGTAAAGGCTTTCTGCCCCCACGGACAATTTACCGGATTGGCAATCGGCGCAAAGGCCGACACCGAGGTAAACCGCGCCGGATTGCGCAGCGCCAGCACCAGTGCGCCGTGGCCACCCATCGAGTGGCCGCTGATCGCACGTTTGTCCGATAACGGCAGTTGCGCTTCCAGTAGGGTTGGCAGTTCGGTCAGGATGTAGTCGTACATCCGGTAATGCGTGGCCCACGGCACCTGCGTGGCGTTGACATAAAAACCGGCGCCCTGCCCCAGATCATACGCCGCGTCATCCGCAACCGCTTCGCCGCGAGGGCTGGTATCGGGGATGATCAGCGCGATGCCGAGTTCCGCCGCCACGCGCTGTGCGCCGGCTTTGGTGGCAAAGTTTTCATCGCTGCAGGTCAAGCCGGAGAGCCAGTACAGCGCCGGGACTTTTCCTTCAGCCGCTTGCGGTGGCAGGAACACCGAGAACTGCATGTCACAGCTCAGCACGGCGGAGGCATGTTTAAAGCGGACTTGTCGTCCGCCAAAACATTTCTGTTCCTGTACTAATGTCAGCGCGCTCATCAACGCTCCTTATTTATCAAACCGAATCACAGTGCGGATGGATTTGCCTTCGTGCATCAGATCGAACGCCTGGTTGATGTCGTCCAGCCCCATGGTGTGGGTGATGAAGGTATCCAGCTCGAACTCGCCGTTCAGGTAGCGCTCGACGATCCCCGGCAGTTGTGAGCGGCCTTTGACGCCACCGAAGGCGCTGCCTTTCCAGACCCGGCCGGTGACCAGCTGGAACGGACGGGTGGAGATCTCCTGCCCTGCCGCCGCGACACCGATGATCACCGATTCGCCCCAGCCTTTGTGGCAGCATTCCAGCGCGGAACGCATTACCTTGACGTTGCCGATACATTCAAACGAGAAGTCGACACCGCCATCGGTCATTTCCACAATCACGTCCTGGATTGGCTTGTCGAAGTTCTTCGGGTTGACCACATCGGTCGCACCCAGTTTCTTCGCGATATCAAATTTGTCTTCGTTGATGTCGATCGCGATGATGCGGCTGGCTTTGGCCATCACCGCACCGATGATGACAGACAGCCCGATGCCGCCCAGACCGAACACCGCGACGGTGTCGCCCGGTTGTACTTTGGCGGTGTTTTGTACCGCACCCATGCCGGTGGTGACGCCGCAGCCCAGCAGGCAGACCTTTTCCAGCGGCGCGTCTTTACTGATTTTCGCCAGCGCGATTTCCGGCACGACGGTGTGTTCGGCGAAGGTCGAGGTGCCCATGTAGTGGAAGATCGGCTTGCCGTCTTTGAAGAAACGGGTGGTACCGTCCGGCATCAGGCCTTTGCCCTGCGTGGCGCGAATGGCCTGACACAGGTTGGTTTTGCCGGATTTACAGAATTTGCACTGACCGCATTCCGGAGTGTACAGCGGGATCACGTGATCGCCGACCGCGACGCTGGTGACACCCTCGCCGACCGCTTCGACAATACCGGCTCCTTCATGGCCGAGAATGGCCGGGAATACGCCTTCCGGATCGGCACCGGACAGGGTGTAGGCGTCGGTATGACAGACACCGGTGGCCACGATACGGACCAGCACTTCACCTTTTTGTGGCGGCATCAGATCCACTTCTTCAATTGACAGGGGTTTGCCGGCTTCCCAGGCGACCGCAGCGCGGGTTTTGATCATAGTCATGGCTTATTCCTAAGTCTGATTCGGATTAGGGGGTAAACAGAATGCTGTTTCAGGACGAGAAAGAACGATTACAGTCAGGATGTGCTGTAATCGCTCTCTAACCTGCTCTCTCACAATCAGGTTAAGACCATTGTATTCAGTTCTTTACCGGTGATAATGAGTCAATCCGGCAAATGCTTTTTACTGTGGTGTAATAATGTCGATCAGGGATGGCGTATTTGAGTTTGTGTATGTGGTTGAAACCGAGAGTTTCACCGCGGCGGCCAAACGGATGGATGTTTCGGTGGCGCATATCAGCCGGCATGTGAATCAGCTGGAAAACCGGCTCGGGGCCAAGCTGCTGTACCGCACGACCCGCCAGATCCGGCTGACGGAAGTGGGCGAGGTTTATTACCACTATGCGCGCAAGGTGATGGACGAACTGCTGGAAGCGGAGCGTGCCGTGATCGAGATGGAAGGTAAGCAGATCGGCAAGCTGCGCATGACGGCGCCGGTCTATTACGGCGAGTATTTTGTCGCGCCGCTGGTGAATGATTTTCTGCTGCGCTATCCAAAGATTGATCTGGAACTGAACCTGACCAACCGTACCGTCGATCTGGTGGAGGAAGGCTATGATCTGGCCATCCGTCTGGGGACGCTCGACTCTTCCACCATGATGTGCCGCAAGCTGGTGTCCCGCACCCAGTATGTGTGTGCCTCGCCGGCGTATCTCGCGGCGCATGGCACGCCGCTGACGCTGGCCGATCTGGCGAAACACCGCTGCCTGAACGCGATCCTGGATCACTGGCGTTTTATCGAGAATGGCCGGCTGCGCAATATCCGCACCGGCGCGTCGTGGAGCTGCAATTCCGGTCTGATCGCCAAGGATGCCGCGCTGAAGGGCTTAGGCATTGTGCAGCTTCCCGATTATTACGTGCAGGAAGAGCTGAACAAGGGATTGCTGGTCAGTCTGCTGGAGGAGTTCCGCCTGCCGGACGACGGTATCTGGGCGGTGTATCCGCATAACCGCCATCTGTCGCCGAAAGTGAAACTGCTGGTCGATTTTCTGATCGAACGGCTGGGGACGCCGCCGGCGACAGAATAGAACCTATCAAGTTGATAGGTTGATACTTATGCCATATACTTGAGAGGTATTTGAATTTTGTTTCGAAGAGGCCACGACATGATCGGATTAGCATTCTCAGAACAAATTTCCATAAGGCGAAAGAAATGCATATTTCGACTTTTACAGAGTTTCCTCTAAGTAATAAAGCTGCAAGACAGATCATTAAAGAAATACTGAGTAATGATGATTCGCGATTTTTCATGACCCGTCACGCCATAGACCGAATGAACGAACGCGGCATTACAGAATCACAAATAAGAAATGTGCTGTTGAGTCCCAGCAGTTACGTTAGCGAAAATACCAGTCAAACCCCTCGGGGAGACTGGAAATTAAACATTACAGGGTGGTCAGCAGGCACAGTAATCGACGTAACGGTTGCATTACGGCGGGTTGAATCAGATCCGCATGCCTTCGTAATGACAGTGAAAATACCCCACTGAGGGGAAAACCTGTAATACAGGGGGTATCATATGAAAAAGTATCAATACAAAGAATGTGGATTAAGTAACGTCTACCTGTTAAACGGGTTTACGATCATTAACGATGAAGAATATGGTGAATGTGTCAGCATCAACAATCGTGCAGCGCTGGAAATCGCCATTGCTAAAAACGTTATTAATTTGCAACGGCCTCTGACAGGTGAAGAGCTGCGCTATTTGCGTAAAGCAATGAACCTGTCGCAAAAAGCGATCGGTGAACAAATGGGTTTATCTGAACAAACGATAGCCCGATGGGAAAAAGACGAAAGCAAACCATCACGGTCGGAAGATGCGGTTATCCGTGATCTTTATTGTGAATACATCAACTCGGATAGCAAAATCAGCTTCTTCCTGAAAGCAATAGCCAACGCAGAAGCCGAAGCTGTTATGACCCGTGAAATGAATCTTTGCACTGATGAACACGGCGCATGGGAAGTCGCGGCTTAAATCAGGCCATTCGCATGATTTTCTGGGTGATCTCCCCGCGCAGATGGGCCTGCATCTGCTCTGCAATCGCCCGGAAGGCGTCGCTTAAATCGGGTTGGGTGGGCACTGACGGTTCTCAGAAATGATGGAAGATTGTTTTGCAGATAAATAGATACTTACGATAATTTCGCCCTGACCAAGAGGCTCTATAATCTGTATATCTTTGATTTTAATAAAATTATCTCGCGTATTCACAACCCGGGTCATATATAGACTAATAGATACTTTAATAGATATTTAAATAGATTCTTTCACTTTGGTGAAGAGAAATAACCACTTACTCAATCAAATCCGGCCGGAGTCATTATACTGACAGTATCCGCCTGTTCTGATGAGGCTGCCGTCATGATGCGGAATTTGTGGCTGGTGATTTTCTTTGCGGTGCTGCTCTGGTCGGTGATTGAGCCGAAAGATCTGTTTACCTGGTTTCTGGAGGTGTTTCCGGCGCTGATTGCGCTGGTGGTGCTGGCGAAAACCCGCCATTCCTTTCCGCTGACGCCCTTGCTGTATCAGCTGATCCTGCTGCACGCCATCATCCTGATGGTGGGTGGTCATTACACTTACGCCGAGGTACCTCTGTTTGACTGGTTCAAGGAGTGGTTCGGCGCCACCCGCAATAATTACGATAAGCTCGGCCATCTGGCGCAGGGCTTTGTGCCGGCACTGGTTGCCCGCGAGCTAGTGATCCGCAAGCAGATCATCCGCGGCCGGCGCTGGCAGCATTTTTTCTGCGTCTGTACCTGTCTGGCGATCAGTGCCGTGTATGAATTACTGGAATGGGGCGTGGCGATTGCCACCGGCGAAGGGGCGGAAGCCTTTCTTGGCACGCAGGGTTATGAGTGGGATACACAGTCGGATATGTTTTATGCCCTGATTGGCGCGGTCACGGCGCTACTGACGCTGAGCCGTTATCACGACCGGCAACTGGCTCAATTCAAATAGGCCGCAACAACAAAGCCCTGCCAGTTTCCGGGCCGGCAGGGCTTTTTATTAAGATGAAGCAGGGAAAATCAGTTTAGCTCCACTCACTGAAATGAGTTGTCGTCCATACGGCTGATCACATCCAGCACGGTATGTAGTCCCTCTTCTGTCGACAGCATTTCAACCGGGCATTTGCCACCGAGTGAACCGGCCGGTTCTTTCAGCCACAGTTCGGCGGTTTCCATATCGCCTTCGAAATAGTCGGTAGCTGCCTGCAGAGCCTTGTTGTAGTTACGCAGTTCTAGTGATTTCATCAGCGCCTCCGTTCCGTGACCGATACCGCCCCTCATACTGTGAGTATAGTTTAAACGGCGCCCGTTTTTGTTTTTAAACCGGCATAAAACAGCGTCAGCCAGCCGGCGATCAGCAGGGAACCGCCCAGCGGTGTAACGGGGCCCAACCATTTATTGCCGGTCAGGGCCAGCAGATAGAGACTGCCACTGAAGCAGAGGGTGCCGACCGTCATCAGTTGCGCCGCCCGGGGGATCAGCCGGCTGTCCAGCAATTGCGCCAGTGCGAACAGGATCAGCAGCGTCATGGCGTGGATCAGCTGATAGCGTACCGCAATTTCCCAGGCTTCCAGCGAAGCCGGTGGCAGCAGGTTTTTCAGGCCGTGCGCACCAAAGGCACCGGCGGTAACGGCACTGGCGCCCAAGGCCGCGCCCCATAATATGATCCAGCGATGATTCATGAATTAGTCCTGTTTTGTCAGTTGCGGCGCTGTATCAAACGTCAGCAAGCCGGCGAATAAAACCTGCCCGGCAGACGAAAATAGGTTTTGGCATTATTGAAACAGATGTTCTTCACCATTTCGCCAAGTAAGCCCATATCGTTCGGTACTTCGCCGTTTTCTGCCCAGCGGCCAATCATGGTGCCGAGCATTTCGTTATCTTGATGTCGGGGTATACGGCTCAGCGGCGCTGAATACCCTGACCGTGAATGCCGCCCTCAACCTCTGCCGGGCGCATGGCTTCGAGCCCAAGCTTGTAAATGAAGCCTCCGATGTCATCACCGGTCTGGTCACCCTCGCCAGCAGTCATCATGGCGTGGCGCTCGTGCCGGCCTCCGTCGCCACACTGCAGATCCCGGGGCTGGTGTTCCGGTTCAGATAATGCCGCCAGCCACCGAGGGCCGTGATTTCTTCTGCCCCGGTGATGCCGTAAGGTTCACAGATAAACCCGGATACCCAGTCGCCATCCGCCAGCTGTACCTTGCCAATACCCAAAGGTGCCGGAATACCGGCGACAAACGACCCGAAATGATCTGCCGGTACACGCCACACTTCCACCGCAATCGTCTGCCCGGCCTGTTCATCACGGATCAGACCCGGACGATACGGCGGGCCACCAGCCAGTGCATACATGCGATAGGCTTTAGCTGTCGTCGTGGTCTGTACCAAGACCGCTCGCCGTTCCGTGAGCTGTCCGTTCAGCGGCAAACCGGAAAGATGGGCACCACACACCACAACATCAATCGTGTTTGCCTGCGGCATGACCACCTCGGGCGTATTGACAGGCAATGGCTGATGACTAGCCCCCAGCGGTAATGTCAGTTGTCGCTGCCACTGGTCACCCAATGCCAGCAACACCTCATCCTGAAAGGCCCGCGCAAACAGAGTAATACCAAACGGCAGATCCTGTTTCTCACCCCCCGCACGGAAACCCGATGGTAAGGCAATCGCACTGTAATCCAGCAAATTCATAAAATTAGTGTAATAACCGAGATTGCTATTGAGCCGGATCTGATCATCCAATACCGCTTCGATCTTATAAATCGTGCCGGTGGTCGGGGTCACAATCAGATCCACCTTCGCCAGTTCCGCATCGGCAATCCGTTTCAGGCGCTGCAGTTCATACAGTGCTTCATAGGCATCCACGGCACTGCGCGACTCGGCGCCACCGACAATCGTCTGAATCACCGGTAAACAACGGCCAGGATCCGCACGGAAAAAATCCTTGATGGCGGCCAGACGTTCGGCAACCCATGGGCCTTCATACAGCAGACGCGCGGCTTGCAGAAACGGCTCCAGATTGACGGTCACAGCCGTGCCCCCCAGCGCTTCCAGCGTTTGGACGGATTGCCAGAACAGGACTTCCGCTGCGTCATCGCCGAAGAATTTCAGCTGTTCTTTCGCCGGCACACCAAAACGGAATGCGGCCGGAATAGCTTTTGCCGGTAATGCTTCCCGCGCAAACGGATCCTGCGGATCGAACTGCGCGGCGATCGGCCACACGGCGGCCAGATCAGCGGCCGTTTGAGCAAAGATCGTGACGCAATCCAGACTCTTGCAGGCCGGCACCACCCCCGTACAACTGATGCGGCCTTTGGTGCCTTTTAAGCCAAGAATATTATTAAACGCGGCCGGCACCCGTCCGGAACCGGCGGTATCGGTGCCCAGTGCAAAACAGACCTGACCGGTAGCGACCGCCACCGCCGAACCGGAGCTGGAACCACCGGAGATATAGGCAGGATCAAGACTGTTCTGACACGCCCCATACGGGCTGCGTACCCCGACCAGCCCGGTGGCGAACTGATCCAGATTGGTTTTACCCAGCGGAATGGCACCGGCGGCAATCAGTTGCTGCACCACAAAAGCCGAGGCTGGCGGCTGATAACTGTAATCCGGACACGCGGCAGTAGTAGGCAAATCCGCCAGATCGATGTTGTCCTTGATGGCAAACGGGATACCGAACAGTGGCAGATCGTCCGGCGAATGCCCTTCCAGCCCTTTCAGGTAGTTATTCAGCTGCTCAGCAGAAAGCAACGAGATCCAGACATGACGTTGATCCTGCTGCGCCTGCTGCAGACAATCCGACAGTAGTTGTTGCGGGGTCAGTTCCCCGCTGCGATAGGCCGCATGAATGGCACTGATTGTCATGGTTGTCATCATAAATCCTCCAGTACCAGTAAGCGTTGTCCGGCACGCACTTGCTGACCGGCTTCGCGGTTGATCGCGATGATCTTGCCATCCTGTGGCGCCAGCACCTCAATCTCCATCTTCATCGATTCGATGATCAACAATGGCTGACCGGCTTTAATGGTTTGGCCTTCTTCGACCAGCACCTGCCAGACGTTGCCGGAAACCAGACTTTCGACGGCTTTATGATGATCCGGTAATTCTTCTTCCTCACCGGTTTCGATCATCATGTCGCCATCGGCAGAGAAATTCGCTTGTCCGGTTTCGATCCAGCGCTGACGTTCTGCTTCAAACGCGGTTTGCTGACGTTCTTTCGCCTCGCAGATTTCGTCAGCATGTTCACTCACCAGCTTGTTGTAATCAGCGAGCGAGAATTGGATCTCTTCGATCTTGATTGGGTAACGGCCACGCGGGAATTCACGGCGAATGCGCAGCAATTCATCGGCATCCACTTCATAGAATTTGATCTGGTCAAAGAAACGCAATAACCAAGGCTGACTGAATTCAGCGGTCTGACGATAACGGTTCCACATCTGCAGCGTACGGCCGACAAACTGATAGCCGCCCGGGCCTTCCATACCATATACGCACAGATAAGCGCCGCCGATACCAACCGCATTTTCCGGTGTCCAGGTACGTGCAGGGTTATATTTCGTCGTCACCAAACGATGACGCGGATCCAGGGGCGTTGCGACTGGCGCACCGAGATACACATCGCCCAAGCCCATCACCAGATAGTT
Source organism: Tolumonas osonensis (assembly GCF_014202415.1). GTDB lineage: Bacteria > Pseudomonadota > Gammaproteobacteria > Enterobacterales > Aeromonadaceae > Tolumonas > Tolumonas osonensis. The sequence goes on from NZ_JACHGR010000009.1 coordinate 91,241, forward strand.
GGCGTTAAAGACGATCTCTTTGACTTGTTCAATGGAATCAAGACCGTTGATGCGACGAATGAACTCGATGTTCGACGGGCACCATGGCGCATCTTTACGGACCAGTTCGTCGTACTTACGAATTGCCAGACGCGTTGCTTCGTCATCCCATGACAATGGCAGATGGACGATCCGCGCAGGCACCGTGATCTGTTCAATATCAGTCAATTCGCTTTCTGCCTGTTCCAGCAGTTCCAGCAAACGGGTCAGCGGTAATTGCAGATTGTCATAATGGATCTGCAATGAACGGATGCCCGGTGTCAGTTCTAAAACGCCTTCAATTGCCGCTTCCTGCACCCACAGCATCAGCGCATGTGCGCGGAAACGCAGACGAATATCGAGCACCTGAGCACCGTATTCCACCAGCAGATAGTCATCACCACTTGGGCGATACACGACTTTTTCGCCATATTTTTCTGCTGGCAGCGTTTTCAGGACCGGTGTGGTTGGTGGCGCAATAGCAACGGAAACAGGTTTCGCCGTAAGGCTCTCCAGCTCGGCGAGCTGCGCACGATCCAATACTTCCGCATCAGCAATGGAGATCGGAATAAAGCGAACTTTATCACCGGCTTTCAGCTGACCCATTTTCCACAGATCCGATTTCACAATCGTCGCTGGGCAAACAAAGCCACCAAGACTCGGACCATCCGGCCCTAAAATCACCGGCATATCACCGGTAAAATCGACTGTACCAATCGCATAGGCATTGTCATGCAGGTTGGATGGATGCAAGCCAGCTTCCCCACCATCTGCACGCGCCCACTCAGGCTTCGGCCCAATCAAGCGCACGCCAGTCCGGCTGGAGTTGTAATGCACTTCATAATCGGTCGCGAAGAAAGTGTCGATATCTTGGTCAGTAAAGAAATCCGGTGCACCGTGCGGACCATAAATCACGCGCAGTTCCCACGTATTGGTGATCGCAGGCTGCAATTCAGTTGGAATTGAACCTTCAGCGACGACAGCCGGTGGCGTTGGCAGATGCAGTACATCGCCCGCCTGAATCGAGCGGCCAACATGACCACCAAACTGACCCAGCGTGAAGGTTGAACGGCTGCCGAGATAATGCGGGCAATCAAGGCCACCCGCCAGCAGCAGATAGCTGCGAGCGCCCGCAGTCGCCACTTTACCCAGTTGTAATGTCGCGCCCGCAGGCACGGTAACGACTTGCCACATCGGCAGCGCTTCGCCATCGAGCTTGGCATCCAGCGTTGCACCCGCCAGAACGATCTGACGCGCCGTATTAAATTTCAGTGTCGGGCCAGACAGGGTGATTTCCAAACCTGCGGCTTCCGCATCGTTATTCAGCAGACGGTTACCGAGACGGAATGACCAGTTGTCCATTGGGCCAGACGGCGGCACACCGATATCCCAGTAGCCGACACGACCCGGGAAATCCTGAATCGTGGTTTGCGTACCACCCGACAAGACATCAATTGTGGATGGATCGTAACTGAACTCATTCAGAGTACGGGTCAGCACTTTGCCCTGTTGCACGACTTCACTATTCAGCAATGCACAGAGGTATTCTTTATTGGTTTCAATGCCATACACAGTGCTGTCATGCAGCATGGTTAGCAGCGTTGTGATGGTTTGCTCACGCGAGCCCGACCATGCGATGAGTTTTGCCAACATCGGGTCAAAAAACGGTGGAACTTCTAATCCCGCATCGAGCCAGTGGTCGATACGGCACGATTTGCGATCTTGTTCCGGGAACTGCACCGCACTGATTAAACCAGCACTTGGGCGGAAATTTTTTGCCGGGTCTTCTGCATACAAACGCACCTGAATCGCATGGCCTTTCGGTGTCAGTATTTGGTTCAGACTTTCCAGCGGTGCCAGTTCACCGGCACCCAGCTCGATCATCCAGCGTACAAGATCCACACCATACACCTGCTCGGTGACACCATGTTCCACCTGCAGGCGGGTGTTTACTTCCAGAAAATAGAACTGGCCGCTGAGGTCGTCATACACGTATTCCACGGTACCGGCACTGCGGTAGCTCACCTGCTGCCCCAGTTGCACCGCGGTGGCTTGTAATGCCTGACGCACTTCATCGGATAGATTCGGCGCCGGGCATTCCTCAATCACTTTCTGGTTACGACGCTGCGCAGAGCAATCACGTTCACCAATCGCAATCACCTTGCCCTGACCGTCACCAAACATCTGCACTTCGATATGGCGGGCATTCTCAATAAATTTCTCAAGGAACATGCCGCCGTTGCTGAAGTTGTTTTCCGACAGCCGTTTTACCGAGGCATACGCGGCACGCAATTCTTCCGCAGAGAAACAGCGTTGCATACCAATACCACCGCCCCCAGCGGTACTTTTCAGCATCACCGGATAACCAATCACGTCTGCTTTTTCCAACGCTTCCTCTAAAGAAGCCAGTAAGCCGGTGCCCGGTAACAGCGGTACATTCGCCGCTTCCGCCAGTGCGCGCGCTTCGTGTTTCAGACCAAACGCCACCATCTGCTCCGGTGTCGGACCTAAAAACACCAGCCCTTCGTCGACACAACGACGGGCAAAATCAGGGTTCTCGCTTAAAAAGCCATAGCCAGGATGAATGGCCTGAGCGCCGGTTTGTCTGGCAATGGCAATGAGTTTGTTCTGATCGAGATAGGTTTGTGCGGCAGCGCCTTCACCAAGTGACCAGGCTTCGTCAGCATCTAATACATGACGGCTGTCAGCATCGGCTTCGCTATACACCGCCACAGAGGTGACACCCATGCTTTTCAGGGTGCGGATAATTCGGCAGGCAATCGCGCCACGGTTGGCAATCAATACTTTACTGAACATAAGTTTAACTCTGTTCAATGCTGCCGGAAGGGTTCTTCCGTCAGACTTCGGGTCGTCCCGCAAGAAATCAGGGAGCGGCTCAAGGTCGTCCTTGCGCTCATATCTCTCAAATTGGTTGCTTAGTTCCAGACCAGCACGTCAACCGGTGTCGGGTTATAGGCATTACACGGGTTGTTCAGCTGTGGGCAGTTCGATATCAGTACAATCACATCCATCCGTGCTTTCAGCTCAACATATTTGCCCGGTGCGCTGATGCCATCGGCAAAGCTCAAACCACCGTCAGCGGTAATGGGCACGTTCATGAAGAAGTTGATGTTATGGGTGATATCGCGTTTGCTCATGCCGAATTCCGGGTTTTCCGTCACCGCCAGCAACCAGCTGTCACGGCAGGCATGCATGTGTTTTTTGCCCAAATCGTAACGCACCTGATTACTCTCGGTGGCACAGGCACCACCCAGCGTGTCATGACGACCACAGGTATCCGCCACGATTTCCAGCATCGGGTTGCCTTCGTTGGTCATCAGCGTTGTACCGGTTGTCAGATAAACGTTGCCCTGCTCACGGATGGTATCCACCGCGCTGTAACGCTCGGCTGGGTTTGCCGCTGAGTAGAACAAGGTATCCGCCGCCTGATTACCTTCCGAATCGACAATGCGGATGGTCTGGCCGGCTTTCACCACCTTCATCCAGTAATCACCCGCCAGTACGGTTTCCTGATAGGCCACATCAGCCGGTTTTAACAAACTTTCCTTGATCATAAATCGCTCCTTAGTGACCGGCACAGCAAACATAACGGCGGGTATTTTCAAAACCACGCCCGTTTTCCGGACGGGAAATCCGGCAAATATCATCCGCCGCCACCGGATCGGCCTTATACACACCATATTGAACTGGTTTGCGTGGATATTCGGCAGCCGGGTTCATCGGATGCGGACAGGTGTTGAACACCACCAGGGTTTCCATTTCAAAGCGCAGCGTAATGGTGTCGCCTGCTTTGGAATGATTTGCAGCAAACTGCAGATTGCCTTCTGCATCGGTAAACACTTTGCTGAACAGGTTCAGGTTCGCCGCCAGATCGCGCGCGCCCAGGCCATATTTCGCCACTTCCACCAGAAAGCTGTCGTAACCATTCTGTTTCCACAGATTGCGATCATGCTGATAGTCGCGATCACCCCAGCATGCTGCCACTTTGGCTTTATTGGTAGTGCCGGCCACGGTGTCGATCCAGCCGGTATCATCCTGAATAACCGAACAAAAAATGCGGCCCATATCGGAATAGAGACAATGCCCGGTGGTGAGCTTAAAGGTGTGCTGACATTTCAGCGTATCCGGCGCGTTGTAGCGCTCCAGCAGGTTGCGCGGGTTGTAAAACAGCATGCCCACATTCGCGCCGCCTTCCACATCGGTGATTTTCAGCAGTGATCCTGCCGGCATCACCATCGACCAGTGACTGCCGCCAGGCAGCGCATCTTCATACAATAATTCTGCCATGGTATTACTCCGTTTTATTTTCTGGTGAAAAGCGCACCGCATCTTCGGACTTCAGCCTTCCACCCTGTAAAGGAATGTCATAGGTTATTTGCGCGCCATAGCGTTGTGGTGACTGCGGGTCATGCCGTGATTTATCAAACACCCACAACCGGCTGCCCAGCGCGAACCCTTCTTTCAAATCATGCGTAACCATGAAAATGGTTAACCCCTGCTGTAACCACAATTCACGGATCAACTGATGCATATCAGCGCGAATACCCGGATCGAGTGCACCGAACGGTTCGTCCAGCAGCAGAATGCGGGGCTTTTTCATCAGAGCCTGCGCAATCGCCAGACGCTGTTGCATACCACCCGACAGTTCACTCGGGTAACGCTGCAACGCATGGCCTAACCCCACCCGCTCCAGCATCGCCACTGCGCGCTCTTCCGCCTGTTTTTTCGCGGCACCGAATAACTTGCCCAGCCACTTCGACTGCGCGAATTCATCAGCCAGCAGCACATTGCCAAGCGCCGTTAAATGCGGAAATACCGAATATTTCTGGAACACGATGCCACGATGTTCATCCGGTTCCTGCGGGATCGGCTGGCCATCCAGCAATAGTTCGCCGCGCGACACGCTTTCCGTCCCCAGCACCAGTTTCAGAAAGGTGCTTTTGCCACAACCGGACGCACCGACCACCGTGACAAATTCACCGGCATTGATAGAGACGTTGATGCGCTCCAGCACACACACATCGCCATACTCTTTCCAGACGTTTTTCGCCTGCAGGATTGGCATACTCATCCCTGCGCCTCCCCGTTACGACCGAAATACCAAGGGAACGCTTTGCGTGCCGTCACTTTTAAAATCCAGTCCATCGCAAACGCCAGCAGCGTGATCCAGAAAACATACGGCAGGATCACCGACATATCGAGGTAACGCCGCACCAGGAAAATCCGGTAACCCAGACCTTGGGTCGCTGCAATTGCTTCCGCCGCAATCAAGAACAACCAGGCACTGCCCAGCGTCAGACGCACCGCTTCAAACAGACGCGGCAGCACCTGAGGCAGCATCATCCGCAGCAGGATCTGCCAGCTGGTCGCACCCAATGTCTGCGCCTTGATCAGTTGTTCTTCCGGCAGGCTCAGCGTTTTCAGCTGTAAATCACGGATCAGGATCGGGCAGATCCCAATCACAATCAGCATCACCTTCGCCAGATCACCAAGCCCAAACACAATGAACAAAATTGGCAGGATCGCCATCGGCGGGATCAGCGACACAGTCGTAACCAGCGGTGAAAAAGGAATACGGATCAACGGAATACCACCATTCAGCAAGCCGACACTCAGCCCCAGCACCGCGCTGATTCCCACGCCCATCAGCAGCAGACGCAGGCTGGATAACGTATCGGCCCATAGCAGGTATTCCCCGGTCCGACGGCTCGGCTCGAACGCCATTCGGGCAATCGAATCGAAGATCGCCGGAAATGATGGCAACAATTTGTCATTTGGATTCACCGCCAGCCGCGCTTCTGAATTGATCAGATACAGCACCAGCAGGATCACAAACGGAAGCAATGCCAGTAACCAGCGACCTAAGCGATCCGGTTGTCGATTAATGAGTCGGGCCATCGCCTATCTCCTTACCACTCGGCTCACAGCTTGCCGTCGGCAGCCATCTGCATATAAGTCGGATCAAAACGCAGTTTGACGTTGTTCGCATCACCATAAACACCCGCCGGCGTCTGCACCCCGACAAAACCGGCATTCGGCGCACTCTCACCTAACAGGCCGTGTTGATAAGAGAACTCCGCGACCTGCTGCATGGTGTTTTTCAGTTGCGGGTTATTGGTTAATGCCACCGCATCGGCGGGTTTATAGAACATATAGGTCGCTTTCAGCTGCGAATCGTAATCCGCCAGATCAGTGCCCGCGGCCTTCGCCATCAGAGTACGGGCCTCTGTCGCTTTGGCGTCAGAACCGGACATCACGCCCATGATTTCATACCAGGCACCGGTCAGCGCTTTACCTAACTCAGGGTGCGCTTTCAGCCGGTCGGTTTTCACTACCATCAAATCAAGAATTTCACCGGGGATCTGACTGGAATCGAATACTTTGTTCGCATTCGGCTGTTTCATGATTTCAGATAACAGCGGGTTCCAGGTCACCGTTGCGGTGACATCCGGTGTAGCAAAAGCAGAAACCAGATCGGCATCTGAGGTATTCACCACCGTCACATCTTTCTCGCTCATGCCCTGCGTTTCCAACGCTCGCGCCAGCAGATAATGCGACACACTCAGTTCCACCAGATTCACTGATTGGCCCTGAATATCTTTCAGTGATGCTTTATCTTTCAGTACGATACCGTCATTACCGTTGGAATAATCACCCACGATCAGCGCGGTGGAATCAACGCCACCGGCAGCCGGAATGGTCAGGGCATCCATATTGGTCATCACACAACCATCAAAGCCGCCCGCGGTATACTGGTTGATCGATTCGATATAGTCGTTCACCTGCACCACATCAATCTCGATATCGTATTTGTCTGCCCATTTTTTGATAATGCCGCTCTGCGCCGCATAGTCCCAGGGCATCCAGCCGGCATAAATCGTCCAGGCAACCTTGAATTTTTCTTTGGCAAACGCAGGAACAGAACCGAACAGAAAGACCGGCAACAGGCCAACACACAGCCATTTGCGGAATGATGAGCTAAATGAAGATTTTTTCATGTTTCCCTCCCTGGGAGCACGTTGGTCAAATACGAGAGATCATGGCTGTGCGCCGCTGTCTCCCGGGTTTTTGTCCCGCCGTGTAACCTTCAGGAAGGAAGGTCGATAACTCTCGGACCAGTCACTTGGTAAACCAAGCCGGAACCCTAGTCATCCATTTACAAATTTTGGCACAGAAGTCAGCGCAAACACGCCATCATCATCAAGTGCGGTATTCGGTTAATAATGATGCAAGTCGTGCGCCAATTCCGTCAGATAGAAAACCGGCATAAAAACACTCAAATAAATCCCATTTTGGATCATTAATGACAAAAAGAAGGGTTAACCGAGCTGAAATGCACCGACTTGGAGCCCCATAAGAATGCATTAAGCAGATGAAATTTTCCGGACGGCAAAAACGCAAAAACCCCGCCGAAGCGGGGTTTTCTGAAGATGGTCGGTGATAAAGGATTCGAACCTTTGACCCTCTGGTCCCAAACCAGATGCGCTACCGGGCTGCGCTAATCACCGAATGCGCGCATTATGCCACCAACAATCCAAAAGTGAAATCAAAGATAGCGCTGTTCTGACTGATTGCTCAATTTGGCATCAATTCGTGTGCAATTACCATTCAATGCACATGTTATTACCATATGATAATCATAAAATACTGCCATTGGCTCGCTGCTACGGTCCGGTGACAAGCGATCGATCAGACCAGAAACGTCATCTCCACCCAAGCCGAGGCTTCCTGCAATGAGGTAAAAACACCCCTGGCCGTCGAAAAATCATGGTGACGCGACATCGGGGTCGGCACCGCCAGACACGTCACCCCCGCCGAAGCGGCCGCTCTGGCACCGGATTCCGTATCTTCAAAGGTCAGACAGTCGCCCGGCGCCATGCCTAGTTTCTCCATGGCCAGCAGGTAGCAATCCGGTGCCGGTTTGTTCCGGCTGATATCCTCGCCGGAAACAATCACCGAAAAATAGTCATGCAGCGCATGTACCGCTAATGTGATGTCCACATTACGTCGTGCTGCTCCGGTCACAATCCCCAGCTTCAGATCATAGCCGGAAAGATGCGCCAGTATCTCCCGCACCGCCGGCATGAGCGGAAATCCCGCACCCGCCACGACTTCCCGGGTAAGTGTTTTTTTCGCATCGGAAATGACACGATGCGGCACCGGCAAGGCAAAACGCCGGACCATGTCTTCGGCATTCAATGCCGTCGGCACCCCGGCGTAATGCGCTTTATACTGTTCCACCGTCAATTCGACCCCATAGTCCGCCAACACCTGCTGCCACATCTGAAAATGCAGCGGCTCTGAATTCACCAGCGTACCGTCAAAATCAAAGAACAGCGCTTTCAGACCTGAAGGGAATGGAGGCATACGACTATCCTGTCCGTAACAGTGTTGTATCGCTAAATATAGAGGAAAGTATGTCGGCTGAGCAGAGGAATGTATATCGCAGAAAAGCAAAAACCCCGCCTAAGCGGGGTTTTCAGAATGTGGTCGGTGATAAAGGATTCGAACCTTTGACCCTCTGGTCCCAAACCAGATGCGCTACCGGGCTGCGCTAATCACCGAAGTGGTCGATTCTACTTGTAAAGATTGGTGCGAAAGGAGGGACTCGAACCCTCACACCCGAAGGCACTAACACCTGAAGCTAGCGCGTCTACCAATTCCGCCACCTTCGCATCGGGATATCTTTACTTTTGAATCTGGGGTGGCTAATGGGACTCGAACCCACGACAACTGGAATCACAATCCAGGGCTCTACCAACTGAGCTATAGCCACCACTGCTATCTTGGAACTTCCCAGTTGAACCTGAGTCGCTTGGCGCGCCCGACAGGATTCGAACCTGAGACCTTTGGCTCCGGAGGCCAACGCTCTATCCAGCTGAGCTACGGGCGCCTTGTCCTCAAGACGGGGCGAATATTAAGGTCTGATGAAATACATGTCCAGCATTTTAATAAAAAAAATCTCCGGTTGCTGCAACTCTGGTCAATCCTCGGAAAAAACGGACATTTCTTGTGCATCTTTCTCCCTGCCCGGCTTGATCCTGTCGTGGAACGCTTTACACTGAACCTATTGAATGAACGTTCATTCATTTTTTATTGGTGCAAAGGATATGGTACAGGAAAAACCCGAATTAATTATGGCGCAGGCCGAACAGTTGTTTATTGCGCATGGCTTTCACGGCACTTCCATGCAGATGATTGCCAAAGCCGCCGGCATCGCGGCCGGTACGCTTTATCTGCACTTCCCCGGTAAAGAGATGCTGATCCGCACCATCTACCGCCGGGCGCTGACCGACATGCTGCGCTGTCTGATGCTCGATTACGATCCGGTCCAGCCGCCGTTCGGACAGTACCGCCGTTTCTGGCTGAACGCCTATCACGAACTGAAAGAAAAGCAGAGCCTGGTGCACTTCAAGGATCTGTATGAGCGTTCTCCTTTCTATAACGAAGAGGACCGGCTCTGGGCCGATGAACAGTGGAAACCAATAGAGGATTTCTACCTGCGGGGGATCGACAGCGGTCTTTTCCGCGATATGCCGGCCTGTCTGTTGGGCTATCTGAGCCTCGGTTCCGTATTAAGTATTTCACAGACCCAGCGCGTCGCGCCGTTTGACATGACGGCGGCACTGGAAGAACAGCTGATCCAGGCCAGCTGGCGCGCCATTCTGGCAGAGTAACTGCCGTCCCCAGTAAAAAAACATAACAACGGAGAGCGGAATGAAAAAGTGGATGGTCATCATGTTACTGATTGCGCTGCTGTTATTCGGCAGCGTGATTGGTTTTAACTTTTATAAGTTTGCCCAGATGGGGAAAGCCATGGCCAGCAAGCCGGCTCCGGTTTTCCCGGTCACCTTGCTGACCGTCCGCGGCAGCGACTGGTCGCCAACGCTGGAAGCGATTGGTTTTATTGAACCGAATCAGGGCGTCGATATCAGCGCGCAGGTGGCCGGTACCGTGGACAAGATCTCCTTTGAATCGGGAGAAACCGTCCGCAAGGACCGGTTATTGCTGTCGCTGAATACCGATGTCGAACGCGCCAATCTGAAAAGTGCCCAGGGGAAACTGCCGGCTGCCCGGGCCAGTTATGAACGGATGCGCAGCCTGTACGGCAAAGGCGGTGTCTCCAAAGGAGAACTGGACAATGCGCAGGCCGAATATCTGGCATTGCAGGGGCAGATCGATGCCCTGCAGGCCACCATTGACCGCATGACCATCCGGGCCCCGTTCAGCGGTCAGGCCGGTTTGCGTAATGTCTTTCTCGGGCAGTATCTGAAAGCCGGAGACAGCATTGTCCGACTGGAAGACAGCTCGGTGATGAAGATCCGCTTCAGCATCGCCCAGACGGAACTGGCCAAAATCAACGTCGGCCAGCAACTGGACATTCTGGTGGATGCCTATCCGCAGCAGCCGTTCAAAGGCAGCATTACGGCGATTGAGCCGACCGTCAAACAGCTTTCCGGTGTCATCGAGGTGCAGGCTGCCATTCCGAACACCGCAGGATTGCTGCGCTCCGGGATGTATGCCCGGGTGAAAGTCCGGCTGCCGGTCATGAAATCCCAGATCATCGTTCCCCAGACCGCCATCAACTTTACGCTCTACGGCCAGACCGTGTATGTGGTGGAAGAGAGTAAAGACGCCAAAGGTCAGCCAGCAAAGATTGCCCGTCAGGTGGTGGTCAACGTCGGTGAGCGGGAGGAAGATTTGGCCCATGTCCTGAGTGGTTTGAAAGACGGCGATGTGGTCGTGACCTCCGGTCAGATCCGTTTGTCCAATGGCAGTCAGGTGACCGCCGTGGAAGACAATACCCTGGCGAAACCGGCCACTGTGCCCGCACTGTAACGGAGGCCAAGCATGCGATTTACCGATCTCTTTATCCGGCGGCCGGTGCTGGCCGTGACCATCAGTCTGATGATGGTGTTATTCGGGCTGGAAGCGCTGCGCGGCATGGCGATCCGGGAATATCCGAAAATCACCAATACCGTCATCACCGTCACCACCAACTATTACGGTGCCAGCGCCGATGTGATCCAGGGGTTTATTACCCAGCCGGTCGAACAGGCCATCGCCCAGGCAGAAAATATCGACTACATGACCTCGCGCAGCCAGCTGGGCCGTTCGACCATCACCGTGAACATGCGGCTCAATACCGATCCGAATGCGGCGCTGGCGGATGTCCTGGCCAAGGTCAATTCCGTGCGTTCACAACTGCCGAGAGATGCGGATGATCCAAGTATCACCTCCTCCACCGGCAGTAACACGTCGGTGGTCTATATCGCCTTCTCCAGTGCGGAGCTGAACTCGTCACAGATTACCGATTATCTGGAGCGGGTGATCAAACCACAGCTGTTCACGGTACAGGGGGTGGCAAAGGTCAACCTCTACGGCGGAACCCAGTTTGCAATGCGCATCTGGCTGGATCCGCTGAAGATGGGCGCCTACAACCTGTCCGCCTCACAGGTGATGTCCGTCCTGCAAGCGAATAACTATCAGTCGGCGCCGGGTCAGGCCACCGGTTATTTTGTGCTGTATAACGCCGAAGCCGATACCCAGGTCAACAGCACGGAACAGCTGGCCGATCTGATCGTGGCCTCGCATGACGGGACGGTCGTCCGGGTGCGGGATATCGCCAAGGTAACGCTGGAGAAAAGCCACGATCAATACCGTGCGCTGGCCAACGGCAAGGAAGCCGTGATTGCGGCGGTTGACGCAGCCCCCTCTGCCAACCCGCTGGAAATCGCCGCGAACGTGAATAAATTGCTGCCGGGTTTTGAGCAGAATCTGCCGAACACCATGAGCATGAAGCTGCTGTATGACTCTACCCGGGCCATCAACGAGTCGATCTACGAGGTATTGAAGACTATCGTCGAAGCGGCGGCGATTGTGGTGGTGGTGATCGCGCTGTTTCTGGGTTCCATGCGCGCGGTGGTGATCCCGATCGTGACCATTCCGTTATCGTTGATCGGGGTGGTCATGCTGATGCAGGCGTTTGGTTTTTCCATCAACCTCATCACCCTGCTGGCGATGGTGCTGGCGATCGGTCTGGTGGTGGATGATGCGATCGTGGTGGTGGAAAACGTCGATCGGCATATCAAGGCCGGGGAAACGCCGTTCCGGGCCGCCATCATCGGTACCCGCGAAATTGCCAGTCCGGTCATTACCATGACCATTACGCTGGCGGCGGTGTATACCCCGATCGCCCTGATGGGTGGTGTGACCGGCTCGATCTTCAAGGAGTTTGCCCTGACACTGGCAGGCGCCGTCTTTATCTCCGGCGTGATTGCGTTGACCCTGTCACCCATGATGTGTTCCGCCATGCTGAAACCGCACACCAATCCGAACCGGTTTGAACGTGCGGTGGAAAATGCGCTGAACCGGCTCACCGCGGCTTACAGCCGGATGCTGGACAAGGTGATGACCCGCCGTCCGGTGATCATCACCTTCGGGGTGATTGTGCTTGCCGTGATGCCGGTGCTGTTCAAACTGATCCCGGCCGAACTGGCCCCTTCCGAAGACCGCGGCGCTTATCTGATGATGGCGAAAGCCCCGAACACCGCGAATCTCGATTATATCCAGAACAATATGATGGCGGCCGGCGACCTGCTGATGAAGGATCCGGCCATGGCAACCAATCTGGCGCTGGCGGGGATCCCCAACAGTAACCAGGGGCTGGCGATTGCCATTCTGAAACCCTGGAGTGAGCGCGAGAAAGCACCGGTGATCGTGCAGCGGACGAATGCGGCCCTGCAAAATATTCCCGGCGTGGCGATCAGTTCCTTCCAGTTTCCGGAACTGCCAGGCGCCGGTGGTGGTCTGCCACTGCAACTGGTGATCACCACACCGAACGAGTTCCGCAATCTGTTCGAGGTCGCCAGTGCGGCACTGGACAAGGTGAAAACCAACCGCCAGTTCGTCTATACCGAGCTGGATCTGACCTTTGATTCAGCCACCATGCGTATCGTCATCAACCGGGATAAAGCCGGCGCTTATGGCGTCACCATGCAGGATATTGCCGCCACGCTGAACGCCATGATGGGCGATGGCAACCTCAACCGGGTTTCCCTTAATGGCCGCAGTTATGAGGTGATTCCGCAGGTGGAGCGGCAGTTCCGCCTCAATCCGGAATCGGTGAAACAGTACTATGTGCAAGCTGCCAACGGTCAGTCGATCCCGCTCGGTAACCTGGTCACGGTTGAGCTGAAAAGCGAGATCCGGGCTCTGCCTCACTATAACCAGCTGAACTCGGCGACCATCGGGATCGTGCCGACCATGCCAATGGGCGATGCCATCCAGTGGCTGGAACAGAATGTGGTCTCCGAACTGCCGCAGGGTTATCAGCACGATTACATGGGCGCGGCCCGGCAGTATGTGCAGGAAGGCAGTGCCCTGATGTTCACCTTCCTGCTGGCGCTTTGCGTGATCTTCCTGGTGCTGGCCGCCCAGTTTGAAAGCTGGCGCGATCCGCTGGTGATCATGGTGTCCGTACCACTGGCCATCTGCGGGGCGCTGGTCGCGCTGGCCTGGGGATTGTCTACCATGAACATCTACACGCAGGTAGGACTGATCACGCTGGTCGGCCTGATTAGCAAGCACGGGATCCTGATTTGTGAGGTTGCCCGGGAGCAACAGTTGCTGAAAGGGCTGGCCCGGATGGACGCGGTCAAAATTGCGGCCCGCATCCGTCTGCGCCCGATCCTGATGACCACGGCAGCGATGGTCGCCGGCCTGCTGCCTTTGCTGGGTGCGTTCGGTGCCGGAGCGCTGAGCCGTTTCAGCATCGGTATCGTGATTGTCGCCGGGCTGACGATCGGTACCTTCTTTACGTTGTTCGTCTTGCCGGTGATCTATACCTATGTGGGTAAAAAGCATCAGCCATTACCGGAATTCGATGAGTCTGTCGCGCCACTGGCGCTCCATGACGATGCGTAATTAACCGGCGTTCCGCCATAACAGCCCTCTTTCCGAGGGCTGTTTTATCCGGCCCGGTAGCAGACTGTTATTCTGACAAGTGGACAAAAATCCATCCGTAAATCCGCTAAAATGATCTTAAATAGTATTTTTGCTATGCCTTCTGCTCAATTTTTATATAATTCACCACCAATAACGCATAAGAATGCATTGGATCCGTCAGGCATGCGCCGGATACCGATATAATTTAATGTCCAACAAGGAAGCCACTATGGAAAATTTAATTAATGCACTGAGCGACCTGCTATGGGGTCAGCTCGTCTATGTGCTTCTGGCCGTCGGGATTTTTTTTACTATCCGTACAGGTTTCATTCAATTCCGTCATTTCGGTCACATGTTCACCGTTCTGAAACACAGTACCGTCAGTGATGCGGCAGGGATCTCGTCCTTTCAGGCACTGTGTACCGGGTTGGCAGCCCGTGTCGGTACCGGCAATCTGGCCGGTGTAGCGGTAGCCATTTATCTCGGTGGTCCGGGCGCTATTTTCTGGATGTGGCTGATTGCGATGATCGGGATGGCATCCGCTTTTGTGGAAAGTACACTGGCCCAGCTTTACAAAGTGAAAGACGATAATGGCAACTATCGTGGTGGCCCGGCCTATTACATGGAAAAAGGTTTGGGTCAGCGCTGGATGGGGGTTCTGTTCTCTATCTTCCTGATCATTTCATTCGGTCTGGCCTTTAACTCGGTGCAGGCCAACTCCATCAGCGGTGCGATGCAATCCGCCTTTGGCATTCCGAACTGGATCACTGGCGTGGTACTGGCGATACTGAGCGGTATCGTCATTTTCGGCGGCCTGCGTAGTATCGCGCGTTTTTCTGAGCTGGTAGTGCCATTCATGGCTACCGCTTATCTGCTTCTGGCGATAGTGATTGTTGGCATGAATCTGGATAAATTACCGGATGTGTTCATGACCATTATCAATTCCGCATTTGGTATGGAGCAGGCTGGCGCCGGTGCGCTGGGTTATACCATCGCCCAGGCAATGATGAACGGCATCAAGCGTGGTCTGTTCTCTAACGAAGCGGGCATGGGTTCCGCGCCCAACACCGCAGCTACCGCCAGCCCTTATCCGCCGCATCCGGCCTCCCAGGGTTATGTACAGATGATGGGGGTATTTATCGATACTATCGTGATCTGTACCTGTACGGCGGCAATCGTCTTGCTGTCCAATCAGTATGTACCGGGTAATGAACTGACCGGTATCAAACTCACGCAAGCCGCTCTGTCAGAGCACATTGGTAGCGCAGGTACTTACTTCATTGCGTTTGCGGTGTTCTTCTTTGCCTTTACGTCCATTGTGGCCAACTACGCGTACGCCGAAAACAACCTGGTGTTCCTGGAACATAACCACCCAGCCCGTCTGGCCCTGTTCCGTCTGTGTGTCCTGGGCATGGTCATGTTCGGCGCCGTGGCTGATTTGCCGGTTGTCTGGACACTGGCCGACATCTCGATGGCATTCATGATTGTGACCAACCTGATTGCCATCCTGCTGTTGTCCGGCAGCGCAACCAAGCTGGCCAAAGATTACAACATGCAGCGTAAGGCCGGTAAGGTGCCGACCTTTGATGTCAATGTATACCCGGAAATCAAAGCAAAAATCGAACCGGGCATCTGGGACAACAATAAATAATCCTGCCCTGCCGAGACAACAAAGGCCGCTTTTGCGGCCTTTGTTTTAGGGTTATGCCTGATATTTCAGCGTCACCTGATAGCGGTAAGTACCGGCCCCCAGCAGATAATCGGCATGTACGCTCGGGCTCCAGGAGTCGTCGCCGCCGATCCCCATATGGAAGCCATCCAGATGCAGATAAAGCCCCGATTCCGGCTGTAACTGATACTGATAACGTGTCTCTGCCAGTTGTCGTGTGCTGTATGGACTGACCCGGAAATGGAACTGGCCGCTGACCTGCAGGCCGCCCAGTTGCAGCTCCCGCGTGTCACAACGCAGACCATTCTCACACGGGAAAATATACGGGGTATGCAGTTCAGCTAACGGCAACTGCCAGGAGCCAATGTGTGCCGATGTCTGACGATCCGGATAGTTCTCATGCGGACCGCGACCAAACCAGTTTACCTGTTCACTCTGTTCAGCCAGATGCAGCACCATGCCGATACGCGCCAGTGATGGCAAACCTTCGGCCACCTGCGTGGTCACGTTCAGTTGCAACTCACCCTGAGCCGTAAAATGATATTGCCACTGAGAACAAATCAATAAGCAGTCTGCATGGAAATGCCCACGATCTACCTGAATGACCACCCCATCGGAGCCCTGATAAGCCTGTACAGAGAAACAACGATCCTGCAGCTGATTCAGCCCCGCCGCCTGCCAGCGGGCAATATAGGCATTCGGATCGACATGATCCGCTTCACTGGCACCGATATCATTATCAATCGGTGCCCGCACAAACTGCTCCTGCAATGGTGACAGCAATAAAGCCTGATCGCCATGCTGCCAGGAGGTCAGCAGACCGGAGTTTTTATCCAGCCACCAGCGCTGTGTACCGGCCGAGATCTGCCAGTTTTCGCCTTTATCTTCCAGCAGCGGTGTTAGCCCGGCATCGCTGGATTTAACAGCCGGAGCCGCCAGTGCCACCGGTAACGGCCACTGCTCTTTGGCTACCGCAAAACCGGCTTCGGCCCACGGTGTATCGTTCAGCATATGCACCGAGACATCCAGCCAGGCGTCAATACCGGCTGTCAGCGGTGGCAACTGCTCGCTCAGGGTCAGAATGGCTGTTCCTTCAGGCCCGACCGATAATGTCTGTACGCCAGAGGCTTTCAGCTCACCCAGCTGTTTGATCTGCCAGCACAGCTGTTCGTTATCAGAATGACGGAACAGATATTCACTGGTCACTGCAATCTTCAGCGGCGAGGTGGAAAGCAGTTTGAACTGGAAGAATTGCTGTGCTTTCTGTACTTCATACAAGGAAGGATGTGGCGTACGATCCGGGAAAAATACCCCGTTCAGGCAGAACTGACGATCATTCGGCGTATCACCGAAATCCCCGCCATAAGCCCAGTAAGGCTGGCCATCGGCACTGATCCGGCTGATTCCCTGATCGACAAAATCCCAGATAAAGCCGCCCTGCAGACGCGGATACTGGCGGAATGCCTGCCAGTAACGGGCAAAACCGCCAAGGCTGTTGTTCATCGCATGCGCGTATTCGCACAGGATCAATGGCCGATCCTCACCCGGCATGCCGATCCACTTTTTGATGGCCCATTTCGGCACCGCCGGGAACGGCTGATCTTCATCCACCCGCGCATACATCGGGCAGACAATATCGGTCGCGGCGGTATTCGCTCCACCGCCCTCATACTGCACCGGACGGCTCGGATCACGTGATTTGATCCAGCTGTACATGCTGTCCTGCACCGCGCCATGGCCGGATTCATTCCCCAGTGACCAGATGATGATCGACGGATGGTTAAAATCGCGTTGGACCATGCGGGTCACCCGTTCGGTAAACGCCCCGACCCAGAGTGGATCGTCCGACAGACGGCTCATCGGCGTCATGCCATGCGTTTCGATATTGGCCTCATCCACCACATACAAACCGAGGCGATCACAAAGCTGATACCAGTAAGGATGGTTCGGATAATGCGAGGTACGCACCGCATTGAAGTTATAACGCTTCATCAGCAGCACATCCTGCAGCATGTCTTCCGGCCGCACGGCCTGTCCGCGCTCCGGATGGAACTCATGCCGGTTGGTACCACGGATAAGCACTGCTTTACCGTTGACCAGCAGCAGCCCATTTCTGATTTCCACATTGCGGAAACCAACATCACAGGCCTCCGCCTCCACCACTGCACCATCGTTGGTTTCCAGTGCCACCACCAGCCGGTACAGATCCGGTTTTTCCGCTGACCATAAGCGCGGCGCTTTTACTGACAACGACAGTAATACCCGGTCGTGGTAGGCCCCTTTCTCGTCGATTGCGCCAGTACCGATCGCCCGGCGTTCACACAATACAGCATCGTCACCGTCATACAGCCAGACTGCCACCCGATGCGTCGCGCACTCGCCGCTGACATCCACCTGCAGATGCAACTGCGCATCCCGGTAACAGGCATCCAGCTCCGGCCGGGCCAGCACATTTGCCAGCCGGGTCGCCGGTTTATGCAACAGCGACACATCACGGAAAATACCGCTCATGCGCCACATATCCTGATCTTCGAGATAATTGCCGTCGGACCAGCGCAGCACCAGCGCGGCCAGCCGGTTACTTCCTGCCTGCAGATACGGGGTTAAATCAAATTCTGCCGGCAAGCGGCTGTCTTGCGAATACCCCACCCAGTGACCATTACACCAGAGATAGAACGCCGAATTGACTCCGTCAAAGATAACGCGGGTCTGGCCACTGCTCAGCCATTCTGCTGAAACATCAAACGTCGTGGAATAACAGCCGGTCGGATTTTCTGCCGGCACAAACGGCGGCGTGCAGGGAAACGGATATTTAATGTTGGTATAGATCGGAATGTCATAGCCATGCATCTGCCAGTTCGACGGCACCGGGATCGGCTGACTGCCCGGCAAATCGGCCTGTAACCACGCTTCCGGCACCTGTTCCGGCGCGGCAAAATAGCTGAACTGCCAGTCACCGTTCAGGCTGATGACCGACGCTGACGGCTGCCCCAGCCGGGCCGCCTCGGGATCCCGCCAGCTGGACTGCGGTGTATGCGCCGCCAGCCGGTTCAAAGAGGTTACTGCCGGATTTTCCCAATCACGGCGCGCCAGACACTGAGCCAGTTGCATAGACATTCCTCATGATGATTTGATTCGTGCAGAGGAAATCATCATAGAGAGCTGGCGCGAAACTGACTGTCAGATTTTATTCATGACGTGACTGCTATCATAAAATTTATGTAAACGATTACATGAAAAACCCAAAAGAAAGGGGAATTGCTCCCCCTCGTCATCCTGTTTAGTCTGCGGATGGCTCTGCCGCGGATAAATGACAGCCAATCAGTTTCTGCCACAACGCCACCACAGCTGCACGTTCTGCCTGCAGTTCCTGACCATCGATGATGCGGGTCACACCCGACAGCGTGCAGCGATGTGCCCGATCGCGGATAGCCAGATACGCCTTTTTCAATGTAATCGATTCCGCATCCGTGATTAATCCGGCCTCCACGCAAGACTCAAAGATGCGCACGTTATCCGACCAGTGGGTCAACAATGCCGGATACTGCGCGGCATAGGCCAGCACCATAAACTGCGCGATAAACTCGATATCGATCATGCCGCCGGTACCCTGTTTGAGATCAAACTGCTCGGCCGTTCCCCGCAGCAGATGCTTGCGCATCTTGTCGCGCATATCCGCAACGGATTTGGCCAGCGAGTAGCTATCGCGCGGCTGACTCAGCACCTCGGCCCGGACCCGCGCAAAGCCGGCCAGCAGCTCCGCGTCACCATACACCGCCCGCGACCGGACCAGCGCCTGATGTTCCCACACCCAGGCATCATGCAGTTGATAGTGTTCAAACGCATTCAGCGAAGAGACCAGCAGGCCGGACGCACCGGACGGACGCAGTTCCATATCGATTTCATACAGAATGCCGGAGGTCGTGCGGGTCTCGCACAGATGAATGATTTTCTGTGCCAGGCGTACATAGAACTGCCGCACACTCAGCGGTTTGTCCCCGTTGGTATAGCCCTCATCCTGTGGCGCATGGATAAATACGACATCCAGATCCGAACCATAACCGAGTTCAATCCCGCCCAGTTTGCCATACGCAATCACCGCAAAATTTTTCTCGCCGTTCTTCAGCGTCAGCGGCGGGACACCGTGCCGTTCCGTCAGCTGATTCCAGGCCTGATTGATCACCTCCGACAGCAGCGCTTCCGCCAGCCAGGTCAGATGATCACTCACCTTCATCAGCGGTAACGCCCCGACAATATCGGCGGCCACAATCTTCAGCAGCTGGATCTGCTTGAACTGGCGCAGCGCCTCCATCTGCTGCTCCACATCCTCTTCCGGCACCCGCAACAGATACTGACGCAATTCATCCCGGTAGTGTTCCAGCGGGGTCGGATTATACAACTGCGCCGGGTCCAGCAGCTCATCCAGCAGCACCGGATAGCGCGCCAGCTGTTCCGCCACCAGCGGGGTGGCCGCGCACAGTTTCAGTAACTGTTTCAGCGCTCCCGGATTTTCCGCCAGCAGCTGCAGATAGGCCGAACGGGTCGCGATCTGCAGCAGGACTTTACGGATCCGGTTCATCAATTCGGTCGGTGCCGGATCCTGCACCAGCTCGCACAGCAGACGCGGCATCAACCGGCCTAACGCCTCACGGCCCTGCGGCCCGACCGGCCGGTGCGAACACTCATCACGCAATTCCGCCAGCACCACGGCCAGCTTTTCTGCTTCCGGTATCTGCTGTTGCTGCAGCAACGGGGTCAGATCCTCAGCCGGTAAATGACCGTGCCAGAGATCCTGCCACAAGACCGGCACATCAGATTCAAGCTCTTCCTGCTCGCCAATGACTTCGCGGAACAGCTTGTTGATCCCGGCATGCACCTGATGCAGCTCGCGGATAAACTCATCCCAGGCGCTGTAGCCCATCGCCACCGCCACCCGCCAGCGATCGCGCTCATTTTCCGGTAACACCTGCGTTTGCTGATCGCCGATTTCCTGCAGAATGTTTTCCACCCGGCGCAGATAATGGTAACCGGTAAAGAGCGTCCGGTATTCCTCATCGGTGAAGACAGCATGCTGATGCAACGCCAGCAACGCAGCCGGCATGTGCCGTACCTGCAATCCAGGCTCGCGGCCACCCCGGATCAGCTGATGCACCTGCACAATGAACTCCACATCCCGGATACCGCCAGCGCCCAGCTTGATATCATTTTTCAGACCCTTGCGCCGGATTTCCGCTACGATCATGCCTTTCAGTTTCCGCAGCGCATCGATCGCCCCGAAATCCACATAACGCCGGTAGATAAATGGTCGCAGCATCTGCATCAGATAACGGCTGTCTTCCGTTTCCGGCCCCATGATCCGGGCTTTCACCATCGCATAACGCTCCCAGGTCCGGCCATGCTGCTGATAATAATCTTCCAGTGCGGCAAAGCTCGCCACCAGCGGACCGGAATCGCCGAACGGCCGCAGACGCATATCCACCCGGTAGACCTGACCATCGACCGTCTGCTGATGCAGAGCATTAATCAGTTGCTGACCGAGACGGGTAAAGAACGACTGGTTATCCAGTTCGCGCCGGCCACCCTGGGTATAGCCGCGCTCCGGATAGGCAAAGATCAGATCGATATCGGAAGAGAAATTCAGCTCACCGCCACCCAGCTTGCCCATACCGAAGATCAGCATCTGCTGGGGCTGACCGCTTTCCCGGCCGATAGGTGTCCCGACATCCCGGCACATCCTGGCATACAGCCAGTGATAGGCCGCCATGATCAGACTTTCCGCCAGCACCGAGAGATGTCTGAAACTCTCTTCCACCGGTGACAGACCTAATAGCTCCCGCCAGGCAATCAGCACCATATGCCGACGGCGGAACTGACGCAGTACCCGCTTCAGAGCATCCTCGCTATCCACCGGTTCCAGCGCGCTCTGCAACAGCGCCGGATAAGCCGCACTGCGCTCCGCCTGCAGATAACTCTGCTCCGTCAGAATTTCAGCCAGCAATGCCGGGGAATGAATCAGTGATTCGGCAACAAAATCAGATAAGGCAAACAGCCGTAGCAGATCGGGCTGATGAGCAAGAAACAATGCCGTCTGTCCGGCATCGGCACGTTCCAGCAGGCGTTGCCACTGTTTTTCCGCCAGTTCAGACAGTAATGCGGGTAAAGGAATGACAGAAGAAGGCGTCATAATCAGGCAATCCGTTGACAAGAAATACCTAAAGCATAACAGCATCCATCCGACTGCGGGATAACCGGACTCTTAATCTGTGATTTTGGGAGTTTCACCGGAACGGTAACAGAACGCCGACACGCCATAAATACATCCCTGTAGGCTCGAGCGGTGGCATCCCTGCCGCCGACGGTCGCTTATCTGTTACCCGTTCCGGTGCATTAGTTATTGCCTAGCTTCTTTACAAGCCTGGCAAATACCCTGCAGTTCCAGAAACTGCGGGATCAGTTCAAACTGATGTGCCGCCGCCTGCTGTTCCAGTTCCGCCACCAGCGATGCCGCAATCGGCACCTCCTGCACCAGACCGCACCGGTGACAGATCAGCAGTTGCGTAACATGGCCGCAGTGCTGATGGTGACAAACCATATACTTCTGGATCGACTGGATGTAATGCACCATCCCCGCCTCCACCAGAAAGCTTAACGCCCGGTACACCGTCGGCGGCTGCCAGTGAACCTCTTTTTCACGCAGCAACTGCAGTACGTCATAGGCACTGACCGCCCGGTTGGCCTGCAACAGAACCTCCAGCACCAGCCGGCGATTCGTCGTTAATCCGGCCTGATTGTGCTCACAATGGGGGGATGCATGCTGCATGAACCAAACTCTCCTGAATAACCTGATACTTGCTAAGGATACCGAATCACGGCCTGCCCGGCAGCAAAAAGTCTTATTGATAACTCTTTTCAACTACAGTGTTATGTTATAACATCCGCAGCAATTTGTAACCTCCGGTTCCGTGTTATGTCACATTCTCATTCCTCATCCGCGCCGCGTCCGGCAGACAGTTTGTTCTGGTCAGTCTGGCAACGCCTTCTGGTAGCCGGACTGGTCCTGCTCCCGCTCTGGATGCTGCTGTTCTGGAGTATGAGCTGATCATGCTGCGCTTTGACAACCTGACATTGGGCTATGACCGTCATCCGGCCGTACATCATCTGAATCTGGATATCCCGGCCGGACAACTGCTGGCGATTGTCGGCCCGAACGGTGCTGGCAAATCCACCCTGCTGAAAGGCATCATGGGCAAGCTGAAACCGCTGCAGGGCCAGTTGCAGCTGAATGTGGCGCGCGAGCAGATCGCCTATCTGCCGCAACAATCCCGTATCGATCGGCAATTTCCCATCAGCGTGACCGAACTGGTCGGCATGGGCTTGTGGCGCGAACTGGGCAGTTTTGGCCGTCTGACCAAAGGACATCGCCACCGGATCGAACATGCGCTGGAAGCCGTCGGTATGCAGGGATTTGCCGCCCGACCAATCGCCTCCCTCTCCGGAGGTCAGTTGCAACGGACCCTGTTTGCCCGTCTCTATCTGCAGAATGCGCAACTGATCCTGCTGGATGAACCGTTTAACGCCATTGACAGCCGTACCTGTCAGGATCTGCTACAACTGTTGCAGCACTGGCATCAGCAGGGCCGGACCATTCTGGCGGTACTGCATGATAACGAGCAGGTCCGTCATCATTTCCCGCACAGCCTGCTGCTGGCGCGTCAGCTGGTCGCCTACGGTCAGACCGCTGATGTGATCACCCCGGAAAACTGGCAACGCGCCCGTCATCAGATCGAATCATTCGATGAACATGCGCCGGTCTGTCACCAATCGGAAAAGGATATTGCCTGATGTTCGCTTTTTTCTGGCACTGGCTGATCGAGCCGTTTGCCGAATTTGATTTTATGTTGCGCGCCCTGGCCGGCTGCCTTGCACTCTCGCTGAGCGCACCGCTGGTGGGTGTCTTCCTGATGCTGCGCCGCATGAGCCTGACCGGGGATGCGATGGCTCACGCCATTTTACCCGGTGCCGCCCTCGGTTATCTGGTGGCTGGTTTATCGGTCGAAGCAATGACGCTTGGCGGCCTGCTGGCCGGCGGCCTGGTGGTGATCCTCTCCGGCTTCGTCGCCCGCCTGACCGAAAGCGGCGAAGACAGCAGCCTGGCCGCGTTTTATCTGATTTCGATGGCACTCGGGGTGATGATCATCTCCGTCAATGGCAGCAGTGTCGATCTGCTGCACGTGCTGTTCGGCTCGGCGCTGGCGCTGAACGATGCGGCATTGTGGCTGTTGGGCAGTGTGACCTCGCTGACCCTGCTACTGCTGGCATTGCTTTACCGGCCACTGGTGATGGAATGTCTCGATCCGGATTTTCTCGGCAGCGTCAGCCGCATGGGGCCGGTGGCACACATTGCATTTTTACTGCTGGCGGTACTGAACCTGATTGCCGGTTTCCACGCCATCGGCACCCTGATGGCCGTCGGTATCATGATCCTGCCGGCCATTACCGCCCGTTACTGGACCAATCGTCTGAGCCACCTGCTGCTGCTGTCTGTCGCGCTGGCGATGCTCAGCAGTCTGAGCGGATTGCTGATTTCCTATCACCTGGGCTGGCCAACCAGTCCAGCCATTATCCTGACCCTGGGCGCCGGTTATTTTCTGTCGCTGCTCACCGGACACCAGAGTGGTCTGCTCTGGCGTTATATTCGCCGTTCCCATCTGCAAGCGTAAGGACTCCCCGATGCGATCTTTCTCTCTTCTTTTTTCCGTTCTGATAAGCGGCGTACTCAGTATTGCGCCGGCATGGGCGGATGAAAAAATTCCCGTCATGGCCAGTTTTTCCATTCTGGGTGATCTGGTGCAGCAGGTTGGTGGCAAACACGTGGCGGTGACCACCCTGGTGGCCAACAACAGCGATGCCCATGTCTATCAGCCCACCCCGCAGGACACCATCCGCCTGACCAAGTCGAAACTCTTTGTCGTCAACGGCCTGGGCTTTGAAGGCTGGATGGAACGCCTGGTCTCTGCCAGCCATTACAAAGGCAAGGTGATCACCGCCAGCAGTGGCATTCAGCCCCTGTCTTTCGGTGAGGATGCACATCATGAAGAGGAAGAAGAACAGCACGATGCCGCGGAACATCGGCATGGCAGTCAGGATCCGCACGCCTGGCACAGCATTCCGAACACCATTCAGTATGTCCGTAATATCGCCAATGGCTTAAGCCAGATCGACCCGGCCCATCAGGCCGATTATCAGGCCAATGCCGGCCGCTATATTCAGCAACTGGAACAGCTGGATAAAACCCTGCTGCAGGCCTTCGCAGCCATTCCGGCAGAAAAACGCAAGATGATCACCAGCCACGATGCCTTCGGTTATCTGTCCCACCGCTATCAGATCACGACCATCGCGCCGCAAGGCGTCAGTACCGAAGCGGAAGCCTCGGCCAGCGATGTCGCCAAGATCATCCGGCAGATCCGCAAAGAAAACATCAAAGCGCTGTTTGTAGAGAATATTTCTGACCCACGCCTTATGCAGCAGATCAGCAAAGAAACCGGGGTACAGCCCGGCAAGGCGCTGTTCTCGGATGCCCTGTCCGATAACAAGGGTCCGGCCTCTACCTATCTGGACATGATGCGTTACAATACTGCACAAATCCTGACCGCACTGAAGCAGTAAATGATTAACCGACTTTGCTTTCTGGTTTTACTGAGCCTCGCCGCCCCGCTGGCGGTGGCTCATCCTCATGCCTGGATGGACCTGCAGACCCGCTTTCTGATCAATGAGCAGCAGCAGCTCACCGGGCTGGATTTGATCTGGCATTTCGATGACTTCTATTCCGCCAACATCATCGAAGACATGAAACTGAAAGAAGAGCCACTGGAAAAACAATTTCAGGATTTTGCCAGACAAAGCATTGAATTCATGGCAGTGGACAACTGGCTGACACACCTGGAACTGAACGGCAAGAAACTGACCTTCAGCAACCCCACGGTCTATCGCACCGAAAAACAGGACTACCATCTGGTATTGCACTTTGTTTTACCGCTCAAAGAACCGGTGTCACTGAAAGGCAACAGTCTCAACCTGTCCATCTACGATTCGACCTATTACGTTGAAATGCTGCACCATAAAGCGAGCGCTGTCACTCTGTCGGACCAGGCCGCCAACCTGTGCGCTATCCGGCTGGAAAAACCGAATCCGCCGGAGGATATCAGCGCCTATGCCGCATCACTGGATATCACCCAGCAAAGTGAGAAAGGTCTGGGTACGCTCTTTGCCGAAAAGGTGTTACTGACATGTCAGGCATAAAAAAGACACAACCGGATCGCATGCATTTCATGCTGTTACTCGCCGGTTTTTTCACACTGTGTACTATCCTGACGCTGGCGTTACTGCACTGGCAGTGGCTGAGCTGGCAAATATTGCAATGGCAGGGGCAACTGCACCGGCAAATGGCCGTGTTACTGCGGGCCGCGTTAACGCCTTCTCTGGAAACCAAGCTGCTACTGCTCGGGCTATGCTTTCTCTATGGCGTCTTTCATGCCGCCGGACCGGGTCATGGCAAAGCCGTACTCACCACCTATCTGGCCACACACAACAGTCAGTTAAAACGGGCGATGTGGCTTTCACTTGGCGCCGCCCTGATGCAGGCGCTGGTCGCCATTCTGCTGATGACACTGGTGACCGCATTACTGGGCTGGACGCAGATCCGCGCACAGCAATTTGGTCAGCAGCTGGATAAATTCAGTTTCTGGCTGATCGTATTGCTGGGTATCGCACTATCCCTGCGGGCAGTTTACCGCCTCTGGCTACTGAGAAAATCTCGCCAGCTACTGAGTCCGATCAGGGTGCAACGATTACATCCTATCCGCCACAGTCTGACCGTTGGCGTCCGCGCTACGCACGCTCCGGCTACACGTGAAATCAGCCCTTGTGATTGTGGGCATACCCATACGCCGGATCTGCAGCAATTAAATCAGGCGCAGGACTGGCGCAGTCAGCTGGCGATCATGCTGACCATGGGTATTCGCCCCTGCACCGGCGCCTTACTGATTCTGGTCCTGGCCAAATCGCTCGGTTTGTTTACCTTAGGAATAGCCGCCATATTACTCATGGCGCTGGGAACCGCCGGTACCGTCTGCCTGCTGGCCTGGTTCAGCCACAGCATGCGTCATCTGGCACTGCGCCTGCTCAGCCACCGGGCCTCTGACGCGTGGTTAGGCTACAGCCTGGAAATGGTCTCGCTGCTGGGGGGTATTCTGCTCATTCTGATGGGATATGGCATGGCACAGGCCGTCAGTGTACAGGTATCCCCTTTCTTCCGGCCGGGTTAAGCACACGCATTCACTGCACAAAATCGAACGATTAAGTGGAAATAATCCACTTATTTTTCGACTGAGTAACAACCATACTGTAGTTGTAAACAAAATGTAGCAACAGGTGGTCGTATGTCACAGCTCAGTCGTAAAACAGAACAACTTGTACAAGGGCAGCCAACCCGTGATGGCGCAGGCGTCAATCTGGTACGAGTCTTGACGCATCAATGGCAACGTCGTCTTGATCCCTTCCTGATGCTGGATGAATTCCGCTCTGACGATCCCAACGACTATATCGCCGGTTTTCCGGAACATCCGCACCGCGGTTTTGAAACCGTCACCTACATGCTGGCAGGCCAGATGCGGCATAAAGACAATGCCGGCCATGAAGGCGTAGTCGGTCCCGGCGATGTGCAGTGGATGACGGCAGGTAAAGGTATTCTGCATTCGGAAACACCGGAGCAGGTCGCCGGCCTGATGCATGGTTTTCAGCTGTGGATCAATCTGCCGGGCAAAAACAAACTGGCGAAACCCAGCTATGCCGAAGTGCCAGCAGCACAAATTCCGGTTGTCACGACCGCTGAAGGTCATCAGGTGAAAGTGATTGCCGGATCGTGGCATGACGTTACCGGGCCGCTGCAACGTCCGGATACGCATCCGCTGTATCTGGATATTCAGCTCAACAACGAACAGCCGTTGTTTGTGCCGATTCCGGCCAGCCATAATGCCTTGGTCTATGTGGTCTCCGGCGAACCGGTGGTTGGCGGACAGCGCGTCACTGCGCGGCGCATGGCTGTGCTGGAAAATAATCCGCAGGCCACCGGCGTCTTGCTGCAGGGTCAGCCGCGAGAACAGCTCCTGGTTTTATCCGGTCAGCCGCTGGCCGAACCCATCGTACAGTGGGGGCCGTTTGTCATGAATACCCGGGAAGAAATCGAGCAGGCGATTGCCGATTATCAATCCGGCCGGTTCTGAACCCAAAAACAAAGGCGGCTCATGAGCCGCCTTTGAATATCACTTATTCCGCAAAGTAAGTGCCCCAGCCGTCATAATCGACGTGGTATTTCTTGCACAGTGGCAGCAGGGTCGCGATTTCTGTGGTGATACGTTCAACATCCAGTGACCCTTCTTTGGTCGCATCGAAACAGAACACAGTAGCACCGTCATCCAGTTCCACTTCTTCCGCATCTTCCACTTCAAATCCGGCCTTGAACAGATCAACTGCCAGCTTTTCCAGACTGTCGAAATCCACTGCCGCGAAATGATGTTCGATAGGATAATCCGCATCCGGATTGCTGCCATCTTCCATCAGTTCGGCAATAATTTCAGCGGTCTCTTCCTGCCATTCCAGTAATTCCTGATTCATTTCAGCTCCTTGCCCCGAACCATTATGCCGCGATACATCCTTCTTCGCTGATCCGGATTTTTCTTGTTTCATAGTTACAGACTAGCCAGTTTATCGGATGGCAGTGCCAGTTCCGCATTTTTATTGATACCCACACCACGTGCCAGAATGGTACGGGCGATGTCATGTGCCTCTTCCAGCGAATGCATCTGATAAGTACCGCACTGATACTCATTCAGTTCCGGGATCTTCGCCTGATCCACGACTTTCAGTACATCTTCCATGGCCGCTTTCCAGGCCGCCGCAACACGGGCTTCATCCGGCGTACCGATCAGGCTCATATAAAAGCCGGTACGACACCCCATCGGAGAAATATCAATGATTTCCACATCACTGCCATTCAGATGATCTCGCATAAAGCCGGCAAACAAATGCTCCAGGGTGTGAATCCCCCGCTCCGGCAGGATCTCCTGATTGGGTACACAAAAACGCAAATCAAATACCGTGATCGGATCACCGTGCGGCGTCCGCATCTGTTTTGCCACACGCACAGCCGGTGCCTGCATCCGGGTATGATCCACAGTAAAACTATCTAATAACGGCATGCTGCCTCCTCTGAAATTCTGTGCTTACAGTGAACTGCGACATTGCTGAAACTGAGCAGCATACCGCTTCGCCCGGGATTCTACGACACGCGAAGTTTTCAGCAACCAGCGTTTCTGATAATGGGTTCCCCGACGAAATCCGCCCCAGCCCTCATGGTAATTGAGATACTGATTATAAGCATCATTAGGCGAAATTTTGTTCACCCGGCTGGTTTTATAGGAATACCAACCCATAAAATCGATCGCATCGGCAAAATCATCCCGATCAGCCCAGCCATTGCCGGTCTGCTCTTTATAATCTTCCCAGGTCTCGTCCTTGACCTGTGCATAACCATACGCCGAGCTGCGGCGTCCCAGCGGAATAAACAGGAAATAATCCATCGGCGGCTGCGCATCGTGCCTGAAGCTCGACTCCTGATACATCATCGCCATAGAAACGGTCAGCGGCACTTTCCAGCGCTGCTGCATATCCAGCGCAGCTTCATACCAGTCATTATTCTGCCGGAAAATATCACAGATATTCTCCGGGTTATCCGGTCGCTGAGTGGTGGTGGAACTACAAGCTGTCAGCACCAGCAACATCAGCAGGACAATCGGTTTCAACATGACACTACTATCCATAAAAAACAAAACCACATCGCCGGCTGTCAGTCAAAACAGTAACGATGTGGTTGCAGGAAGAGATTAAATCGCTTCTTCGTTCTCTTCGCCGGTACGAATACGAATCACGCGTTCGACCGCAGTCACAAAAATCTTGCCATCCCCGATTTTACCGGTCTTGGCACTGCGGTTTATGGCTTCAATGCAGTTTTCCACGTCGTCATCATTGACGACCAGTTCCAGTTTTACCTTCGGCAGAAAATCGACGACATATTCAGCGCCACGATACAGTTCAGTGTGCCCTTTCTGACGGCCGAAACCTTTGACTTCAGATACGGTCATACCGCTGATGCCGATTTCGCCCAGCGCTTCCCGAACATCATCCAGTTTGAACGGTTTAATGATTGCTTCAATTTTTTTCATATCTACTGCTCTCCTGCCAGACCCTATCCTGTTATCAGCATGATACCCGCCAGGGCTGATTTCCACCACCCACTACGGTTCAGGGTTTGAACTGCGACATGATCTGATAACAATTAACATTCGTTATAGCACAAGTGCCGCTTTTTCCGGATAAAAAAAACCGCCTGGCTTGCGCCAGACGGTTTTTTCGCAACACAAATACTGAAACGTAAATATTAACGTTTGGAGTACTGTGGACGCTTACGCGCTTTATGCAGACCAACTTTCTTACGTTCAACGCGACGCGCATCACGGGTAACGAAGCCCGCTTTACGCAGTGTTGGACGCAGAGATTCGTCATATTGCATCAGTGCACGGGTGATACCGTGACGGATAGCGCCGGCCTGACCAGTGATACCACCACCAGAAACGGTGATGTACAGGTCGATTTTATCAGTCAGTTCAACCAGCTCCAGAGCCTGCATAACCACCATACGAGCGGTAGGACGACCGAAGTAATCCTGCAGTGAACGCTTGTTGATAACGATATTGCCGCTACCTACTTTAGCAAATACACGAGCGGTAGAGCTTTTGCGACGGCCAGTGCCGTAGTATTGATTTTCAGCCATTTGCCAGCTCCCGATTAGATGTCCAGTACTTGAGGTTGTTGAGCCGCATGGTTGTGCTCGGTACCTGCGTAAACTTTCAGTTTACGGAACATAGCACGACCCAGCGGGCCTTTTGGCAACATACCTTTGACTGCGATTTCGAGAACCATTTCTGGCTTACGATCAATCAGCTTTTCAAAAGTGATAGATTTCAGACCACCTGGGAAACCAGAGTATGAATAGTAAGTTTTAGCTGCTGCTTTGTTACCAGTCACAGCGATTTTCTCTGCATTGATAACTACGATGTAATCACCGGTATCAACATGCGGAGTGTATTCTGGTTTGTGCTTACCGCGCAGGCGGGAAGCGATTTCAGTGGCCAGACGACCTAAGGTTTTGCCTTCTGCGTCAACAACGTACCAGTCACGCTTAACGGTTTCTGGTTTGGCAACGAAAGTTTTCATCGAGTAAACCCAAATTACCTAAATAAAATAACGAATTACGTCTTCATTGAGACGTAACCTGTGAATGCTTTCGCTTGTACCCCTTCGAATACAAGACCAGCAGAGTTGCTAGTCCACGCGTAGCGGCGTGGGCACCGTCTACGGAGGTGGCCTGTAACGTGGGCCGCAAGATTATAGGGGAAGTTGCTGGGAAAAGCATCTTGATTTTCATTTTATCCCTGGAAAAAATATGTTCTGTTTAAGCGGTCCCGGGGGTTTTTATTGTGAAGTCACACTCCGTAGTGTCCGTTGAACAAAAGCGATACACTTACCGGAAGTCTGCGGCTATAGTGAGGCCGTGTCCTGTAATATATAAGGTGTTGTTATGACGACTGAATTCACCATGATCCTGTTTGTACTGGTTGGCCTGATTATCGGCTTTGTGGCAGGACGTTCCACTTCCCGTGCGGGTGATGCGGCCAAGCTGCACAAGGAACTGACCAAAACCCGTAAAGAATTCGAACAATATAAACGTGATGTTCAGGATCACTTCATCGGTTTTTCCGGCCTGATGGAACAACTGGATGCCCAGTATCAGCGGCTGTCGCAGCATATGACAGAACAGAGTGAAAAACTGACTAACAGCCAGACTATCTATAGCATCCAGCCTGATGTACCGGCGGAAGAAAAAGAACCGGCCGCGCCTGCAACCGAAGGCGTCCATCAGCCTAAGGATTATTCCGGCGAACCATCCGGTTTATTGAGTGATCATAAATCCTCGTGAACTCTTCCCGGTAATTCTTGTCATATAACAATGAGTTGGTAATTACCTGGTCTTGTTTGTAAGGAGCTGTAAACGCATGAGCAATACCCGACATCTGTTGAGCGCATTAGCATTAAGTTTGAGTATGGCTTTATCTGTAGCACCGGCCCAGGCGGCCCTGCCGTTGAGTGTTAACGGACAGGATATGCCAAGCCTGGCCCCGGTGGTCGAACAGGTGACGCCGGCAGTCGTCAACATTCTGGTTTCAGGCAAGAAAGTCACCCGTCAGGAGATTCCGGAGCAATTCCGTTTCTTCTTCGGTCCGGATATGCCTGATGCCCAGGTCCAGGAACAGCCGTTCCAGGCTCTGGGTTCCGGCGTGATCATTGATGCTGCCAAAGGTTATGTCATCACCAACCATCATGTGATTGATGGTGCAGACGAAATTAAAGTGACCCTCAAGGATGGCCGGGAACTCAAAGCGAAAAAAATCGGTGAAGATCAGCAATCCGATATCGCGGTGTTACAGATCAAAGCGGATAACCTGACTGAAATCAAACTGGCCAATTCCGAGCAGTTACGGGTCGGCGATTTTGCGATTGCGATTGGTAACCCGTTTGGACTGGGACAAACCGTCACTTCCGGTATTATCAGTGCACTGGGACGCAGCGGCCTGAATATCGAAAATATCGAGAACTTCATCCAGACCGATGCGGCAATTAACTCCGGAAACTCCGGTGGCGCACTGGTGAACCTGAATGGTGAGCTGATCGGTATCAACACCGCGATCCTGGGGCCAAACGGCGGCAATATCGGTATCGGTTTCGCGATCCCGTCGAATATGGTACGCGACCTGTCGGAACAGATCCTGAAATACGGTGAAGTCCGTCGCGGCGTCCTGGGGATCATGGGCGGAGAACTAACATCGGATCTCGCCAAAGCCTTTGGCACAGATAAGCAACAAGGCGCGTTTGTGAATCAGGTCATGGCGAATTCGGCCGCAGATGTCGCCGGAATCAAACCCGGTGACATTATTGTCAAACTGAATGGTAAAGCCGTGCGCTCCTTCGGCGAGCTGCGGGCCAATATCGCCACCATGGGCGCCGGTAAAACAGTCACGCTGGGTGTTATCCGGGACGGCAAAGAACAGGATGTACAGGTTACGCTGAAACAGGCCGACTTGTCAGAAACCAAAGCCAGTGTGCTGCATCCGGCTCTCGAAGGCGCCACCTTAGGCAACAGCGAGCCAGGCGCCAGCGTTACCGGAGTGGTCATTACTCAGCTGGAGCAACGTTCTGCCGCGGCCCAGGCCGGTTTGCAGAAAGGGGATGTCATCATCGGCGTTAACCGCACCCGAATCAACAATCTGCAGGAACTGCGGACAGCCATGAAAAACCGGGGCGAAATCCAGGCACTGAATATTCGCCGAGGTAACGCGACACTGTATCTGGTACTTCGTTAACAAACAGGCCTGCTGATCGACTGTCAGCAGGCCATCTTCCTGAAAGATATGCTATTCTTTTCATTCTGATTGAATGGAGAGAGCTTATGTGGATTGCAGCTTTACGTTATATCGGCAAAGCCGTGCTGTTAGGGCTGTTGCTTGCCGGATTGCTGCTCTGGGTTCCCTCCTTCCGTCAATATTTCAGTTTCGACAATATCGATCCGCGTGACGCACCGCCATTAAGTTATGCCTATGCCGCCAGCAGAGCCGGACCGGCCGTGGTCAATATCTATACCCGCAGTTTCCAGCAATCGGCTCTCAACGATAACCGGGAGTTAGTGCCCCAGAGCCTGGGCTCAGGCGTGATCATGCTGCGCAAAGGGTATGTGCTGACAAACTTTCACGTTATCTCCGATGCAGACCAAATCATTGTGGCACTGCAGGATGGCCGGGTCCTTAACGCCGAGCTGGTCGGCGTGGATGTCCCGACGGATCTGGCCGTGCTCTCCATTTCGGCGGACAATTTACCCGAGATCCCGCAGGATCCCGAGCTGTCACCGTTAGTCGGTGATGTGGTGCTGGCTATTGGCAATCCCTACAATGTGGGCCAGACCATCACACAGGGCATTATCAGCGCCACAGGCCGGATTGGGTTAAGTACCATGGGGCCGGACAGTAATGGCCGTCAGGATCTGCTGCAGACCGATGCGGCCATTAACACCGGTAATTCCGGCGGGGCGCTAGTCAACACCCGGGGGGAACTGGTGGGTATCAATGCCGGGGCCTATCATCTGGGCACATCGCAGGAAGGTTACGGGATCAACTTTGCTATCCCCTACCGGCTGGCAAAACGGATCATGGATGAACTCATTGCGCATGGTCGCGTCAAACGGGGCTATGTTGGCATATCCAGTGTCCAGATTGATTCCGTGACGGCCAAACTGCAGGATGCAGAAGTCACACATGGCCTGATTATCGAAAACATGGACAGTGCGGGTCCGGCAGTCAAAGGTGGCCTGAAGCGCGGAGATATGTTACTGCGGATCAATGACAAGCCCATTAACAACGTCAGAGATGCGATGGATATCATCGCCGAGATGCCACCGGGCACAAAGGCCAGGTTTACCGTTCTGCGTAACGGCAAGCAACTGGTTTGCACCATCACCGTAGAAGAAGATTTGCGTTTCTCTAAACTGAAAAACAATTAGAAAAAAGGCACCCGTGGGTGCCTTGATTCGTTCACAGAGAGAATTACTCGCCTTTGATACGTTCGATCTGGCCACCCAGGCCTCGCAATTTCTCTTCAATATGTTCGTAACCACGATCAATGTGGTAGATACGATCCACCATGGTGGTGCCTTGCGCCACAAAACCGGCAATCACCAGACTGGCAGAAGCCCGCAGATCCGTCGCCATCACCTGCGCACCGGATAAGCGCTCCACACCATGACAGATCACCGTATTGCTTTCGATCTCGGCATGGCCACCCATACGGATGAGCTCAGGGATGTGCATGAAACGGTTTTCAAAGATAGTTTCAGTGATAACCCCGGTCCCTTCGGCAACCATATTCAGCAGACTGAACTGAGCCTGCATATCGGTCGGGAATCCCGGATGTGGTGCGGTACGAATATTGACCGCTTTCGGACGACGTCCCACCATGTCCAGACTGATCCAGTCTTCACCCACTTCAATCTTGGCACCAGCATCCGTCAGTTTGGCCAGCACGGCATCCAGGGTATCCGGACGTGTATTCCGGCAAATCACCTTGCCACCTGTAACCGCCGCTGCAACCAGAAAGGTTCCGGTCTCGATGCGATCCGGCAGCACACGATAGACACCACCACCCAGTCGTGTCACGCCTTCAATGGTGATTTTATCGGTACCCGCGCCGCTGATTTTTGCTCCCAGAGTATTCAGGAAATTGGCGGTATCCACAATTTCCGGTTCACGGGCCGCATTTTCAATAATGGTTTTGCCTTCGGCCAGTGTCGCGGCACACATGATGGTCACGGTCGCACCGACACTCACTTTATCCATGACAATGTGAGCACCTTTCAGACGACCGTCAACCGCGGCTTTCACGTAGCCTTCTTCCAGCGTGATTTTGGCGCCGAGTTGTTCCAGACCGTTGATATGCAAGTCAACCGGGCGGGCACCAATCGCACAGCCTCCCGGCAGCGAGACTTGTCCCTGACCAAAACGCGCCACCAGCGGCCCCAGCGCCCAAATAGATGCACGCATGGTTTTCACCAGATCATACGGTGCGCAGAAAACATTAACCGGACCGGCATCTACATGTACAGAACCATTCCGTTCAACGCGGGCGCCCAACTGACTCAGCAGTTTCATGGTCGTATCAATGTCACGCAGCTTGGGAACGTTCTGGATTTCGACCGGCTCTTCAGCCAGCAGAGCAGCAAACAGAATTGGCAGCGCAGCGTTTTTGGCACCGGAAATAACAACTTCCCCAGAGAGCCGGGCTGGTCCCTGTACACGAAATTTATCCATAGTGACGATTACTCAATATTCAGACTTCATAGCGCGGACACTCCGCGCTGACTTAAAAACCGTTCAGTTTACGATCGCGTTGCCATTCTTCTGGCGTAAACGCTTTGATACTCAGGGCATGGATGGCATTGCTGGCGATATGTTCCGCTAACGGCGCATAAATAGTCTGCTGCTTTTTGACCCGGCTCATACCGGCAAACAGAGGGGAAACGGCAATAACCTGGAAGTGTCCGTTTTCACCCTGCACATATAATTCGTCCAGCGCGAGAGCGGCCCGAAGAATACTCTCAATCTCAGTTGGATGCATAATAATTTCTCGATTATTGCGGTAAATCCAGATCGAATAACGCACTGACCCCATACAGCGAGATCAGTTGCACCAATTCGGGTGAAGCGCCCTGTATTAACAAGCGCTGATGGTTTGTCTGACAGGTCTGGGCCCATTTCACTAAAAAGGCCACGCCTGACGAGTCAATCTTGTTCACAGCACTGACATCAACATTATCTTGCCGGAATAGTTCAGCTCGCTCAGGCCACCATGCGGTGACCTGCGCTGCATCCAGATTTCCGGTCAGTTTCATGACTGTTTACCCGGTAATGTGGCCGGTTTCAGATTATGTTGCTCCAGCATACTGCTGACACTGTCGATGCCTTTCTGACGAATCGAACCACCCAGTTCGGACTGTTTGGACGAAAGCAGACTGACGCCTTCCGCAATCATGTCAAACACCTTCCATTCGCCGGTTTTACTGTTTTTCCGTAACTGGAATATGACATTGATTTCCGGTTTATCCGGATCCAGCACGGTGACTTTGACAGAAATTTCTTTTTTCGCATCCAGAGGCTGACCGGATTCAACCCGGATAGTCTGCTTGTCATATTTGCCTAATGCATCTGCGTAAGTCGCAACGATGTAATCCGTAAAGGCTTTAACAAAACGCTCACGCTGCGGCGGCGTTGTACTTCTCAGCTCTTTACCAATCACCTTGTATGCCGCAAATTTATTGTCCACATAAGGCATCAATTCCTCACGGACAATCGTACGTAAATGATTCGGGTTTTGTTTAACCTGCGGCGCGTCCTGCTCCAGACGGGTAAACGTCTTTCCTGCCGCTTCTTTCACCAGCAGATAAGGATCCTGTGAATTAACAGCCAGCGCCTGTGCGGAAGCCAGTAACAGTAACCAGGCAGCACAACGGGTTACCCATTTAAACATTGCGTACTCCTCAAGGGTTTTAGTTATTAGTTTCTGTTGCAGCCGACGTCTGGTTATCTGATTTGCCATTCGCCTGACCGTAAACAAACTTGCCAATCAAATCTTCCAGTACCAATGCTGATTTGGTATCTGAAATTGAATCACCGTTTTTCAGTGTTTCCGTACCCATGTCTTCATCAGAAAAACCCGGGGTAATGCCGATATATTGTTCCCCCAGCAAACCCGAGGTCAGGATAGCGGCCGTGCTGGTATCCGACAGCTCGTTATAGCGGCTGTCGATCTGCATTTCTACTTTCGGCGTGAATGTTTTGGCATCGATAGAGACATCCGAAACCCGGCCAATCACGACCCCGCCAATTTTTACCGGGGAACGGATTTTCAGTCCGCCGATATTATCAAAACTGGCATACAGCGCGTAGGTATCCCCCTGACTGCCAAAGCTGAGGCCCGCCACTTTTAATGCCAGCATGATACCGGCGAAAATACCCGCCAGCATGAAACATCCTACCAGAAACTCAATCTTACTGAACTTCATCGCTCTCACCTGAACATGACGGCTGTCATTACAAAATCCAATCCCAATACCAGCAACGAGGCATGAACCACCGTACGGGTCGTTGCCTGACTGATCCCGGCTGCCGTTGGCAGACAGTCGTAACCATTGAATAACGCGACCCAGGTCACGACCAGCGCAAACACGATCGCTTTTAAAATTCCCTGAACAATATCTTCCTGCCAGTCCACTGCGGCCTGCATGGCCGACCAGAAACCGCCTTCATCCGCGCCGAGCCAGTCAACACCCACCAGCTTGCCGCCGAAAATACCGACAATACAAAAAATCAGCGACAATAAAGGCAGACTGATCGTTCCGGCCCAGAACCGCGGTGAAATAATGCGCCGCAGCGGGTCGACTGCCATCATTTCCAGGCTGCTTAACTGCTCGGTCGCTTTCATCAGACCAATTTCCGCCGTTAATGCCGAGCCAGCACGACCGGCAAACAACAACGCAGCCACCACCGGCCCCAGTTCACGCAACAGGGATAACGCCACTAATGGCCCCAGCGACGCTTCGGCGCCAAAATCAACCAGCACACGGTATCCCTGAAAACCGAGCACCATGCCGATAAACAGACCGGAGACCAGAATGATCAGCACCGACTCCACGCCCACCACATAAAGCTGCTGGATCAATAGCGGAAAATGCTTTCTGGGCTCCGGCCGGCCAATCAGCGCCTGATACAGCATAATGCTGGCTCGTCCGATTGCCGTCAGGCTTTGTATGCCACGCTGGCCGAGACGGCTGATTAAATCCACCAACATCTACAGCTCCTGTAATAGTTCAACGGCCGGATAGTGGAACGGCACCGGACCAT
Source organism: Tolumonas osonensis (assembly GCF_014202415.1). Classification (GTDB taxonomy): domain Bacteria; phylum Pseudomonadota; class Gammaproteobacteria; order Enterobacterales; family Aeromonadaceae; genus Tolumonas; species Tolumonas osonensis. Next base: position 129,512 of record NZ_JACHGR010000009.1, read on the forward strand.
CCGGCAAGCCCTGAATGAACTGCACAACCTCCGGATTGCCTTCCCGCCGCAGTTCCTCCGGCGAACCTTGTGCCACGATGGAATGATTCGCCAGCAGATAGACATAGTCCGCAATACTCATCACTTCCGCGACATCATGCGAGACGATCACAGATGTAATACCGAGCGACTGATTCAAATCCCGGATCAGTTTCACCAGTACCGCCATCGTGATCGGATCCTGCCCGGCAAAGGGTTCATCATACATGATCAGTTCCGGATCCAACGCGATCGCTCTTGCCAGTGCCGCGCGACGGGCCATACCACCGGAAAGCTGAGACGGCATCAGACTGGCCGCGCCGCGCAGCCCGACTGATTCCAGCTTCATCAGCACCAGGATACGGATGATCTCCTCCGGCAGGCGGGTATGCTCACGTAACGGATACGCCACATTATCGAACACACTGATGCCGCTGAATAAGGCACCACTCTGAAACAGCATGCTCATTCGCTTGCGTTTTTCATACAGATCGCGCCGGTTTAACCGGGGAATATCCGCACCATCGAACAGGATCTCTCCCTGATCCGGCTTCAGTTGTCCGCCAATCAGACGCAGCAGCGTTGTCTTGCCGATACCACTCGGCCCCATCAGTGCGGTGATCTTGCCTTTCGGAATATCCAGACTGATATTGTCATAAATCAACCGTTCCCCGTGGCTGAAACTTAAACCCCGGATCTGGATCAATGAATCACTCACGCAACCTCCGCTGATACCTTTCTGCGGCCCATTGTATATGCTGCAAAATTTCGTCGCCAATTAAACAGACCTTCCTGATACTCTTTTCAGGCAAAAAAGGGGCCGTTATCGCTTCTGCGCCAAGGTTTTCATATAATGTGATCTTGCGCAACACGCTCAGAGGATCGTACATGCCAACCAATTTTGATTTCCGCCAGTCTGCACAACGCGTTTTACGTCAGGAATTACAGGCTATCGAAGGCCTGTTTCAGACGCTCGATGAACAATTCACTCAAGCTTGTCAGATGCTGTTTGACTGTCAGGGCAAGGTGGTGGTGATGGGTATGGGCAAATCTGGCCATATCGGCTGCAAGATGGCAGCCAGTTTTGCCAGCACCGGAACCCCGGCTTTCTTCGTCCATCCGGGTGAAGCCAGCCATGGCGATTTAGGCATGATCAGCAGCAATGATGTGGTGATTGCCATCTCCAACTCCGGGGAAAGCAACGAAATTCTGGCAGTACTGCCGGTCCTCAAACGCTGGGGGATCCCGCTTATCTGCATGACCAGCCGCCCGGAATCCACCATGGCCAAAGAGGCCGATATTCACCTCTGTCTGCATGTGGAACAGGAAGCCTGTCCGCTTGGTCTGGCGCCGACGTCCAGTACCACGGCCACGCTGGTTCTCGGCGATGCGCTGGCCGTCTCCTTGCTGGAAGCCCGTGGTTTCACCGCAAACGATTTTGCCATGTCTCATCCCGGTGGTGCGCTGGGCCGCAAACTGCTGTTACGTAATGCCGATATCATGCATCAGGGGGAACAGATCCCGGCCGTATCCGATCAGGCAACCGTCAGTGACGCCCTGCTGGAGATGAGCCGCAAAGGTCTTGGCATGACCGCTATTCTGGATAATACCGGTACATTGGCCGGCATTTTCACAGACGGCGATCTGCGCCGGATCCTGGATCAGCAGCTGGATATACATACTACACCAATTACCCGGGTCATGACCGCCAACTGCATTACCGTACCGGCAGAAATGCTGGTGGCCCAGTCGGTAAAACTGATGCAGGAAAGAAAAATCAATGCCCTGATTGTACTGGATAAACAACGTCATCCGGTGGGCGCCTTCAATATGCATGATGTGCTGAAAGCCGGGGTAGTATGAGCGACTATGTAGCGACGCCTTATGGCACCGTAGAAAAACGCGTTCTGACTCTGGCAGCCAATATCCGGCTGCTGGTGTGTGATGTGGACGGCGTATTATCGGATGGTCTTATCTATATGGGTAATGACGGCGAAGAACTGAAAACATTCCATACTCATGATGGATTTGGTATCAAAGCGCTGCTGAATGCCGGCATTCAGGTGGCTGTTATTACCGGTCGCAGTTCCGCGATCGTGCAGCGCCGCATGCAGGCCTTGGGTGTCCAGCATATTTATCAGGGCCAAGGCGATAAAATGCCCGCCTTTGACGACTTATTGCATAAACTGGCACTCACCCCGGCACAAGCCGCCTATATCGGTGACGATGTCATCGATTTGCCGGTCATGCGCCACGCCGCTCTGGGTATTGCGGTCAGCAATGCTCACCCGCTGGTACAGCAAAAAGCCGACTGGATCACCCGTACCCGTGGAGGTTATGGTGCCGTTCGGGAAGCCTGCGATTTGATTCTGCAGGCGCAGGGTCTGCTCGATACAGCGAAAGGGACTTCGGTATGATCAGCCGGCAAACCTTGCTGATATCCCTGTTGCTGGTGGCATCCCTGCTGATATGGCAATGGTCGTCTCAGCACGAGGATCCGGACTTGCTTGCGCAGAAAAAAGATCTGTCATTGCCGAGTTTTACGGCATCACAACTGCTCAACCGCAGTTATGCAACCGATGGCCGATTAACGGATATTTTTACCGCAGATCAGGTTCTTTATTATCAGCACAACAAAGTGACCGACGCTCTTCATCCGGTATTGCAGACGTTTGAACAAAACGGTCAGCAAGCATGGAATATTTCAGCGAATACAGGACAAATGATCAGTAACGACCGTCTGATTCTGCGTGATAACGTGCTGATCAAAAATCACAATCCATCACTGAATATCGACAGGATGCAGACCAGCTATGTGGAAATGGATCTGAACAGTCGTCAGATCAGCAGCGATAAACCCGTTACTATTGACAGCCCGGACTATCATGTACAAGGTGTCGGTTTTCACGCCGACTTAAATGCCAAACGCTACCAAATTCTGGATAAAGGCCATGCAACTTACTTTAAGCCACGCTAGTTTCGGATTACTCCTGTTACTCTCGGTCAGTGTACAGGCTAAAGAGTCTGATTATCAGCAACCCGTCGTGGTTGACTCAGTCACACAGCAGGCCGAGCTGAATGAAAACAAGGTCACCTTTCTGCAGGACGTGGTGATCACACAGGGCTCCATTATCATTCATGCGGATAAAGTGGTGGTGTTACGCCATGAGAAAGGTAATGACGAGATGATTGCAACCGGTCATCCGGCAACCTTTTTTCAGATCCTGGACAACGGCAAACCGGTGAATGCCAGTGCCACCGAATTACGCTATCAGCTGAAGGATCGTCTGGTCACACTGACAGGCAAAGCCGAGCTGAAACAGGATGATAATCAGGTGAACGGCGATGTGATCCGTTACGATATTCAGAAACAGCAGATGCTCGCACAGAGCAGCGGCAAAGGTTCCCGCGTGAAGACTATTTTCCTTCCACAGGAAATCGAAGAATTCAACAAAGCAGGCAAACAGTAAATCTATGGCTCTTTTGCAAGCAAGTGGTCTCAAGAAAAGTTATAAAGGCAGACAGGTTGTACAAAACGTCAGCCTGCAGGTTACCACGGGTCAGGTTGTGGGTCTGCTGGGTCCTAACGGGGCCGGTAAAACCACCTCTTTTTATATGATCGTCGGCCTGGTACCTCAGGATGGCGGTACGGTGATGATTGATCAGCAGGATATTACTGCCATGCCCATGCATCAGCGTGCCCGCCATGGCATTGGTTATCTGCCTCAGGAAGCCTCTATTTTTCGTCGTCTGACCGTGGAAGAAAATCTGCTGGGCGTGCTACAGCTCCGCGGCGATCTGAGCCGGGCAGAACAGAAAGAAAAGATGGAGGCCCTGCTGGAAGAATTCCATATCGGCCATATTCGCAAGAATACGGGGATGAGTCTCTCCGGTGGTGAACGTCGCCGGGTCGAAATTGCCCGGGCACTGGCGGCCGAACCCCGCTTTATCCTGCTGGATGAGCCATTCGCCGGGGTTGACCCTATCTCGGTAATCGATATCAAACGCATCATTGAGCATTTACGCGATCGCGGACTCGGTGTATTAATTACCGATCATAATGTGCGTGAAACGCTGGATGTCTGCGAAAAAGCGTATATCGTCAGCCACGGTAATCTGATTGCCGAAGGGACACCTGCAGACATCCTGCAAAATGAGCACGTCAAACAAGTTTATCTGGGTGAAGGATTTACCCTGTAAACGGTGTGCCAATGGCCAGAATCAGCCATAATTAAATTACGGACTGCTTACTGCAAGCACCATACGGAAATCAGGAATTAAGGACATACCCCGTAGATGAAGCCGACCTTACAGTTGCGTCTTGGCCAACAACTTGCCATGACCCCACAATTGCAACAAGCGATTCGTCTGCTGCAACTGTCTACTTTAGAACTACAGCAGGAAATCCAGCAGGCGATTGATGCCAATCCGCTGTTAGAGCAAGAAGATGAATCGGATATTGCTACGCCGGAACTACCTGACGATGAAGATTTCACGCCGCCGGATAGTAGCGAAGAGATGGCGCAGGCTCAGGAAAACATGCCTGATGAGCTTCCTATGGATACAACCTGGGATGAGGTGTACACTGCGGCCGGCTCAGCCCCGTCCAGTGGCCTGATGAACAGTGATGAAGAATCGGTTTATCAGGGGGAAACTTCCGAAACATTGCAGGACTATCTGTTGTGGCAGATGCGTCTGACGCCATTCAGTGAGCAGGACATCGTGATTGCCATGACGATCATCGACAGTATTGATGAGTCCGGCTATCTCAATGCCACCCTGGAAGATATTCAACAGGCGGTCAGCACTGACGATGAACTGGTTGAGCTGGATGAAATCGAGACCGTCCTGAAACGTATCCAGCATTTTGATCCTATCGGTGTTGCCGCACGCTCCGTGCAGGAGTGCCTGCTGATTCAGTTAAACCAGTTCAGTGCAGCGACCCCCTGGCTAAACGAAGCCCGTCTGGCGATCAAAGATCACATGGATCTGCTCGGTGCCCGTGATTACCGTAATCTGGCCCGGAAACTGCAGTTGAAAGAAAACGATCTGAAAGAAGTTCTGCAACTGATTCAGACTCTGGAGCCGCGGCCAGGCAGCCGTGTCATGCCGAGTGAATCATCCTATGTCATCCCGGATGTAGCCGTCCTGAAAAAGAACGGTCGCTGGGTGGTGGAACTGAACCCGGATGCGATGCCAAAAATCCGGATTAATGAAACCTATGCGTCGATGGCGCGTCATGCCCGTAACAGTAGTGACAGCCAGTTTATCCGTTCACATCTGCAGGAAGCCAAATGGTTTATCAAGAGCTTAGAAAGCCGTAATGAAACCCTGCTCAAAGTTGCCAACTGCATTGTGCAGCAACAACAGGACTTTTTTGAGTACGGCGAAGAAGCGATGAAACCGATGGTTTTGAATGATGTGGCCGAAGAAGTAGAGATGCACGAGTCGACAATTTCGCGAGTTACTACACAAAAATACATGCATACGCCTCGCGGCATCTTTGAACTGAAGTATTTTTTCTCAAGTCATGTTAATACTGATAGCGGCGGAGAATGTTCTTCCACTGCAATCAGAGCCTTAATCAAAAAACTGGTCGCGGCGGAAAATCCCGCTAAACCGTTAAGCGACAGCAAGATCGCAGACTTGCTGACGGAACAAGGCATAATGGTGGCAAGAAGAACCATCGCAAAATACCGCGAGTCGTTATCTATTCCACCGTCAAGCCAACGCAAACGCCTGCTGTAGGCCAACAATAAGGAAGACGTTATGCAAATCAACCTGTCAGGTCACCATATCGAGTTAACTGATGCATTGCGTGATTATGTCACCAGTAAATTTGCCCGTTTAGAACGTCACTTTGAGCACATCAATAACGTTCAAGTGATTTTAACTGTCGAAAAACTGCAACAAATCGCAGAAGCCAAACTGAACGTCAACGGCGGCGAGCTTTTTGCTAACGCTGAAGATGAAAGCATGTATGCTGCCATTGATGCCTTAGTCGATAAACTAGATCGTCAGATCGTCAAACACAAAGAAAAATTAGCCAGCAAGTAATCATGTTGATTTCTGAAATCTTGTCTGCGGACTGCACCAAAAGTGCAGTCCCTTGCAGCAGTAAAAAACGCGTGCTGGAAATTATCAGCGAATTAGCGGCCCCGAAACTGGGGCTGGATGAACAACAAATCTTTGACAGCCTGCAGGCCCGGGAAAAAATGGGCACCACAGGAATCGGCAGTGCCATTGCTATTCCGCATGGCCGGATCCCCGATGGTTATCCGGTGACAGGTGTCCTGTTAACGCTGGAACAGCCTATCCCGTTTGATGCCATTGATAATCAGCCTGTAGACCTGCTGTTCGCCATGCTGATACCGGAAAGTGAATGTAAAATTCATCTGAAAACGCTGGCACTGGTAGCCGGAAAGTTTAACGATAAGAACTTCTGTCGTCAGTTGCGTCTTGCTGAAACTGACGAAGCACTGTACCAACAAATGATCAATGGATGATTACCGATGAAACTCATCGTTGTGAGTGGTCGCTCGGGTTCCGGAAAAACCGTCGCTCTGCGGGTTCTGGAGGATCTGGGATATTACTGTGTGGACAATCTGCCGGTTTCGCTGTTATTTCAGCTGGTCGCAGAATTGCGCGGTAAATACGATCAAATCGCGGTGAGTATTGATGTCAGAAATCTGCCCGCTACCGCAGATGATCTGGTGTCAATTCTGAAGGACATCAGACAACATCAGGATCTGCAATTTTCCAGTTTCTTCTTCGATGCCGATAATGCCACGCTGCTGAAGCGCTACGGAGAAAGCCGTCGTCTGCATCCTCTATCCCGGCAACAACTCACGCTGGAACAAGCGATCCGCCAGGAAACCAATCTGCTTTCACCGCTGTCCTCCAGTGCTGATTTACGTATCGATACCAGTCACCTCAGTATTCATGATCTCAGTGAGCAAATCCGTGAACGGGTGCTGGGCAAAAAAGAGCATGAGCTGGTGATGGTCTTTGAATCCTTCGGTTTCAAACATGGCATCGCCAAAGACGCTGATTTTGTCTTTGATGCCCGTTTTCTGCCGAATCCGCACTGGATCCCCGAGCTCAAACCCTTCACCGGGCTGGATGAACCCGTACAGCGTTATCTGCAATCCCAACCGGATGTGGTTACCTACATCAACCAGTTAATCAGTCTGCTGGAAACCTGGTTGCCACAACTGGAACGCAATAACCGCAGCTATGTCACGGTAGCCATTGGTTGTACCGGCGGTCAGCACCGTTCTGTCTTTATTGCGGAACAACTGGCAAACCATTTCCTGGCGCTGGGTAAAAATGTGCAACGCCGTCATCGTACGCTGGAGAAATCGCATGCCTAAGATTGAGAATCAGGTCGCCGTTATCAACAAGCTGGGGCTACATGCCCGGGCCGCAATAAAACTGGTACAGCTGGTGGCAAATTTCAAAGCGAAGATCACACTATGCAATGGTGAAAAGCAGGCCAGTGCGGATAGTGTCGTGGGGTTATTGATGTTGGAAGCTGCACAGGGCGAAACTATCCGGGTGATTTGTGACGGACCGGAAGCGATCGAGGTCATGGAAGCGGTACAGCATCTGTTTGAAACCCGTTTTGATGAAAGTGAGTAGCTGTAAACTCAGGCTATCAAGGTACGCCGGCGCAGCGTATTGACCAGAGTTCTGATCGCAGGCTGCTGACGATCCCCAATCCGGATAGCGGCATGCAAACGACGCCATAGTCCGTCTCCCAGTGCCTTTGAGGCAATCAGCCCCTGCGGTTCGAACTCCTGACATACCCAATCCGGTAATACCGCAATTCCCCATCCTGCGGCCACCATCTGCATTAGCATCAGCGTATTATCAACGTTCTTGATTTGTTTCGGCTTAATCCCGGCGGGTGTCATAAAATGACGTAATACATCCAGACGCTGCGGTGCGACCGGATAGCTCAGCAGAACTTCATCGCCCAGTAGATCTGGCGTGATTACATCGGGCCCTGTCAGCCGGTGCCCTACCGGTACCACCAGACGCATTTCAAAATCAAACAACGGCGCATAGTAGATCCCCTCCTCCGGCAACAGATCTGCCGTCAATACCATATCCAGATCGCCCTGCAGCAAGGCTTGCTGGGGCAGAAAATCCGGTTGTGCCGCAAAGCTCAGTTCCAGTTCCGGATGTCGTTGCTGCAGCAGCTGCAACGCCGGCGTTAACCAGCGGATACAGCTATAACATTCAACATGGAGCCGTAACTGTACCGTCGTTTGTTCCCGCCGCAGATACTGCATGACGCCGTCCACCTGCGGCAATACCGTGTCAGCCAGTGTCACCAGCCTGAGACCATCTGCCGTGAAACGGATGGGTTTACTCTTTCGCAGAAACAGCGGTCCGCCTAACCGTTGCTCCAGCTCTGAAAGCTGATGTGATAACGCGGACTGGCTCAGATACAAAGAGTCCGCGGCTGCTGCAAGCGAGCCCCGCTCTTTTAATGCCCGTAATGACCGGAGATGTTTCAGTTCAAACATGAAAAACCTGCAAGTGACAGATGAGGAGAATGCACTGGTACTCAGTAAGGTAACGCGCAAATATGGACATGTAAACATCTGGACATCTAAACATCCAAAAGGAAGCGCTATGACCTATACCACGCATACCCTTGGCTTTCCACGCGTTGGCTTGCAACGGGAACTGAAAAAAGCACTGGAAGCCTACTGGGCAGGCAATATTCCGCAAACCGCCTTACTGGAAACAGGGCGGCAATTACGTCACCGTCACTGGCAATGGCAACAACAAGCGGGGGTGGATCTCCTACCCGTCGGCGATTTTGCCTGGTACGACCATGTCCTGACCACCAGCCTGATGGTAGGCAATGTGCCGCCGCGCCACCGGAACAGCGATGGCAGCATCGATCTGGACACGCTGTTCCGGACTGCCCGCGGCCGTGCACCAACCGGAAAACCGGCTCCGGCCGCGGAAATGAGTAAATGGTTTAATACCAATTACCATTATCTGGTTCCGGAATTTCACGCAGAGCAGGCGTTTGCACTTTGCTGGACACAATTATTCGATGAGGTTGAAGAGGCGTTGACCGCCGGCTATCGGGCTAAACCCGTCCTGCTCGGTCCGCTGAGTTATCTTTGGCTGGGCAAAACCAAAGGTGTCGCATTCGATAAACTATCACTGCTGCCGCAGTTGCTGGCAGTCTATCAGCAGATCCTGCAGAAACTGGTCGCACAAAAAATCGAATGGGTGCAGATTGATGAACCCGTTCTGACCTTAGATCTTCCGGCTGAATGGCAGCAGGCCTATTTGTCGGCTTATCAGCAGTTGCAGGGTTCCGGCTGTAAATTGCTGTTAACGACGTATTTAGGCGGTATCGCGCATCAACTCGACTGGTTACCCAAACTGGATATCGACGGCCTGCATCTGGATGCCATTGCCGGTAAAAACGAATTAGCACTGACGCTGGCAGCGATTCCAACGCACTGGCAACTGTCACTGGGCATTATTAACGGGCGCAATATCTGGCGGGCTAACCTGCACGAACTGTATACAGAGCTGGCTGAAATCCGGCAAACGCACCGGAACTTCTGGCTGGGCACATCCTGCTCGTTATTACATAGTCCGATAGATTTGCAGGCAGAAAACGGACTGGATCCGGAAATCAAAAGCTGGTTTGCCTTCGCCCGCCAGAAGTGTACCGAGCTGCATCTGCTGCAACGGACACTGTGCGAACCGGACGACCAGAAGATACTGACCTTGCAGGCCTACAGTGCGCCGCTGCTGCAACGTCAGCAATCCATCCGCGTACAGGATGCAACTGTTCAGGCCGCTGTCACCGCGATCCGTCCGGAAGATGCCGAACGTAATGCGGTGTATGCCCAGCGCGCAGCCGCACAACAAATCCGTTTCCAATTACCGGACTGGCCAACCACGACCATCGGATCCTTCCCGCAAACCAGCGAGATCCGTGCTTTACGCCGCCGTTTTAAACAAGGTGAAATCAGTCTGCAAACTTATGAACAGGGTCTGCAACAGGAAATCGCTTATGCCATCACAGAGCAGGAGCAGATCGGTCTGGATGTGCTGGTACATGGAGAAGCAGAACGCAATGACATGGTGGAATATTTCGGTGAACAGCTGACGGGCTATGCGTTCACCCAAAATGGCTGGGTACAGAGTTACGGCTCCCGCTGCGTCAAACCGCCGGTGATTATCGGAGATATCAGCCGTCCGGCAGCAATGACCGTGCGCTGGAGCCAGTATGCCCAGTCGCTGACCAGCAAACCGGTGAAAGGCATGCTGACCGGCCCGATCACCATGCTGTGCTGGTCATTCCCGCGCGAAGATATTTCCCGGGAAACCATGGCGTTACAGCTGGCGCTGGCCTTGCGGCATGAGGTCCAGGATCTGGAAAAAGCCGGGATCGGGATTATCCAGATTGATGAGCCGGCACTGCGTGAAGGGTTACCACTGCGTCAGCAGGATCAGGCCGCGTATCTCAACTGGGCTGTGCGAGCCTTTAAACTGACCGCAGCCGGTATCGCGGACGATACGCAGATCCATACCCACATGTGTTACTGCGAGTTCGGCGATGTAATGCCATCCATTATCGCGCTGGATGCCGATGTGATCACCCTGGAGACATCGCGCTCCGACATGGAATTACTGGATGTGTTCCATCATCAGGCCTATCCGAACGAGATTGGTCCGGGGGTTTATGACATTCACTCACCGAATGTGCCGACGGTGGAATGGATCACCCAGTTGCTGCAAAAAGCCCGGCAACATATTCCGGCAGAGCGTCTTTGGGTCAACCCGGATTGCGGACTGAAAACGCGCGCCTGGCCGGAAACCCGTACGGCGCTCAGCAATATGGTTGAAGCCGCCCGATTATTGCGTCAATAACCCGCAAGCCCGACCAGTCAGCAATCACCCACTGGCTGGTTTTCCTCACTTCACCCTTATTCAGAGAACATGCTACTCTGTCGCCCATTCATGATTTATGTGAACTATTTCACTAACGAGAGAGAAGATGCTGTTCTGGAATGCAGATCCGATTTTAATTCAGCTCGGCCCGATTGCTGTCCACTGGTATGGCGCACTGTTCGCTGCCGGATTTTTACTGGGTTATCAGTTAATGCAACGGATCTACCGTCAGGAAGGCCGCCCTACCGAACAACTGGATAAATTGCTGACCTACATTTTCATCGGTACTGTCGTTGGCGCACGTCTGGCACATACCCTGATCTATGAACCAGGCTATTATCTGTCTCATCCCATCGACATTCTGAAAATCTGGGAAGGCGGACTGGCCAGTCATGGCGGGGGGATTGGTGTATTGCTTGCGATCTGGCTGTTTGTCCGTCAGCATCCGGAAAACAAGTTTCTCTGGCTGGCCGATCGTCTGGCCATCCCAACGGCATTAACCGGATGCTTTATTCGTCTGGGTAACTTCATGAACTCGGAAATTATCGGCAACCCGACTGATGGCAGCTGGGGCGTGGTTTTTGAACGTATCGATACACTGCCACGTCATCCGGTACAACTTTATGAAGCCGCCAGCTACTTTGCGATTTTCGTCTTGTTGCTGATGTTGTTCCGTACTGCCAAAAGTAAACAACCTGGTTTCCTGTTCGGTCTGTTTCTGACCCTAGTATTCGCCGCCCGTTTTGTTATCGAATATTTCAAAACCCCACAGGCCGCCTATGAAGCTGGCAATCTGATCTCGGTGGGCCAATGGCTGAGTGTGCCATTTGTTCTGGCGGGTATCCTGTTAATGCTGTTGTCCGGCAGAAAGAAAGCCCTCTGAACCAGACGGCAGTGATGCAGCATTAAGGCATCACTGCCGGATATGGCAGTTTCCAGAGTGCCTGCTGATACCGACAATCAGGGCCTATCCCTGATACAGCAGATTACTCATGCGCACATCCGGTTTCACTTTCCTTGAACTGCTCGTCACACTGACAGTAGCGTCGGTGTTATTACTGCTCGGCATTCCCGGTTTACAATACCTGCTTGCAGACAGCGCTTTGCAGACCGAAGGGTTTACCCTGCACCAAGCTTTGCACCGGGCCCGGACACAGGCGATAGACCATCAGACCGACGTCATCGCTTGCCTCGCCAACAGGCAGGAACAATGTGCCACACAGGATTTCACGCATCTGCTGCTGTTCAGCGATGTCGACCAGAACCGTCAATTGTCCGTTCAAGACAAAGGCGACATCATTTTGCAGCGGTCTCCGTTATCCGGCAACGCATTAAACATTACCACCAACCAGCTGCTGTTTGTCTTTCAGCCTGACGGAACACTGGCCGGTACGCCGGGAACGATCCATCTTTGCAGTCCCCGGATCAACGAAGGCACAAATATCACCATCGCCATGAGCGGAAGGGTGCGGCGACAGACGGTCGATTGTCCAGATGCACAGCCTTAATATTCCGCCACTTTACGCGGCTTCAGTGCTTCCTCTAAACGAACGGCCTGCGATGCGCAATCTGTACTGCTAGCGGTGACGCCACTCAGCCACAATTGCTGTTTTTTTGCCTGATAGGCCAGCCCCGGATTTTCCAGCAACCGGTCATAAAACTGACTCACGGCGGCGGTGCCATGAAACGAACCGGAGGCAAGATCGATTTTATACAGCCGGGTAACACCGATGGAGGTTTGCTCGCCAGCAGCAGGATTCGAAGGCGAAAAGGAAGAAAACCAGGCTGTACCCGCAATCACATAGCCATTTCCAAATACCTGCTCATGTTGGGCAGGATCCAGATTCAGATACCAGCCCCGTATTAATGCATCAGCCGGCGCCTGATCATTGTTTTGAGAATAAGCGGGATGCAAATCCGTTAATTGTAACGGGGCCGGAATAGCTGTCTCCGGCTGATAAGGTGTGATCTGGCGATCCGGCAACGCAAAATAACGGTTATGAGCAACGTCGTTTGCTGGTTCCGCCCGATTGCCGCTGCCCATTAATACCCAGTCCGCCGGAACATCCGCAACCGCATCCGTACCGGTTTTGACCCGTAGCAATGAACGCACAATCACGGGCTGTCCAAAGAAACGAAGATGCGCATTGTTGCCATGGCCGCCATCCGGACTATCACCCCCACCCAGCGCCGCCAGTTTGCTCATCCGCCAATCCGAAAAATGGCCGGACATATCCAGTCGCCAGACGTTACCCCCCATATCACCCACATATAACCGGTCTGAACTACCATCCCGTTCGTTCTCCAGTACCGCGACTGTTGCCGGGATCGCATCTGTCAGTGGTGCCTGTAAATTGGTTTGGCCATTGGCCTCCGGACTGATGGAAAATAGTTTTTTCCCCGAATCGGCATCAATGAAGTAAATAGCTTTTCCGACAGAAACCGATAGTTCCGCTGACCTCCGGTGGTGGGGCATATAACCACCCGCCACAATGACAACGGGCGTGCTGCTGGCCGACACACTGTTTTTATCAGACAGATAAACCAATTGAGGTTCGGACCAGGTTTCACCTAATAGCCGGTAAGCTCCATCAGCATCATTGCCATCAATTTTCCATTTCAGGGACGGATGATCCGGATCCGTCAGATCCAACGCATAATAACTCCGTCCGCCCTGCCGCAAACCAAAGAAAATCCAGAGCCGATCACCTTCTGCCGCTTCAATAACACCATCCCGATCTTTATCGTCATGGAACACGGTAATCACACCATCCAGAGCATACCGCCTGGATTTAAAACTCAGATCCGGTTGTTCTGCCATATGCGATAAAAATTCGGCCGGAATGAAAGCCCAGGATTCACTCACTGTATTGGCCTTATCACTGAATAAATGCAGTATGCCGTGATTGGTGCCGAGCAGAATGCGCCGATCCCGCCCTTGATGTTGAAAACCATAATCCAGAATCCGGGGCTGACTGTGCATACTGTCTCCCAGCCACGACGGGATCGCTTTTTGTTGTTCTTCCGATAACCTAACCAGCTGGAATTGCTGATTTTTAACTCCGGATGTAAATAACCGACGCATGGATTGTGTCGTCAGGATGGTATGGACTTCATCTTGCTGCCGGGAATCCGTGATCGTCGAAGCCCAGAAACTGCGTGCTTCCGATAATGCATTCCCCTGACAATTGAAAACGGAAAAACCATTCTGATCGATGACTTTCCCTTCATTTGTAAAACGAAATTTTTTTAAGTTCCCTGACCAGCCGTTTTCAGCTGAATAACCGAATGAAGATAAATAAAGCCACTCTCCGGCTATCACCGGCGCAGAAAAATAATATGAGTGAGTAAGTTGTTTTACATCTGACCAGAGGTCAACATCATCACTGTGAGCTACCGGAATTATGCCTGTGAACATGAGTGCCAGCAGACAAATAATGACTGCCCTCGAATATTTAATCATTATTTATTCCTGAATAAGTACTTTGAAAAAATGGCAACTCAACTGTCATTACGGCAGAATTTTTATTACTCAATCGTGCTGATTTGGTAAGAATAATATCAATATAACGACAACGTTTAATTACATTATTGCTACTGACCAAAGTGGTCCGGCTGCATGGCATTTTGTATTGCCTGTTGGTCTGAAACATGTCCTTCGTGCTATCTCTTTTTTCTTTACTATCCCCCGTGAACTCTTCCAGTAATTGCCGTAAGTCAGGTTGCGTCCAAAAATCCTGTACTTGAGAATCCAGACTAGCCAGAGCATTGATTCGGTGGCTGCTGGCGGCACTCATTTTCATTTGTTCCCGCCCCCACTGCATCACAGAAACCGCCATCAGAGTCAGAGGTAACATCAGAATCAATACGAGCGCCAATATCATCCCGTTCTGTTTTGTCATACCTATCAATGTAATACATTCCCCACAGCGGCATTGCGAAACTGCACACTGGATTGCAGTACCAGGCGTTGGTAACCATCATTGAACGGAGCCAGTTTTTGATCACCTAACTGATAAGTCTGTTGATTAAGAAATCCCGGAGAGGGCTCCAGCGCCCTGATCAGCAAAAAAAGCTGGATCCCGGTTATCGCAAACGTATTCCAGATTGCCGGGGTTATTTTTTCCGGCGGCAGGTATTTATCCGCCAGACCATCGGCCGGCACAGATTCATCCACCGCAACCAACACCCGCAGTCGTTCCACCCCTTGCACCAATGGCAGGCTGTATGCGGCATTCATCTGATCTGTCAGCTGGATCAACCGAAGTTCCGGGATGTTATCTAGTTGCTGGATATAATAGACATGATGCTGGAATTCCCGGATTTGGGCCGAAGACAGGGTTGATAAATCATCCGTAGCCGCCTTATCGTTACCGGCAAAAAACAGTGCCTGTCTAACATTGGCAGCCAAATAAATACGTTGCGAATTACGGCTGATTTCTAGTTTTCCAACAGGAAAACCGACTTCCCGTTTTAACGATAAGACATCACTCTCAGGCTGTAATCGCACTTTCTTTAAACAACCTAGTTCTGCATTTAAAACACCGCGCGAATCCACGTGTCTCGCCAGAAAGGGTCTTAATATGCCATTGTCACCGGATGCAGGTAATGATCCCCCCGGCTCACCCCGTTCATCCCGGCAATCATGGGCTTCCGTCAGTTTCAGTCGTGATTTAACATTGCCATCAAGACGCAGGGGCTGTCCTGTCATATCACCGAAAAACCCGGTCTGTCTTAAATCCTGCAATAACAGATTCATTGCCAGGCGGCCGTTTTCCTGTAATTCATTGTAGATCTGCAACTGATGGTTGTTATTTCGAGACATCACATAAACCGAGAATGCACCAGAAAGTAAAAACAACCCTATCGTGCTGGAAATTAACCACTCAAGAAGAGTAAATCCCCGTGATAATTTCATAACTGCATTTGCATCATATATTGCCGCCGCCCCGTCTCATGCTGACCACATGCATCATTTAAAACAGGAGCCATGAACGATTTATCCGCATTATTAACAGTCCAGTTAACCGTTAAATCAGCATTAATTGCTGATTCAGTTTTATGGCGTTTTAATGACAAGCAAACGGAGGCGGAAGATGATGGAAATGCACTGGCCAAATGTTGCTGCCACGCAGCCACGTCATGCAGGATTAAATCGGTATAACGGTTCTTTTGATTTTTATTGCTAGCCGTAAATAAAACGGATGCGGATTGATTATGAATATTTAATTGATATGAGCCATTACCCGTTAACAAAACAGACTTAAGCCAGGCTATTTTGCTCATACGCAAATGTTCCATAATGTCATTTGCAATATAGACCACCTGAGTATGTTGTCTGGCCTCATAAGAAAACTTTGAGGCGAATCCGTACATGCCGGCAATACCCAGTAAACCAACGGTCAGAATCACAGAGCTGATCATCACTTCCAGTAACGCAAAGCCTTGCTGCAGTGTGACTGAACAAGCGGGGTTATTCTTAGACATTGCGTGTTACCAGCAGCGTTCATGACTGGAGCTATCCCGGGAACCATCCTGAGCCAGAGAAAACACCTGACAATCAGGATCGCTACTTTGCGAGCCGGTAGCCACTGCTGTTAACAAAAAAGCAGAATCAGAGACGGAAGCTGTAATGTGGTAATAACCATTTTCCGTCAGATACCCGTTATCTGCCGTGGTGTCCAGACCCAGAGCTGATAGGCGGGCATAATGTTGTGCCTGCAGAAAGAATCGCTCCTGCAGACCAGCAATATACATCAGCGCATTACGCGCTTCCGCACGCCGGCATTCACGCACGTAATGAGAAAGCGCCGGATAAGCAACCGAGGCCAGTATGCCCACGATCGCCATCGTGAGAACAAGTTCAGTTAGTGTCAGACCCCGCGCCCGTCGCCACATTTATTCATTCCTGCATATGACTCTTCAATGCATTCATTTTAATAAGAGTCGGAGAATAAAAATGGCTGACAAAAACGGCAGGGGAATGCTAAATCCGCAACTCTGCTGGTACCTCAAATACGGTATCTTCAGTAACACCGTTCATTTGTTCCAGTTCGTTCCCCCCCAACTGATACAAACGATCGATGACATTCTGTACCAGCACCTCCGGCGCAGAGGCTCCCGCAGTAACACCAACGGTGTTTACACCGCTAAACCACTCATCCTGCAATTGAGAAGCATCATCCAGCAGGTAAGCCCTGGTACCAAGACGTTCGGCCAATTCCCGTAACCGGTTAGAATTGGATGAGTTTTTCGATCCAACCACCAGCATGACTTCAACCTGAGGAGCCAATGCCCTCACGGCATCCTGTCGGTTTTGCGTGGCATAACAGATATCATCTTTACGAGGCCCCTGAATGGCAGGGTAATGCTCACGTAAGGCATTAATGACATCCCGGGTTTCATCCACGCTGAGCGTCGTCTGTGTGACAAAACTGATATTTTCCGGCTGTTGCACCGGCAAGCTGTCCACCTGATTGACATCTTCTACCAGATACATTCCGGTGCCATTTTCATCATACTGCCCGAGAGTACCCTCCACTTCAGGATGGCCTTTGTGACCGATGAGGATGACTTCCTGACCTTTACGGCTAGCGCGGTGAACTTCCATATGTACTTTGGTTACCAGAGGACAGGTGGCATCAAATACCTGCAACCCCCGATTTCTGGCCTCATCACGCACACTTTTAGGTACACCGTGTGCAGAAAAAATCACCGTATTACCATCCGGGATTTCATCCAGTTCATCGACAAAAATAGCGCCCATGGCCTTCAGTTCATCAACCACATATTTGTTGTGAACCACTTCATGACGCACATAGATTGGCGCGCCAAATTTATGCAGGGCATTTTTGACAATGGTGATTGCTCTATCGACGCCGGCACAAAAACCGCGTGGATTCGCTAACAGAATTTTCATGATGCCCCCTCAGAGCCGAGTAAAACAAAGCCGGTATAAATACCGGCTTATCATATCGCAGATGTTAGTTGTTCGTTACTTATCGGTGGGTTTCTTAATAAAACCATCCAGAATAATCAGTACTGCGCCACAGCTGATGGCCATATCGGCGACATTGAATGCCGCAAAGTGATAAAGGTCCTGCCAGTGGAAATCAAGAAAATCGACGACATGGCCATAAACCAGTCGGTCAATCAAATTCCCGATCGCGCCACCAATCACCAGACTGTATGCCAGAGTGGACAGCGAACATTTAGCCGGTGCTTTTGCCATGGCAACGGCAAGGACGCCCGAAATCGCCACCGCCAATCCGCTGAACAACCAGCGCTGCCAGCCTTCGGCATCGGCCAGAAAACTGAACGCAGCACCGGTGTTATACACATGCACCAGATTAAAAAACGACGTGACATACACACCATGACCGTACGGGATCTGCTGCATAATGGTCAGCTTGGCAATTTGATCCAATACAATCGCGAACACCGCCAGCCACAGCCAGCGGAGTCCTGTTCCGGTCAGTAATTTCATCATGCGAACCGGCGAACTTCGCCTGCTCCGGCCACGTTGGTCACGCAGCGACCACAGATATCACCGTGACCTTCGTGTGAACCCACATCTTCTACATGATGCCAGCAACGCTCACACTTCGCCGCACCGCTTGCAGCTACCTGTAACCACAAACCGGCAACATCGGTCGCCTGTGCATTTTCCGGCTGCGCATCGGCGATCTGAACGGCCGCTTTAGAGGTCAGCAAGACGAAACGCAGTTCATCACCCAGCAGACGCAGTTTCGCCGCCAGTTCATCATTGGCGAACAGCGTAACTTCTGCCTGCAGTGAGCTGCCGATCAGCTTGTCGTTACGCGCCACTTCCAGTGCTTTGTTGACTTCAGCACGGACCGCCAGCAACTGAGCCCAGTAAGCATCATCCAGCGCTTCGCCCTGCTGCAGACCGAACAGGCCGGCATACCATTCATCCGTCATGACAAACTGGTCACGCTGCCCCGGCAACAATTGCCAGATCTCTTCGGCGGTGAAGCTCATGATTGGTGCCATCCAGCGCACCATGGCTTCCACAATATGGAACAGTGCGGTCTGACAGGAACGACGGGCAATACTGTCGGCTTTCGCGGTGTATTGACGATCCTTGATGATATCCAGATAGAAAGAGCCCATCTCTACCGAGCAGAACTGCATCAGTTTCTGGGTCACGATATGGAAATCATAGTTTTCATACGCGGCAATGATCTCTTCCTGCACGGCTTTCGCACGACCTACCGCCCAGCGATCCAGCACCACCATCTCTTCCGGCAGCACCATGTCCGTTTCAGGATTGAAACCGTTCAGGTTCGCCAGGAAGAAACGCGCAGTATTACGGATACGACGATAAGCATCCGCAGAACGTTTCAGGATTTCGTCAGAAACCGTCATTTCACCGGTGTAATCGGTTGAGGCAACCCACAGACGCAGAATATCCGCACCCAGTTTGTTCATCACATCCTGCGGACTGACAACGTTGCCCAGTGATTTGGACATCTTGCGGCCAGAGCCATCCACGGTGAAACCGTGTGTCAGTACCTGACGGTATGGTGCCTGATGCTTCATGGCAACACCGATCATCAGGGAAGACATGAACCAACCACGGTGCTGATCTGAACCTTCCAGATACATATCCGCAGCATGACCGTTAAACTCTGGGCGTACGTCGACGACTGAGGCATGAGTCGAGCCTGAGTCAAACCAGACATCCAGTGTATCCGGCACTTTGTCATAGTCGGCGGCTTCCGCACCCAGCAGTTCAGCCGGATCCAGATCCCACCATGCCTGAATACCTTTGGCTTCAACGCGGTTAGCGACTTCTTCCATCAGTTCCAGTGCGCGAGGATGCAGTTGCTGGGTTTCTTTGTGAACAAACAACGCAATCGGTACACCCCAGGTACGCTGACGGGAGATACACCAGTCAGGGCGGTTTTCAACCATCGCTTCGATACGGTTCTGACCCCATTCAGGGATCCAGCGCACGCCTTTAATTTCGGACAATGCTTTCTGACGCAGGCCTGCCTGTTCCATGCTGATAAACCACTGCGGAGTAGCACGGAAAATAATCGGTGTTTTATGGCGCCAGCAATGCGGATAGGAGTGCAGATAGGACTCATGATGCAGCAGTGCACCACGCTCGCGCAGTACATCCACGACTTTGTCGTTGGCTTTGAAAACATGCTGACCGGCAAACAGTGGCGTATCGGCCAGATAGGTACCGTTGCCGGCAACCGGGTTGGCAACTTCCAGATTGTATTTGTTACCCACCACGAAGTCTTCCTGACCATGACCAGGTGCAGTATGAACAGCACCGGTACCGGAGTCGGTGGTAACGTGATCACCCAGTACCACAGGAACAGTAAAGTCATAGAACGGGTGATGGAAACGCAATAATTCCAGCTCTGAACCTGAACAACGTCCCAGGATAGAGAAGTCGGTGATCTTGGCCCGGGCCAGTACGGATTCGTACAATGCCGCACCCAGCACCAGACGTTCCGGCTGTTCGCCATTGACCTGCACCAGCACGTAGTCCAGCTCCGGATGCAGTGCTACACCACGATTGGCAGGCAGTGTCCATGGCGTAGTGGTCCAGATCACGACCGACAGCGGGCCTTCGCCAGCAGCGCCAAATTTCCCCGCCACCAGCGCTTCATCTTCGGCACGGAAGCGTACGTCGATAGCAGGAGATTTCTTGTCGTAATATTCCACTTCCGCTTCAGCCAGCGCCGAACCGCAATCGGTACACCAATGCACTGGTTTGGACCCTTTGTGCAAATGGCCGTTGGCAATGATCTTGCCCAGAGAACGAATAATGTTAGCTTCGGTGTTGAAGTCCATGGTCAGGTAAGGATGTTCCCAGTCACCTAACACACCCAAACGGATAAAATCCGCTTTCTGCGCTTCTACCTGGGTCTTGGCATACTTACGACATTCTTCACGAAACTCGGCAGCCGTGACTTTTTCGCCCGGCTTGCCCACCATGCCTTCTACCTTCAGCTCAATCGGCAGACCATGACAGTCCCAACCCGGTACATATGGCGAATCAAAACCGGATAACCCTTTGGATTTGATAATAATATCTTTCAGGATTTTATTGACTGAGTGACCAATATGAATGCTGCCATTCGCATATGGCGGGCCATCGTGCAGAATGAATGGTTTTTTACCTGCTTTGGCTTTGCGGATTGCACCGTACAAATCCTGTTTGTACCAGTTCTTCAGCATTTCCGGCTCACGTTTCGCCAGATCACCACGCATCGGAAACGCTGTTTCCGGCAGGTTCAAAGTATGTTTATAGTCGCTCATCAGTCCTAAATTCCATCAGGGTTTAACACTGATGCTTTGCCAGCCATTCTCTGGCATGCAAAGCATCTGCGGTTATCTGTGTTTGTAATGCGGAAAACGAAGAAAACTTCTGTTCATCCCGCAATTTATGGCATACCCGGATTTGTAACTGTTTACCATACAAATCATCTTTAAAATCAAATATATGTACTTCAAGTTGTGAACGAGTACCGTTCACTGTCGGACGAAAACCAATATTGGCAACGCCGGAATACGTTTGCGCTGATATCACAATCTGAACAGCGTACACGCCCTGAATAGGTACCACTAACCTTTTCAGGTGAATGTTGGCCGTGGGAAATCCAATCGTACGCCCCAATTTTGCGCCATGGGCGACCCGGCCTGAAATCGTATAAGGATGACCTAACATGCGGGTAACATCATCCAGACGGCCTTCGCGCAACGCTTCGCGCAGCAGCGTACTACTGACACGTTGCTGATCATGTAACAACGTATCGGTGCTTAAGACCTGGAAAGCATGTTTTTTCCCGGCCTCAGCCAATAATGCGAAATCACCGCAACGATGCTGACCAAAACGAAAATCATCGCCTATCACCAAAAAACGCACAGCTAATTTCTGCACCAGGATTTGCTCAATAAATGCTTCCGCGCTCAGCTCAGCGAATACCTGGTCGAATTTAACACACAACAGGCGATCAATGCCTAGTACCGCGATGTCCTCATATTTGTCACGTAACCGGCTGAGCCGGGCCGGCGCCCGATCTTTAGCAAAAAACTCCAGCGGCTGTGGTTCAAAAACCATCACACAAGAAGGCAGAGATAATTGCCGTGCCCGCTCCTGCAGTTGACTCAATACAGCCTGATGACCGCGATGCACACCATCAAAGTTTCCAATTGTGAGAACACAACCAGCATGCTCTGGACGGAGATTGTGAATACCGCGGATCAATTCCATAAAAACGGAGCCCTGTTACCCTGCAAAACTATCGGATTATATACTGAACGCGGCTGCTTATCAGCCCTCTGTCACAGTTTTGAAGTGACGGGGACGCAAACCCATCAGCCCCATACCTGCGCCGTAGGTCACAAGCCCGATCAGAATCAATTTGGTTAATTCCCAGATGGAACGCCACTGCGACCATGCCGTCCAGCTGGATAATGGTGCGCTTAACCAGAACAAAACACCGGCCATCAGAACGGTGGCCAACGTCAGACGGATAATAAAGATTGCCGTATCCTTACCGGGACGATAAATATGACGGCGATACAATCCCTGAAACAGCGAGATGGCATTCACTGTACCGGATAAGGCGGTGGATAATGCCAGACCGATATATCCCAGCGGATAAATCAAAATAGCATTAAAAATCATATTGGATGCCATGGAGTGCATGCCGTAGCGCACCGGTGTTTTTGTATCCTGCCGGGCATGAAATCCCGGTGCCAGAACCCGGGCCAGCATGAGTGATAATAAACCGGATGCCGAAGCTAACAAACTGCCACCCGCCATGCTGACTTCATGCGCACCAAATTCGCCACGCATAAACAGCACCCGCAGGATAGGCTCGCGTAAGACCATGATCCCTGCCATTGCCGGTAATCCAAGGAAAAGCACCATTCTGACGCCCCAGTCCATGGTTTGTGAAAAACGCACAGGATCTGCGTCCACATGCCGCCGGGAAAGTGCAGGCAGAATCACGGTACTGATCGCCACCGCAAACATGCCGAGGGGGAATTCCAGCAGCCGGTCAGAATAATAAAGATAACTGATCGAACCGGTCGCCAGAAACGATGCCAGCATCGTATTAAACATCAGGTTGATCTGACTGACTGACACACCAAAAATCGCCGGCAGCATCAGGGTTCTGATCTTAACAACACCAGGATGATGCCAGGCCCATTTAGGTTTAACTATAAAGCCCATCTTATACAGATAAGGGATTTGATACAGCAATTGCACCAGACCACCGACGAACGTCCCCACAGCCAATGCGATTTCAGGCTGTTCCATCCCTGGTGCCACCCACCATGCCGTGGCAATCAGCACAATATTCAGAAAGGTTGGCGTAAAAGAGGAAACACCAAACCGGCCATAGGTATTCAGCACCGCGCCGGACATCGCGGTAAAGGTGACAAACCACAAATAAGGAAAGGTAATCTTTAACAGCAGGCTGGCCAGCTCAAATTTGTCGGCACCCGGCTCATCATGCCACCAGGCCATAAACCAGCCCCAGCCAAATAGTGCTGATAAGACGGTCGAACCCAGCACGCCCAACACGGTGACAATGGTGATCACCAGCCCGAGAGTTCCCGATGCGGCGCTTAATAGCTCCCTGACCGCTGTTTTATCGCCTTTCGCTTTATATTCTGTCATAACGGGAACAAAAGCCTGATTAAACGCACCATCCGCAAACAAACGGCGCAGATAATTAGGAATGCGGTTAGCAAAGAAAAAAACGTCGGAAGCCACACCTGCACCTAACAGATGAGCGATGGCAATATCACGAACCAACCCAAGAATACGTGAGGCGAAGGTGGCCATGGTCACCATCAGACCCGATTTTATTAACTTCTTGCTCAAGATAAACCTCGAAAACTGTACAGCAGCCAGATTCCTGCTAAAATCGGCCGACAGTTTAACTATCTGCGCTCTGGGTGGCTACAAGAGTACGGTGGTTATTTGCACAAAATTGATTGACATCATCGGGTTGAGAAGGCATATTTCTCGACCTTTTCAGCACACTCGCTAAGACCGTTTTTTCAGGAGTTTTACCTTGGCTAACATTAAATCTGCTAAGAAGCGCGCTATCCAGGCAGAGAAAGCCCGCAAGCACAACGCCAGCCGTCGTTCTATGACCCGTACTTTCATCAAGAAAGTTGTTGCAGCGATCGCATCTGGTGACAAAGCTGCTGCTCAGGCTGCTTTCGCGGCTGCACAGCCAATTCTGGATCGCATGGCGACCAAAGGCCTGATCCACAAGAACAAGGCTGCTCGTCATAAGTCACGTCTGTCTGCTCAGATCATCGCAATGCAGTAATTTGCGACTGAATCAGTTCAGATAAAAAAACCGGCTTCGGCCGGTTTTTTGTTTTTACACAGAGAATTCATCATCTTGATACACAATATAAACTGTGTAATGTGGCAATAATCGCCTCAACTTCACCACTACTCAGCGAATAATAGACGGTCTGAGCTTCTTTCCGGGTATTCACCAACTTATCCCTGCGAAGCAAAGCCAAATGTTGCGACAATGCCGATTGACTCAGACCAATCTTCTGATTGAGTTCACCGACAGACAACTCACCACCCTGCAGGCAACAAAGAATAATCAACCGGTGACGGTTTGCCATGGCTTTCAGTAATGACACAGCTTGATCGGCGCCAAGTTCCATTTCTTCGATGGACATGTATCTTTTCCTCCGTGCCAATAAGGTGCGTCATCATAACAGCAAATATGAGAATGATAATAAATCAGAATATTAATTATTGCTCCAGTCCCGCAAACAATGCGGAAAAATCACTTTCACAGAGTCGTTTGACAGCCGGATGCTGAATCATTCGTTCCGCAAAGATAGCGTAATACTCTTCTTTTAACGCATCAGTTTGCCCCAGTAACGCGACCGTCTGACTATCAAGGAACTCTTCCTGATAGAGTGTCGGCGCCACAAATATTCCCTGATTAAATAAACCAAAAGCTTTCATTAAAGCCGCATCGTCAAACTCACCGAATATCTGTGGTGCCAGTCCCTGCTCATCAAACCAACGGGTCAGTTGTCTTCCCATCGCCGTTCTTTTCGCCGGAATCAGCAGTTTCCGCTCCATCAGACACTCCGGAAACGCCTTTTCCGGTAATGGCATCTGACAGAAAAAGCTTACTCCGCACTCACCCAGTTTCTTGGAAAGCAAATCCGGATGTTGTGTCGAATCCAGCGGACAATCAGACAAAATAACGTCCAGTTTGTGTTCTCGTAGCTGAACCAGCAACATTTCATGCGTCGACTCAATACAACGCAAATGCACAGAACTATCGGAAGGCAACGCTGCCAGCAGGATCTTAGAAGCAATCCGCTTGGAAAGCACATCAGCAATACCTACATTAAACGAACTTTCATTTTCTTTTTGAAATGTCACGACCTCAAGCATTTCATAAGAAAGAGAAAACATCTTATCTGCATAACGAAACACCAGCTGACCAAGTTCGGTAGCTTCGATATTGCGTCCTTTACGTTTAAATAATCGCCCGCCCAATCGTTCCTCTAATTGGCGAATTTGTCCGGTAATTGTCTGCGGTGTCAGATAAAGCGCCTCCGCAGCCTGCGTCACCGACCCTTTTTTCTGTGTCATCCAGAAGTAATAAAGATGATTATAATTGAGATGAAACACGTTTCCGTTCCTTACTCCGGCGAATGCGGGTTGCATTTCTTAATAGAATATACCCGAAAACCGCAGCAATTAACGATCCAAACAAAATCCCCAGTCGAGATGATGCAAATGCATCACTGGTAGTACCAAATGCCAATCCGCTGATAAAAATAGACATGGTAAAGCCAATGCCACAGAGTACCGACAAACCGAACAATTGATACCAGCCCACATTTTCCGGTAATACAGCCAGCTTCGCTTTCACCGCCAGCCATGAAACCAGCATCACACCTAATGGCTTACCAATAATCAGACCAATAATGATGGCTAAAGGTAACCCGGAGCCCAAATCACTCCACGACACTCCACTAAAAGACAGTCCGGCGTTAGCAAATGCAAAAAACGGCAGAATAAAATAACTGCTCCAAGGGTGTAACTTGTGTTCCAGCAACCGCAATGGTGTGTGTGCCGCGCCACGAACATGAGGGATCGTAAATCCTAATATGACACCCGCAATCGTGGCATGAATACCTGACTTCAAAATAGCCAGCCAAAGCAACCCACCGATAATCAGATATGGCGTCAACGACATCACTCTGTTGCGATTGAGCATCAATAAAATCGCACTTAAGGCCGCAGCAAACAGCAAGGGGGTTGTATGCAACGTTTCTGTATAAAACAGAGCGATAACCAGAATGGCGCCGAGATCATCAATAATGGCCAACGCCAGCAGGAAAACCTTCAGAGAAAGAGGAATACGGCCACTTAATAACGAGAGCACTCCTAGTGCGAATGCAATATCCGTCGCCATCGGGATCGCCCACCCTGCCATCAGCTGGGGTGTATCATCCACTACCAACGAAAACAATACCGCAGGTACAATCATCCCCCCTATTGCGGCAATTACCGGTAAACCAGCCTGACGCCGCGTGGACAAAGAACCCTCTAATACCTCGCGCTTGATCTCCATGCCCACCAACAAGAAGAAAACAGCCATCAGGCCATCATTAATCCAGAGCAAGAGTGGTTTATGGACATCCAGGTCACCAATACGGAGCTGTACCGGAACATCAAGAAATGAAAAATAAAGTTCAGACCATGGAGAATTAGCCAGTATTAATGCCATTACTGCAGTGAAAAACAGTATGATTCCACTGGCCGCCTCCAACTGTAGAAAACGTTTAACTAAGTCGACCATTGATATACTCCTTACGATAACTTATAAAAGTATATTGATGATCTCATTTCATAAAAAATCTGTTTAACCAGACTTAAACATCGGTTTTACCGATAGTTAAACTTAAGTGGAGCCAGGATAAAAAGTCAAAATATAAAAATATTTAGCATTGTTTTCATGTAATTAAGAAAAACAAGCCTAATTAGAACCGAATGATTTTCCAATAAATGATTGCGGTAAAACCTTCAGTTTATACCTGCCCTGCACTGATATAATGGTGAGTCAATATAGAGGGCGTTGAGGTTCAGTCAGACAATTCAATGAGCCAATTATTAGGAATAAAAAATGAAGCAATACCTAGACCTCAGCCAACGCATTATTGATGAAGGTGTTTGGATTGAGAACACAAGAACCGGTAAACGTTGCCTGACCGTCGTAAACGCGGACTTAGTCTATGACGTAAAAAATAACCAGTTTCCCATTATCACTACCCGCAAAAGCTTTTGGAAAGCTGCGATTGCAGAGCTGCTTGGCTATATACGGGGCTACGATAGTGCAGCAGATTTTCGGGCGCTGGGCACGAAGTCATGGGATGCAAACGCAAACGAAAATGAAGCATGGCTGAAAAATCCGGCACGTAAAGGCCATGATGATATGGGACGTGTCTATGGTGTTCAGGGGCGTCACTGGAAAAAGCCAGATGGCACCGAGATCGATCAGCTGGGTAAGATTGTTGCTGATTTATCCAAGGGAATTGACGATCGGGGAGAGATTCTGACTTTTTACAATCCGGGAGAATTCGACCTCGGTTGCCTTCGTCCGTGCATGCACACACATACCTTTTCCCTGCTGGGAGACACTTTATATCTGACCAGTTATCAGCGTTCCTGCGATGTTCCGCTTGGATTAAATTTCAACCAGATCCAGGTGTTCACATTACTTGCTTTGATGGCACAGATTACAGGAAAAAAACCGGGTTGCGCTTATCACAAGATCGTCAATGCCCATCTCTACGAAGACCAGGTGGAGCTCATGCGCGATGTCCAGTTAAAACGAGAGCCCTACCCGTCGCCAAAACTGGAGATCAATCCGGACATTAAGAGCCTAAAGGATCTGGAGACGTGGGTAACGTTAGATGATTTCAATGTCATCGGCTATCAGCACCACGATGCCATTAAATATCCTTTTTCTGTTTAATGTGGATGATACCCGTAGAAAAACCAGAGAGTCATCGAACTGACTCTCTGGTTTATATAGGTATTTAAATAACTGATTCAGGATTTTTTACTGAGAAAACGCTGTAACCCGAGCGATTCCAGATAAGAAGAAAATATTTTTCGGATCTGTACAGAATCATTCAATTTTATTGCCTGCTCAAGCAATGGTATCAGTGCATCGGTTCTCACACGACGCAGCAGATATTTAATCTTCGCAATATTGTTCAGGTTCATACTGAAACGGCGATATCCCATCGCCAACAGTATCAGAACGCCTATCGGATCACCCGCCAGTTCACCACACACCGATACAGGTTTAGCCTGCAGGTTAGCGGTCTGGACAATCTGCTGCAACGCCCGCAATACCGCCGGATGCAACCCATCATACATATCAGCGACCCGTGCATTATTACGATCTACCGCCAGCAGATACTGAGTCAGGTCGTTGGTACCAACCGACCAGAAATCCACATAAGGCGCCAAATCTGGCAATAAATAAATGGCAGCAGGAACTTCAATCATGACACCCAGGCTGGGATAACGGATGGCACTTCCCCTGACACGGAGTTCCTCGGATACCTCAAGCCATGCCTGATCCAGTAACCGCCGGGCAACCTGGATTTCACTGACACAGGAAATCATCGGCAACATGATGGCAAGGTTATCATTATGTTCACTGGCTCTGAGCATCGCCTTCAGTTGCGCCAGAAACAATTCCGGATGATCCAGTGTGATACGAATTCCTCGCCAGCCAAGAAAAGGATTTTCTTCACTGATGGGAAAATAAGGTAGCGGTTTGTCACCACCAATATCCAGTGTTCGCATGCATACCTGACGACCACTATATTGCTCCAGTATCGTCCGGTAACGTTTTGTCTGTTCCTGTTCAGAAGGGAAACTGTCGTGCAACATAAACGGTATTTCTGTCCGGTACAGACCCACACCATCCGAACAGTCCATCATGCCATTATCAGCATCCAGGCTCAGACCTGCGTTGAGCAGAACAGAAACCGGACAACCATCCTGTGTTTCCGAAGGTAACGACGATTCTTGAGCCACCAAATCATCAAATGCTTTCGCTTGCCGGATCAGTTGCTCATATTCGGCAAGCACCGCATTACTCGGCTGAATAATGACATCACCATTGCCGCCATCAATAATCAGCTCCTGCCCATCAAGCTCTTGTAATGGCAACTCCAATCCCATGACCGCCGGAACACTCATGGTTCTCGCCAGAATGGCAGCATGGGAATTCACAGCCCCACGGATTGAAACAACCCCTGCCAAACGATCTTTGGGTATCTCCGCCAATAATGTCGCCGTGACTTCTTCAGCCAGCAAAATTACCGGCTCCTTGAAATCAAACTGATCCATGTGCCTGTGTGCAAGGCAACTCAGCAGGCGCTGTGCCACGTCGCGTATATCCAGCGCTCTTTCTCGCAGATAGGGGTCACTCATCGCAGAAAACTGAGCAATCAGGCGTTCACTGACCTGTCTGACTGCAGACGTGGCATTCCATTGGTTTTCAGTGACTTCCTGCTCAATCTGAAAAATAAAATTAGGATCGGCAAGAATGTGCTGATAGATATCAAAGATAGATTGAGAATCGATTTGCACCGCATCCTGAAAACGCATGGCCAGCGCATCGAGATCCATCTGAACCTGAAGAACAGCCTGATTAAGCAATTCCAACTGCAACTCAGGTTCATCACTATGCTTCAGATTAACTTGCGAAAGAGCCATTTTGGGCTGCCACACCCAGGCTTTGGCAATCGCCATACCAGCAGATACACCAATACCATGAACAGCGCGGTGACTACCGGCAGATGAACTGATCAAACCTTTCAATTCAGCATGCGCAATTCGCACTGCCAACTGGGCAGCCAAGGTAACCAAAAAGGATTCATCCAGTTCCGTAAACTGCCGGGATAACGCCTGCTGTACGACCAAAACCCCCAAGACATTACGTTGATGCATGATCGGCACCCCAAGAAATGTCTTGAATTCGTCCTCTCCTACTTCCGGCAAATATTTAAAACTGGGATGCGCAGGCGCATCAGCCAGATTAATCAGTTCTTCACGGCGACCAACCAGCCCCACCAGACCTTCATTAAAAGGTAATACTGCTTTACCCACGGCATCCTGTGAAAGTCCATCTGTCGCAACCAGACGGTATCTCCGACGCTGTGGTTCAGAGATATAGACCGAACAACAATCAACATGCATAGCAGCTCGGGTCTGCTGTACCAGCGTGTGCATCGCATCAAATAATGATGGTGCAGCCGTTACGCTTTCCACGATTTGCCGCAATGTTGTCAACACAGTATATCTCCTCTGTTTTCACTTATTACTAACGGTAACCTTTTCTGCGAGGGTCTTTTTTCACAGCCGGAGGTGAATAAGGCATTGCTATGGCAGCAAATTCTTTCATTACTCGACGATAGACTTCACGTTTAAAAGATACCACTTGTCTTACCGGATACCAGTAACTAACCCAACGCCAGTCATCAAACTCCGGTTGTCCATGACAACCAAACTGAATACTGGCTTCCTTAGCAGCATCAAGACGCAGTAAAAACCATTTCTGTTTTTGTCCGATGCATACCGGCTTGCTTTCCCAACGAATCAAACGCTTTGGTAGCCGATATTTCAGCCAATTACGGCTGGTAGCAAGAATCGTGACATCATCCTGCTTCAGCCCTATTTCCTCGTACAATTCACGGAACATAGCCTGCTCCGGTGTTTCCCCTTCATCTACTCCGCCTTGAGGAAACTGCCAGGAATGTTGTCCATAGCGACGAGCCCATAACACTTGACCATTGCGATTGCAGATCACAATACCTACATTCGGGCGGAAACCATCGCCATCAATCACGCAATCACCTGATGTAACAACTTGAACTAACCCGATTCTTTCATATTAATTTCAGATCAGCAAACAGACATTCCCAGAGTGAGAACTACAACGAATGCTATCTACATGGAAGTTCCTATTCCGGCAAATCACTGCTCTATTTATGTAATAAATAAAAATGAAGTGCATACTATGGTCGGGCCACTGAACTTATCCGGCAAATATCTTCATGTATCAGAATATCGACGAACTTATGCAGGCAGCAAATCAGCTCGCCGGTTTAACCCTGGCGGAACTGGCCGAACGATGCGGAATAATCATGCCATCATCATTGCGTCGAGAAAAAGGCTGGATAGGGCAGCTCATTGAACTTGCATTAGGCGCGTCTGCCGGCAGTAAACCACAGCAGGACTTCCCTGAATTAGGCGTAGAGTTAAAAACACTTCCACTTGCTAATAACGGAATACCTTTAGAAAGTACCTTCGTTTGTACTGCACCACTATTACGCCAGCAGCACATCTCATGGGAAACCTCAAATGTACATCATAAGTTATCGACTGTTCTGTGGGTTCCTGTTTTCGGCGATCGGCAGCAAGATATTGGTACCCGCATGATTGGCACTCCATGGCTCTGGCATCCGACTGCTGAGCAGGAGCAAATCCTACGCCAGGATTGGGAAGAAATAATGGAATTGATCGCGTTGGGGAAAGTAGAATCAATTAGTGCACGGCATGGAGATGCCTTGCAGTTACGACCGAAAGCAGCCAATGGACGCTCCCTGACACAGGCTATTGGTAGCGAAGGAACCCTGATTCAAACCCGCCCCCGCGGCTTTTATTTGCGCAGTACCTTTACTCGTCAATTGCTCCGTCTGCAATTTCATCTGTGAGGTCTGTCGCGATATGAATCTATGTAACACAGATTTCATAGACTTGAATAAAGCTATGCAGCTAACAATATCGGTGGTTATTTTTTACCTAATTATTTATAAAAGAGTATTGGAAGTAGTTCACGGTTAAGACTCAAGGAGTTGACATGGCAGTTACAAAGAAATTTTTGAAAACTAAACCTGAAGTTCAAGTTACGTTTGAAATCAAGGCAGATGCAACCGGGGATGCATCACGGGTCTATATAGTTGGTGAGTTTGCAGGGTGGGAGCCGGTTGAACTGAAAAAACTGAAAAGCGGGTTATTTAAAACAACTATTAATCTGCCAACGAATAAGCAGGATAGTTATCAATATTGCTATCGTCTTGTGTTACCGGATGGCACAGAAAAATTCGAGAATGAGACACAGGCGGATGCTTATTGCAGCAATCCATATGGTGGGGAAAACTCTGTTATCTCAGTGCTTCCATAACAGAAGTCATATCATTGAAAATAAAAAAGCCTACCGAAGTAGGCTTTTTTATTTTTATCAGTTGAGCTTCTCTTTGATACGAGCAGCTTTACCTGACAGATTACGCAGGTAGTACAGTTTAGCGCGGCGAACATCACCACGACGTTTCAGTTCTACACTCGCGATCAGCGGGCTATGGGTTTGGAATACACGTTCCACACCTTCACCGTTAGAAATCTTACGTACAGTGAAAGAAGAATGCAGACCACGGTTACGCTTAGCGATAACGACGCCTTCAAACGCCTGCAGACGCTCTTTACCACCTTCAATAACACGAACTTGTACACGAACGGTATCACCCTGAGCAAAAGCAGGGATATCGGTACGTAATTGTTCCTGTTCCAGTTGTTTAATAATGTTGCTCATTGTCTTTCCTACCTAGGATAAACTGAAAACTCTACTGCTGTTCAGCATTCAGCTCCTGAACATACTCAGCAAGCAACTTCGCTTGCTCGTCAGTCAGAGCTAGGTTATTAAGTAATTCCGGTCTTCTTTGCCACGTCCGCCCCAAAGACTGTTTTAAACGCCAGCGACGAATATGTTCATGATTACCACTCAGTAACACATCAGGAACCACAACCCCGTCCAGATTTTCCGGACGTGTGTAATGGGGACAATCAAGCAGACCATCGGTGAATGAATCCTGCTCCGCACTGGCCATATCGCCAAGCACACCGGGAACAAGACGTGATACAGCGTCAACTAAGGTCATAGCTGGTAATTCACCACCACTTAACACATAGTCACCTGCAGACCACTCTTCATCAATATCTGACTGAATTACCCGCTCATCGATACCTTCGTACCGGCCAGCGACTAAAATCAGTTTTTTGTAGCGAGCAAGCTCGGCTACACCTGATTGCGTTAGTTTTTTACCCTGAGGTGAAAGATAAATCACTTTCACATCATCACCAGCTGCCAGTCTAGCAGCGTGGATAGCATCCCGGAGCGGCTGCACCATCATCAGCATTCCCGGACCACCACCATAAGGGCGATCATCAACGGTGCGATGTTTATCATGGGCAAAATCCCGAGGGTTCCAACATTGAATGTTCAGTAAACCTCGTTTAACCGCCCGGCCTGTTACCCCAAAATCCGTAATAGCACGGAACATGTCCGGGAAGAGGCTAATCACCCCGATCCACATACTACCTCCGTACAACAACAAATTTCAGGATCAGAATCCCGGATCCCAATCGATTTCAATCAGACGAGCAGTGATATCAATATGCTTAATCACTTGTTCATCAATGAAAGGAATCAAACGTTCTTTCATACTAAAAGCGTCATTCAAATTAGCCTGAACGACCAATACGTCATTAGAACCTGTTTCCATCAATTCAGAGACAGTTCCAAGCTGATAGCCTTTAGTTGTTACCACCGCACAACCTATCAGGTCACGCCAGTAGTATTCACCTTGCGGTAGCGCTGGTAGCTGATCAGATAAAACAGCAATATCAACACCGGTCAGAGCTTGTGCATCTTCTCGGGAATCTACACCATCAAGTTTACAGATCAGACCATTATTGTGACGCTTCCAGCTGGTCAGCTGGATTTCACGCCACGTCCCCTTGTTCATAATAAACCAAGGAGTGTAATCAAAAATGCTTTCCGGATTATCGGTGAAAGAGTTGACCTTCAGCCAACCTTTGATGCCATACACAGCACCAAGACGACCTACAATGACAGATTTGTCCACGTTGACTCCTACCACCTACCAGATCGCAATTAAGCCGCTTTAGAAGCGTCTTTAACCAGCTTGGCAACACGATCAGACAGAGATGCACCCTGACCTACCCAATGTTGGATACGTTCCAGGTCCAGATTTACTTTCTCAGCCTGGCCAGCAGCCAGTGGGTTAAAGAAACCTACACGCTCAATAAAGCGACCATCACGCGCAAAGCGTGCATCGGCAACTACCACTTGGTAGAAAGGACGCTTTTTCGCGCCGCCACGTTGTAAACGAATGGTTACCATATCGTCCTCATTAACTTTGATTGAACAAGGCTCACAACCTAATACGAGCCCCAGCTTAGAATAAGCCGCGCAATTTTACTCAGATCGCCACGAAAAGCAACCCAGGCAGACAGCACAGCTGAAAATATATTCGTACGTTGTTACTTTATTTTTACCAAAACAAAAACCCCGCTAGTGCGGGGTTCTGTCTTTTACTTTAAATTTAAAAGCCTGGCAGTGTCCTACTCTCACATGGCGAATGCCACACTACCATCGGCGCTACAGCGTTTCACTTCTGTGTTCGGAATGGATAC
>NZ_JACHGR010000010.1 GCF_014202415.1 Tolumonas osonensis
CTAGCGGGGTTTTTGTTTTGGTAAAAATAAAGTAACAACGTACGAATATATTTTCAGCTGTGCTGTCTGCCTGGGTTGCTTTTCGTGGCGATCTGCCTAGAGCCTTTTTTCACCAATATCAGATACAGTGGCATTCAATAGCCGAACTAACTCTAGCGGCTTTATTTCTATTGATATGCCTCGTTTGCCTCCACTGACTAAGATCGAATCAAGATATAACGCACTTTCATCAAGTAATGTGGGTAATATTCTTTTTTGTGCAAACGGGCTAATACCTCCTACTTTATATCCAGTCACTCGTTCTGCTTCAGTTGGTAACATCATGGCTAATTGTTTCAGATGTGCTGCTCTAGCCGAAGCTTTCAGACTTAGTCGCATATTTACCGGTATAATGGCTGTTATTGCATGTTTTTCATGTTGAAGTAACAAAGTTTTAAAGACTTTTTCCTCATCCATGCCTAATTGCTGGGCACAGTGCTTGCCGAAGTCATCATTCACATTACATTCATATGTATGCACTTTGAACTCTGAGCCTATATGTTTTAAATATCGTATAGCGGGAGTCATTTCTGTTTCCTAAATCAGGAATAAAAAACATAGAGCTACTGTTGGTGGGCAGTGAACTATTAACTTTATAAGAATACGCTTTAATTTATGATATTCCACTACAAGATCGTTATCGTTGCAGTTGAGCATTAGGTTAAATCAAAGATAAATATATAAAAATCAATAAATTAATAGGTGATGGTGTGTTTTTTGTGCAGAGATGATTGTGTCGAAAATGATTGGGTTCTATACAGAAAACTGGGAGCTCATAACGTTACACAGTTTTTTGATCAATTAAATTTTGTGTTCATTAAGCAGGCTCTTTATTCATGATAACCATATGACCAGACCTCTAGTCTGGCCATGAAATAACACAATTTGATTATTTAAATTCACACAGATAGGCTGTATCTGTCTCAACCTTCAGTTGAAACTTGCTATTACCTGGTACGTTAAATTCCTGACCTGCGGTAAAAGTTTGCCATTCTGTTGCGCCTGGAAGCAGAACTGTCAATGCTCCTCGGATTACAACCATTAACTCTGGTGCACCAGTACCAAATTCGTACTCTCCCGGAGCCATCACACCCACAGTAGCCCGTTGATCAGCATTATCAAAACCGATTGATTTTACATTACCTGAGAAATATTCATTAACTTGCAACATGGTTCACGCTTCCTTGTAGATAAACGCTCAAAGCATAGCACATGGGCTGCATTTTATGCATCGGAATTCAGCGTCTGACAAGGTTGACAGTTTCATTAAGTTTAATGTTTTTTCTGTAAAATATTACAGTTTTATATTTATTTGAATGTTTACATTCATTTGTTTTTATTCTGCTATTTCTGACAGAAATTATAAAAAGATAGTTAATTTCCCGTTCGTTATGTTGAGCAAAAATTGTTTCTTATTTACCATTCTTGCGCATGGATTTTTTGGATTTTAAATAAGATGAAATTAACGGATTTTGGTGTTATTGATAATATTGTTGCTCCTGTTATTGGGTTCGAAAATCCTGAAGGAGAAGATATTCGATATGATGCTGAATTTGAGGAAATCGAAAATGAAATATCAAAGCTGACCAGCATTCACAGAGATCAAAAAACAGACTGGAAGAATGTCAGATATTTGGGATATAACATTTTAGTGAATCACAGTAAAGATTTACGAGTTCTTTGCTGGTTTTCCTTTTCAGTTTTTAAAAATGATGGTTGTGAACAGTTATCAGAAATATTTATTCTTTTACAAGAATTTATAAAGCGATATTGGGATTCGTGTTTCCCACAAAAAACTCGGGCTCGGTTAGCCATACTAAACTGGCTATTTGAACGGATTGATTATAACGAAAAAGAATACGCTGAAAACCTATCTATAGAATCTCTGGGCTCTCTTATTGCATCGTTTGAATCATGCATTGAGATTCTAGGGGAGAAATTTGGAGATGATGCCCCTTTTCTGCAACCTAAACTTCAGCAACTACGTGATATCCGGCATCGGAGACAGCAACAATATGTAGCTGATACTGCTACAGTTATTAATTCCGCGGTAGTCAGTTCATCTGTAACTATTAGCTCTATTGTACCCACGACAACCACGATTGCAGAAGAGGGCGAAGGAGTTAGGATTGCCCGTTATCTGCAGGAACAATCTCGGGTATTAATCAGCTGGTTTCTGACCAAAGATATCGCAGATCCAAGAGCTTATTTATTAACCCGCAGTTCTGCTTGGTTACAAATAGTGTCCGCTCCGATTGCAGATGCCCAAGGCGTAACAAAGTTAAAACCAGTAACTACCAATAAATTGCAGGAGTACCAGCAAAGACTGGCGGCAAGAGAATACTCGTCGTTGATTCCTGAGCTGGAAATCAGCTTGTCTAAAGCGCCTTTCTGGCTTGATGGACATCATTGGTGCGCACAGGCCCTTGAAGGGTTAGGGCATTGTGAAATGGCTACTCATTTGCGGAATTATTTGTGCTCTTTTCTGAATAAATTTCCATCGTTAATTGATTTACATTTTGATGATGGCTCACCGTTTGCTTCTGAATCTACGAAAGGGTGGTTATCCAACTCTTCGGCCGAGCTGGATGCTGATCATATTTCATTCACCCATCACACATCAGAAGACCAGCCGTGGCTGGCGGCATTAACGTCTGCTCAGGAAAATGCCAGACGTGACAGTTCGTGCCTGAAGCAAGAAATGCGGGCTTTGCAAATACTGGCGAATGCCGCAGAGTCTGGTCGTGACAAAGCTATGTGGCAGCTTTCTTTGGCTAAATTTTGTCAACAATACCAACGTCATGATTTAGCTGTGCTGATTCTTGATGAGCTTTATCAATCCATTGCACAGTATCGCCTTCAGTACTGGGAACCTTTGTTGGTTAAAGAGGTTTTATTGCTGTGGCACACCAGTTTGGAAAAAACAAATGCCAAGCAGCATCAGGACAAAATCAACGAAATAAAAACAAATCTTTATCGCATGGATATATCCATCGCATTTTAATCAGGAGCAAGAAATGGCGGGAAAAGAAGGCTCTGTGGCACCGAAGGAGCGCATTAATGTTACGTTCAAACCTTCCACCGGTGAAGGAATGGAAGAACTGGAATTACCTCTAAAACTGATGATGATTGGTGATTACACCTTAGTTCAGGATGAACAGAAACTCGAAGATCGCAAAGCGATTAACATTAATAAAAATAACTTCAATGAGGTTCTGGAAAATCATGACTTGGGGTTAACGCTGCAAGTTCCTAATCGTCTCAGAGATAACGCTACAGATGATGAATTAGCTGTGAATCTGCAATTCAAGACGATGAAGGATTTTGATCCTGCCAGTCTGGTGCAACAAGTGCCGGAAATGAAGGCATTGATGGAGCTCCGTGATGCCTTGGTGGCATTGAAAGGACCGTTGGGGAATGTTCCCTCTTTCCGTAAAGCAATTGAAGAAGTGCTGACCGATCAGAATGCCAGAGAAAAGGTATTGGCTGAGCTTGGCATGAAAGAATAAAAATAAAGGGTACGGGATATGAAAAAACGAGCAAATGAACAGGCTGTCGCGACGCTGGAGCCTGTGAATATTTTAGATCGCATTATCGCAGAAACCAAACTGACACCTCAGGATGAAGCGTATGACATTGCTAAACGTGGTGTCAGTGCGTTTATTGAGGAGCTATTGAAAAGTAAATCATCGGGCGAGCCGGTTAAAAAAGCGCTGGTCGATAAAATGATTGCCGCGATTGATGAAAAGTTAAGTCGTCAGGTTGATGCGATTTTGCATGATGCCCGTTTTCAGCAAATAGAGTCGGCCTGGCGTGGTCTGAAAATGGTGGTTGATCGCACGGATTTCGATCAGAACATTAAGCTGGAAGTGCTGAACATATCCAAAGAAGATCTGTTGGATGATTTCGAAGATGCGGCAGATATTACACATTCTGGTTTATATAAGCATATGTATACCTCCGAATATGGGCAGTTTGGTGGCGAGCCTGTTGGTGCGATCATTGCGAACTATGCATTCGGTCCGTCTGCGCCCGATGTGAAAACGCTGCAATATGCATCCTCAGTCGCAGCTATGGCGCATGCGCCTTTTATTTCAGCTGCCGGACCTAAATTCTTCGGACTGGAAAGTTTTGAAGGGTTGCCGAATATTAAGGATCTGAACGATCATTTTGATGGCCCTCAATACACGAAATGGCAAAGCTTCCGCGAAACGGAAGACAGTCGTTATGTTGGCCTGACTTTACCTCGTTTCCTGTTGCGTCAACCGTACAGCCCGGAAGATAACCCGGTAAAAACTTTCGTTTATAACGAAGATGTTTCTGTAACGCATGAGCACTATCTGTGGGGTAATTCTGCGTATGCTTTTGCCACCCGCCTGACTGAGAGTTTTGCCAAATATCGCTGGTGTCCGAATATCATTGGCCCTCGTTCCGGTGGTGCGGTGAATGATCTTCCATTGCATCATTTCGAGAGCATGGGGGAAATTGAAACCAAGATCCCTACGGAAGTACTGGTTTCAGATCGTCGTGAATATCAATTGGCAGAACAAGGGTTCATTTCGCTAACGATGCGTAAAGGCTCTGATAATGCAGCATTTTTCTCGGCTAACTCAGCGCAAAAACCAAAATTCTTTGGTAACAGCGAAGAGGGTAAAAAAGCAGAATTGAACTACAAGCTCAGTACTCAGTTGCCTTATATGTTTGTGGTTTGCCGTTTGGCTCATTACATCAAGGTTCTGCAACGTGAACAGATTGGCTCATGGAAAGAACGCACTCAGCTGGAAACCGAGCTGAATAAGTGGCTGCGACAATACATTGCCGATCAGGAAAACCCTCCGGCAGAGGTACGTAGTCGTCGTCCGCTGCGGGCCGCACAGATCACCGTAGAAGATGTGGATGGTGAGCCAGGCTGGTACCGCGTTGGTATCGCAGTCCGTCCACATTTCAAATTCATGGGTGCCGATTTCACTCTTTCTCTCGTCGGCAAGCTCGATAAGGAATAAGAGTGGGCTATGGCAGTCTGTTTGAACGACTGAACGGCGAAACGGTCGGCCGCGATAAGCGGCTGACCGAGGAGAGTCTGGCTGCTTCCATACTGAATCATTTGAATAAATTACTGCAAACCCGGCAGGGCACGGTGCATTGCTTACCTGAATACGGATTGCCGGATTTGAATGATGCAAATGCCAGTATCTATGACTCGATTAACCGTATCCGTCGTCATGTGGAATGGGCTATCAACTGTTATGAACCAAGATTGACGAATGTCAGGGTGGCGCATGCGCCCGATGCAGCGAATCCTCTTGCGCTGAAATTCCGCATAACAGGAACGATGCAGAAAGATGGATTTATTGGGGCGCTGGCGGTTGGCGTTGATGTTTGTGGTGGTTCTGAACTGAGGTTACAGCGTGTCGTTTAACCAATATTTCCAGAATGAGTTACTGGCACTAAAAGAACTGGGGCAGGATTTTTCCCAGAGGAATCCTGCACTGGCGCCTTTTCTCAGTCAGGATGGCCGGGATCCCGATGTTGAACGTTTATTTGAAGGCTTTGCGTTTATCTCTGGTCGTCTGCGGCAAAAAATAGATGACGAATTACCAGAGCTGAGCCATTCATTGCTGCAGTTGTTGTGGCCAAATTACCTGCGGCCGATCCCCAGTTTCAGTATGCTGGAGTTTGAGCCGGTATATCAGGCCAATCAAACGCCGGTCGTGCCCAAAGATGCCGGTCTTTCTGCTATGCCAGGAAAATCAGTGAACGGGAAATTCCTGACATGTTTTGATACTACTTTGCAGCCTTTGCAGATACAGGATGTGAATTTCTATCCGCAAGGTGATGCGGGCATGATACAGATCCAGCTGTTGCCGATAGCGGATGTCATGATTGCCGAGCTGTCCCTTTCATCATTGCGTCTGCATTTTTCCGGTGAACGGGCGATTTCCACTTCATTGTATTTCAGCTTATTGCAACTGACGCAGCGTGCGGCATTACTGCTAAAAGATGAGCTCGGGCAAACGCTGGAGCGGTTTGCTCTGGATGCGAACGAGATCCGTGCAGTCGGTTTCGGTAAACATGAACGCTTGCTGGATTATCCGCTCAACTGCTTTGATGGCTATGTATTGCTGCAGGAATATTTCTGTTTCCCGCAGAAATTTCTTTTTGTGGACATCGATGGTCTGGCAGTGTTGCAGCATGCTCAGCATAAAGAACAGGCATGCAGTATTGCACTGGAATTTGAATTATCCCGTACGCCTATGCTGCATTTTCAGCCGAAGAAAGAAAATGTGCATCTGCATTGTTCGCCAGTGGCTAATGTCTTTAAAACGCATGCGATCCCAGTTCGTTACGATCAGCGCCAGACGGAATATAAAGTTATTCCGGCGGAGAATGGACTGGAAACATCAAACATAGTGTCTGTAGATAGCGTGACGGGGTGGTTGCCGGGTGATATCGGCATGCGGGAATTCACTCAATTTGAAAGTTTCCGTAACTACGCTGATGAAGACGGTCATGCGTACTATCGTGTCCGTTATAAACCCGGGATCGGGCATCATGGCTCCGAAACTTGGCTGAGTTTTAATAATACCCAATTGGGCGGACAGATAGCGGAGACGATCTCTGTCGAACTGACATGCTGTGATCATACGCTGGCTCAGCATATAACGCCGGGTGATTTGTGTGTTGCTGGCGATGGCATGCCGCAATATGCCAGCTTCCGCAATATCACAGGATTATCAGTCACGTACCCTCCACCGATGTCAGGCGATACGCTGTGGCGCATTATCTCAAATATGTCTCTGAACTATCAATCGCTGGCAGATGTTCAGGCTTTGCGTGTGGTGCTGGAAACGTATGACTTCCCGGGCATCTATGA
Organism: Tolumonas osonensis; assembly: GCF_014202415.1. Classification (GTDB taxonomy): domain Bacteria; phylum Pseudomonadota; class Gammaproteobacteria; order Enterobacterales; family Aeromonadaceae; genus Tolumonas; species Tolumonas osonensis. Next base: position 6,914 of record NZ_JACHGR010000010.1, read on the forward strand.
CGACAAGCAGGCGCGCCGCACCCGGAAAATGCTGGAAGGGATCCGGGGTATTACCCAGAAGGCCAGTGATCGTATCTGGCATGGATTACCTGTCCGGGGGATGTGCACTGAAATTGAGATGGATGTGTCTCACTTCCTGTGTGAAGGCGATATGTTTTTGTTTGCAGCGATTCTGAATGAGTTTTTCTGCAGTTTTACCAGTCTTAATACGTTTCATCAGTTACAGGTGAAAAGCAGTGACGGAGCGATTTACACATGGGTACCGCGCATGGGTCAGCAAGTGCTGAACTGATGGCCGGGCCCTTCGTTGGCTCAGTCAGAAGTTACAGTTTATTTCAGGCGATTGATTTGTGCTGTAAATGGCTGGCACAGATTAATCAGATGGATGATATTCAGGCTTATAAGCTTATTGCTTTCGTTGGGAATACCTCTCTGGCATTTCCGAAAACCGATATTGAAGAAGCTTATTTTTATCTGGAAGACAACGTTGTCAGAGCAAAGTTTGTCATTAACAGCATCAATTTGTTTGGTGCCGGTTCGCCATTGCCTGCCCATTATTATGAATCGATTGCCTGTGATGATGAGCAGGGTAAGCGGGTTCGTGATTTTCTGGATTTGTTCAATCAGAGGCTGCAGGCACTGATTTATCCGATCTGGAAAAAATACCGCTACTACATGCAGTTTACATCGTCTGCGAATGACGCATTTTCCGCGCGGATGTTTGCACTGATTGGTTTGGGTTATCCGGAACTGCGTCACAGCAGCCGGATTCAATGGCCCAAGCTGCTGCCCTACCTCGGTCTACTGAGTATTAAAGTGCAATCGGCGGCGCTACTGGAAGCGGTGCTGAGGTATTACTTCAATCACAAAGCGTTGTTTATTGAACAGTGTGTATTGCGTCAGGTTCAGATCCCGGTGCAGCAACGGAATCAGTTGGGTAAAGCCAATCATCGCTTGAGCCAGAGTCTGGTGCTGGGCGACAGCATAGCGGATCGGCGTACTACATTTCGTATCCATATCCGGGAGCTGGACTGGGATACCTTTCACTATTTTCTTCCTATCGGCGAAGGCTATGCCGTATTGCGTGAGCTGGTGGGATTCATCCTACGGGAACCTCTGGAATATGACATCAGTTTGTCGATGCCGGCACGGTCATCGCAGCCCATGATGCTTTCCAATAATAAATGCCGGTTGGGCTGGACCTCCTGGTTTGGTCTGGAGGCTGCCGACGGCACCATTACAGTCGCGGGAAATATCAATGATAACCATTAAGTTAGACGAGCTGATCGATGCTCTGGCTTCGTCAGAAAAACAAGCGCTGGAACAAGCTGCTAATTATTGTGTTGGGCGGGCGGGCAGTGAAATTCTGGTCGAGGATTATTTACTGGCTTTGCTGGATAAACCGGATAGCTTTCTCAACCAGGTCTTTCTGCAGTTTTCTCTGAATGCAGAGATGTTGCGGACCGCATTGCTGAAATCGGTTGAACGTTTCAAAAAGGAAAGCCGTAATCCGGTCTTTTCTTCGACGCTGGTGAGCTGGCTGGAAGAGGCCTATTTCATTGTCAAATTACAGCTGCAGCAAGCATCGGTTTCCTGTATCGCATTGATCCTGGCCATTGTAGATCATCCTGAAAAATATGCGCGTACCTGTTACGGACAATTCTTTTCTGATATTCCCCGTGAACAGCTGATGGCGTTGCTGGATGGCCTGCAGGCAGAAGCGTTGTCCGGCTTGCCAAAGAACGGCGCTGACTCTGTCTTAAAGCAATACACGAAAAACTATACAGAACTGGCCAGAAACGGAAAGCTGGATCCGGTGTTGTGCCGTGATGAAGAGATCCGGCAGGCGATCGATGTTCTTTCCCGTCGCCGGAAAAATAATCCCATTCTGGTTGGTGAGGCGGGAGTGGGCAAGACTGCGGTAGTTGAAGGTCTGGCTCAGCAGATTGTGGCTGGCCTGGTGCCACCGGCGCTGGCGGGCATTGAGCTGCTGGAGCTGGATATGGGACTGCTGCAGGCTGGGGCCAGTGTGAAAGGGGAGTTCGAGCGCCGTCTGAAGGCTGTGATCGATGAGGTGATCGCCTCTCCGAAGCCGATTGTTTTATTTATCGATGAGGCTCATACCCTGATCGGTGCCGGTGGACAAGCTGGCGGCGGTGATGCGGCCAATCTGCTCAAGCCAGCTTTGGCTCGGGGAGAATTACGCACGCTGGCAGCGACCACCAGGAGTGAATATAAAAAATATTTTGAAAAAGATCCCGCACTGGCTCGTCGCTTTCAGCCTATTCAGGTGCTGGAGCCGACCGTCGAGCAGGCGGTGACTATCTTACGGGGTCTGGTTTCCCGTTATGAAATGGCGCACGGAGTGTATCTGCGTGATGATGCTGTAGTGGCAGCCGCAGAATTGTCGGCTCGTTACTTATCAGGCCGTCAGCTGCCGGATAAAGCTATCGATCTGCTGGATACAGCCTGTGCCCGTGTGAAAAACAGTCAGCATGCCACACCTGTGAAATTGCAGATACTGGCGTCATCATTGGCGGAAAAACAACGTCTGCAGTCGGCCTTATTACGGGATCAGCAACATGGTCAGGCCGTTGACACAGATGAACTATCGAAGCTGGCCCAGATTATCCCACAATTAGAACAGGCTCATGGCCAGTTACTGGCGCTCTGGCAGGAACAACAAGTGCTGGCCGGGCAATTAATTGCCCGTCGGTCGGCTGCACCGGCTTCTGCTTCTTGTATTGAGCCTGATACCAGCCAGCAGACGGAACATGAGCCAAGTTATGAATCAGTAGCTGAGGCATCTACCAAGCTGCTGATGAAGCTGACGGAACATCAGCAGTTATATGGTGTCCTGCTCCATTATGAAGTCACGCCACATGTGGTTGCCGACGTGATCTCAGGTTGGACTGCTATTCCGGTTGAAAATCTGATTGAAGCACCTTCGGCCAGAGTAGTTGAGTTTGCCGATCGGCTGCGTGCGCGTATTCGCGGCCAGGAACATGCCGTTTCATTAATTGAGCGGGCAGTCAAAGCCACAGCTGCTGGTCTGGGGAATCCTCAGGCGCCGACCGGGGTGTTTTTACTTGCTGGGCCAAGCGGGGTTGGTAAAACAGAAACCGCCGTAGCCGTGGCTGACTTGCTGTATGGTGGAGAGCGGTTCCTGACTACCATCAATATGTCTGAATTTCAGGAAAAACACGCACTTTCCCGTCTGATTGGTTCGCCTCCCGGCTATGTCGGATATGGCGAGGGTGGTGTATTGACTGAGTCCGTGCGTCAGCGTCCTTATTCTGTCATTTTGCTGGATGAGGTGGAAAAGGCGGATCCGGATATTCTGAACCTGTTCTACCAGATCTTTGATAAAGGGATAGCCAATGACGGTGAAGGCAGAACCATCAACTTCCGCAATACACTGATATTTATGACATCTAATCTGGCATCAGAACAAATCAGTAAACTGGCTGCCAGTGAAGAGCCTGTGACCACAGAAGCGATGACCGAAGCGATCCGTCCTGTACTGGCAAAGCATTTCAAACCGGCATTGCTGGCCCGCATGAGCATTATCCCTTACCTGCCCATCGCCAAAGAGGTCATGCACGAATTGGTGGTCATGCGGCTGGAAAAACTGTCACAACGGATTGCGTCCAGAGGGATTGCGCTGACGTTTGAACCGGCGGTTGTTACGGCCATTGCCGACAATTGTACCCGTACCGATACAGGTGCCAGAAATATTGATTTTCTGGTGAATAACCACCTGTTGCCTGCGATTTCAGACCGGATACTGAAAGCACTGATACAGCAAGAGTGTCTCCATGAAATCCGGGTGACACAAGATGAAAACGGTGATTTTGAACTGATTATCGGATAACCCCTAATGACTATTACAACAAAGAAAGCCGCTCAGCGGCAGGAGCCGGATAATCCATATGCATTGATTGGCGGCAGCCCATTAATGAAGCAGGTTTATCGTCTGATTTCTAAAGTGTTGCACAGCGAAGCGAACATCCTGTTAACCGGAGAGACGGGAACCGGGAAAGAGCTGGTTGCCAGAGCGATTCATGAGTATGGACATCGGCGTACGCAGCCTTTTGTCGTGCAGAACTGTGCCAGCTTACCGGACGGGTTGTTGGAAAGTGAGCTGTTTGGCTATAAGAAAGGTGCTTTCACTGGCGCTGACCGGAATCATCAGGGGATGTTTGATGCCGCCCATAATGGCATTTTGTTTCTGGATGAAATCGGCGATTTACCACTGACATTACAGGCGAAATTATTGCGGGTACTGCAGGAACAGGAAGTACGTCCGTTGGGGAATACGCAATATCACAAGATTAATGTCCGGGTGATTGCTGCCACGCACCGGAATCTGGAAGAGATGGTGGCCCAAGGGGAATTCCGTAGTGACTTGTATTACCGCCTGGCCCATTTTCCGATCGAATTACCGCCATTGCGTGAGCGCGATGACGATATCAGAAAACTAGCGCAGGCATTTCTTGATGAAGTGGCAGAGCGTGATCACCGGGCCGAACTAAGGCTTTCTGCCACAGCAGAGCAAGCGTTACAACGATATGAATTTCCCGGCAATGTTCGTGAATTAAAAAGCATGATCGAGCGGGCGGTGTTGCTGGCTGATGATACGGACAGTATTGAAATTCATCATTTTCCCAACCTTCCGCTGACAGTATCACCTGTACACGGTGGCATGCTGAAAGACATGGTCGATCGCTATGAGCGGCAGGTATTGATCGACAGTCTGAAAAAGCACCGAGGTAATCAGAAAAATACCGCGATGGCACTGGGGGTCGCGCGCCGCACTCTGCTTTATAAACTCAATAAACACAACATCAATTCGCAGGAGTGGAGAGCATGATGCGTCTTGTCATTTCGGTATGTTTAGCCTGTGTGTTAGCCACGGCGTGTACGAAACGGGAAGGATATCGTTATTTAGGTGATACCGCGCCAAACCAGCAGGCATCTCAACAGCCTCAGCAGAATGAACAGGAGTAGGTCATGCAACTGGTTCTGGATCTGGTGAACGCGGCTGAGCGATCTGCGGCACAAAAAAGTGTGGCGACATTCCGGCAAGTGGGCGGAACCATTGGCCGCTCGGAAACGGCGACCTGGGTATTGACTGATCGCTGCCGTCATATTTCCGGTGTTCATGCCGAAATCAGCTATGAAAGAGGCGTTTATTATCTGACGGATCGTAGTACCAACGGTACCTACGATGTGAATAAAAATGCCCGTTTACAGAAAAACGAAGAATACCCGATTGAGCATGGCGATAGTTTCCGGATGGGGGATTTTGTGTTTAAAGCGCGGGTGTTGCAGGCTGCCGATCATTTCGCACGCCAAAGTGTCGGTGGTGCAGCGAATATTGCTGCCTTGATCCCGGATGACGAATTTCTGCAGGTGGATCCGCTGGCGATGTTAGATGTGCCAGAAACAGATGATTTTGATTTGGGGGCGTTCACGGCGGGCTGGAGTGATGATTTTGCCTTGAATGATCCGTTTGATGATTTGGATGAGCCGTTTATTTCCCCCACATTGACATCAGTTTCGCTTGCGCCACAAGAAGCGTCGGCACTCGCTGAACTGGGTATCTCTCATCCGGTGCCTATTCGGCCTGTGCCGTCCAAAGTCAGGAAGATGACACCCCCACAGATTGAATCAACGGCAGTAATCGCGGATGCCGGTGAAGTACCACAAAAGGTGTTACAGATTTTAGGTGAGACGCTGGATTTTGATTTCACCCGCCTGACTGACGAGGAGCTGGAACCGGTGTTGCGGAATCTTGGGGCGCTGACCAGACAGGCGGTACAGGGCTTACAGCAGGTATTAAGAACGCGGGCTGATATCAAAAACAAGCTGCGTCTTGGCAGCACGATGGTGCAGGAAAGCGGCAATAACCCGCTGAAACTGTCCGGTAATTATGAGCAGACGCTGAATTGTATGTTGCTCGGACAAATGGGGTATTTGTCTGGTCCGCAGGCAGTTCGCATGGCGTTAAAGGATATTCAGGCGCATCAGGTCGCCAGTTTCGCCGCGAGCAGAACGCTCCTCGATGCTGCATTCGAACAGCTATCGCCGACACAGTTGGTTTATCGCTTTGAAACTGCAAGTAAACCAGGGAAGTGGAGTAATAAGGATGCGTATTACTGGCAACAATACCAGTTACACCATCAGAAACTGTCTGGTGATCAGGAGTGGCGGCAGAGCCAGTTTATTAAAGATTACGCACGGGTATATGAAGAGCAGGCGCAATACATTAATGCGGCCTGGTCAGAGTTCGACGCACGGTGATGACAATGAAAAAAATAATGTTGATAACCACATTGGGTTTATTGCTGGGAGCATGCAGTAGTACACCGGATCCGACGTTATTGGATCTGACGATGACCGCGGATGCTGACCTGAATCCGGATCTCGCTAGCAGACCATCACCGATGGTCGTCAAACTGGTGGAAATGAAATCACACACGGCGTTTGAAAATGCAGATTATTTCTCGCTGGTGGGCAATACCAAAAGTGTTCTGGGGCCGGATTTTGTGGCAGAGGAAACATTACCGATCAGACCGGGCGAACGTAAGCAATTTAAATTACGCATGCATCCGGATACCGGTTTTATCGGGGTCATTGCCGAATACCGGACTATTGATAAAGCCGTCTGGCGTTATGTCATACAGCCAAAAACCGAGGACTTTTCGGATATTCACCTGGCGCTGACTAAAGACGCAATCCGACCGCTGACTGATATCAAATATGACGATAAGAAAAAGGATGGTATGTCAATCAATTCTGCACAGGTGCAGCAACACGCATCGACGGTTCAGAGCGGATATAACATGGCGACCGGAACCAGCCAGGCTACGAACGTCATTTCCGCCATTCCGGCAAAGTAACTGTGGTTAATACGTAAACCGGGCCAGATCTTAAAAAATAATAACACGGGATAAACATGGACAAAATCGTATGGCAGGAAGGGATGCTGCTACGGCCGCAGCATCTTCAACAGCAGGATCGGTATTATCAGCAGCAAACCCGGCATTTGCTGCAAACCGCAACACCGAATAATTGGGGTTTTTTTGAAATAGCCATTGATCAGCAATATTTGATGATGGGCAAAATCGTTATCTCCCATGCCGCAGGTATTCTGCCGGATGGAACGCTGTTCAGGATCGGTGAAAGTGATCAGCCCGTCATAGAGGTCAAAAAAGATCTCTACGATGCGGTGGTGTATCTGGCGTTGCCGTTAGTGACGGGTAATACAGTTGAAAACAGGCTGGCAGATGAACAGCAGGTCATTACGCCGTTCGTCAGTTTTGAGAAGCTGGTTTATGACACCAATTACGGTGAACGAAACAGCTGTGCTGTGCTGTGTTGCCGGCATGATTTTCGCCTGTTAGTCGGGCAAAGCGAAAATAACAATGCACTTCAGGACGAAGCCAGCTGGATAAAAATGCCGTTATGCCGCATCGCGGATGTTGGTTCCGACGGGGTGGTAACACTGGATGCGCAGTTCCAGCCTAGTTATCTGCATTTCGGTGAATGCGACCAGTTCCAGAGCTATCTGCGGGAACTGGTTAATATGCTGGCGAACCGGGGTGAAACACTGGCTGGGCGGATCCGCAATACCGGGCGTTTTGGTACATCAGAAGTCGGTGACTTCCTGATGCTGACGCTGATCAACCGAAACGAAACACGGCTGCGCCATCTGTTGCAACTCAGACAGATCCATCCCGAACGCGTATTCATGGAAATGGCGTCGCTGCACAGCGAACTGGCATCATTCAGCGGCGACAGTCGTCGCCCACTGACGGATCTGACGTACTCCCATGCCGCACAACAAGCCTGTTTCAGCAGGATTATGGGTGAACTGCGGCAGCATCTCAGTCAGGTTATTGAACAACATGCGCTGGAGCTGCCCCTGCAGACCCGCAAATACGGCATCCTGGTTTCCCCGCTGCAGGACAAATCATTACTTGAGAATGCGCAGTTTATTCTGACGGTACAGGCTGACTGTGAACAGGAACAATTGCGTGTCCGTTTACCGGCACAGATGAAAGTCGGGCCGGTTGAGCAAATCCGGCAGATGGTCAATCTTCACCTGCCTGGGATCAGCCTGCGCCCGCTTGCCGCCGCACCCCGCCAACTGCCATTTCATGCCCGTCAGCTCTATTTCTCGCTGGAAGTGGATGCTGCTATGCGCTCTCAGCTGGAAAGCTCCGGTGGTTTTGCGATGCATGTCGCCGGTGAATTTCCGGAATTAAAACTTAATCTCTGGGCGATAAGGAACAGCTGACATGGCCATGGCGAACACTGAACATACTGTATTTCTCGGACACAGGGAGACGGATGATGAAGAAATTATCGTCCCGTTACCCAAAGCGAAAACGAATACCTCGGCGCGTTATCAACAGTTGGATGACCGGATGATTTATGCCGCGCGGCTGAGAGATGAGAAAGTCCTGCACATTGGGATTAATCCGCTGCTGGCGGCTGCATCACCTTTGTTTCAGGCTATTGTGGAGGTTGCTGCCGAAGGTTACGCCGCGCCGGCCGGCCTGAAAGATGAACTGGTCAAACGCATTAAAGATTTTGAGTTCATGGCGTTATCTCAGGGGTGTGACAACACCGAAATTATCGCATCGCGTTATGTGTTGTGTACTGCTCTGGATGAGGCGATTACCACAAAACCCTGGAGTGCCCGTCTGGACTGGACCAAAAACAGCCTGCTGATCATTTTTCATAACGAAACCAGCGGCGGGGAAAAGCTGTTCCAATTGCTCGACAAGTTATCCCGTAATCCGGCCAGACATATCAACGTGCTGGAGCTGGTTTATGTCTGCCTGAGCCTTGGCTATGAAGGTAAATACCGGGTGCTGCAACGGGGCTTGTCTGAACTGGATGCCATCCGCAACAGCTTATATCAGCAGATCCGTATGATACGTGGTGAACAGCAAAAGGATCTTGCGATCAACTGGCAATCAGTCACACCGGGCAGGCAGAAACTGCCGTTGTATGTTCCGGTCTGGCTGATCGTGATGATGGCGCTCTGTTGTCTTGGGCTGGTCTATGCCGGTTTTGATTATGTACTAGATCAGCAAACACATGTTGTGACCTCGCTGTATCAGGAAGCCGCTCAGGAACAGGGAAATAACGCACAATGAGAAATTTCTTTCGCCGCTGTGGCCACACATTAAAGCAAACCTGGTGCTGGACGTTATTGCTGACATTAGCCTTTTGTGCGTTGGTGTTCTTCGTCGGACCGCTGATTGCCATCGCCGGTCGCATCATTTTGGGGCCATTAGATACCCGTATTATGGTGGTGATCCTGTTACTGGCTTGCTGGCTGGTAGCGTTGTTGCTGGCGCAGCCATTACAGAAACGACGTCGCCGGAAAATGCTGAATGCGGAACAATTAAAAACCGAATTGGAAAACGATGAACAGATTGACGATGAACTGCACATTCTGAAAGAGCGTCTGGCTAAGGCCATTCATGTGATCAGACACTCCAGCTTTTACGGTAAGCGCCGGGCCTCCCGTTATGAGCTGCCCTGGTACCTGCTCATGGGCGATCAGAACAGTGGCAAAACTGCCTTGCTGGAAAATTCGGGAGTAGATTTTCCTCTGAATAAAACTGATGAGCGCATGACGAAAGATATCGGTCATACCCGTTATTGTGACTGGTATTTTGCCAATCAGGCCGTAATGATTGATGCCAGCGGTCGCTATATGCTGCAGGAAGAACACTCCGTCGCGGCAAAAGTCTGGCCGCAATTTCTGCAAATGCTTTATCAGAAACGCCGGCGCCGTCCGCTCAATGGCATCGTATTTACACTGGATGTTGGTCAGTTGCTAAACCAGAATGAGGGAACACTTGAGCAATATGCCCGGACAGTTCGCGGGCGGGTACAACAGATCCAGTCTCAGCTTTGCTCTGATATCCCAGTTTATCTGGTGCTGAGCAAAGGTGATTATCTGGAAGGGTTCAATGCCTTTTTTGAGCAACTGACCAAGGAAGAACGGGAGCAGATCGTCGGGATAACCTTTAAAGACAACACTGACGGTACCCGGGCAGATGTATTGCATACGGAGTTTGAAGAACTTATCCGCCGTATCAATGATATGGTGTTATCGCGGATCCACAATGAACGTGATATCAAGCGGCGTGGTGACATCATCCGTTTCCCGCTGCAATTTGCGGCCATTATTGAACCGCTGGCGCTATTTGTGGAAATCGCTTTCGGGCGTAATCGCTATCATCTGCCGACCCGGTTGCGGGGCATCTACCTGACCAGTGCGCCGCATATTGATGTGCATAACTCATTGAATGAAAAGACGATCAATATTGGTCGCAGTCTGGGATTACAACGGGAATTGCTGCCGTTTGCAGCACAGAACCGCGGATTTTTTATTCGCCGGGTGCTTGAGGATATCGTCTTTAATGAAGGCGATCTGGCGACGATAGATACCCGTTATGACCGGGGCATGCGCTGGACCAACCGTTTTGCCTGTCTGAGTGCCCTGATTGTCGTGCTGGGGCTCGGCTCGGCCTGGATGCGGGTATTTTATGACAACAGTACCCGTCAGCAGACCCTACGGGATCTCTATGTGAAAGTGGGTAATGAACAGCAGAAGATCCCGCTGGTAGCTGATGCTCCGGCTGTTCTGCCGGTATTACATACCTTGCGTCAGGCTACTGACGTTTATCCGCAAAGTAACCAGGCGGACTGGATTTATAAGCTGAGCCTGCATCAGGGAACCCGGATTAATCCGGTGGTAGGCGCTGCCTATGAACAGCAACTCCGCAAACTCATGCTGCCGCAGGTCAAACAATTACTGGAAGAACAACTGCGGGCCGACACCGATGATCGGGATTATCTGATGAAGACGTTGCGGGCCTATCTGATGCTGCATGATAAATCCCGCCTGGATAAAAGCTACCTGCGTCACTGGATCAGCCTATCCTGGGCGGATCTGTATAGCGGGCAGGCAACGTTGCAAAACAGTTTGCAGGATCATTTCGACAAACTGCTGAGCATCGGTTTTGAGCCGGTCGAGCTGGATTATCGTCTGGTGGAGGATACTCAAAACCTGCTGAAGCAGGAGTCGCCAGCTAGGCTGGTTTACCGGATGATCAAGGAGGATCCATTAGCCATTACCCTGCCGGCTGTACATTTTGATGATGTGCAGGGATTGCAGTATCACAGCTTCATTGGCGGTGAATACAACATTCCTGGACTTTACACCCAACGGGGTTACCAGGATGTGTTCCTGCGTAAAGGTCTTTCCTTAATCAAAGATATCATGCGGGATAACTGGGTACTGGGCACGTCTGATGATATGAGTGAGCGAGAGTTCCAGAAGGTATATGCCGACGTGGAGAACCTCTATTTTCAGGATTACATCAGTTACTGGAATGAGGCGATTGGTCAACTGCAACTGGTGGCCATGAGCGATATCCAGGATGCCAGCAATACCCTGAGCAATCTGAATAATAACCAGCCGATACAGCGCATGCTGGCTTTGATTCGGGATAACACCCTGTTCCAATTGCCGGAGTCCGTAACAGATGATGCGGAAGATGCTGTACTGAAAAAGACGGGTAAAAATAAACTGGCGAAGGCGCTGGTTGCCAAAGCCGGGTCGGCGTTGGAAGAAGCGCAGAGTAAAGGGCCCAAGCAGGCGCTGGCGCTGAAGTTCGCGCCATTCCATCAGCTGGTTCAGGAAAACGGTGCGCCATCACCGGCGCTGGCGGATGCCCTGACCGCACTGAATGCCATTCAGGCCATGTTCTCCGGGCTGGCACATGCGCCGGATATGGATGCTGCCGCCTATCAGATGGCCAGTAACCGCATGTCCGGTCGGCCTGACGAGTTAACTCAGATCAGGATTGCGGCAGAACGACTGCCTGAGCCGGTTCGCTCCTGGTTTACTGAAATCGGTGATCTGACCTGGCGTCTGACGCTGGATAAAGCGGCGGATTATGTGCAGATGCAATACCGGACTGATGTACTGGCAACCTATGAGAACACCATCAAAGGGCGTTATCCGTTTGTCGATGCCGAGAAAGACGTCACCTTAGGCGATTTCAATGAGTTCTTCAAAAAGGGAGGAGTACTGGATCAGTTTGTCGCCGGGCCACTGAAGCCCTTCTTTATGGTCAGAAGCGGAGAATTATTATCCCGTTCCATCGACGGGCAGAGTATTCGTCTCAGCCGGGTCACACTGCAGCAATTTCAACGCGCCACACAAATCCAGAAAGCATTCTTTACCGGTGCCAACGGACAGGCGGGTGTGAATTTTAAAATTCAGCCGCTGGAACTGGATCCAGGGTCACTCAAATCGGTATTTGCCTATTCCGGCCAATCGCTGGTGTATCAGCATGGCCCGATCGTGCCGATGGATCTGAGCTGGCCGATGACTCAGGGTAACAGCGAAGCCAGTATCGTCATGCAGGATCTGAATGGTCGGGAATCATTACTGACCAAGCAAAGTGGTCCATGGTCTTTATTCCGTTTACTGGATCGGTGCCGTGTGCAGACTGTTGGGGGGGAAGATCAGCTGAAAATGACGATTGATAATAAGGGTTCTCAGGCGCAATACCTGTTCTCCGGCAGTCATAGTCCGAATCCGCTGCGGCGTAGCTTGTTAACCGGATTTGAACTACCGGCACATCTGTGAGCAGACCATGCTGAGATGTAGCACAGGAAAACGCTGGTCGTCCGCTGCGGCGACCAGTGCCGGGAATGTCCGCCGTGCCAATGAGGATACTTATCTTATTGATGCCCGGAATGGGGTCTGGGTTGTGGCTGACGGAATGGGCGGACATCAATTTGGATGTGTTGCCAGTCGGATGGTTGCCGAATCATTACTTAGTATTCCTTATGAGTCTGATTTGGATAGGCGGCTGGAATATGCCGCCAATGCGCTGCAGTGGGTTAATTTTCACCTCAGTTGCGAACGTACCCTGACCGAACCGGAACAAATCATTGGCTCGACCGTCATGGCGTTGATTGCACATCCTGACCGCGCTGCCTGCCTGTGGGCTGGTGATAGCCGCTGTTATTTATTACGGCGTGGCGTCTTGTATCAAATCAGCGAAGATCACAGCCTGGTACAGCAGTGGGTCAATGCCAGGCGGCTCACACCTGAAGCGGCGATGCTGCACCCTAAAAGTAATATTGTGACCCGGGCGATAGGTGTCTGCCGGGAACTGGTGCTGGAAAGTGCCGAACTGGAAATGTATCCGGGGGATATGTTGCTGCTCTGCACAGACGGACTTTACCGGGAATTATCATCAGACATTATCATTCGTAGCTTGAGTGAGTCTGAACCGGAAAAGGCCGTTCGGCGGTTGATGCAGCATGCGCTGGCCGGAGAGGCAAAAGATAATATTACTGCTGTTGTTGTCCGGAATAATTAAACGAGCCAGAACAAAAAACAATCAGCCAAACAGAGGCGCGGGATGAATATAGCTCTGTTCAAAGATACGACATCACAGGCATCTTCAAAGCAATTGCCGGTGAATCATACGATGCTGTGTGGACGATACACCCAGGAACATATTCTGGGTGTGGGTGGAATGGGCGTTGTTTACCGTGGTGTTGATACCATGCTGCAGGCATTTGGTGCGGCGGGTAACTACATTGCGATCAAGATGGCCTGTGCAGAACACGAAAATTATCCCGGTGCGGATAATCTGCTGTTTACCGAATATGAAATAGGTTCTCGTCTGAAGCACTCTAATCTGGTGGCGATCCGCCATTTTGATGTCTGCCGTCAGCAACAGAAAGCCTTTCTGATCATGGACTGGATTGAAGGACTGTCGCTGGAAGAGCTGCTTTACCGGCAACCGCTCCCGCCGGATATTACACTGCATCTGTCCCGGCAACTGGTCGATGCGGTTTCTTTCTGTCATCAGCAGGGCGTTGTGCACGGCGATATCAAACCCGCCAACATCATTATCTCCCCCAATAATCATTTAACGCTATTTGATTTTGGTATCAGCCGCTCGCTGTATCAGCCAACCTCCGCACACCGGAGTGCGATCCGGGCCTGCAGTTGCCGCTATGCCGCACCGGAGCTATTTGAAGAGCATATTCCGACTATTGCCACCGATGTTTTTGCGGTGTGCTGCGTCATCTACCGGTTATTCAGTGGCGAACACCCGTTTCAGGATACAACGGATGAAGCGGCAGCAAGAGGCGATGTCATTAAACCGCTATTTCACCGCCGTCACCTGCTGGATAAGGCTTTGCTGCAAGGGCTGAACTGGTCGCATAAAGCGCGTAGCTGCAATCTTGAACCACTGACACGGGTATTGTGGCAACTGACTTCTGATGATTTCAAAACCAGCTGGTTCTAATAAACAAGGAAAATACGCGATGTCGTTCAGCGATAATCTGGGTGGTTTGTTATCCGGTCTGGGTTCATCGGGCAGTGGCTTGTTCAGTGCTGATGAGGCCCGCTTCCTGCTCACAGTAAAAAATTGTCGTGAAGAAGTGCAGGTATTGCGCTTCAGTGCAGAAGAAGCGTTGAGTACCCCCTGGAGCGTGAATATTACGTTGGTTTCTGAGGCTTCAGATCTTAATCCGGAAGCGATGATTGGTTCGGAAGCTTCGCTGACACTGCTTGGCTCCAACGCACCGGGCTATTTTCATGGTCAGGTCTGGCAGTTTCGCCGGCAGACACAGGGAAAACGCCTGACGCAGTACCAGCTCATGATGCGTCCGGCGCTGGCCTGGCTGGAGCTGGGACGAAATCAGCGAATTTTCCAGCATAAAAGTGTGCCAGACATTATCCGGCTGCTTTTTCAGGAACAGCATATTGCCAGTGATCAGGTGCAGTGGAAATTAACGGCGGTTTATCCTCTACACGAATACTGTGTGCAGTATGGTGAAAGCGACTTGCAATTCATTCACCGTTTGCTGGGCGAAGAGGGTATTCATTATCATTTTTTGCATTCAGAAAAGGGCAGTCAGCTTATCCTCTCTGACCACCCGGCAGGGTGGAGCACCGGTCTGAATGCGGTGCAATACAAACCGGGAACCGGACAGGCGGCAGATGCAGATACGTTGCAGTCATTCCTGGTCAGGCACTCAGTATCTGTCAATGCAACTTGCCATCGTCATTTTGATTTTCATCAACCACTGCATCTGACGGATGTCCGGCAGCAGATGCCTGCAGTGGCTGGCGCACAGACACAAAACAGTGCCGGAAGTGCAGGCCGGGAGCACCTGAATTATTACTTGTATCAGTGTGATACAGCCGATACCACGCAGGCATCTTCACGCGTTAAGCGCCATCTGGAAGCGCTGCAACGAGAAAAGGTGACAGCGCAGGGACGTGGCAATCTGTCTCAATTACATTGTGGCTGGCTATTACCCGTGACCGGACACAATCGGGCTGAATTCAACAGCAACTGGCTGCTGACATCACTGACAGTCAGTGGTGAACAGCCGCAGGTATTGGAAGAGTTTAGTGGCGGTCAATCCAGCCTGAACTGCCAGTTCAGCGCGATCCCTTGGGATACACCATGGCGCCCTGATGTTGCTTCGGCTAAACCCAGATTGAGCGGTATACAGACCGCCACAGTGACGGGGCCAGCGGGTGAGGAAATTTATACGGATGAATTCGGGCGAGTAAAAGTTCAGTTTCACTGGGATCGGGAAGGTAAAGAGGATGAGAAAACATCCTGCTGGATCAGAGTGATGCATGACTGGGCTGGCAACGGCTACGGTGTAGTGCGTTTACCGCGGATCGGACAAGAAGTTCAGATCAGTTTTGAAGAGGGCGATCCGGATAAACCGCTGATCACCGGTTGTTTGCACAATGCGCGGCAGAAAACGCCCTGGGAACAGCCTGTCCATATGACCCGCAGCGGATTACGTACCGGCAGTAGTCCCGGAGGACAAGGTGCTAATGAGCTGCGGTTTGAGGATAAAAAAGGAAAAGAAGAGCTGCGCTGGCTGGCAGAAAAAGACTGGGACGTACAGATAAAAGCCAGCAGTCATACGCAGATCAATGGTACTCATGACCGCACTATCGGTGGCAACGATTACCGGGAAATTCAGGGAGAACAGCACGTTCGCCTGGAAGCCAATGCGCAAAAAGAAATCACGCTTGATCAGCATGGCACCATCCACGGTAGTGCAGAACAACATCTGGAACAAAAATGCCTGATTCAGGCCGGTCAGTCGGTTGCATGGCAAAGTCAGAACCAAATGATTTTCCATGCCGGCACGGAAATGACGATCAACGCTGGTGGCAGTTTTATCAAGCTTGATCCCAGCGGTATTACGTTATCCGGCCCGGTGGTGACAATGAATCAGGGCGGCAGTGCTCTGTCAGTGGGTGCAGAAGCGGCAGAATTACCGGCCAAACCAACCGGAGCACATTATGCGGGCACCGGGAAAGTGCCGGTAGTTAAAATACCGGAGAAAATAATCAAAATTGAACCTAAGAAAACTTATCCATTTGTGTATTCGGATTAGAGGAATGAAAAAAATATATATTTTTGTTAATTTTTTTTGTTCTGCATGTTCATGCAAAAACATTAGAAGATCAACCCCCTGATTTTTTAGAAAGAAACATGATGCCTTGCAAACAAGAAGATTCAATTGCTGAATTTTGTGTTAAAGATATATTTCATGGGTTGCCAGTGATAAAGAAAGTAATCCCAGATCCATTGCCTGTTGTTGCATTCTATATTGACCTACCTTTGTATAATGTTGAAGGAACGGCTTGGTTTCAATGCTAAGGAAGACTATTAAGATACAGAGCTAACACTAAAAAAATATAGTAAGAATAAAACAACATTAATGTGTGTGCCAGATGAGTGATAATTAATGAAATCATGAATACATATAATCCAGGTTCTTCTTTTAAATTTTCAAGTCCACGAGATAAGAATAGATAGTATCCTGTTCATAAGAAATATCTATAGTGGTGTCGGGCTTGCTAACGATTGAATTTTAAATGACATAAAAATAAATGCTAATTGACAATCATTTTTTACATATACAATTTTATTGTCACCATGGTCAATGAAACGCTTTATCTTTTATGAGATAAAACATCGAGCTGATTACAAGGTCGTTTTCGCTCAAAGCGCTCTTTTTCACGGAGGGCTATAGCTCAGATAAGCGTGACGAATGAACCACAGCACGTTATGCTCTGTAGCTATTATCATGTATCCATATGACATGATTGCGGATTTATCGCTTGTTGCAATCATTGTCCCGTCATGAGGTCTTCTATGTCGTCACCGTCTTTTTTGTCTGAAATCATCGAACAGTTGAGTGCACCGGAACGGGTGTTTGCTGTGCGGGGGATCCGGCGTGGCATTGAACGTGAATCGTTGCGTATCACGCCGGAAGGGCGGCTGTCATCGCTGGATCATCCGCGTCAGCTTGGTTCGGCACTGACACATGCCAACATCACGACCGATTATTCCGAGAGTCTGATGGAGTTTATTACGCCGGTTTCAGACTCACTGGATGTACTGCTGGCGCAGTTGGGTGATATTCATCTCTTTACCATGCAGCATATTGGTGATGAGCGGTTATGGCCGTTATCCATGCCGTGTTTTATTGGCGGGGAAGAGTCTATCCGGCTGGCACAATACGGACGTTCCAATATTGGGCGGATGAAAACGCTCTATCGTCAGGGATTGCATCACCGTTATGGCAGCATGATGCAGGTGATTGCCGGGGTGCATTTCAACTTTTCGATGCCGGACAGTTTCTGGAGTGAATGGCAGCAGTTACAGAACCCAGAGTGTTGTCAGTGCAAGTTGATCTCTGATAGTTATATGGGGCTGATTCGTAACGTTTACCGTTTTGGCTGGTTGATCCCTTATCTGTTTGGTGCCTCTCCGGCATTGTGCAGTTCATTCCTGCAGGGGCGTGATACCGGCTTGCCGTTTGAACGGGTTGGCAAAGGCACGCTCTATTTGCCGTATGCGACATCACTCCGGCTCTCTGATCTGGGTTATACCAATAAGTCACAGGCGGGTCTTAATATCAGTCACAGCAGTTTGCCTGATTATCTGACATCGGTCCGTCGTGCACTGGATACCAAAGATGACACTTTCACCGCGATGGGCATCAAGGTTGGTGATGAATATCGTCAGTTGAATGACCATGTTTTACAGCTTGAAAACGAGCTGTATGCGCCGATTCGTCCGAAACGGACACCGCGTTCGGGAGAGCGGGCTCTGGTGGCCCTGGAGCGACGCGGGATCGATTACATTGAGCTGCGTACGCTGGATATTAATCCTTTCACTCCATGCGGTGTTGAGTTGCAGCAACTACGTTTTCTGGATCTGTTCCTGGTCTGGTGCCTGCTGCGACCTTCGCCAGTATTGGATGCGGCGGAAATTGAGCGTAACCACTACAACATGAATCAGGTTGCGCTGGAGGGACGTCGTCCGGGATTACAGCTCCGGACTGCTCAGGGCGAGATACCGCTGCGGGTCTGGAGTGAGCAGTTGTTTGATGAATTACAGCTTGTCGCCCAGTTACTGGATCGTGCATATGGCCGGGTGCATTATCAGCTGGCGCTGCAGGCTCAGCATGACAAGCTAGCCGATCCGGAAAAGACCTTGTCGGCTCAGGTGCTGGCGCATTTACTGGCGCATGATCTGGATAATGACGAATTCGGACGGCAACAGGCCGAACTGTTCCGCCAGCAATTGCTGCATGCGCCGCTGCAATACTGGGAGGCGAATTATTTTGCTGACGAGGCGCAGGCTTCTTTGTTGAAACAGGCTGAACTGGAAGCGGATGATCATCAGTCATTTGATGATTTTTTGCGGCATTATCTGCAACTGCCGACGGCAGGCTATGTTCCCTGCGGTACGGAGTAATCCTTTCTTACGTCAGACGTGTTGGTACAGGCTGCGCGGTTACTTTACCGTTCGGCCTGTACGGTGTTATCTCTGTAGATTCTGTTCAATTAATCCCTGTAGCTGTGATTCGGTCAGGCTGGTTTCCCAGTCAAAATCGGCATATTTCTGCATGCCGCGTTGTACGTCATCCCGGGCCGCCATCATCTGCAGATAGCGGGCAATATGCGGGAACTGGCTGATATCCTGTTTCTGATGTTCATACAGGGTGATCCAGGGATAAATCGCCATATCCGCGATCGTATATTCCTCGCCGGCGATATAGGTCTTATCCGCCAGCTGTTTATTTAACACGCCGTATAGGCGGGCTGTTTCCTCGGTATAACGTTTAATGCCGTACGGTACGATTTCCGCGGCATAATGATTGAAATGGTGATTTTGTCCAGCCATGGGCCCCAGTCCGCCAATCTGCCAATGAAGCCATTGCAGGACAACATAACGGGCAGAACCGTTGGCTGGCAGGAACTTACCATGTTTTTCTGCCAGATAGGTCAGGATCGTACCAGATTCGAAGATCCCGATACCGGTGTCATGATCGATCAACGCCGGGATCCGGTTGTTTGGCGAAATGGCCAGAAAACTGGGCAGGAACTGATCGCCCTTACGGATATTGATCGGTATGACCTGATATGGCACATCCAGCGCTTCCAGCATCAGCGTGATTTTTTTCCCGTTTGGCGTTGGCGCATAGAACAATGTGTACATACTGTCCCCTTGCTGAGTTACAAATGAATTCGAATTGTTTTAATTTATCGCTATAATAACCGCGCGTAAACCTTGCTGGCTGAAATATCCAAATATTTGAACAACGCCACATTTTTTATAAATAAATCAGATGAAGCGTTAGGTCTGTCACAGACAAATAATAGTAAATGACTGCGTAAAATTCCTCTACCATACAAAATTAATCTTTGTCTGCTTACTTTAATTTCATAATCGGCAAATTATTTTCATTAAATAGTCTGCTCATTAAAACCTTATATAGTTTGGTTGTCATAAATCAAAATGAAATAGCAACCACACTGCTTAGGAGCAACAAAGATGAGTGAAATAAATCCGTCATCTGTATTGGAAAATAGCGGACAAATAAAAGAGTCCGGATTTTTCGGTAAATTAATGGATATTAAGGTAGGGGTTATTTCTTTACCGGTTTATCTGGTTTTATCCCTGATTGTTTTAATGGCTGCCAAAACCGGGAATCTGCCAAATGATTTAATTGGCGGCTTTGCAGTTGTGATGGTGCTCGGTCTGATCTTAAGTGAATTAGGCATGAAATTGCCGCTGCTGAAAAATATTGGTGGCCCGGCGATTCTGGCGCTGATGGTACCATCCTTCCTGGTGTACTGGCAGGTATTACCGTCAGGGGTGCTGGATTCAGTGACTACCCTGATGAAAAAGGCCAACTTCCTGTATCTGTATATCTCCATTCTGGTGTGCGGCAGTATGCTGGGCATGCACCGTCAGACACTGATCAATGGTCTGGCGCGTATATTCATTCCAATGATTGTCGGTACTGCCGTGGCGATTGCGACCGGTCTGCTGGTCGGGGTGTCGCTGGGTTACAGTGTTCATCACACCATTTTCTACATCATTGTGCCGATCATCTGTGGTGGTGTCGGTGAGGGTATTCTGCCACTGTCGATTGCGTACTCCGGCATTCTGGGCAATGAAGCGGGTACTTATGTGGCGCAGATGATCCCGGCGGCGGTTATCGGCAATATCGTGGCGATTATTGCGGCAGGTGTGCTGAAGCGCATCGCGGATCGTAAACCGGAATACAACGGTGACGGCGTGCTGGTGAAAAGCAGCGAGAATCTGGCGAATATGCCTTCTGCCGCCGATAAACCGATCGATTTCTCTATCATGGGCGCAGGTCTGCTGATGGCGTGCTCTTTCTTCATCGTAGGTACGGTACTGGCTCATTTCATCGGTATTCCGGGTCCTATCGTGATGATTCTGGCTGCGGCAACGGCCAAATCGCTGAAAATCATTCCTGAACGTTTAGAAACCGGTGCGTTCCAGCTATATAAATTCATCGCCGGCAACCTGACATGGCCGCTGATGGTGGGTCTGGGCATGCTGTATGTGCCACTGAAAGACGTTGCCGCCATTATCTCTCTGCCTTATGTGCTGACCTGTGTGGCGATTGTAATTTCGATGATCATCTCCGGTTTCTATATCGGCATGAAGATCAACATGTATCCGGTCGAAGCAGCGATTGTGACCGGCTGCCGTGGTGGTCTGGGTGGTACCGGTGACGTAGCGATTCTCTCTGCGGCAAACCGCATGTCTTTGATGCCTTTTGCTCAGATTTCAACCCGTATCGGCGGGGCAGCGACAGTCATTGCGGCAACAATTCTGCTGCAAATGTGGCACTGAGATCCGATGAATAATCCGTACTCTTCCAAAATGAATATCTGAAAAGATTGAGAGTAAATAATATGACTATTAATGCAGTTAAACATCACAATTATATTGTTCGTGCCATCGGTGGTGAAAAGATTAAATATGTGAATGAAATTATTCACGGCATTGAATCCAACCTGGGTGAAATTGAGAAAATTGAAACAGCATATAAAGGAAATAATGACAAATCGGTGCTGGTACATTTTCATGTCAATGATTTGACCAGTATTGCCAAAATAAAAGAGACGCTGGAAAACCGCTTTGGCGAAGCGGATATCCAGTTTATGGATGAAATTACTCATCTGCATCTGGGTGGTAAACTGGAAACCACACTGAAACACAGCATCGACAGCATGGCCGATCTGGCCAAGGTCTATACCCCGGGTGTGGCGCAGGTCTGTATGGATATCGCACATAATCCGGAACGGGCTTATGACCTGACCGTGAAAAAAAATACCGTGGCCGTGGTGTCTGACGGTACTGCGGTACTGGGGCTGGGTGACATCGGTCCGGAAGCGGCCATGCCGGTGATGGAAGGCAAGGCGGTACTGTTCAAACAGTTCGCCGGGGTGGATGCGTTCCCGATCTGTCTGAATACCAAAGATCCGGAAGAGATCATCTCGATTGTGAAGGCGCTGGCGCCGACTTTTGGTGGTATCAACCTGGAAGACATTTCCGCGCCGCGTTGTTTTGAAATCGAAGAACGGCTGAAACAGGAACTGGATATTCCGGTATTCCATGATGATCAGCATGGTACTGCCGTCACCGTACTGGCCGGTTTCCTGAATGCATTGAAAGTGTGTCAGAAAAACATCGCCGATGTGAAAGTCGTACTGGTGGGCATTGGCGCTGCCGGGATTGCTGTTTCCAAAATGCTGCTGAATGCCGGGGTGAAAAACCTGATTGGTATCGACCGTCATGGCGCTATCTTCCGTGGCGAGCCATACAGCAATGAAAGCTGGAACGAATATGCCCGCATCACCAACCCGTATAACGAACAGGGACTGCTGGCGGATGTGATTGAAGGCGCGGATGTGTTTATCGGCTTGTCTGGTCCGGGTGTGCTGAAGGTCGATTATCTGAAGAAGATGGCCAAAGATCCGATCGTCTTTGCGATGGCCAATCCGGCACCGGAAATTTCACCGGAAGAAGCGGCGCCGTATGTGCGCGTGATGGCGACCGGTCGTTCCGACTACCCGAACCAGCTGAACAATGTGCTCTGCTTCCCGGGGATCTTCCGTGGTGCGCTGGACTGTGGCGCCCGTCAGATCACCGAAGAAATGAAGCTGGAAGTGGCGAAAGCGATCGCGTCGGTCGTGTCTGATGAAGAGCTGTCGGAAAACTACATCATTCCGAACATCTTCAATAAAGATGTGGTGAAACGGGTGAGTGAAGTTGTGGCCGAAACGGCACGCCGCACCGGCATGGCCAAGATCAGAAATAACAAGTTGGAAAGTCTGACTGTGTAAAACCAAGGGATGTAACAGCGCACGTTCCGCACTCTAATTCCAGGAGAATCGCGGGACGTGCGGGATCTAACAATCCCGGTTGCGTGGCGCAGGTATAATCGCTGTCACGATCGAGAAAGGAAAAACCGTCAGTGTTAAAACAACGTTCACCGCTAAAACTTCGTTCCACCATCACGTTACTGGTCTGCTCTGTCATCGCTCTGGTTCTGTTTGTTGTTCACTCCGTCTATGTCACGCAATCCACCGAGTTATCCCGTTTAAGTCTTGAGGATAAGGCCAAAGCGGTATTGCATACCCTGACGGTATCGCCGTTCGTTGCGCAGGCATTGAGCAGCGACGACGGTAACAAAACGGATTTACAGGATTATATTGAACAGGTCCGGCAGCAAAACGAGTTGTTGTTTATTGTGGTGATGGATATGCAGGGGATCCGGCATACACATCCCGATCCGTCACTGATTGGCAAACATTTTATCGGTGGGGATGAGGTAAAGGCCTTGCATGGCCAGGAGTCAGTCTCCGAAGCCAAAGGGACGCTGGGACCCTCATTACGCATTATCAGTCCGTTATTTGATGTCCGGCATCAGCAGATAGGTGCCATCGCGGTCGGGATCTCGACCGAAAAGGTACAGGAAATCATTGCCGCTAATCGCTGGTTTACCTACTGGGCAATTGCATTTGGCGGTTTGATTGGCTCTTTCGGCGCCTTCTTTCTGGCGAGAAAGATCAAAAAAATCATGTTCGGCATGGAGCCTTCAGAGATTGCCAGTCTGCTGGAGGAACGCAATGCCATGCTGCAATCCATCCGCGAAGGCATTATTGCGGTAAACGCGAAGGAACAGATCACGCTGATTAATGACGAGGCAAAACGCCTGTTACGACAGAACGGGGATCTGGAAAATCTGCTGCAGACCGAAGGCAGCAAACACTGGCCGGCATTACTGCATTTACGCCAGGTACTGGCCAGCGGTCATGCCCGTCGGGACGAAGAAATTGAGTTGAACGGCAGTACCTTGCTGACTAACAGTGTGCCGGTGCGGGTGAATGGTCAGGTGACCGGCGCGATTGTCACGTTCCGCGATAAAACCGAGGTCAGTCAGCTGATACAGCGGCTGAGCGGTATCTCGCATTATGCGGAAGCACTGCGTGTGCAGGCGCATGAGTTCATGAACAAGCTGCATGTCATTCTGGGGATGGTCAACATCCGCGCGTACGATCAGCTGGAAAATTACATCATGGACACTGCCAATTATTACCATGAGGAGGTGGGTTCCCTGATCCGTCAGATTAAAGATCCGGTTATTGCCGGGTTTATTCTCGGTAAAATGAATCGAGGCCGGGAACTGGGAGTCGAGATCAGTGTCACGCCAACCAGCTATTTGCCTGAATCGGCTAGGGTGGAAGTGACGCATGAACTGGTCACCATACTGGGTAATTTAATGGAAAATGCCATGGAGGCTCTGGATGGATATGATTCGGCGGCGATTGTGCTGACCTTTGATCACGATGAGGATCGTCTGCGCTGTTCTGTGAGCGATAATGGTAAGGGGATCGAGCCTGCAGTCGCTGCGCATATCTTTGAGCATGGCTTCTCGACCAAAGGCACCCGCCGTGGCATCGGGTTGTACCTGGTCCGGCAGAGCCTGGAAAAACTGGGTGGTACGATTGAATGCCAGTCGAAACCGGGTGAGGGCACCCGTTTCATCATTTCATTACCTTATGCCAGCAAGGAGTTCAGTTTGTGATTAATGTACTGATTGTCGATGACGACCCGATGGTGGCTGAACTCAACCGCCGCTATCTGGAGCAGGTCGAGGGATTCTGCTGGCAGGGATCTGTCTCTACCATTCAGGCGGCAAAGCAGAAATTACAGGTGAATGATCCACCGATCGATCTGGTGCTGCTGGATATTTATATGCAGAAGGATAACGGCCTCGAGCTGTTACCGGTGATCCGGCAGATGCAGAACAATATTGATGTGATCATGATCTCTTCGGCCAGTGATATGCCGGCCATCAAACAAGCGCTGCGTTATGGTGTGGTCGATTATTTGATCAAACCGTTCCAGTTCGCCCGGTTCCAGGAAGCCTTGTCGGCCTACCGGGAAAAACATCAGGTGCAGGAGCAACGGGATACGTTGAGTCAGGCTGAGCTGGACAATCTGATCCGGCGTAGCAATACGCCATCGCCGACAGACAGGATCAGGCTTCCGAAAGGATTAACCAAACTGACACTGCAATCGATCTGGGAGTGGATCAAGGGGCATAAACAGGGCTTCTCGACAGAAGAAATGGCCACCGAGATCGGTATTTCGCGCGTCTCTTGCCGCAAGTATCTGGTGTATATGGCAGAAATCGGCGTACTGGATACCGATATTTTTTACGGCTCGGTAGGTCGTCCGGTTTATCTGTATAAACTGGTTCCGGCCAAAGCCGATGTCATGGACGCACTGCTGCGCTGACCGAAAAAACTGCCGGTATCTAGGGGTGACGATACCGGCAGGGTTTGTAGATTTCATAACGAAACAACACTGACTTGCTATGTCATGTATATCTTAGAGCTTTCTCGCAAAATCATTATTTTTATGTAACTAATTAAATTATTCTGTATATAAATCGTCGGATTTATATTTGAATTCCATCGGTCTGTCTGCCTCGTGATAATTTTCACACCGGATGCGCCAGCAAGAGTATGCGTCATGAACCGGCTAACTAAATGGACTTCTCGTTAGTGAAAAAAATAATGCATACAACCCGCTTGCACCGTCAGATTGTCAACCGGGTTGGTTTGATTGTGATTGTTCTGGCCTTTCTGGTAACGGCAAGCTGCATCAGCGTTATGAACTGGCTTTATCACAAATCCGATGCAGAACAGGTGGCTGCCGGGTTAGGAAAGGTAGAGCTGTTACTGCACAATGAGCAGGATGAACTGAGCCGGGCGGTGCGGGATTATGCTGTCTGGAATGACGCCTATGAGTACATGTCCCGGCCTAATCTCAAATTTGAAACGGATAACTTTACCCAGCAATCACTGAATGTGATGCAGCTGGACTTTGTTGCCATGATGACGGCGCCGGATAAGGTGCTATTTTCTTCCGAAATTAATGCGGTCATCCCGGACCCGAAAACAACCCCAGCCATCAAT
This sequence comes from Tolumonas osonensis, assembly GCF_014202415.1. Classification (GTDB taxonomy): domain Bacteria; phylum Pseudomonadota; class Gammaproteobacteria; order Enterobacterales; family Aeromonadaceae; genus Tolumonas; species Tolumonas osonensis. The sequence continues at coordinate 32,850 of NZ_JACHGR010000010.1, forward strand.
TCACCTTCGTTGTTCGCGATGCTGGCAAAATTACCGGACTGGCAGAAAAGTACCGGGGAGAAGACGCAACCCCGATCATATCTGACCTTCATCAACGGACGCCCGTTATTACTGGCCGTGTCCGGCATCTTCGATTCATTACAACAACAGCCGGATAATGGCCTGATGATTTTCGGTCGCTATCTGGATGGTCTGTATTTGCAGCGTCTGCAACAACTCGCAGAAAGCCGTTTGCAGTTATCAGTGCACACGCCGGAAAAACCGGTCGCCCGCACCGCATTTCACTCGGAAGAAACAGCCAGTAAGCGTTTGACCGGCTGGCAGGTACCGGAACTCTGGTTGCAGGTCAGCACCGACATTAACTGGCAGCCCCGTTATATGGTGATGGCGCTCTTTACAGGTGGTTTGCTGCTGGTGTTGTTATTTGCTTCCTGGTCATTACAGCATTTACTGAATCGGCTGGTGGTCGCTCGAATTGAAACCTTTGCCGATCTGGCATGGCGTCGCAAGCAGGGCGAGCGGGTTTACTGGCCGGTTGAAGGGCAAAATGAGCTGGATCTGCTGGCGCGCACCTTCAATGAGCTGATGGATGAGGTGCAATCGGCACAAAAGAATATGTATGACCTCAGTATTACCGACCCACTGACATCCTTGGGTAACCGGCGGGGCATGGAAGAACACGTTGTAAAAATGATGACCAATTGCCAGCTGGGGGCGTCGCTTTCCATGCTGTTGATGGACCTGGATGGCTTTAAACTGATCAATGATAGTCTCGGCCATGCTGCCGGTGATTTGTTGTTGCAGGAAGTTGCCCAGCGGATGCGGCAGGTCATGCGCCGGCAGGATAAATTATTTCGTCTGGGCGGAGATGAATTTGCGGTACTGATGCCGCATACGACTGCCGGACAGGGACAGCTGCTGGCTCAGCGGTTACTGGATATCCTGGAAGACCCGATCCACTTCGGTCATCATAAGTTAAGTGTGACCGGCTCCGTTGGTGTGGCGGAATGGGACGGTGAAGCCGATGGTCTAGAGCTGATGCGTCATGCTGATCTGGCGATGTATGCCGCGAAACGGGATGGTAAATCCTGTGTCCGTCTGTTCGAGAAGGGCATGAGCGGCGTGGCATCGGAACGCATGACACTGGAACAGGAGCTGCGCCGGGCTATTGCAGAACGGAACATTGAGCCTCATTTCCAGCCGGTGATTGATACCGGCAGTGGCAACGTGGTGGCGGTAGAAATGCTGGCACGCTGGCAGCGCAACAATCAGCCGGTTCCGGCGCTGGGCTTTATCCGTCTGGCAGAGGATTTGGGGCTGATAGGCCAGCTCTCCATGCAACTGCTGGAGAAGGGGCTTAAGGCCTTACGCCGTTTCCGCAGTCACTATCCGGAGCTGCGGTTGCAGATCAATATCTCTCCGCTGCAATTTGCGGATCCCGGGCTGGCAGCCAGCATACTGCAGCTGGTCGCGGAATATGACTTGCCGTCAACCGCGCTGGCCGTGGAGCTGACGGAAGGCGCGATGTCGCTGTATCCGGAACAGGTGGAACAGACGATGCAGCAATTTGTGGATGCCGGGGTCAGCCTGCATCTGGATGATTTCGGCACCGGTTACTCCTCGCTGGCCCGACTGCGTGACTTACCGTTTGATACGGTCAAACTGGATCGTTCCTTTGTCATGATGCTCGGCGAAGGGGATACCACGCTGTCACAGGCCGTCTTTGATATGGCGACCGGTCTGCAGATGGATTTAATTGCCGAAGGTGTGGAGAATCAGGCGGAATATGAGGAACTGCAGGCGATCGGTTATCGTCAGATGCAGGGTTTTATGTTTGCCCGGCCGATGCCTGAATCCGCGCTGATCGACTGGCTTCGGGCACAGGCGGCCGCCTGATAACGGCAGATCCGGTATCAGCCCGGATCTGCGTTTTCCTGCCTACCACCACTGGTAAAAATGGTGTACCGGACCGATGCCCTGTCCCACATCCAGCTCATCGGCGTGAGCCAGGGCGCCCGACAGCCAGGTCTTGGCGTTAGCGATGGTTTCTGGCCAGTTACGGTAACGCGGATATAACGCAGTGATCGCAGACGACAGAGTACAGCCGGTGCCGTGGGTATTTTTAGTCTGAATACGGGGAACGGTAAACGGCATGGTTCCCTGCGCCGTGATCAGCCAGTCCGGACTGTTATCGCCGTTCAGGTGTCCGCCTTTCATCAGTACCGCCTGACATCCCATGTTCAGTAACGCCTGTCCCTGCGAGACCATTTCGGCTTCAGTCGTTGCCTCATCACACCCCAGTAATGCGGCGGCTTCCGGCAGATTTGGCGTCACAATGCTGGCCTGCGGCAACAGTTGCTGACGTAATGCTTCAACCGCCGAATCGGCCAGTAAACGATGACCGCCTTTGGCCACCATGACCGGATCCAGCACCACACAAGGGGGTTGCCATTGTCGGATGGCCGCTGCCACGGCGGTGATAATGTCACTGTCCGCCAGCATACCGATTTTTACCGCATCGACCCGGATATCGCTGAAGACTGCCTGACATTGGGCCGAAATAAAGGTGGGTGGCACCGCATGGACCGCCTGCACGCCCTGCGTATTCTGCGCGGTGAGGGCAGTAATGACGCTCATGCCATAGGCACCGAGGGCGGAGAAGGTTTTCAGATCGGCCTGGATCCCGGCGCCGCCACCACTGTCGGAACCGGCGATAGTTAATGCGTGAGTGATCATTGTCTGGCCTCCTGAATGAGTTGTCCTAATGTCCGGGTCGCCTGAACCGGATCGGATGCGGCGCAAATCGCGGAAACGACGGCGATACCATCCGCTCCGGCCCGGATCACGTCGGCTGTCTCCAAATGTCCGATCCCGCCGATGGCGACGACCGGTTGCCGGATCCGGGTCATCCAGTCGCAAAATTGTACCAGGCCGATCGCGGGATCTGCATCTTGCTTGGTGCCGGTCGGGAATACCGGACCGATCCCAAGATAATCGGCCAGTGCGCAATCATCACTCTGCAGGTGCTGCAAGTTTGACACCGACAGACCAAGGATTTTGTCCGGATCTAATAACCGTCGCGCGACCTGCAGCGGCAGATCGCTTTGGCCGAGATGAACGCCATCGGCATCACAGGCCAGCGCGATATCAAGATGGTCATTGATCAGATAAGGCACACCGGCGTCACGGCAGAGCGGCAGCAGCTGTTGTGACAGCCGCAGCCAGTCGCGTTTTTTCCATTGCGGTGCCCGCAACTGGATCGTGGTCACACCGGCATCCAGTACCCGCTGGGTCAGGCTTACCGCCGCCTCAAAGCCGCCGCACATCACCGGATCCAGAACCAGATAGAGTGATAAGTCAGGTTTCATGCCAGCGCCTCTGTAATGGTGATCGCATCCAGCAGATAGAGATTATCCAGAAACAGCGGTACAAAACTGCCCGGACCTTTGGCTCTGGCGGCCGCCCGCTGACCGGCAATCGCCATTACTGCACAGGCACTGGCGACAGCGTTCAGTCTCTCTTCGGCCGGACAGCCGGCGACAAACGCCGCCACGACGCTGGAAAGTGCACAACCGGTCCCGGTGACGCGGGTCATCAGCGGATCGCCGGCTTTAATACTGACGACGCGTTCCCCATCGGTGATGTAATCTATTTCTCCGGTGACGGCGACAATGGCGCCGCTGCGGGTAGCCAGAGCCTTGGCGGCATCAATGGCCTGGTCGCTCTGGTTGGCACTGTCGACGCCTTTACCCGCTGCAGCCTGGCCCGCCAGCGCCATGATTTCAGACGCGTTGCCACGGATGGCGGCCGGATGTTGCTGCAGCAGTTCCTGGCACAATTCGGTCCGGTAAGGGAGCACTCCTGCCGCGACCGGATCTAACACCCAGGGTGTGCCGGCCCGGCTGGCGGCCTGCACGGCGATGCGGATCGTCGCCGCCTGAGCAGATGTCAGCGTTCCGACATTAACAGAGAGGGCCGAGGCGATGGCCGCGAAACTGCCGGCTTCTTCCGGCGCGGTGATCATGGCGGGTGCCGCGCCCAGTGCCAGCAGGACATTGGCGGTAAAACCGGTCACGACATCGTTGGTGATGACATGCGTGAGTGGGGCTGTGCGGCGGAAACGATCAAGCTGGGCGATAATGGTGGTTGCGGGTAAAGCTTGCGGCATAAGTCCTCCTTCAAAATGGCAGACAAAATGCGCAGCAGAAAGGAGGACGATTTCACAGTCGTGAACTCCCTACGCTGGCATGATCCAGATCAGGTGTTACGGGTATTTCTCAGCCACAGCGTGGCACCCCGGTCACATTCATCTGCATTCTGGCGGTCGGGAGGTACGACTGTCAATAAAACTCCGTTGCGGATTATTTCTTCCGGTTCAGCTTCGCCATTTTCCGCAACAGATCATCCGCGACGGTTTCCGGATCTTCCACAACCCCATCGGCATCGGCTAATGGAAATACCGCGACCGCGACGCCGTCTTCATGCATCCCCTTAACCCAGCGATCCAGCCACGTTTTCAATGGCACGGCATAGGTTTCGCAATCGGCAAACTCATCACCAGCCCAGGCTCTGGCATAGTCCGGGTGTGGCCATACCGGAATACAGTCTTCATCGTCAGCGGACAACGAGACACAACCCTCCTGATCTTTCAGGATCCAGATCTCTCCCTGCGTCACCGCCTGCTGCAGGAAATGGTGATAACGCTGCTCGGCATCCTGAGCCTGAATGGTTTGAAATTCTTCCGGGGATAATTGATAAGTCATGATTTACGCTCTGTAATGGAATATCCGATGATATCTGCATCATTCGGGAGGAACAAACATCGATTCATCATAAGCTCACCCGCGAGCGGTATACAATGCTAATATCGATAGGCTGAATTCCCCGCGCAATGCCGGTCGGATACTTTGCCTAGAGACGTAACAATGGATATCAATGGAAAGAACAGAGTGGTCAGCCTGCTGCGACAGCATCCGCATTCCAGGGTTGAGCTTGCAAAACAAACGGGACTGGTAAAGTCATCCTTGACCAAAATAACGCAGCAATTGCTGAATGATGGCATTATCGAGGAGGTCGATGTTACCCAATCCTCATCCCAACCCCGATCCGGTGGGCGGCCGCAGACATTATTGCAGTTAACGCCCCGGGTTAATCACAGCCTCTGTTTCTATGTTTCCACAGAAAATATCTGCGGAAATCTGATTGATCAGACCAATACGATTATTGATGCGTATCAGCAGACATGGGATTTAACTCAGCCTGAAAATGCCTTGTCTGTAGAGCGTTTTGTCGATCTGATAAAAAATATTGCCATTCAGCTCTGCGGCCGGAATCAGCTTGTACTCACAGACATCAAAATTATTACCGTGGCCACGCAAGGCAAGCTGGCGCAGGCATCAGGCAACGTATTTTACAGTCAGCTATTTAAAGACAAGCATTTTAATCTGACGGCAGCTATTACGGCTGCGACCGGTGTTGAAAGCAAAATCTTTAATATCGCCTATTGCTCATCGCATCGTATCCAGCAGCTTTATCCTCAGCATGACAGCTTCATTGCCGTGCTGCTCGGTTATGGCGTCGGCGTGGGGATCGTGATTGATAAGCAGATCATTCTGGGACCCGAGGGCACCGCGCCTGAGATCAGTCACGTCACCTATTCCGAGCATGGACCGCTTTGTTATTGCGGGGCCCGCGGGTGTGCGGAAACCTACCTGACCTATCATGCCATTCTTGGCAAGATCGCCCGATCTGAACCGCGGCTGCTGCCGGATGATTCGATAATGAAGCAACTTGAACAGATTAATCTGGAGTTGAGCCGGCATAACACGCTGTGTGAACAGGTTATTCGCGAAGCGGGGCGGGTACTGGGACATGTTCTCAGTCAGCTGATTACGATTTTCAATATCAAGACCATTATTCTTAACGGTGAAGTGAGCGTTTTTTATCCGTTGCTCAAGGAAGAGATTGATGCCTATCTGTCCGGGCACAGCGATTATCGCTATGGAGCAGGATCTACCCACATTCTGCGGGAACCGGATGATAATGTGGCTTTCCTGGGGCTGATCGAACTGACCAACGAATCGTATCTGGTATAGCAGCAAACGCCGGCTTGAAAAGCGTTCATTGTGTACCCGGTTTACCTATCTCGGCGTGATATCCAGCTTCTTTGACTTTGGTTTGGTGTATCACTCTTGTGTGAATTAAAATTGTTTTATCTTATGGTTCTTACCAGTCGAATCAGACCTTTGTTAAGCTTATTACTCCAGCTGTCATAGCCATAATCGGATGCAATACCCCAGGCATAGGCACCATCTGAGATTACTGGTGAAATCGACCAATACCAGTAAGATGGTGTATTGGGGAATGCATGGATGTTGACTGCCGGATAGTTACACTGCCGGTTAGACAGTGTTCGTAACTCCTTAACCGTAGGAAGTCGCCAGTCGTTGTATCCAGCCAGCTTCTTCCCACGCTGCTCTTCTGCATACAACAACGCCTGCTGCCAGTTCATTTCGGTTGCTTTTCCATTCGTACAATCTTTACCAGATAAGCCAGCCGGGCAGATTTGCCACATCAGGTGGGTATTGAGATCAGTTACTGTCCCGTCATTGTCGATTTGATAACGAGCATCAGGCGTATCAACAGGGGTGTGCTCATAGTCGCAGGTTTGCGCACTGACAGATAGTACATGACTTGCCAGCAGGCCAAACAATAATCCGGATAAATGCTTCATGCTATTTTCCTCCCCGAACCAAGCGCACATGCAGTAAATTTTGTTTATTATCCCAATCGCTCCCACCACCTTTAAAATAAACATCCCAGGCATTAGCTGGTAGTGTCGCCACTGGTACGGATGTCCAGTAGGCTGCCGCTACAGTTTCCGGAAAATACCGGGCGTCAATAGCCGGTGCTGATTCATTCAGGTTGGTAATACTGCTTAGCTCATCCACGTTTGGCATCCGCCAATCATGGTATCCACAGAGCTCTTGCTTATTAAGGGCTGACACATAACCAGAGGTGTCACAGTCGCTGCCTTCACAATGGCCACCATTTTTTATACCAATGAAACCGGCATTGATTTTCGGATTTTCCTGATACCAGGTATAGGTGGCATCTTTGTTCTGAAGACCTGATGTTGTTTTTATTTCCCAGATAAGCCCTGTGACATTGTCCCGCACGCATGACCATGCTTTAGCGTCTGAAGATAAATCATGACCATCTTTATCCAGTTTGGTGAAACTAAAACCAGCATGACCATCACTGTCATTAGAATCCGTTACATCACGTCCACTTTCATGCTGGCCAGGAAAACCGGTCACCGGACATTGTAAACGGGCATGCTGATTATCAGCACAGGAGGTGATCCCTGTGTCATTTCTTCTGATTTTTGGTTGTGCGGCATTATCGCCACAGCCGGATAAACTAATGCAGCTAAGCCCTGCCAGCAGCAAACCATGCCATGTCATATGAAACTCCATTTGCACAAATAATATCCGGATAACAGAAAGGGAGGGGATATTGCGTTCCCTTAGCAGAAAAACGTAAAAGACATAAGTTTATTGGATTCCTTGGAGTCCTTATTGTAAGCTTCAATAAGTTCCAAATGAATGTGTTTATTTAAAGATAAAACAATAAGGATCGAGCATGCGGATAAAACATCCTTGGTTATTGGCCGCTATACTGGCCAGTGGGCTTCCGGTAGGTGTACTTGCACAAAATCCAGGTGGGTATTCTGAACCCTCTTTTTATGGTTTGTTCCAAGAGCCGCCGATGGTAACTGGCACAGCAACACCCTCGGAACTGGCAGATCTTTCAGTAGCATTACAGCAATATAAAACTGCTCATGACCCAATGCAGACAGAAGCGATTGAGAATTTTCTCAGTGCTCACCCTCACTCAGCCTGGAAAAACTCTCTTTGGCTGAACCTGGGTCTGATTTATCAGCAATCCGGTCGTTATTCTGATGCTATTCAGGCATATGAGCAGGCATCCGAAGGGATACGGGTATTAAAAAATCATGATATGTCTGTGCTGTCCGACCGGATCTATGCAGCCCAATTGTCACTGCATACCCAGCTTGGGCATCAGCAGCAAGTAGAGCAGTTATTAAAGCTGACGGGTTCCCATCAATCTGGTATTGCAGATGCTTCCATTGCACAGGCCAAACGCGGATTGTGGGAAATGCAGAATAACCCGCAGGAGTCACTCCGTTGTGGCGTTGTCGCCTTGGCGGAACTCCTGAGACAAGGTGGATTATCCGGTAGTCAGCAACTTTTCTCCCTGCTTGCACCGAAAGGTGGCTTCTCACTGGCCGAACTGCAAAATATCGCAGGTCAGCATCATTTCCAGTCCAGCGTCATTTACACAAACCACCAGATCCCGGTTCCGGCAGTGGTACATTGGAAGTCTGGGCACTTTGCTACCGTGCTGGCCAAAAACGGCGATCATTACACCGTTGCAGACCCGATATCCGGTCAGAATAATGAAATGACCTCGGCCAGTATTCTTCGTGAATCCAGTGGTAATTATCTGGTGGAGAAAAAACTATCCGGTATCGGTAAACCCGTTGATCTTACGGCAGCAAACGCGATACGTGGCGCGGGATACACAGGAAGCAGTGATAGCACCGCGACCTCTGATTCAGATACGAAAGACTGCAACGATACATGTCAGGGTGCTGGCAGCTCCAAAGGTATGCCTCATTATGCGGTGACCTCTATGCTGGTCAGTCTGAACATCACCGACACCCCCGTTGGTTATAAGGCAAGTGTTGGCCCCGATGTTAATTTCACACTGACCTACAACCAGCTGGAAGCCACTCAACCAGCTACGTTTACCTTCTCCAACCTGGGGCAGAAGTGGAACCATAACTGGATGAGTTGGGTACAGGATAACCCAAACAGCCTTGGCAATAATGTCAAAGTCATACTGGCTGGCGGTGGTGCCCGCACGGAGCGTGGTTATAACAGCGGTAGTGGCGAATTCACCGCTGAATCCACTGACGGCACGAAACTGGTGTTGGTATCGACCAGTCCGATCAAATATGAACGCCGGTTTGCGGATGGCAGTAAAGAGATCTATACACAATCTGACAGCAGCTCATCATCTACCCGTCGGGTGTTCCTTACTTCCCGTATGGATGCCCAGGGTAATGCGGTTACCCTGATTTATGATGAAACGCAACGTCTGACCACCATTGTCGATGCGGTGGGCCAGAAAACCACACTGGAATACGGTAATAGTGCTCATCCGTTGCTGATCACCGGTGTCACCGACCCGTTTGGCCGTTATGCGAGTATTGAGTATGACGAGAAACAGCGCCTGAATGCGCTGACAGACAGTATCGGCATGCGTTCATCGTTCAGTTATAACAGTGGCACATTTATCAATGCCATGACGACGCCTTATGGCACCACGTCATTCATCACTGGGCAGAATGGCATTCAGCGCTGGCTGGAGGCAACGGATCCGCAGGGCAATAAAGAACGCGTTGAGTTCAACCACGGGGCGGCGGGCATTCCATTCAACGAAGGAATCGTGCCTAGAGGAATGAATCTGTTTAACAGTTATATCAATGGCCGTAATACCTATTACTGGGATAAAACAGCCATGAAAGAAAGTGCCGGTGATTATACCAAAGCGCTTATTCACCACTGGTTGCATGATACACACAATACTAGCGTGACCGCACCGGTGCATGAAAGTATCAAATATCCGCTTGAAAACCGGATCTGGTTTAACTACCCCAACCAGGGCTGGGGTGGTGCAACCGGCGCGTTAGATAAACCATCTATCATTGGTCGTGTACTGGATGATGGTAGTACACAGCTGACTAAAATCAGTTACAACAGCATTGGAAAAGTAACCCAATACACCGATCCGGCCGGACGTGTCACGACCATGACCTACGCCGATAATCTGCAGGATTTAACAGAGGTAGCTCAGGGCGGTAAACAAATTGCGGCGTATACCTGGAATGAACAGCATCTGCCACTGACCTATACCAATGCAGCAGGTCAGACGACCACTATGACCTATAACGATAATGGTCAGCTTACCAGCGTTACCAATCCGTTAAAGGAGACTACCCAGTATACCTACGATGAAAGTGGTCACCTGATTAACATCATCAACCCGAAAGGCAAAGTCGCGACCCAATACACGTACGACGATGCGGGCCGGGTGGTCACGACCATCGATGCATTGGGATATACAGTCAATTACGAGTATGACAAGTTAGATCGCCTGACGAAGACCACTTACCCTGACGGCACCGCCCGTACTTACACCTGGGATAAACTCAATGTCAGCAGTGTGCAGGATCGTTTAGGGCGCACTACCCAATATGATTATGATGAACTGGGTCGTCTGGTATCAGAAACGGACCCAATAGGGCGAACGGTTCAATATGGCTATTATGAAAACGGTCGCCTTAAGACCCTGACGGATGCCATGGGGCGCACCACATCATGGAACCGCGATATTGAAGGGCGGGTGACCCGTAAATTATTACCGGATGGTTCTGTCACCCGTTTTGATTACGACAGCAGTAGTCGTCAGATCAGCCAGACAGACCCGCTTGGTCAGGTTAAAAAACTGAGCTATACCGGCGATGATAAAATCGCAACCATCAACTACAGCAATGCACAAAGTGCCACATCAGCTGTGTCATTCAGCTATGACAGTACCTTTCCGCGGCTGACTCGCATGACTGATGGTACCGGTGAAACTACCTATACCTACGGTGATCTTGGTGCAGTTGGCGCATTGCAACTGGTGAAAGAAACACCGGCGGGCAAACAGCAGCCAATCACTTACCGCTATGATGCCGCCGGGCGCGTACTGAGCCGTACGGCCGGTGAGAATACCGATTCATGGCAATACGATACTCTGGGCCGAGTCGCTCAACTGACTAACGCTCTGGGGGTCTTTGACTATACCTATCTGGGCGAGACCAATCAGGTGCGCAGCGAAGCCTTACAACATTCTCCATGGCGTACAGACTATGTGTATAGCGGCAATCAACTCGACCGGCAGTTACTGGCCATTACTCACCCAAGGAAACTCATCGGTGCTAAATCCATCTTCACCTTCCACGACGAAGAAGGACGTCTGCTGCAGCGTCATGATTGGCCACAGGGTCAGCATGACCACTATGAGTATGACAATGCCGGCCGTTTAACTGCGGTGATGCAGGGTAAATGGCAGGGAAACCGGGGTCATGAAGAGCATGGTTTCTGGACTAAACCGCCCTTCGGTAAAACCACCTTTGACTATGATGATGCCGATAACATGCTCAGCATCACCAAAGGCCGGAAACAAACCACCTTTACTGCGAATGACGCGAATCAGGTAGTAACCGAAAACAACCAGAGCTATAGCTATGATGCCAACGGCAACCTGCTGGATGACGGTCGTTTCACCTACACCTGGGATGCGGAAAACCGCCTGCTGATTGCGACTAACAAAACCAGCGGAGCTATTAGTTCATTTGCTTATGACGGTTTGTCTCGTCGTATCAGCAACACTGAAACCGTCAAAGACAGTGCCGGCAACAGTCAATCCATCACCTCTTATTTTCAGTGGTGTGGCGATACACTGTGTATGGCGATGGACAGCAGCGGCGCTGTGACTGATCGGTATTATCCACAGGGGGAACAAATCAACGGTAAAAACCGTTACTACGCTACCGATAAACTTGGCAGCGTGATGCAGGTGGTGAATGCCAATGGTTCCTTGCTGGGTGAGTCGCGCTATGATGCCTATGGTAAACGCGAACTGAGCATTGGGTCACAGCCGCGCTTTGGTTATGCCGGTATGTTCCGTCATGAACCAACTGGACTAAACCTGACGCTGTATCGTGCTTACAACCCACAAACTGGCCGCTGGTTAAGCCGAGACCCGATTGGCGAAAATGGCGGGCTGAATATTTATGGATATGTGGGGAATGATCCGTTGGGCAGTGTTGATCCACTGGGGTTAGATCGCGAAGTTATATTTTGGAGTCCGCTACCTCAGCTAGCTTCTATGTTCGGACATGTATCGTCTAGAGGTGGCAATGGGGAGAATAATTCTTTTGGTCCCTCAGGATGGGATAAAAAATACCCGACAGCAAATTCATACATTGAACGGCAAACACAAAATAATAAAAGAACAGGGTTAGGTGTTGTCGTTGACTTAACATCAGAACAAGATAAAAACTATGATAGTTGCATGAGTGACATAAAAACAAATAAAGAATCATATAATGAGTTATTGAATAACTGTACAACAGCCGCCCAGACTTGCCTCATAAATGCAGGTGTTAATATTAATCCATCTGTGATGCCTGGTTCATTTCAGCAAGAATTAATAAATAGCGGTACTGTTGAGTCATTTAATTGGTATGGACCAAAAAAATGAAAAAAATAATAATGTTTAGTTTGTTCTTTGTGCTTATTTGTGTTTTTTCAATGTCGGGATATGACATTAAAATTACAAAAAAAACTGATATATATCAATCTGTTGAAAATGTTTCAGTTGATGAAATGGTAAAGATTACCACTTTAGATGAAGGTGTTTTAGTTAATGTACTTGGTTGTTTTGATAGCAAAACAGATATGTACTTTTATGTGCGAGACCAGAAAAATTACGGATATATATATGATTTTAATTTTCATGCCATAAAAAATTGGACTTTATCACTAGATAAAGTCAAGTATTTTTTCAAGGAACCATTGGCAAATATTCAGTGCTTAATCATGGTTTCTAGGTTTTCAAATTAATTCATAGGGTGACCTCCGAGCCTTTCAAGGCGAGAAGGTCATCCTTTTAAATAACCCGTTCACTTTTCATAAAAACTGTACACCACATGTAAGATCTCTGTTTAAAAAACATAAAAATCAGTAACATACAAACAAAGGATAAGGATTTCAGGATGCAGGAGCGCTCAGCAAACTCACAAGCGGGGATGGAGTTGGTGAATGCCCATGGTAAACGCGAACTGAGCATTGGGTCACAGCCACGCTTTGGTTATGCCGGTATGTTCCGTCATGAACCAACTGGACTAAACCTGACGCTGTATCGCGCCTATAACCCACTGACCGGCCGCTGGTTAAGCCGAGACCCGATCGGGGAAAATGGTGGGCTGAATGTTTATGGGTATGTGGGGAATGATCCGCTGGGTAGTGTCGACCCACTGGGGTTACTTGTGAATGTAACACTTGATAAATCATCAGGGGTTATTACGGTCCAAGATAACAATACACGCCAAAGTGTTTCCGCATATGGGTTTACAGGCTCTCATAATCCTAGTGCATTTGACCCTGAACCATGGAAAGAAATTCCACTGCCTAATGGAACTTACTGGTTAACACAAAATATTGGACCAGCTAAGGATGCTCATGCTGATTGGTATTCAGTGTTAGAACAAAAGAGTAATGTTGATGATTCTTTCTATGACAATGGGAAATTGAGGCATGGAGCAAGATTTCACAATGGGGGATTTATTTGGGGCTGTTTAACAGTAGATAAATATAGAGATGAAGATAACAAAAATTGGAATCTAATTAAGCAACTTATATCCAATACACATGTAGGTGAAATCCAATACAATCCAGGTAAACGCTGGTATCAAATATCAGAGCAGCCATCTGTGCCTATCATTCTTTATGGAACGGTGACAGTAAAATGATTTATTTATTAAAACGAATAACACTCTTATTATTTTTTTAATTTCCATTGGTGCGGGTAGTGTTTTTATCTCAAGAATCGTACATACGAAAACTTGAATTGCAGGATAGATTGGATTTCTATGCCATTATACTATTGAATGTTGATTTTGATGCAGAGTCTGTTGATTCGTTTGTACAACTGGTTAAAGCAGATGCATCTGCTTTAACCAAGAGTTTATCTGTATTTGAGCAAAGTCATCACTTTTCATTACTGAACAACGAACAGCAACTAAAAATTAAACAATGGAAAATGAATACTGAATTCATAGCCAAAACCGATAAGACTTAATATCTATGGGTATGTGAGGGTTCCTGCTCTAGTAGCATCCTGTTAGCTGGGGTGGGCCCTCATTTGGTCATGTTTCCACAGATATAAATGGCACAGTTTATTCGTTTGGACGTGATGGGATGTGGACAGGTAAAGCTTTTTATTATTATGCTAAAAACAATTTTAGAGATGGTCTGGGAATCCTGGTTCAATTAACTCCAGATCAGGGAAAAAGGTTGAAGCATGCATGAAAAAAGATCGTGGTAGTTACGATCCAATATCAAATAACTGTGGCTCACCAATACAAGATTGCCTGAAAGAGCCAGGAATTGATACAGGTGATCAAATATTTCCTGCAAATGTTGGAATGAGCCTGTTAGATTTGGGCGCTTATTCTGATAGTAGTACAACGCATTCTGCTACTTCACCTTCTAATGGATCAAGTGCGCCATGGGCTCGTTAAAAAAGGCTATTTTTTTGATATTAACAGTGCTCGGTTTATTTGCATTCTCTTATGTTTTTTGCAGGTTTTATTTTGCTTTCAGTAAAAATTATTCATGGAAGGAAATGGATTGGGATCAAAATGGAACTACATCATTCTTTGAATACATTGAATCAAGTGACATTGGGAAAAGAGCAGTGAAGATTAATGATAAAAATTGCATAGAATATTACGCATTTAAAGATGGGATAGGTATAAAAACGGTATGCCCTAAAAATTAATTCTGATAACCCATATAACAAACTAAATTCCACACAAAATAAAAATGCCTCAAAGATTGAGGCATTTTTATTTAACTTAAATCTGTCTTTACGTTTTTAACTTATACCATCCTAGAACGGGATATCGTCATCGAAATCCATTGGTGGTTCGTTGTAGGTTGGCTGCTGTTGTGCCGGAGCCGGTGCATAACCACCCTGCGGCGCGGCTGGCTGACCGTAACCCGGGTTTGCGCCACCTTGCGGAGCAGCGGCTGGTGCGGACGGACGGCCCCAGTTGCCTTGTTGTGACTGCTGTGCCGGTGCGCCCATATTGCCGCCTGCGCCCGCTGGACGGCTGTCCAGCATCTGCATTTCATTGGCGATGATTTCGGTGGTGTAGCGTTTCTGACCCTGCTGATCCTGCCATTCGCGAGTCTGCAGACGACCTTCCAGATAAACTTTTGAGCCTTTACGCAGATACTCACCGGCGATTTCGGCCAGACGGCGGTACAGCACGATACGATGCCATTCTGTACGCTCCTGCATCTGACCTTGCTGGTCTTTCCAGCTTTCGCTGGTGGCAACGGTGATATTGGCAACTGCATTGCCATTCGGCATGTAGCGCACTTCCGGGTCCTGCCCCAGATTGCCAACGATGATGACTTTGTTCACGCCTTTGGCCATGATCTGCTCCGTAAAAAAGTTCAAATGCTATAACTGGCTATCTTAGCAATAATCGTGGTTAAAGTCAGATCGGCAGCTATGACAGGCCGCAAATAGTTTGCGAACCGGACATTAACATATTTGCAGCAATACTGGCTATTCATCCAGTGCCGGCTATGCCATACTGAAACTTTGATATGGTTCACAGCTGGCATTCTATGGACAAGATCGAGATACGGGGCGCACGTACCCATAACCTGAAAAATATCAGTCTGACGCTGCCGCGTGACAAGCTGATTGTCATCACCGGCCTTTCGGGTTCCGGCAAATCATCACTGGCTTTCGACACCTTATATGCGGAGGGGCAGCGCCGTTATGTTGAATCCCTTTCTGCCTACGCCCGCCAGTTCTTAAGCCTGATGGAAAAACCCGATGTGGATCATATCGAAGGCCTATCGCCAGCGATCTCCATCGAACAGAAATCCACGTCGCACAACCCGCGCTCTACCGTTGGCACCATCACCGAAATCTACGATTACCTGCGTCTGCTGTATGCTCGCGTGGGGGAACCGCGCTGTCCGGAGCATGACTTGCCGCTGGCGGCACAGACCATCAGTCAGATGGTGGATCGGGTGCTGGCCGAGCCGGAAAACCGCAAGATGATGATTCTGGCGCCGGTGGTGCGTAACCGCAAAGGGGAACACAAACAACTGCTGGAAAACCTGTCGGCGCAAGGCTATATCCGGGCGCGGATTGACGGCGAGGTGTGTGACCTTTCTGATCCACCGACGCTGGAGCTGCAAAAGAAGCACACTATTGAAGTGGTGGTCGATCGCTTCAAGGTGCGTCCGGATCTGCAACTGCGTCTGGCGGAATCCTTTGAAACGGCACTGACGCTGTCCGGCGGACTGGTGTATGTGGCGGATATGGACGATGACAAAGCGCAGCCGCTGATTTTCTCGGCCAACTTTGCCTGTCCGGAATGCGGTTATTCCCTGAGCGAACTGGAACCTCGCCTGTTCTCGTTTAATAACCCGGCGGGGGCTTGTCCGAGCTGCGATGGGCTGGGGGTACAGCAGTATTTTGATCCGCATAAGGTAGTGACCAATCCGGAACTGAGCCTGTCCGGCGGGGCTATTCGTGGCTGGGATAAACGCAGTTTCTACTACTTCCAGATGTTGAAGTCGGTAGCGGAACACTACCATTTTGATCTGGATGAACCGTTTGATGCGCTGAGCCCGCAGGCGAAAAAAGTGGTGCTGAACGGCAGTGGTCACACGCAGATCGAATTCCGCTACATGAACGATCGCGGGGATGTGGTGGTACGCAACCATCCGTTCGAAGGGGTGCTGCACAACATGGAGCGGCGTTACCGCGAGACGGAATCCAACAGCGTGCGCGAAGAACTGGCGAAATTCATCGCCAATCAGCCGTGTCCGAGCTGTCAGGGTAGCCGTCTGCGTCAGGAAGCCCGTCATGTCTACGTGGAAGGGGTGACGCTGCCGCAAGTGGCAGAAATGTCGATTGGCGAGGCGCTGAACTTTTTCAACAATCTGCACCTGACTGGCCAGCGGGCCCAGATCGCAGAGAAGATCCTCAAAGAGATCATTGAGCGGCTAGGGTTCCTGGTCAACGTCGGTCTGAACTATCTGTCTCTGTCTCGTTCCGCGGAAACGCTGTCAGGCGGGGAGGCGCAGCGTATCCGTCTGGCGAGCCAGATTGGGGCTGGCCTGGTCGGCGTGATGTATGTACTGGATGAGCCGTCGATTGGTCTGCATCAGCGTGATAATGAGCGTCTGCTGAACACGCTGTTTCATCTGCGTAATCTGGGTAACACCGTGATTGTGGTGGAGCATGACGAGGATGCGATCCGTCATGCCGACTACGTGGTGGATATCGGTCCCGGCGCCGGGGTTCATGGCGGGGCGATCGTTGCGCAGGGAACACCAGCCGAAATCATGGCAAACAGCGCGTCGCTGACCGGTGAATATCTCTCCGGACGCAAGAAAATCGAAGTCCCGGCACAGCGGCGTCCGGTGGGCGACAAATGGCTGAAGTTGCTGGGTGCCAGCGGGAATAACCTGAAAAAGGTCAATCTGGATGTGCCGGTCGGCGTGATGACCTGCGTCACCGGCGTATCCGGCTCCGGTAAATCGACGCTGATCAACGATACGCTGTTCCGTATCGCGCACCGTGACCTGAATGGGGCGACAGTGGAAGAGCCGGCACCGTATCTGGATATTCAGGGGCTGGAGCATCTGGACAAGGTGGTCGATATCGACCAGAGCCCGATCGGGCGCACACCGCGTTCCAACCCGGCGACCTATACCGGGCTGTTCACGCCGATCCGCGAGCTGTTTGCCGGTACACAGGAAGCGCGTTCGCGGGGTTATCAGCCGGGGCGTTTCTCCTTTAACGTCAAGGGCGGCCGCTGTGAAGCCTGTCAGGGCGATGGCGTGATCAAGGTGGAGATGCATTTCCTGCCGGATGTATATGTGCCGTGCGATGTCTGTAAGGGCAAACGCTATAACCGGGAAACGCTGGAAGTAAAATATAAAGGTAAGACCATTCACGAAGTGCTGGAAATGACCGTGGAAGACGCACGTGAATTCTTCGATGCAGTACCGGCACTGGCGCGCAAGCTGCAGACACTGATGGATGTCGGTCTTTCCTATATCCGCCTGGGGCAGTCCGCGACGACGCTCTCCGGGGGCGAGGCACAGCGGGTGAAACTGGCGCGAGAACTCTCCAAACGCGATACCGGGCAGACACTGTATATTCTGGATGAACCGACGACGGGACTGCATTTCCACGATATCCAGCAGTTGCTGCAGGTACTGGAAAAGCTGCGGGATAATGGTAATACCATTGTGGTCATCGAACACAATCTGGATGTGATTAAAGTCGCCGACTGGATTGTGGATCTGGGACCGGAAGGCGGCTCTGGCGGTGGTACTATCCTGACGGCCGGCACGCCGGAGCAGGTGGCCGAGTGTGCCGAATCGCATACCGCCCGCTTCCTGAAGCCGCTGCTGGAACGCGACCGGGCATCATAAACAACGCCCAATAAAAAGGGCCGGTATCATCACCGGCCCTTTGCTTTTCCGTCTCCGGCGAAATTATTTCACTGCGCCACGGATGATGCCTTCCAGGAACTGACCGAATTTATCGCCATGATGTTCCAGCAGTTTCGGGAACATGGAGATAGGGGTCATACCCGGGAAGGTGTTGATCTCGTTCAGCAGGATCTCGTTCTCGTCGGTCAGGAAGAAATCGATACGTGACAGATCTTTCAGTCCCAGTTGGGTGAACGCTTTCAGAGCGTATTCACGAATGGTGCTGACCTGTTCTTCACTCAGACCCGGCGCTTCCAGATAGGTGGTGGAGTGGCTGCCAGCGCTGTATTTTTCTTCATAGCTGTAGAAGCTGTCGCTTGGCGTACTGATTTCACCGGGACGGGTGGCCACCAGCTGATCGTTATAACGATAAACGGCTACTTCCAGTTCGCGTGGGCGTACGGCTTTTTCCACCAGCACCTGATCGGAATAACCAAACGCGGCATTGACGGCTTCTGACAGCGCCGCGGCATCAGTCACTTTATAGCAACCGACAGAAGAGCCCTGACTGGCGGCCTTCACAAACACGGTACCCCAGTTACGGAAGGCGGTATGTGCCTGCGCATGGGCGGCTTCGTTGTTTTCGGACAGGAACAGGAACGGGGTGTTCGGAATACCCAGTGCGGACAGCCACAGTTTGGTGCTGACTTTGTTGAAGCACAGCTTGCTGCCTTCAGAGCCACAGCCCAGATATGGCAGTCCGATCAGTTCCAGCATAGACTGAATATCACCGGTTTCGCCCGGGAAGCCGTGAATACAAGGCACGACGAAATCGACCGGTCTGGCGTCATGATCGAAATGCAGCTGGTGATCCATGCCCAGGTGGCAGGAGAGGCCATCACTGGTCTGCCAGTGATCCGGGAACAGCTCAACGCGGGTGACACTGATTTCAGGCAGGGCGTTCAGCTGACTTTCCAGATAGTTGGCACTCAGCAGGGAAATTTCATGCTCACTGCCGCCACCGCCGCACAGCAGCAGTACGTGAAGGTGTTTCATCTTGATATCCTTTACAATTGGCTGGTGGGTCGCCAGCTCCGGCGGCCGCATGCCCGCAGTCTAACAAGCCTGATCCGGCAGGGCAAAGCCTTCGGACAGATTTCCCGTTAAATCAGTGCAAGCAGGAGAAGCGTATGTGGCAGAAAACAGGGGTGTTATTGCTGGTCATCATGCTGGCCGGATGTGCTCAGGAAACGACAGCCCCCGCATTACAGCCCCAGGGGGAATACCGCTTGTTACCGCTGGAAACGACACAACGGCAGGTCAATGCGCTATTGCAGGGGGAGCAGGAAACGCTGCAGAGCGTACAGCTCCACCCGGATGATGTGACGCCGCCGGTTCTGTTTGCGCTGGCTTATCAGCTCGGTCAGCAGCAGCACTACCATGATGCGATGTTCTGGTTTTATACCGCCCAACTGCGGGCACGCAGCGATGCCAATAAAGCACTGGATAGCTCGGTGCAGGCGGGGGTATCCAGACTCAGTGAACAGTTCGGCAGAGAGATCAGCGCGTATGCGTTAAGTCATCCGGCGGAGATGGAGGCAGCGATGATCCAGGCCCTGCGCCGGGATAAAACCGCGCAACGGCACTACAATCCACGCTGGGTCGCACTGCATGGCTCGGACGTGCTGAGCCGTCAGGAATATGCGTTTATGCCGATGGCGTATTGGCCTCAGATCGACCGGCAGACACGGCGGGAGTATGCACGGGGGTTTGCCCGTCTGATGGTGTCGCTGCGGCAGGGATCAGGTCTTCCGTTGACCGACTAACCAGATCCCAGTCAATACCACGCAGACGCCACCCCACTGCAATGGCGTCAGATACTCGTCCAGCAATCCCATGCTCATGAACAGCGTCAATACCGGACCAAGGCTGCCAATCAAGGCTGTCTTGCCTGCGCCAATCCGGGCCATGGCGGCAGACAGCGCGTACAGAGGTAATACGGTGGCCACCAGCGCCATAATCAGGCCGTATCCCCAGACCGGTAGAGGCTGCGTGGTTAGCAGAGTGATCGGGCGAGTCAGGGCGTAATGCACAAACATGGATATAGCCGACATAGTGAGAGCCAGTTCGGCGAAGCGCATGGCGCCAATCCGTTTGATGACCGGAGGACTCCAGGTCAGATACAGGGCATAACTGATTGTGCTGGCAACGACAAATAACATCCCCGGCAGATCGAGACGGGCACCCGCCAGATCCGGTGCCAGCACAATGGCCATACCGCAGTAGGTCAGCAGCATTGAGCACCACATCCGGCGGCTGATGGTCGTTTTGTTCCACCAGGCGGAAAGCAGTACCGTCAGTGTCGGATAAAGGCAAAGAATCAGGCGTTCAATACTGGCGCTGACTGTTTCGAGCCCGATAAAGTCAAACAGACTGGCCAGGTAATATCCCAGGATACCGAGCAGAAAAACCATGCTGCGATCATGCCAGGAAAGTGGCGTTGTCTGCGCGCGCCGGAACAGGCGCATCATTGCTATCAATGGTAATACCAGCAGCAGGCGGATGGTCACCAGCGTGGTCGCGTCCACACCGTAGCGGTATGCCAGTTTGACGAAGATAGCCTTGCAGGCAAAACCGGTCGCGGCCAGGATGGCCAGCGATAAACCGGTCAGGTAGTCGGATTGTGTCATGGGTTATTTCTGTACCGGCAGCAAGGTCAGCAGGTCCCGGATATCCTGCAGCATCAGGTGTGGCAGCGTATGCAGGTTACGCCACTCCTGTCCCTGACTGTTGATCCAGGCGGCCTGATAACCGTTTCTTATCGCGCCGAAAACATCGGTGGTGACATCATCACCGACATGCAGGATCTGGGACGGCGGCAATTTCAGCTGGGCCGCCATCATGCGGAACATGTCCGGGGCCGGTTTCATCCGGCGGCCATTCCCGGCCTTCAGGACATGCTTAAAGTGACCGTCCAGCCCGATGCGTTCCAGCAACACGTTGCCATTGGTGATGACAACCAGTGGAAAATGCCGGCTGAGCTTTTTCAGTACTTCCAGCGACGCTTCCGGCACGGTTACCCGGGAGCGGATCTCGAGAAATTCGGCAAACACGCGCTGTGCTTCCTGTCTGGCTTCGGCGGCAGGCATCCCGCCACGTTGCAAACCGACTTCCAGCATCATCAGCCGGCAGCGGCTGACATCGTCATGCAGCGCCGGATCGGCCTGCTGCAATTCATGTTTCAGCTGCAGCCACCAGGCCCGGTCGTACATGGCGCTGGCAAGATACTGATCCCGCATGTGCTCCACCATCCACTGTTCCGCGTTTTCGATCACCGGGCGGTTATCGTAGAGCGTGTCATCCAGATCAAAACTGATGGCTCGAATATCCTGTAAACGGCGGAAGAACTGCATGACGAGCTCCAAAAGTGAATATCAGTCTCTATGGTAACGCTATTTGCTATCGGCCGACTATCGGCTTGTCAGCTGGCAGAGGGATTACTGGCGGCAATGCCCCGTTCCGGTCCGATAATATTGCAGAAACGTTGTACGATACGCTGAGCCTGGCGGACGATGGCTTCACAGTGATCCAGTCCGGGGCCGGTTCGCCATGACGCAGCCTGCGTCAACATCGACAGTGATCCGGGTTGGCTGTTGTTGATATTCAGAATCACCAGCGAGCCGTTAGCCAATTGCTCGCGCACCAGAGCGGCCGGGATCACGCCGATACCGAAGCCGTCTTCGATCAGCCGGGTCATGGCGGCAAACGAGTTTACACAGCTGACGCGGGGCGAGGTGATACCGTTGACATGCAGCAGACTCAGAATGTCCTGATGCGGGCGCGAGTTGGCAACAAAGGTAATCAGGCGTTCCTTGGCCAGCTCCTGCAGAGAGGAAAACTGGCGGTTATACGGCGAATTGGCGGCGACGATCCAGCGCATCGGGTAGCGCGCCAGTTCGAGATTGCGGATCGATTCCAGACGGATCAGGTCGGCCTGGAATGCGATATCCAGATACCCTTTCTGTAACTGATTCGCCAGGCCGCGGGCACTGTCGACCGTGATCTCGACTTCCAGGTGCGGGTAGTGGTCGGTGATCCAGGAGAGCAGTTCGATAAACCAGGTATGAACCACCGAGTCGATCGCGCCGATACGAACCTTGCCTTCATAGCCGTTGGCCTGACCGAGCGACATCCGCAGGGCATGGGCTTTCCCGACGATCTGCTCTGCGTATTCACGGACCTTTTCACCATCCGGCGTCAGACGGACACCTTTGCTGTCGCGCACGAATAGTTTGACATCAAGTTCCTCTTCCAGCGCAGCGATCCGGTTAGAGATGGACGCCTGGGTGGTGAACAATTTTTCCGCAGTTAAACGGAAGCTGTTCAGACGTGCTACCCACAAAAATGTTTCCAGAAAACGAACGTTCACATTAACCCCTTGAAACGCAGATGCTGATGCCGCGGGCTATGAATCAGGACTCAGATGTGCAATGCATAAATTGCGCCAAATGTCGTGAAAAGTTTTTCTTATCACTGGCTATGAATATTAGTCGTTAGACAGTTTTCAGTTTTGTTACAGATAATTATAAAAAACACCGCCAATGTCTGATTTGGCAGAGTTTTTCACCATAGAAATATGTTTCTATGGTTCGGGCTTTGTATTCCCGTTTAATACCAGAGAACAATCATGAGCAGTGACAGTGGTAATGGCGCATACTATAAAGACAGCGCCGTCATTCAACAACATCAGAACCGTCAGCAAAAAGAATTAAATCGCCGCGAGAAGTGGATCCCCGTGATCTATTCCTGTCTACTGATTGCTGTTGGTCAGACCGGAATGAGTTTATTGCTGCCTGCGTTGCCTGCCATGCATCAGGATCTGAATATTTCTTCGCAGATGACACAGTGGCTGGTGTCTGCCTATCTGCTGGGATTTGGTCCATCACAGCTGTTTTATGGCCCGTTATCGGATATCTATGGCCGCCGTCCGGTGTTGTTATCCGGTTTGATGGTCGCGGTACTGGGCATCCTGTTAAGTCTGTTTGCACATCACAGCGCTGCGATGATCATTCTGGGCCGGGTGCTCCAGGGGATCGGTGCCGGTTGCGCGTCGGTCATTGCCCGGGTGTCATTACGGGATCGTTACGAAGGCGCACATCTGCGTCAGGCCATGGCTTATTTTGGCATTGTGATGGCGTTTGTCCCGACAATCACACCGCTGGCCGGCGGCTTTCTGACCACCCATTTCGGCTGGGTCAGCATTTTCTTCACCATGGCCGGTTATCTTGGTTTGCTGTGGATCCTGCTGTTCTACCGTTTCGAAGAGACCCATGCGGCCGAAGCCGCGGATGAGCGGGCGCATGTCAGTGATTTTGTGCATCAGTACTGGCAGTTACTGAAAAGCGATCATTTCCGCTGCTATTCCGGGGTGGTCTGGATCCAGTATTCGCTGAACGTATTTTCCATTTCGGTTATGCCCTTCATCATGCAGATGCAGGTGGGCATGAACGCGGATACCTATGGCCGCTGGACATTATTACCGGCAGTGTCGCTGGTGCTGGGCGGCATACTGGCCAGCAAAACCCGTCACTTTTTTTCCAAAGAATCCGTATTGCAGGCCGCGTCATTACTGCAGCTCGTTGCCGGTCTGGGCATGCTGCTGTTGCCGCATAGCGCTCTCCTGATGATGCTGAGCCTGTCTTTGTTCGCGTTCGGTAATGGCATGGCCTTCCCGAATGCACTCTCCAGCCTGCTGGAACCTTATAAACGCACTGCCGGCACGGCTACCGCGCTGGCAGGAGCAGGTCAGATGTTATCCGCCTCATTGGGCAGTGCTCTGCTGGTGAGTCTGGGCATCACGTCGATTACTGGTCTGGGCGTTGTGCTGGTGGCTGGGGGGGCAGTACTGCTGTATCTGACCCGTCATGCCCGCAACACGATTCCTGCCTGCGATGACTGGCATTCACGCCATCATCCAGTCCATCACTGAGTTCCTTTGTAGAAACGCTTAATAAGCGGACTTTAAGCGGCGGGAAGTCTCCTCTCGCCGCTTTTTTTTTATTCCGGAAAAATCCGTTAAGCTAGCGTCTCCGAATTGTGGAAGAGGGAGCAGTATGATTGCGTTAATTCAGCGAGTCAGCGAAGCCAGGGTGGTCGTTGACGGCGAGGTGACCGGCGAAATTGGTCAGGGGTTGCTGGTCTTGCTGGGCATTGAGCGGGATGATGATACGGCGAAAGCCGACAAGCTGGCACACCGGGTGGCGGGTTACCGGGTGTTCGGTGATGACGACGGCAAAATGAATCTGAATGTGCAGCAGGTGAACGGCAGTATTCTGGTGGTTTCGCAATTCACGCTGGCAGCCGATACCCGCAAAGGGATGCGGGCCAGTTTCGCCGAACGTAACGCCGATCCGGCACAGGCGGAAACGCTGTATGAACATTTTATCGGCCAGATTGCGCAGAAGGCGATCCCGGTTGCCAGCGGACGTTTTGCCGCCGATATGAAAGTCAGCCTGGTGAATGACGGTCCGGTGACCTTCTGGCTGCAGGTTTAGGCTCGGTCCAGATCAGGTAATTGCGGTAGTTGGCGACACGCAGACTGCGCGCCTCGCCGCAGGCGGTCAGCAAATACTGTACCTGTTGCCATTCCTGATCGGTCCGTGGCAGCAGATTGACGATCACCCGGCCCCCGGGCGTCAGCAGGCGCTGCAGATGCCGGTAGGTTTCCTGCTGAAACAGCGGCGCCGGACTACCATCGTCGCGAAACAGATCGACCAGGATCAAATCATACGTCTGTTGCTGGTGGCTGAGCCAGACAAACGCATCCGCGCAATGCAGTGCTGGCCGCTCCTGTTGCCGGAAATAGCGCTGGTAGATGTCGAGTACCGGTGCATTTAAATCGACTGCTGTCTGCTGCGCCCCCGGGTAACGGTGATGCAGCCAGCGCAGGAAATCACCGCCACCCAGGCCGAGATGCAGGATCTGCTGAGCCTGTGCCGGCAGCAATGCCTGCAGGATGCGCTGATGTGGCAAACAGAGTTCTTCCGGCTGTGTATGCTGCAGCACGGATTGCACCACGCCATCCAGCAACAACCAGCGAAACTGCGGATCCTCGCGGATTTCCAGTTCCTGTTCACCGGCGCGCAGCCGGTAAATCTGCGTACCGTTACTGGTGGCGACGGCAACATCGAACTCGCTGGTAGTCTGGTGACTCATTCGCGCAGTGATCCTTGTCGTCCCTGTGGCGGGTAACTGATCGGTTGGGTCGACCAACTGGTGGCATTGCGGCCCGGCAGGTGGAACTGCAGTTGAGGTGCGTTCAGTGCACCGGTCATTGTTCCCAGGAGTTCGGGCTGGTTGCGATCGTTGAGTAGCCCCAGCTGTAGCTGCCACTGCTGTTTATTCAGATCAATCCCTTGTTTCACACCGACCAGATGGGTAATGGATTCAAAAGCCGAACCACTGAAATCCAGCACGCCCTTGCTGGCCTGCATTTGCAGATAGGCATGATTGAAGGCTGTATCGCCGCCGCGCAGTTTACCCGTCAGCTGTTCAAAACTCTGGGGTGCCGGGGCTGCCGGGGTGAGTTGTTCATCCAGCCAGGAGTCCAGTTTCAGACCGTCGACAAACAGATCCTGTACCGCCAGTGAGGCCGTACCCTGCAGGCTTTGCCGGAGCGCCGCCATATCATAGCCGGTTGCCTGCAGATCCACGCTCAGATCGGATTTACCGGCAAATGGATAACGGGGGCCGAGCATGTCGCTGAGCTGCTCCAGATCGAATTTTTTCAGTGAGGCTTTCAGCTGATGCGGAATGGCGGGGATTAAGCCTAATTGACCGCTGACAGTAAAATCGGACTCTTCGAGTTGTGTATTAAAGTGTTCCAGCGTGATCTTGTTATCCGCCAGTTCCGCCTGAAATTCGGCTTTGCGGCTGACCAGTGTTTGCCAGACCAGCTCCAGCCAGCTGCCTTCCAGCCGGGCCTTGTGATTGCTGCTCTGCAGACTTTGCCCTGTCCAGCGCAGATCGGTCAGGAACAGATCGAGCCATTTCACGGTGAGCGGTACGCTGTCATCAAATGAAATCAGGGACAGATGGCTGATGTCTAACCGGCGCAAATCGATCTGCTGAAAGGGCTGGGTCGCCAGCCATTCCCGCCAGCCGGGCTGCAGTTCCGGTTGCATATCACTCAGTTGCAGTTCGTTGATGGTGAGTGTGGCTGGCTGGCGGATCCCCTCCAGGTCGGCGGTGAATTTGCCAGCATAGGCGGCACCATTCAGCCGCATCCGCCAGTCCTGCTCCCGCAGACGGCCTTCCCCCTGCATATCGGTCAGCTGGAACAGACCATCCGTGTATTCACCCACTTTGCCCTGATACTCAAAAGTCGGCAGTTGTCCCGGCTGCCATTGCAGTTTTTCCAGTGTGCCGGAGACCTGGTTAAGTGCAAAACGTCGGGAGAGGTCGATGGCACTGACATTTTCCAGCGACACCTGTTCCGCGCTGAGATGAGGTAGTCGTGGCGTTACGGCGGAGAGCGTCTGTAAATCCAGTTGCCAGTTAGCCAGTGCCAGTTCCCGGAAGATGAGCTGATTCTTGTTCAGATCCCAGTTCAGACGGGCGGCAGCGGCACCATGGAAGATATTGCTCTCCAGTTCCTCAATGTTCAGCTGCTTCGCATTCAGGGCACCCTGCATGCGGGTTTTCCCTGCTCGGAAGGCCGCGTATTGCAACTGTCCGATACTGGCATCAAAGCTGACATCCGCCAGCGGGATGAGCTCTCCGTCGCGGATCGGGTGCCAGTTGGTCAGATGCAGTGCGCCATCCTGCAGTGAGCCTTCCGGCCAGCGGAGTTGCAGCTTATCGATGGTCAGATCATCAACCTGCAATTGCCGTAACGGTTGCGGCAATTGCAGGCCGGGGCGCCATGTTATTTGTGGGTTAATAATATCGAGATGAGCAATATGCAGCTGACGTTGCCACCACGAACCTCCGGCAATTTCCAGGTAGATCTTTCCTACCCTGATGTCAGGACCGAGTGTGACATTTTCTGCCAGTACGATATTCGGATACAGTGGATTGTAATTCAGCTTGCCGATTTCCAGCGGCAGACCGGTTTGCTGTTGCACCCAGGCGACAAACGGTCCTTTCAGATGTTCCGGTTTCAGCAAACCCAAGGTCAGCCAGATCGCGGCGACCAGAGCCAGAATGGTATAAAGAAACCAGCGGAAGGCACGATGCATGAAAAAAGCCATTCAGAATACATTCTTAAAGCAGATTTGCTTTCAGTGTAACGGATGACATCAGGCTTGAGAATAATCATCGCGTTCACCGAACCAGCGCCGGATCAGCGGTGTGACACAAGCCGGATATTGCTGAAAAATTCGCTGCGCCAGCTGCTGTACCTGCGGAATCAAGGCCTGATCCCGGACCAGGTCGGCAATTTTCAGATCGGCGAGGCCGGTCTGTTTGGCTCCCAGCATTTCACCGGGGCCGCGCAGTTCCAGATCTTTCTGCGCGATGACAAAACCGTCGTTACTGTCACGCAGCACGCCGAGACGTTGCTGGGCGGTTTTGGACAGTGGCGCGTGATAGAGCAGCACGCAATGGGAGGCAATGGCGCCCCGGCCGACGCGTCCGCGCAACTGGTGCAACTGGGCTAAACCCAGACGTTCCGGGTTTTCGATGATCATCAGGCTGGCATTGGGGACATCCACACCCACTTCAATTACCGTGGTCGCCACCAGCAGATGCAGCAGGCCTTCTTTGAATTCCTGCATCACCCGCTGTTTTTCCAGCGGCTTCATGCGGCCATGTACCAGTCCGATATGCAGTTCCGGCAACAGCAACTGTAATTCTTCGGCGGTATTTTCTGCCGCCTGACACTCCAGCACTTCTGATTCCTCGATCAGTGTGCAGACCCAGTACGCCTGACGCCCTTCCAGACAGGCCTGACGAACCCGTTCGATCACTGTTTCCCGGCGGGTATCCGGCAGCGCGATCGTGGTGATCGGGGTACGTCCCGGCGGCAGTTCATCAATGATGGAGGTATCGAGATCGGCATAGATGGTCATCGCCAGTGTGCGCGGGATCGGGGTCGCCGTCATGATCAGCTGATGCGGATAGACACCATCCTGCGCGCCTTTTTCCCGCAGCGCGAGCCGCTGGTGGACACCGAAACGATGCTGTTCATCGACAATCACCAGCAGCAAATGCTGAAATTCCACCTGATCCTGAAACACGGCATGCGTACCCACGATCATTTTGACCTGACCGCTGCGGATAGCTTCCAGCTGGGCTTCGCGGGCTTTACCTTTGACTTTGCCGGCCAGCCAGCCGGTTTCGATGCCGAGCGGAGTCAGCCAGTTGCTGAAGTTGTTGGCATGCTGTTCCGCCAGCAGTTCGGTCGGGGCCATCAGCACCACCTGTCCACCATGGGCGATCACCTGTAATGCGGCAAGGGCGGCGACCAGCGTCTTGCCGGAGCCGACATCGCCCTGTACCAGCCGCATCATCGGGTGCGGCTTGGTCAGATCCTGACTGATTTCATTCACCACCCGCTGCTGTGCGCCGGTCGGTTTGAACGGCAGCCGCGCCAGCAGTTGTTCACACAAAGACCAGTCAGTCGCCAATGGCCGGGCTTGATGCTGTTGTGCGGTATAACGCAGTTGCAGGACAGTCAGATGATGAGCAATCAGCTCTTCCAGTGCCAGTCGCTGCTGGGCCGGATGCTGCCCGTTTTCCAGTTGTGCCAGCGAGACATCCGGTGGCGGACGATGCAGCAACAGCAACGCTTCGCTCAGGCTGAGTTGCCGTGGATATAACCCGTCCGGTAATAGCTCGCGGATGCCGTTTTCCTTCAGTAACTGCAGCGCCTGATCGGTCAGATTACGTAATGAGGCCTGACGTAAGCCTTCCGTGGTGGGGTAAACCGGCGTCAATGTGGCATCGGTCTCCAGCGTGGCGTCGTCATCCAGCAGCTTATATTCCGGATGGACAATCTCGAAGCCATGCAGGCCGCGTTTGATTTCACCAAAACAGCGGATACGCCGGCCAATAGCCAGTGCGTTTTTTTGTCCGGCGGTGAAATGGAAAAAGCGCAAGGTTAACGAGCCATTACCGTCACTGATACGGCATATCAGCATGCGTCGTTTGCCCTGCTGAATATCACAACTCTGGAGCACACCTTCGGTGGTGCAGGCGTGATCTGCACTGAGTTCCGCTATCGGATAGAGACGGGTGCGGTCTTCGTAGCGCAGCGGCAGATGGAACAGCAGATCCTGTACGGTGTGCAGCCGCAGGTGTGTCAGCTTTTCCGCCAACTTACTGCCAACACCTTTAAGCATGGATACCGGGATCGCAGCGAGTTCCATGGACACCTCTGATACTGTGATTTTATCCAGATATTAGCAAGAGGCTTTGCGTGGGGCAAATCGTCCCGGTCGGGTATCGGATAAAGTTATTTTCAAAATGAAAATAATGTTTTTGTTTTTTATTTTCATACTGCGGGTTGCGTTGGCGATGTTTTTCCCCTTTTTCTTTCCTTTCTGGCGGCTATTCTCGTCATACAAAGCATAAAAAGCTTCGATAGAAGCTATTTTTACTGGGTAATGGATACTTTCGGGTTTCAAAGCAAACGTCTTTCAAACTAAAAACGCTACATGCATCACAATGTGAAAATCAAAATATGAAAATGTTCGTTCATTGTGAAAATATAAACATACAGGTTACGTGATACACCCCCGTTCATCTCGCAGCCTGTTATGAACTACACATCATGATCCCTGCGTTGTTTGGTGTGTCCCTTCACTGATGGAATCAAATTGAGGAATATGTCATGGATTTTGTTATTCATGCAGCAGAGTGGTTTATCGGCCTATTCCAGAAAGGTGGTGAGGTGTTTGTTGGTATGGTGACCGGCATTCTCCCGCTGCTGATCTCGCTGATGGTGGCGATGAATGCCCTGATCCGGTTTATCGGTCAGGAACGAGTTGAGCGTCTGGCACAGAAATGCGCGGGAAACCCGGTCTCCCGTTATCTGATCCTGCCGGTTGTGGGTACTTTCGTATTCATGAACCCGATGACGCTGAGTCTGGGACGCTTCTTACCGGAAAAATACAAACCTTCTTACTACGCCGCGGCTTCCTACAGCTGTCATTCAATGAACGGTCTGTTCCCGCACATCAACCCAGGTGAACTGTTCGTGTATTTAGGCATCGCAAATGGTCTGACCCAGCTGCATCTGCCTCTGGCGCCACTGGCTATCAGCTATCTGTTCGTGGGTATGGTGTCTAACTTCTTCCGCGGCTGGGTGACGGATTTCACCACTGCCTTTGTGGAAAAACAACAAGACATTCGTCTCAGCACCGAAGTGCAGATGAGCACTAACTAATCAGATTCAGGAGCAGATATCATGGCAAACGCACTTTATATCAGCAAAGGCAATGGTGGCTGGGGCGGCCCGCTGACAATCCCGGTCGAAAAGAACAAGAAGATCATCTACATCACTGCTGGTACGCGTCCGGACATCGTGGACCGCATGGTGGAACTGTCAGGCATGGAAGCGGTGGATGGTTTTAAAACCTCGGTGCCTGATAGTGAAATTGCGGTCGCGGTCATTGATTGCGGCGGCACACTGCGCTGCGGCTTGTATCCGAAAAAACGCATTCCAACGGTCAACATCCATTCCACCGGTAAAAGTGGTCCGATGGCGGAGTTTATTGTCGAAGACATTTATGTCTCCGGTGTGCGACCTGACAACATTAAAGTCAGTGAACAGCTGGCGGCTCCGACCATGCAACACACCTATAAAGAAGAGCCGCGTCAGTATGACAGCAGCAAAAAGCTGAGCGAACAGAGCGATGGTCTGCTGGCCAGGATCGGGATTGGCATGGGATCTGTGATGGCGACCTTCTTTCAGGCCGGCCGAGAAACCATTGATACCGTACTCAAGTCTATACTGCCGTTCATGGCTTTCGTTTCGATGTTGATCGGGGTGATTATTGCCTCCGGTGTCGGTGATGTGATTGCGCATGCCTTGATCCCGCTGGCAAAAAGTCCGATTGGTCTGATCACGCTGGCACTGATTTGCTCGTTCCCATTCCTGTCGCCCTTCCTTGGCCCTGGCGCGGTTATTGCGCAGGTTATCGGGGTGTTGGTGGGTACACAGATTGGTCTGGGTAACATCCCGCCTCAACTGGCATTACCGGCATTGTTTGCGATTAATGCGCAGGCCGCTTGTGACTTCATTCCGGTGGGTTTGAGTCTGGCCGAAGCGAAACCTGAAACTGTCCAGATTGGCGTACCGTCTGTGCTTTACTCCCGGTTCCTGACCGGCGCACCGACCGTCTTGCTGGCCTGGTTCGTATCCTTCTTTATTTACCAGTAACAAGTAGTACTGACAGAGGAAAGAATGACTATGTTGTACCGTACCCAAGTGACACAGATCGGCGAATACGCGGCAGACGCACTGAATGACAATATGATGATCCTGTTTAACGATAACGCCCCCGCGGATGTAGCCGATTACTGCTTCATCCATCCGGCGGCAGACTTAACAGGCGAGATCACCGCTGGCGGTCAGTTCGTGCTGGGCACATCACGCTATCCGATCACCGCGGTGGGGGATGTGGTCAATCAGAATCTCGCACAACTTGGCCATATCACCATCCGTTTTGATGGTGGTGCAGAAGCCGAATACCCGGGCACCGTACATGTTGAAGGGAAATGCCCTGATGAACTGGTGCTGGGAACAGAAATTAGATTTGAACTGAATAACTAAAACTCACTGCCCCCTCTGCAACACATGAGTTGGCGCTCGTTGCAGGGGGGAGCGAGACTAGCAATCAAGGAGATTAACATGTCAAAAGTGGCATTGGTAGTTGGTGGTGGTCGCAATTTAGGCGCATTTCTGTGCAGTGGTCTGGCAGCCAGTGGTTATAAAGTCGTTGTTGCCGATCTGAATGGACAAAACGCAACCGAAACGGCGGCCACGATTGCCGAACAGTTTGGCGCTCAGAACGTCATGGCTGTACAGGCAAATTCCACTGATGAACAGGACGTGGCCCGCATGATTGGTGCGGTGGCAGATCGCTTCGGCCGTATTGATGTGATGGTGTATAACGCCGGTGTGGCGCAGGCTTCCCGCATTGACGATTTCTCACTGGATGCCTGGCAACGTTCTATCGACGTCAACCTGACCGGCTACTTCCTGTGTGCCCGTGCGGTTTCCAAGATCATGATGAAACAGAAATTTGGCCGCATCATCCAGATCAACTCCAAATCCGGTAAAGTTGGCTCAAAACACAACTCCGGCTACTCGGCCGCGAAATTTGGCGGAGTAGGCCTGACACAATCCCTGGCACTGGATCTGGCGGATTACAACATTACTGTGCATTCCCTGATGCTGGGCAATCTGCTGAAGAGCCCGATGTTCCAGTCTCTGCTGCCGCAATACGCGAAGAAACTGGGTATTCCGGAAGATCAGGTTGAACAAACCTATATCGACAAAGTGCCCTTGAAACGCGGCTGTGATTATCAGGATGTACTGAATGTGCTGAAGTTTTATGCCAGCGAAGAAGCCGGGTATTGTACCGGCCAGATGATCAACATTACCGGCGGACAGGTCATGTTCTGATGGGCAGATATCGTTCAGGGTTAATGGGATCCCGGTTCAGCTCCTGAGGGTGCCTGTTATATTGGCAGTGTTTTTACACTGCCTTTTTTCCATAAACGAGGTGAAAAATGGATGCAACAAACACGCTGATTATTTGTGCGGTTATCGCCTGGGGTTTACAGATTATAACCGGTTTTCTGCAGATGCGGGCATTCAACCGGATGCTGCAAACGATGAGTCTGAAAGGCAGTGTGAAAATCGGCAAGACCTCTTCCCGCTGGAAGCCTCGTACATTGGTGGTTTTAGCTCACAATGCTGATAATGTGATCGTTGATGCCAGCATCATGAAAGGACTCACTATTTTTGCCAGACCGAAAGCATTATCTGCGGTGCTGCATGCGCGGATTCCATTGTCAGAAAAAGTGTTGTCTGAACTGGATGCCTCAACCAGAGAAGCAATAACCTGTGCTTTATCCACAAAATGATAATGTAATTATTTTAATTCTTTCATTTTGAAAATCACCATGTATCTTGTAAGTAGTTTATTTATACAGAGAGCCTGATATGAGCGTCGAAATTCGTCGGGATATGTTAGTCCGCTACTTGCGGGAACATGGCAGAACCACGGTTAATGATTTGGCCGCGCACTTCAATATTACGGGCGCCACAGTACGCAGCGATTTACGTTATCTGGAGCAATCCAATCAGGTGACCCGCCGATATGGTGGGGCTGAAGCTGTCACGCAGCCGGTGGCAGAAGATCGCACCATGGATGAAAAGACGGCGCTGAATCAGAACATCAAACAACGTATTGGCGCGAAAGCGGCTTCGCTGGTCCATGATGGCGATTCGATCATTCTGGATAACGGCAGCACCACGTTACAGATGGTGCCATGGCTGGTGGAGCGGGTAGCGTTGACGGTGATGACCAACAGTCTGTTGATTATCAATGAAGCGGTAGCGCGTGACAGCAATATGACGCTGCTGATGCCGGGTGGTACTTACCGTAAACGTTCATCCTCGTTTCATGGTGGACTGGCAGAGCAGGCATTCCGGGCCTATACCTTCGATAAGTTATTTATCGGCGCGGATGGTTTTGACATTGAACAGGGGACAACCACCTTCAATGAGGCCTATCAGGTCAGTCAGTCCATGTGTCAGGCCGCGAAGCAGATCATCGTGGTGACCGATTCCAGCAAATTTGGCCGGAAAACACCGAATGTAGTGGTGCCTATTGATAAAATTGACATTGTCATTACCGATGCCGGCATCAGTGACGCAGATAAAGCGGTGCTGGAACAGCGGGGCATTCGGGTATTGCTGGTCTGATGGTGCCGCGAGTTGCTGTGAAATAGCAGTTTTAATAGTTATGCAGTTCTGATCAACAAAAACAGGGCTTAATTCGCATTAACTGCTATTTCATGCATAGAGTTTAATTTTTTATCTCACCGAATTAATTTTGTCTGGTTTTTTATGCCAGTATTTTTCGTTTTACCTCCAAAAAATCCTTGCCAAAAAGTAGTTTGCTGCGTATTTCTAGCGGCCTTTTGAGCATCTGCGCGAAAAAGATGCAGGTTGCTGACGATACAGCATTAAACAAGGTAAGGAGAAAATCATGTCGACCTCCACGCAGGCGGGGCAGGGGCTGCACCGTAAACTGCAGTCGCGGCATCTCAGTATGATCGCGATTGGTGGTTCCATTGGTACCGGATTATTTGTGGCTTCCGGTGCCACCATTGCAAATGCCGGCCCGGGCGGAGCGCTGCTGGCCTATCTGCTGATCGGGCTGATGGTCTATTTTCTGATGACCAGTCTGGGTGAAATGGCGGCGTTTATGCCGGTATCCGGCTCCTTTGCCGCCTATGGCAGCCATTTTGTCGATCCGGCGTTCGGCTTCGCGCAGGGCTGGAACTACTGGTACAACTGGGCGATCACCGTGGCCGTGGAACTGGCGGCGGCGGCTATCATCATGAAATACTGGTTTCCGGACGTCCCGGGCTATATCTGGAGTGCGGCGTTTCTAGCCATCATTGTGGCGCTGAATGCGTTTACGGTGAAAGGATTTGGGGAAGCCGAATTCTGGTGTTCGCTGATCAAGGTGCTGACCGTCATCGCTTTCATTGGCATCGGTCTGCTGATGGTGTTTGGCATCATGCACGGTGAAGCGCATCCAGGCTGGAGTAATCTCAGTACTGGCGATGCGCCGTTTGTCGGTGGTTTTCCGGCGCTGCTCAGTGTCGCCATGATTGCCGGTTTCTCCTTTCAGGGGACGGAACTGATCGGCGTTGCTGCCGGCGAGTCGGATAATCCGGGCAAGAATATTCCGCGTGCCGTGCGGCAGGTGTTCTGGCGTATTCTGCTGTTCTATGTGTTCGCCATCTTCATCATTGGCGTATTGCTACCGTATAACGACCCGCAACTGCTGAAAAATGATGTGACCGATATCAGTGCCAGCCCGTTTACACTGGTGTTTGAACGCGCCGGCCTGGCGCTGGCGGCCGCGGTGATGAATACGGTGATCCTGACGGCGATCCTGTCAGCAGGGAACTCAGGGATGTACGCCTCCACCCGCATGCTTTACACCATGGCATGCAGCGGTATGGCACCAAAATGGCTGGCCGGGTTAAGCCGGAACGGTGTACCGGTCAATGCCCTGATTGCGACCACACTGGTGGCCATGCTCTGTTTCCTGACGTCGCTGTTCGGCGATCAGACGGTCTATATATGGCTGATGAGTGCATCCGGTATGAGTGGTTTTATCGCCTGGCTGGGTATCGCGATCTGTCATTACCGGTTCCGTAAAGGTTATCTGCTGCAGGGCGGCGAGCTGCATCATCTGCCCTATAAGGCCCTGTTTTTCCCGCTTGGTCCGCTACTGGCATTTGCGCTCTGTCTGCTGGTGACACTGGGACAGGATTACAGTGCCTTTACCGCCGACAGTATTGACTGGAAAGGTGCTGCCGCGACATATGTGGGGATCCCGCTATTCTTTACGCTGTGGCTGGGTTACAAGCTCAAGCATAAAACCCGTTTCGTGCGCTATGACGAAATGCAATTCCCGCAGAAGGATTAATCCTCCTGCTCATGCAGTTGCTGCTGGACCAGCTCACAATGCGCTTTCAGCAACTGCAACTGGCTTTCGGTAATGTTTAACTGGCCGCGCATCTGTACCGGGATGTTTGCGGCCTGTTTTTTCAATGTCTTTCCCTGCCCGGTCAGCGTCAGTACCCGTACACGTTCATCCTGTGTACTGCGTTCACGCTGTATCAGACCTTTCGTCTCCAGCCGTTTTAACAGAGGTGTGAGTGTGCCGGAATCAAGAAACAGTTTTTCCCCCAGTTGCTTGACGCTGATGCCATCCTGCTGCCATAACACCAACATCACCAGATATTGCGGATAGGTCAAATCCAGCGTCTCCAGTAACGGACGGTAAGCGCGGACAATGGCGTTACTGGCGCTGTAGAGCGCAAAACAGAGCTGGTTATCCAGCCGCAGCAAATCGGGCGTTTTTTCGTCGGTCATAATGAATTGTGCGCAATGAGTTTACAGGGATTATATGTAACTTTTGGCTATTGCCTATGGGGCGGCGTTAATCTGTTGGCAGAAAAGAAAACGGCCGGCTAATGCCGACCGTCATAGCTATCCGGAAAGGAAGAGATTACCAGCCTTTCACGACACCACCGTTAAACAGTTCGGTCGCTTTTTTGAATACCGCTTCGTCCTGATAGGCTTTCACGAAGTTCTTCACTTTTTCGTCGTTCTGATTGTTTTCGCGTGCCACGATCAGGTTCACGTATGGTGATTCTTTGTCTTCCACAAACAGACCATCACGGGTTGGCTGCAGATCAACCTGAGAAGCATAGACGGTGTTGATGACCGCCAGTTCCACGTCTTCCAGTGCGCGTGGCAGTTGCGCGGCTTCCAGTTCAACGATTTTCAGGTTCTTCGGATTTTCAACGATGTCCAGCACGGTGGCAGACAGACCTGAACCTTCTTTCAGTTTCAGCAGACCCTGTTTCTGCAGCAGCAGCAGT
Organism: Tolumonas osonensis; assembly: GCF_014202415.1. GTDB lineage: Bacteria > Pseudomonadota > Gammaproteobacteria > Enterobacterales > Aeromonadaceae > Tolumonas > Tolumonas osonensis. The sequence continues at coordinate 69,896 of NZ_JACHGR010000010.1, forward strand.
GAACGACCCAGGTTAGTCGGATCATTTGGCACGGCAACCTGCGCACCTTCGTTCAGCTCGCTGATGTTCTTGATCTTCTTGGAGTAGCCGGCAATCGGATAAACGAAGGTGTTACCAACCGCAACCAGTTTGAAACCGCGATCCTTGATCTGTGAATCCAGATAAGGCTTATGCTGGAACGCGTTGACGTCGATGCTGCCATCGTTCAGTGCCACGTTCGGCGTTGCAAAATCGCTGAACTGTACGATTTCCACTTCCAGACCGAATTTCTCTTTGGCGATTTTCGCTGCTTCTTCTGCTACCTGAGTTTCCGCGCCGGAGATGGCACCGACTTTCAGGTGGTTATCTTTTTTCTCGCCGCAACCGGTTAATGCGATCCCGATAATGGCGGCACTTAAAATCGCTTTGCTGAATAAATTCATCGTTTACTCCTTGTTTTATGATTTACTGCGCCACCACCGGCAACAGTGTTTTTACATTCTTAACGATGATCGACGCGTTTTACCAAACGCTCGCCAACGCTTTGAATCAGTTGAACCAATACGACCAGAATCGCGACAGTGATCAGCATGATGGCCGGATCAAATCGTTGATAACCATAGCGGATACCGACGTCACCGAGCCCGCCACCACCGATGGCACCCGCCATCGCCGAGTAGTTCACCAGTGCCACCAGCGTGATCACGATGGCATTCAGAATGCCCGGTAAGGCTTCCGGCAGCATCACCTTACGGATGATCTGACGGTGCGTTGCACCCATCGCCTGCGCGGCTTCAATCAGACCGGCCGGGATCTCCATCAGCGCACCTTCCACCAGACGGGCCAGAAACGGAATGGCGCCAATCGCCAGCGGTACAATCGCCGCATTGGTGCCGATACTAGTGCCGACAATCAGGCGGGTCAGCGGAATGATCGCGACCAGCAGAATAATGAACGGCACCGAACGACCGATGTTCACAATGGTACCCAGCACCTTGTTAAAGGCCGGATGCGCCGAAATCTGTCCCGGTTTGGTGATGTGCAGCGCAATCCCCAGCGGAACCCCTAAAATCGTGCCGAACAGGGCAGAGGCGAACACCATCCACAGGGTTTCACCCAGCGCCAGCAATAACAACTCATGCATGCTGCTGAACATAGCCCAATACCTCGACATCTATCTGTTGTTGCTTCAGGTAATCGATCGTCACTTGCTGTGCGTCTGCATCACCTAACAGTTCTACCAGCAGGAAACCAAAGCGGGAATGCCCGATCTGCTCAATGCTGGCACTTAAAATACTCACATCAATCCCGAACTGGCGACTGGCGTGGGAAATCGCCGGAGTATCAATGGTGTTGCCACTGAAACCTAACCGCAGCAGCGGGATCGTGCCATCGGTCTGCGTACTCTGCAGCCGTTCGCGATACGGTGCCGGGATCTCCAGATGCAGGCTGGAGCGGATAAATTCCCGGGCCAGCGGCGACTGTGCATGCGCGAAGAACCAGCCGACTTCACCCTGTTCGATGATCTGTCCCTGATCGATCAGAGCTACCACGTCACAGATACTTTTAACGACCGCCATTTCATGGGTGATCAGCAAAATGGTAATGCCCAGTTTCTGATTGATCTCTTTCAGCAACGTCAGAATGGACTGGGTGGTTTGCGGGTCGAGTGCCGACGTCGCTTCATCACATAACAATACTTTCGGTGCCGGACCCAGAGCACGGGCAATGGCGACACGCTGTTTCTGACCGCCGGAGAGCTGCGACGGATACGCCTTGGCGCGATGGCTCAGACCGACCAGCTCCAGCAGTTCGGTGACCCGGGCGGTGATCTTCTCTTTCGGCCAGTTGGCCAGCTCCAGTGGCAATGCCACGTTCTCAAATACGGTGCGTGACGAGAGCAGATTAAAATGCTGGAAAATCATGCCGATATTGCGGCGTGCCAGCGTCAGCGCCTGGGCATCCAGTGCGGTCAGGTCCACACCATCCACTTCCACACGGCCCTGTGTGGGACGTTCCAGCAAATTAACACAGCGGATCAGGGTGCTTTTACCCGCACCTGATGCGCCGATCACGCCGACAATCTGGCCGGCCGGAACATCGAGTTCTATACCTTTCAAAGCGTAAAAGGCGCTTTTCCCTTCGCCGTACACTTTTGACAGGGAAGATAACTTAATCATAAGGGAACCGTTATTTACTCAAAAATCCACCAATAGCAGGTGGTTACAGAAAATCAGACTGAATAGCGATGAGCTGTCAGGAGTTCATGCTACGAGTCATTATCAGGTATGTCAACGGACATTTGGATGTTTAGACGTCCAAAACCGGGAATCGTTATGCAAAAAACAGATATGGAAATATCATGGCTTCTTTGAGGTATCACCCGGAGCCTCCTTTTTCAGCGCCGCTGCGTCAGCAGTTCCCGCCATGCCGCAGGCAGATAGCGTTGCAGCAGTTGCTGAATTCTGGCCTCATGGCGCTGCCACAGCAGGCCAAGCCAGATAATACCCAGGCCGATCAGCGAGAGGACAAACGGAAAAACCAGACTGTCCCTGAATAGATCCCAGGCCAGATAACCAAGATATCCCGCGACGCCCATACCACCAAACACGGCAAAGACACGCCGCCCAATCATGCCGCCGGTCGCGATGAGCAGCAGATTGATCAGGCAGTAACCCAGCTTGCTCAGTTCGCTGTCAGAATGTTGCATGGATAAACTGCCCCAGAAGGCCATTAGTCCGAACAGATAGAGCCACCAGGCAAAATCAAGGGTGTGGCGGGTTCGCAGATCGATATAAAACGCCAGGCACAGCATCAGCAGACCCACCACCATGGAAACCTGCTGCCGGTGATGCCAGCTGTAATCCTCATCCTGAAACAGGAACGGCGTCAGGTCCATGCTCAGATACCACAACACCACCGCCAGAGGCATCACCATAAATGGTAACCGGTATCGCCACAGCAGGAGGGCACCGAACAGCAAGGTGCCCAGTTCCATCATCAGCCAGCGCCAGTCGATGTAGCGGTGGAAATCGCGGTATTCGGTATGCGCGGCACCATTCCAGTAGCCCAGGTGTGCCTGCAGCCCGTAAATCGCCAGCGGTACCATGGTGACGGCCAGTGCGGCGAGTAATCCGGCAGGGACCGGTTGCCGCTGTTGCCACAATAACCAGTCCGCGACCAGACAGGCGGCAATGCCGTAGCCACAGGCGATGAGAAAAATGCCGATGCCGCCAAAGGCGTCCCAGCCAAGGGTCATAAACAGGCTCATGGCAGCGATAGCGATGAGTCCGCCCAGATAGAACAGAATATGGGTCGCACGGAAGGAGGCATTTTCCGCCGGCAGATTTTGCAGATAGTTCCAGAGCGGTGTGATTTGTTCGGGGGTGAGTAACCCCTTCTCGCTGGCCTGTTGCAGGTGCCGTTGTTTCAGCTCCATTCATCCATCCTGATAAGACGATCGCAGATCTTCAGCCTTTAGTATACGTGACGCTTTCTTTTTCAGGCAGATAAGTGTTATTCATGCTTGCTGCAGCGGCGGAGAAAAAAGAGTGAGTATTATATCGGCACGGATTGACTAATTTAGCGGCAGGAAGTGATTAGTAATTAATAATCGTCTGATTAAGCAAAGATCGGACAGAATCCGGTTTTCTTCTGTGCCGGACGCTTGCTGATCAGGGCCGGGATTGGTAAAGTGAGCCGTTTTTCATATATCCCGTAATTAATCAGGATCCCCCGCATCATGTTCAAGAAGCTCCGTGGTCTGTTTTCCAACGATCTTTCGATCGATTTGGGTACCGCTAATACACTGATCTATGTTAAGGGCAAAGGTATCGTCCTGAACGAACCTTCTGTGGTTGCCATTCGTCAGGAACGCGGTGGTGCCGCTAAATCTGTCGCTGCGGTTGGTCATGCTGCCAAAATGATGTTGGGGCGTACCCCGGGTAATATCGCGGCGATCCGTCCGATGAAAGATGGGGTTATTGCTGATTTCTCGGTAACCGAGAAGATGCTGCAGCATTTCATCAAACAGGTTCACGAAAATAACCTGATGCGTCCAAGTCCTCGCGTACTGGTTTGTATCCCTTGCGGAGCCACCCAGGTTGAACGCCGGGCGATCAAAGAATCAGCTCAAGGCGCGGGTGCCAGGGAAGTTTATCTGATCGAAGAGCCAATGGCGGCAGCAATCGGGGCAGGTCTGCCGGTATCTGAAGCCGCGGGTTCGATGGTAGTGGATATCGGTGGTGGTACCACTGAAGTTGCCATCATTTCTCTGAACGGTGTGGTTTATTCGTCCTCTGTCCGTATCGGCGGCGACCGTTTTGATGAAGCGATCATCAGCTATGTGCGTCGTAACTACGGCAGCCTGATTGGTGAATCGACCGCAGAACGTATCAAGCATGAAATCGGTTCAGCGTATCCGTGTGATGAAGTGCGTGAAATTGAAGTTCGCGGCCGTAACCTGGCGGAAGGGGTACCGCGCAGTTTCACTCTGAATTCCAACGAAATTCTGGAAGCGTTGCAGGAACCTCTGAGTGGTATCGTCAGTGCGGTCATGGTGGCGCTGGAACAATCCCCGCCGGAACTGGCTTCCGACATCTCCGAAAAGGGGATGGTGCTGACCGGTGGTGGTGCGCTGCTGCGTAACCTGGATCGTCTGCTGATGGAACATACCGGTATTCCGGTGGTTGTGGCGGATGATCCGCTGACCTGTGTTGCCCGTGGTGGTGGTCGTGCTCTTGAGCTGATCGACATGCACGGTGGTGACCTGTTTCATTACGAATAACTGAGTCTGTCCGGCGTGGCATAACGACTGCTCCGGACTGATAGCATCCATGCGGACTATTTTCGGCAGGGGTTCATCCCTGCAACTCCGGTTATTTATCACTGTGCTGCTGTCACTGGCGGGCATCGTTGCGGATGCCCGTTTTCATCTGTTTGACGGCATGCGTCTTTACATCAATACCTTTGCCAGCCCGTTACTGCACCTGGCTAGTGTTCCCCGCGATGTGGTCGAAGAGGCCAGCCTGCAACTGAAATCCCGCAGTGAATTGCTGAAAGACAATCAGCAACTGCAGCAACAGCTTTTTCTGTTGCGCAGCGATCTGCTACGCATGGCGGAACTGAGTCAGGAAAACCGCCGTCTGCGTGAATTGCTTGGCTCGCCGGTGACGCAGGATTCCCGCAAGCTGGTGGCCCGGATCCTGTCTGTGGACTCCGATCCCTTTGTCTATCAGGTCGTGATCGATAAAGGCATTGAGCACCATGTCTATGAGGGACAGCCGGTCGTCAATGATCAGGGTGTTATCGGTCAGGTGGTCAGTGTCGGTAAAACCTCAAGCCGGGTATTGCTGATTACCGACGTCAGTCATGCCTTGCCGGTGCGGGTATTACGTAATGATTTGCGCGCGATCGCGGCCGGAACCGGCAATATCAATGAGCTGACCCTGAATAATCTGCCTCGTAACGTGGATATCCGGGATGGCGATATTCTGGTGACCTCGGGCATGGGTGGCCATTTCCCGGAAGGGTATCCGGTGGCGAAGATCACCCGGATGGCGAATGAAGAACAGAGTCCGTTTGCCGAAATCAAGGCTGAACCGCTAGCGACGCTGGACAGACTGCGTTATGTCCTGCTGCTTTGGGAAGATGCCAAAGCCATGGGACCGTTGCCGGTCATGAGTGAGGCTTCTTCTGCGGCGGCAGCAACCTCTGCGGCGATCTCGACTTCTGCCGCAACCGCCACGGTACCGTCACCATCCCTGGAACAAACCCCGGAGAAGGGGCAGAAAATCGGCGCTGAAGTTACGTCGGCTGCAAAAAATAAATCCGTATTCATGACATCCGGAAAAGAGAAGCATCAGGAGCAGAGATAATGAGCGGCTCATTGACCGGTCATGGTAAAGGTTCAATCTATTTAACACTGATTGTGGCGATTATTCTGGCAATGGTGCCATTGCCGGTCGCAATCGATATGTTCCGCCCGGACTGGGTGGCATTGGTTGTCCTGTATTGGGTTATAGCATTACCGCATCATCTGAGCATTGTCAGTGCCTGGGTGGTGGGACTGATCATGGATATTCTGCTGGGTTCGACTCTGGGGATCCATGCGCTGGGAATGGCGGTCACGACCTATGTGGCTGCGGCGCAATACCAGAAGATCCGTAATTTCTCTGTCTGGCAACAGGCGCTGGTAATGGGATCCCTGATCTTCATCGGCCAGTTGCTGATTTTCTGGGTGGAGCATCTGTTTGCCTCGCCCCGCCTCAATACCCGTTTTGTCTGGGCATCGCTGAGTTCCACGCTGCTTTGGCCTTCGGTCTATCTCTTTCTGCGGTATATCCGCCGCCGATTCAACATCAGGTAAACATTATGTCAGCCTGCGCCGTTTTATATCTGGCATCGGCCTCACCCCGCCGCCGGGAGCTGTTATCACTGCTGGATTACCCTTTTGACGTGCTGGCAGTGGATGTCGAGGAACAACGGCAACCCGATGAATTACCGGCTGAGTATGTGCAGCGTCTGGCCCGGGATAAATCGCAGGCCGGCTGGCTGGCCTGCGGTGGCCAGAAACCGGTATTAGGTGCCGACACCATCGTGGTTTTTGAGCAAGAAGTGCTGGAAAAACCACGGGATTTCGCCGATGCTCAGCGTATATTGCAGTTATTGTCAGGTAATACCCATACCGTGATGACGGCGGTGGCGCTTTCTTCGGAACTGGACTGTGAAGTGGTACTGGTCAGTTCGCAGGTCACGTTCCGTAAATTAACGCCGGAAGAGATCCGTCGTTACTGGCAAAGCGGCGAACCGGCGGATAAAGCCGGGGCCTATGGCATTCAGGGTATTGGCGGGAAGTTCGTCAGTCATCTCAGTGGCAGTTATTCCGCTGTGGTGGGATTGCCGCTGCTGGAAACCGATTTGTTACTGCAAAAAGTATTGTCACCACTCATGACGTCAGATTATTAAGGCTGAACTATGTCAACCGAATTGCTGGTCAACGTAACCCCTTCCGAGACCCGTGTCGCGCTGGTGGATCATGGCATGTTGCAGGAAGTGCATATTGAGCGCCAGGCCAAACGCGGGATTGTCGGTAACATATACAAAGGCAAAATCAGCCGGGTATTACCCGGTATGCAGGCCGCGTTTGTCGATATTGGCATGGATAAAGCCGCATTTCTGCACGCCTCCGATATTGTGCCGCACACCGAATGTGTGGATGTAAAAGAGAAAGAGCACTTTCAGGCCGGTAATATTGCCGAACTGGTTCGCCAGGGGCAGGACATCATGGTACAGGTGGTGAAAGATCCCATGGGCACCAAAGGTGCCCGTCTGACCACGGATATCACGCTGCCGTCCCGTTATCTGGTGTTTATGCCGGGCAGTGCGCATGTCGGGGTTTCACAACGCATCGACAGTGAAGAAGAGCGTGAGCGCCTCAAGCAGATCGTGAGTAACCATGTCGACGAACTGGGCGGTTTTATTGTCCGTACGGCGGCCGAAGGTGTCGGTGAGAAAGAGCTGGAACAGGACACCATCTTCCTGAAACGCTTATGGCGCAAAGTGCTGGAACGCCGGCAGAAATATCCGACCAGTCATGTGCTGTACGCCGAGTGGAGTCTGGCCTTCCGTATCCTGCGTGATTTTGTGGGTGATGAACTGGACAGGATCCGGGTCGATTCACGGCAGACTTACGAGCAACTGGCGCATTTCACCGATGAATTCGTACCGGAAATGGCTGGCAAACTGGATTACTACTCCGGGGAGTCGCCGATTTTTGACTTGTATGATGTCGAGAATGAGATTCAGCGTGCGCTGGAGCGCAAGGTCGAGCTGAAATCCGGCGGTTATCTGATCATTGATCAGACCGAAGCCATGACCACGATTGATATCAATACCGGTGCGTTTGTTGGTCACCGCAATCTGGAAGAGACCATCTTCAACACCAACATTGAAGCGACTGCCGCCATTGCGCGTCAGTTGCGGCTGCGTAATCTCGGCGGCATTATCATTATCGATTTCATTGATATGCAGAGTGAGGATCACCGCCGCCGCGTCCTGCAAAGTCTGGAACAGGCTCTGGCAAAAGATCGCGCCAAAACCGGGGTGAATGGTTTCTCGCAACTCGGGCTGGTTGAAATGACGCGTAAGCGTACCCGGGAAAGTCTGGAGCATGTCCTCTGCTCCGAATGTCCTGCCTGCAAAGGCCGGGGACGGGTGAAAACCGTGGAATCCGTCTGCTACGAGATTCTGCGTGAAATTCTGCGCGTCAACCGGGCGTATGATGCCGACCAGTTTGTCGTGTACGCCTCACCGGCAGTGGCGGAAGCGTTGCGTGGTGATGAATCCCATAGCCTAGCGGAGCTGGAGGTGTTCATCAGCAAACAGGTCAAGGTGCAGCCTGAGCCCTTGTACAACCAGGAGCAGTATGACGTGGTGATGATGTAAGTGAACTGGCGTGGCATTGTGCGTGGCGGCGCTGTTTTCCTTTCCGTTATTCTGATGCTGCTGGCAGTGCTGGTTACCGCGCTGCGCTTTGGACTGCCCGATTTACAGCCGCATCGGGACTGGATACTGAAACAGTTATTGCCGGATACGGTGTCATCCGCATCAGTAGCGCAGATTGGCTGGCGCTGGCAGGATTATGGCCTGCAACTGGAACTGCGCGATGTGGCGTTACGGCAGCAAGGCGCCGTCCCGTTTGAGCTCAGTGCCAAGCAGCTGCAATTGCACTGTAATCCGTTCCTGCAGTTCTGGAAAACACACGGTTGTCTGGCCACGCTGCAGGCAGATCAACTGCAACTGACACTGAACTTGCCTAAAGCGGCGGCATCGTCTGCCGAAAGCCCTGACCTGAATGACGTCCTGCCGCTGTTACTGGAGCAGTTCGCGCAGGCCAATATTACCGACAGTCAGATCCGGTTATTCCGTCAGCAACAGTTACTGGCGGAATTTCATATCGATCAGCTCTATGCGGAAAACCGGGGCGGAGCGCACAAGCTTTTTTCCCGTATCTCCGTGGCACAGCAGGCCCTGGTCGTGCCGTTATTGCTGCAGGCGGAATTGCAGGGCGCAGCGCGTCAGGATGCCCTGCAGGGACATATCTATCTGGCGACAGAACCGCATGCCAGCAAACAGCCGGGGGCCTTGTTGCCCACGCCGCTGGCAGTCAATGCACAATCTATCCACGGTTCACTGGCGTTTCAGCTCTGGCTGGAGCGGCAACCTGGTCAGTGGCAGAGCGCATTGCTGCAACTGGGTTTAAACCGTCTTGGCTGGCAGCAGGCCGAACAGCAGCACAGCCTGGAACTGCAGGGTGGAGAAATCGTCTGGCAGCGTCATGCCGATGACTGGCAGCTATACAGCCAGGGATTGCAATTACACAGTGATAATCAGCCCTGGCGGTCATGGCAACTGCAACTGAACAAGCAGGCTGAACAATACACCGGGCAAATGGATCCGTTGCTGCTGAGTGAATTGACTCCGCTGGCGGGGATGTTGCTGCCGGTGGAGTCGGCTGCGTCAGAAGCGCTGCGGACGCTGACGCCGCAGGGCCGGCTGAGCGAATTCCGTTTTTCCCGCGATGAAGCACAGGACAGCTGGCAGTTCAGCGGGCAGATGGAGCAGTTACAGTGGCAGCGCTGGCGCATGATTCCCGGGCTGCATGATGTGGACGCCTCTTTCCATCTGTCGCCACAGGGCGTAGCTCTGACGGTCCAACAGTTAAAACCGCAGACATGGGATTTGCAGCCCTATTTTGAAAAGCCATGGCCGGTAGAGGCGTTTTCGGCCGTTCTGAACTGGCAGAAATTGAGTGATGGCTGGGCATTAACTGCGGAACAGGTGCAACTCAAAACCGACGTGGTTACCACCGCAACCCAATTCCGTCTGAGTCAGGAAGGAAAACAGCCCCTGTTTCTGGCGCTGGACAGCGGTGTTGATCTGAAAGATGCCAGTCAGGCGCATTACTATTTTCCGCACGGTGCCATGGGCGAGCCGGTGATCAAGTACCTGACCAGTGCATTACAGGGCGGGCATGCTGAAAATGCCCGCATCCTGTGGCATGGCGCCTTCCGTGATTTTCCGTTCAAAGAGAAAAACGGCATCTTCCAGGCATGGGTGCCGTTACGTGATGCCACTTTCCAGTTCGGTGCCGGCTGGCTGCCGTTACGCGAAATGTCACTGGACTTGTTGTTTGAGAATGATCGTCTGGATATGCAGGGCGATCACGCCCTGCTCGGTGATGCCAGTTCGCCGCGCCTGCATGCCTGGTTTCCGAAACTGGCACCAGGTGCCCGTCTGTACATTGATGCCGATATTGCCGGGACCGGTGAAGCGGTCAGCGATTATCTCTACCGCTCTCCGCTGCAGAATTCCGTTGGCAGTGCGCTGCAGGCCGTCCGCATACAGAAGCCATTAACCGGTGAGCTGAAACTGGATATTCCGATGGATGGCAGTCAGGTTAAGGTCAATGGCAAAGTAAAACTGGCAGGAAACAGTTTGTATCTTCCGAGTCTGGATTTACCACTGGAGCAGTTGCAAGGCGAACTGAGCTTCGATGACAATAAAACAGCGATAGAAGAACTGCAGGCCACCTTATGGGGGCAGCCATTGCGCGTGCAGTATGCCGGTGAACAACAAGCCGATGAATATCAGGTCAAATTGGGTCTGCAGGGAGAGTGGGATAGTCAGCGCGACAAGGTATTACCGCAGTTGGCGCACCAGACGCTGCAGGGGCGGGCAAACTGGCAGGGCACACTGGATCTGCATCTGTATAAGGGCGGGCATTATTATTACGATGCCCGACTGACCAGCCCACTGACATCGCTGGCGCTGGATTTGCCGGCACCGTACAACAAACCAGCCGGCCGCAACTGGCCGCTGCAGGTCAAAGTCAGCGGTAACCAGAACAGCAGCGTGATCAATGGATCGCTGAATCATGAATGGCAGTTGCAGGCGGACTGGGCTCCGGACCAGAAACAGTTCCGCCGTTTCTGGCTGGATAATCAGGTGATTGAGCGCAGTACCGGCCCCCGTTTACCGTTCTCGGTCAGCGCCATTCTGAGTGAGGCTGATGTTTCTGCCTGGCTGGACTGGTGGCAGCGCTGGCCGAAAAATGGGCTGCAGACCGTCAATCAGCTGTTTCCAAGCGTCGGTGCGGTAGATGTACGGGTGGATAAACTGCATCTGGCGGATCAGCTATGGCGCGATGTCCGGTTTAATATGAGCCCGGATCGTGATGGTAACCGTATCTGGCTGGAGAGCAGTAAAGCGCAGGGTATGATTCATCTGCCGGCTAGCAAGAAGAAACCGATCCGTATTGATATGGCCCGTCTCTACTGGGCTGACAGTGGTGAGGACAAGCCAGCAGAACCGCCGATGAGCCTGAGTACACAACAGGCATGGCTTGCGCGCTGGCCGGACTTATTGTTTAGCTGTCAGGACTGTCGTTATGGTGGCAATACGCTGGGGCAGTTCCGTGGGCATTTGTCTCCGGTAAAACAGGGTGGCGAGATCCGGGATCTGCACTGGCAGGTCGCCAATTCACACTTTGATGGCCAGGCGAGCTGGCTGATCAACAACTATCAGCCGCTCAGCGCGCTGAAAGGCAAATTTGTCAGCAATAATACCGAAGTCTTTCTTGGTCATTTTGGTTTTGATCCCGGGTTGACCGGTACAAAAAGTGAAATGGATATTGATGTTTCCTGGCCCGGAGCATTGATTCAGCCCCGGCTGGAAGCGTTGAGCGGTCAGATCAGCGCGGAAACTGGCGAAGGCGTGTTGCGGGAAGTGAATAATACCGGTGGTAACCGTTTATTGTCGTTGTTCTCACTGAATGCCATTGTGAGTCGTATCAGTTTCGATTTTCGTGATATTTTCGGTGATGGCCTCTATTTCAAAAAAATAAGCTTCAGCGGCAAACTAGACCGGGGTGTGTTGCGTAATGATGATCTGTTGCTGGAAAGTCACTCCGGTGAACTGAAAGGACATGGTCTGGTCGATCTGGGGCGGAAAACGATCGATTATCAGGTGACGTTCTCACCGACACTGACCGGCGGCTTCGGGGTTGCCACGGCATTTGCTATTACACCGATCACCGGTATTGCGGTACTGGCAGCGACGACGATTCTGCAACCGGTCTTTGATGTGATTACGCAGGTCAGTTATTCCGTCAACGGTAATATCGCGAAACCGGTGATTACCGAACTGGGCCGTAAACAGGAAAAGGTCAAACTACCTTCACCCAAGACAGAGGAGAGCAAGTAATGCAGCTGGTTGCTTTACAACTCAATGCTCAGGCTGACTGGTTACATAACCGGGCTCAGATCGCGGCGTTGTTGCAGCGTTTGCCATTGGAACGTCCCTGTCTGGTTTTATTACCGGAAAACTTTGCCTGCATGGGGGCTCCCCGAGATTATCAGCAGTTAGCCGAATCGGTAGGTGATGGCCCGGTACAACATCAGCTGAGAGAATGGGCCCGAGAATTTGATATCTGGCTGGTTGCCGGTTCTCTGCCTACCCGGGTCCCGGACGAATTACGCACGCATACCACGTCACTGGTGTTTAACCCGCAGGGTGAGCTGGTGGATTTTTATCACAAACTGCATCTGTTTGATGTCGATGTGGCGGATGCCCGCGGACGTTATCGCGAATCCGATTCCTTTGTGCCGGGAAATGATACCTGTGTGGTGCCATCGCCGTTCGGCGGTCTGGGTCTCAGTATCTGTTATGACGTGCGTTTTCCGGAGCTGTACCGCTTACTGCGTCAGCAGGGAGCCGATATTTTACTGGTGCCGGCGGCGTTCACCAAAGTGACGGGGCAGGCCCACTGGCTGCCGCTGTTACAGGCGCGGGCAATTGAAAATCAGTGTTATATCGTGGCCGCCAATCAGTGTGGCAGTCATGACGGAAATCGTGAAACCTGGGGGCACTCGGTGATTATTGCGCCCTGGGGGGATGTACTGGCTCAGCAAGGCACGCAGCCCGGCGTGATTGCGGCCACGCTGGATCCACAACAAACGGAACATATCCGCAAATCAATGCCGGTCCAGCTGCATGCCAGACTGACACCGGCCTGGAGAGAATAATTTAATGTTGTTATCGCAAGTCAGCGAACGGTTATTGGCCGTAAACGGTCTGGATCAGGACATTCTGGCACAGCAGTTGCGTCAGTTGATGAGTCATCAGATTGATTTCGGTGATTTCTATTTCCAGAGCGGTGTGCATGAGTCCTGGATCCTGGAAGATGGCATTGTCAAAGACGGTAGCTATAACATTGAGCAGGGCGTCGGCGTCCGTGCGATCAGTGGCGAAAAGACCGGCTTTGCCTATTCCGATGAACTGAGTCTGAATGCGCTGCAGCAGGCCGTTATTGCCGCCCGCGGTGTCGCCGGGAGTGGCGGCGATGGCCAGATCAGGGTCTGGCAGCCAGGCAGTCCGCAGGCACGCTATCCGGCGGTAGACCCGTTACCCGGATTGGTTCAACCGCAAAAAATTGCCTTGCTGGAAGAGCTGGATCAGTTTGCCCGTTCGCTTGATCCCCGGATCACGCAAGTCATGGCCTCGTTATCCGGGGTGTATGAAGAAGTGCTGATTGCGGCAACCGATGGTACGCTGGTGGCGGATATCCGGCCACTGGTACGACTCAGCGTGACCGTGCTGGCAGAGCAGAAAGCCCGGCGTGAACGAGGCAGCGCCGGTGGCGGTGGTCGCTGTGGCTATGATTATTTCTTTGAAGTGGAGCATGGCGAAAGTCGCGCCCGTGGTTATGTCCGGGAAGCTGTGCGTCAGGCGCTGGTTAATCTGGAAGCGGTGGATGCGCCGGCCGGCATGATGCCGGTGGTGCTGGGTGCCGGCTGGCCGGGTGTGTTGCTGCATGAAGCAGTGGGACATGGTCTGGAAGGCGATTTCAACCGTAAAGGTTCCTCTGCCTTCAGCGGTAAAATCGGACAACAGGTGGCATCAAAACATTGCACGATTGTTGATGACGGTACCATCATGGGGCGTCGTGGGTCACTGACAGTGGATGACGAAGGCACGCCAACTCAGCATACCGTACTGATCGAGAATGGGATTCTGAAAGGCTATATGCAGGACAAGCTGAATGCGCGGCTGATGGGTGTCTCCTCCACTGGCAATGGTCGCCGTGAATCGTACGCGGCCTTGCCGATGCCACGCATGACCAATACCTATATGCTGCCGGGCGAGTATGATCCGCAGGAGATCATCGCGTCCGTGAAGAAAGGCATTTATGCGCCGAATTTCGGTGGTGGTCAGGTTGATATTACCTCCGGCAAATTCGTGTTCTCCGCGTCGGAAGCCTATCTGATCGAAGATGGCAAAATCACGGCACCGATCAAAGGAGCCACGCTGATTGGCAATGGTCCGGAAGCGATGCAGCAGGTGTCGATGGTGGGCAATGATCTGGCATTGGATCGCGGTGTCGGTGTCTGTGGCAAGGATGGTCAGAGTGTGCCGGTAGGTGTCGGTCAGCCGACACTGAAACTGGACGAAATGACGGTCGGTGGTACCCGGTAATAACGAAAACGGCGTGGTATTCCACGCCGTTTTGGTCTGCGATATCGCTTAAAGCTGAGCCTCGAAATGCTCACGCAGATATTTGAACAATTCGCGGAACGCCACCGGGGGCTGATTGGCGGCCTGTTCTTTTTTGGCTTTGCTGATTAACTGACGCAGTTTCTGCCGCTCCAGGGTATGGCATTCCGCCAGCACGGCATTGATGGCTTCGTCACCTTCGCTCAGCAGACGATCGCGCCATTTTTCCAGTTTATGCAAGCGGGTGTTGGTACTGTTGTTGCGGCTGCGGATCTGATCCAGTACCGCTTTGATGTCTTCAATATCCCGGTTGCGCATCAGCTTGCCGATATATTGCAGATGACGGCGAAACGCTTCATGTTTGCCCTTCAGCTTATGGCCGGTGGCGATAGCGTCGGTCAGATCTTCATCCAGTGGCACGCGCTCCAGTTCGGCAGGCTTTAAGTTCACCAGCTCCTCGCCCAGTTTCTGCAGCGCAGTGGCTTCACGTTTCAGCTCGCTTTTACTGACGTAATCGTCATCCCAGTCGTCCTGGGTCTGTTTCTGATGATTCATGGTGTCACTCTTCTCTTTATTCCTCTCTTATATGGTAACAGGTATCTGTGATAGCCTGTGAAAAAATGCAGTCGGATCAGGCGAACATGAATTCTCAGGAACAGGTTTTACAGGAACAGCACAAACTCGAACAGGTCATTTCGGATGCGCTGCAGATTGCGCAGGAGCTCGGTGCGGATACGGCCGAAATCTCGATCAGCAAGCAGACCGGTATTTCGGTGAATACCCGGGGCGGTGAAGTCGAGAATATTGAATTTAACAAAGATGGCGCACTTGGCATTGCGGTCTATCGGGATGGTCGCAAAGGCTCATCATCGACCGCCGATCTCAGCACCGCCGCTATCCGTCGTTGTATTGAAGCCTCGCTGGAAATATCACGCTATACCGCAGTGGATGTCTGTGCCGGGCTGGCTGAACGCGAGCTGATGGCCTGGGATGCGCCGGAGCTGGCACTGCTGTATCCGGTGGCCCTGGATCCGCAGTACGGAATTGAACTGGCGCGTCGCTGCGAGCAGCATGCATTGTCACTGGATAAGCGGATCAAGCAATCGGACAGCGGCAGTTTCTCCAGTCACCATGGCATCAAGGTCTATGGCAATACCCATGGTTTTGTCAAAGGCTATGCCGCCAGCCGTCACTCGCTGAGTTGCGTGCTGATCGGAGAACTGGATGGCGATATGCAGCGTGATTACAGCTACAGTACGGCGCGCGAGCTGAGTGACCTCTGGACACCGGAACGTATTGCGGAAGAGGCGGTGCAACGTACGGTGTCGCATCTCGGCGGCCGTAAAATCGCTACTACCGAAGTGCCGGTACTGTTCCTGCCGGAAGCCGCGAACAGCCTGTTCGGCCATCTGGTTTCCGCGATCAGTGGTGGCAACCTGTACCGTAAGTCCTCGTTCCTGCTGGATAGCCTGGGCCAATCCCTGTTCCCGGCCTGGCTGCAAATCAATGAATATGCACATCTGCCGAAAGGGCTGGCCAGTTCGCCGTTCGACAATGAAGGGGTCCGGACCTGTGACCGGGCCATCATTCAGGACGGTGTGTTGCAGACCTATCTGCTGACCGCCTATTCCGGCCGTAAACTGGGCATGCAATCAACCGGTCATGCCGGTGGGATCCATAACTGGCGCGTTGACGGTCAGGGACAGACACTGGACGCGCTGATCAAGCAGATGGGGACCGGTCTGGTCGTCAGTGAGCTGATGGGGCAAGGGGTCAATATCGTGACCGGCGATTATTCACGCGGCGCGACCGGCTTCTGGGTGGAAAACGGTCAGATCGCGTATCCGGTGGAAGAGATCACCATTGCCGGTAATCTGAAAGAGATGTTCAGCCAGATCGTTGCCGTCGGCAGTGATATCGATCCCCGCTGCAGTCTGCAAAGCGGTTCCGTGCTGATTGAGCGGATGAAAATCGCGGGCAATTAAGGCGGGATGACAGACGGCGCCAGGGCCGTCTGTTAAGCAGGAATTACTCCGGGGTGCCTTCTTTACGGAAGGTGCGCGGGAAGTTACGCAGTTGTTTGCTGGCTTCGCGACGCTGTTTGGACAGCTCGGCACCCACGATGGTCAGATCATCCACGCGATCTTCGTAATCGCCTTTCATGTTGTGGATGATTTCCAGAATATCTTCGTAGCTCATGCCTGGTTTCAGGTATTCGGTCAGGTTAGCCAGCAGTGCAACACGTTTCTGGTTGTCACGGATTTTGCGGGCATTGTCTTCGATTTCGCGGGTCAGTTTGTTTTTCAGACGAGCCACGCGTACGAATTCCAGAATGTTATTCATTTCGTTGTTTTGCATTGTGTTGTCCACCATATTTCAGCTTGTTGATTCTTCGCTCTGACCACTGTTTTGTTGGCTGTGGTTTACCTTCATCCTGCCATGTTTATGGCGCAAGAGCCAGCCCCGGTTTCAGTATACCGGCCAATTCAGCAGTATCCATACAGACAGTGTGCCTTCCAGCAGATATTGCCCGTTAAATTCCCGCCGCCACAAAGCGGCACAGAAAAATCCACCAGCCAGAGCCAGCGCCGCCAGCGGGTAATAAACCAGTTCGCCCAGCTGATCAAACAAGGTGAGCATCAGCGTTCGTAACGGCACCGGCAGCCAGATCCCCAGCCAGCCGAGCACGACGAGCGCAGGGACGATCCCCAGTACCAGCGAACTCAGCCGGATTTTCAGGCTGAAGACGTATTTCCAACGGGTGGCGGACATGAATTACCCCTTTTCTTTCAGCATGGCACGAAGGTTGGCAATGCCGGTTCTGCCTTTCTGCTGGCGCTGTTCGGCACTGGCCGGCTCTTTGCGGTTTTCCCACTGCAAATCATCCTGCGGCAGCTCCAGCAGGAAGCGGCTCGGTTCCGGACGTACCGTATCGCCGAACTGACGGCGTTCCTTGCACAGCACAAAACAGAGTTCGGTCTGTGCCCGGGTGATGCCGACATACGCCAGGCGACGTTCCTCATCAATGTTGTCTTCATCAATGCTGGTCTGATGCGGCAGCAGTCCTTCTTCCATCCCGATCAGGAAGACATACGGAAATTCCAGTCCTTTAGAGGCATGCAAAGTCATCAGCTGTACCTGGTCCAGCTCTTCATCCCCTTCGTTGCGCTCCAGCATATCCCGCAGTGTAAAACGGGCGACCGCTTCGCTTAGATTCAGCGGTGCTTCATCGGTCTGGACATCGCCGGCCAGCATATCGGTCAGCCAGCGGTACAGCGTGGAGACGTTCTGCATCCGCATCTCGGCGGCTTTCGGACTGGGCGAGGTTTCATACAGCCATTCCTCATAGTGAATGTCTTTGATCAGATCGCGGACCACTTCTTCGCTGTTGCCCCGTGCCGCGTTGTCGCTCATGCGGCACAGCCAGTCGCAGAAATGCCGCAGCGCCTGCAATCCGCGGCCATGCAGATGTTGTTCCAGTCCCAGTTCAAAACTCGCGGCATACAGGCTCTTGCCCCGCTGATTGGCGTAATGGCCGAGTTTCTCCAGTGTTTGCGGACCAATCTCGCGGCGGGGCAGATTCACCACCCGCAGGAAGGCGTTATCATCATCGGGATTCACCAGCAGACGCAGGTACGCCATGATGTCCTTGATTTCGGTACGCGAGAAAAACGACGTGCCGCCACTGATCTTGTAAGGAATGCGGTTCTGCATTAGCACCTTTTCCAGCAGGCGAGACTGATGGTTGCCACGATACAGGATGGCGTAATCCTTCCAGCTGGTCCGGTTCATGAAACGATGTCCCATGATTTCTGCCGCGACCTTTTCCGCTTCATGTTCTTCGTTCTTTGCCATCAGCACCCGCACCGGAATACCGTAATCCAGCTCGGAGAACAGCTGTTTATCAAACACGTGCGGGTTATTGGCAATCAGGATATTGGCGCATTTCAGGATGCGGCCTTTGGAGCGGTAGTTCTGCTCCAGCTTGATCACGTTCAGGCGCGGGAAATCCTGCTGCAGCCGCACCAGATTCTGTGGCTGTGCGCCACGCCAGGAATAGATCGACTGATCGTCATCACCGACCACGGTAAAGCGGGCGCGCTCGCCAACCAGCAGTTTCACCAGCTCGTACTGGCTGGTATTGGTGTCTTGGTATTCATCGACCAGCAGGTAACGGATGCGGTTTTGCCACTGTTCCCGCACTTCGGCATTGGTTTTTAACAACAACGTTGGCAGCAGGATCAGGTCATCAAAATCCAGTGCGTTATAGGCACTCATCTGCTTCTGATAGCGTTCATAGAAGATCGCCGTGCGCTGTTCTTCCGGTGTCCGGGCCCGTTTCAGGGCCTGCGCCGGCAAAATCAGATCATTTTTATAACGGGAGATGCTTTGTACTAATTCCTGTAACAAAACTTTGTCACCCTGTAGCTCCGGCTCGGTCAGCTCTTTGAGCAGACTCATCTGATCGGTGTCATCAAACAGGGAAAAGTTTGCCTTGAGCTGCAGCTGTTTGTGTTCCCGCCGGATCAGATCCAGCCCGAGAGAGTGAAACGTTGAAACCGTCAGACCACGCGCTTCCCGGCGACCCAGGGTTTGCGCCACACGCTCTTTCATCTCTCGCGCTGCTTTGTTGGTAAAGGTGACGGCAAAGATATGACGTGCCTGATAGCTGCATTCGCGGATCAGGTAAGCAATTTTAGCGGTAATTACACGGGTTTTTCCGCTACCGGCACCCGCCAGCACCAGGCAGGGGCCGGAGACATAATGCATTGCATCGAGTTGTCGGGGATTGAGTTTCATGCCTTGTCACCATCAGCGCATCGGGCGGGCAGTATAGCAAAACAAATACAAGATACCTTGTGGGAGGTGTAATTCGATGGCTTACATGAATTCCGGAATCGAGATGAAAACATCGCAGTATGACTGGAAAATGATCGGCCTGATCATATTGTTCTTAGCCGTAGTTGGTGTGCTGGTAACGGTGAAACTGGTGTTTCCGGATATGACCAAAGAGAAACTCTTTGCCATGCTGGGTTCTGCGCCAGCCACAACAGTTTCCCAGCCGGTTCCGGCGGCAACACAACCGGCGGCGGCCGTCACTCCCGCACAAGAACAGCCGGCACAGACTAAAACTGCAGTAACAGCGGCCATCGCATCGGCTGACGTTATCGCGGCGCCGGTAGCCGAGCCCGGCAACGTGAAGCCGGTTCAGCCCACAACAAAATCAGAGCCGGCTGTCACCGCAGTCACAGGCACGCATGCTGTGGCGGATGATACTGCCAGCGCCGCATCAATAGCACCACCGCAAACAACACCATCCCGTTCGAACACCCCGACGCAGATCTCCTGTTCAGCAGAAGATCGGGCCGCCGAACTTTGCCAGTAATGACACGGACAAATAATAATCAGGGAGATAACGTAATGAAAATGAGCTCATCTATTATCGCGGTCAGTTTGTTGATGTTGCTGCAGAGTGCCGGTGCCGGCGCTATCACGCCGGTGCGCAATGCGATTGCTACCGGAGGACAAAATGATACCTATTTCCGGATAGGGGAAGAGCTCAGACAATACGTGATGCCTGAATTACAGAATCAGACCTCAAGAGGTGCAGTCGACAATATCAAGGCGCTCAGTAAATCCAAGGGCGTCTCTTTTGCTATTGTGCAGTCGGATGTATATCAGACCTATGTAAATCTTCAGGAGAATGATCCGGATCCGGCGGTCCGGCAATGGGCTTCTGATCTATTGAATTCATTGCGGGTTGTCGCACCGTTATATAGCGAAGAAATCTATTTTGTCGTGCATAAAGACTCCCCGATGCAGGAGTTACAGGATATTGCCGGCAAGCGGCTGGCGATCGGCCCGGAAGGCAGTGGTACCAATCTGACCGCTAAAAACATCTATTACAAGCTGTTCGGCAAAGCGCCGATCGTGGTGAAACCGTTCATCGAAGAGGGTGTTCTGGGCTCGGATGAAGGGACGCGCTATGTCCGTTCCGCACTCTGGCATCTGGCACATCCTGAGGCCGGTCCGGAAGAGCGCAAAGCGGACGTGGTGGTGATTATCGGCGGTCAGCCACTGCCACTGCTGCAGCGCCTGGGCAAGGATTACAAACTGCTGGCAACCAATATTAAAAATGATGCAACGGAAGCGTTGCTGAAAGACTACAGCATCGGTTTTGCGGATCAGAAAAACTATCCGTTCCTGCCAAAACATATGCCGGTCATGATGGTGCAGTCGTATCTGATCACGGCGCAGTTTCGTGATAAACAGCGCCGTGGCTTTGTGAAACAGTTCGCCGATTCACTGTGTAAAAATTACGATAAATTGTATGAACATGGGCATGACAAGTGGAAAGAGCTGGTCTGGTCTCCCCAACGTCCGCACTTGCCGTCTCTGCTTTCCGGCTGGAAATATTCCGATATCACCACGCCTGTCCTGGAGGCGTGTAATGCCGACAGCACAAGCCAGCCATCACTGGCTGCGGAATCCACGGCGTTACCTTGTACCATGGAAGACAGGGCTATCGGTTTGTGTATGTAACGTGACGGAAAAACACCGTACCACCGCTGGCGGCGGTGGTTTTTTTTCATCATGGATCTGCGCTTTACGCTATCATAGCCACCTTTGTGCGGCAGGTGGTTTCATGTTATGACCTTTTTTGATGTGCAGCGGGTGCGCGAACAGTTTCCGATCTTACAGCAACAGATCAATGGTTATCCGCTGGTTTATCTCGATAGTGCAGCAACAGCCCATAAACCGGAGTGCGTCCTGCAGGCAATGTTTGATTTTTATCGCTCGGATAATGCCAATGTTCACCGCAGCGCGCATACGCTGGCGGCCCGGGCAACGCACAAGTTTGAGCGGGCGCGACAGCGAGTCGCCGATTTTCTCAATGCCCGCAGCAGTCATGAAATCATCTGGACGCGCGGAACCACCGAGTCGATCAATCTGGTGGCACAGACCTGGGGACGCAGAAATCTGCAACCGGGCGATGAGCTCCTGTTATCGGCGATGGAACATCATGCCAATCTGGTCACCTGGCAACAGATTGCTATAGAAACCGGCGCGCAGTTGCGCATCATCCCGCTGCTGGAAAACGGCGATCTGG
The DNA here is from genome assembly GCF_014202415.1 of Tolumonas osonensis. Classification (GTDB taxonomy): domain Bacteria; phylum Pseudomonadota; class Gammaproteobacteria; order Enterobacterales; family Aeromonadaceae; genus Tolumonas; species Tolumonas osonensis. Next base: position 91,539 of record NZ_JACHGR010000010.1, read on the forward strand.
ATATGCAGGCGTATCAGAATCTGTTGTCTGCGCGTACCCGTCTGGTCGCGGTGGTGCAGGTCTCCAATGTCCTGGGGACGGTGAATCCGGTCGCAGAAATCGTGCGGCTGGCAAAACAGGCCGGGGCGCTGACTCTAATCGACGGGGCGCAGGCGGTGGCGCATGCACCGGTAGATGTGCAGGCACTGGATTGTGATTTTTATGCTTTTTCCGGGCACAAGGTCTATGGCCCAACCGGAATCGGCGTGTTGTATGGCCGGCAGGAGTTACTGGCGCAACTACCGCCCTGGCAGTTTGGTGGTGAGATGATAGAAAAAGTCTCTTTCACCGAAACGCAGTTTAGTCTGCCGCCTTTGCGTTTCGAAGCCGGCACACCGGCGATCGCGGAAGCATTGGGATTATCGGCGGCACTGGACTTTCTTTGTCAGCAGCAGGCCGCAGGTGCAGAAGAGTACCAGCAACAACTGTTGCAGCGTTTACTGCAGGGTCTGCAGCAGATAGATGGCGTCTCGCTGGTGGGACAACCGGCACAACGGCAGGGTGTTGTCTCAATCGTTCTGACGCGGGCACATCACCATGATGTTTGCCAGTTACTGGATGCGCAGGGTATCGCCGTACGCAGCGGCCACCACTGTGCTATGCCATTATTGAGTCAATTAGGGCTTGCCGGCACCTTGCGAATCTCTCTGGGTGTCTATAATAGTGAGGAGGAGATAGATCTTTTCCTGCAGGCACTGCGTCAGGCTCTGGAGCTGTTGCATGACTGATTTATCTGATTTGGCGATACATTATCCTGTCGGTGCGGGCATGGCGCTAGACGAACATCATATCCGGCAGTTGTTAACCAACGCTCACAGCTGGGAAGAGCGGTATCGCCAGTTGCTGCAGTTAACCCGGCAGGTACCGGCGCTCCCACCGGAATGGCGTCAGACGGAGTTTGAGGTCAGCGGGTGTGAGAGTCGGGTGTGGCTAGTGCTTTATAAAGACGAAGAGGGATTGTATCATTTTGCGGTCGACAGTGAGTCCCGGATTGTAAAAGCGTTGCTGATCACACTTTTAGCTGCGGTTGATCATCAACCAGCTGACAAGATCCAGAGGATCCAAGTAGCATCCTATTTTGCTGAACTGGGATTTGCTCAGCATATAACGCCATCCCGGACGAACGGTTTGGTCGCCGTATGGAAAAAAATGAGTGATTTTTGTGCGCTGTCTGCATAAAATTATAACTGGAGCACATTAATCGGGACCCTACTGAATCATAATAGTTATAGGTTCCCGGTTAATCAGAATAACCAACGGATAATTCCAGGTGGAGGAATCGCATGCTAGACGGATTACCTGCCGTACTGAATAAAGCATCGTTGCGGTTCGTGGCTCAGCCTATTTTTCGCCAGAAAGGTGAATTATATGGTCACGAAATGATGTTGTTACATAAGCAGCATAAAGACCCGGCAATGTTTATGAAAATCGTAAACCATATGGGTTTGCGTCAGAATCTGGATCTCGAAGTTTGTCGTATGGCAGAGCCAGTGCTGCGAACTCACAATTTGACGGGTTGTTGCTGCATTAATCTGTTTGCTGATTCCTTACAGGAAGAGGCAGTCGTTGAAGCATTGTTAATGTTGGCGGACCCGGGTGCCAAACGCTGGGTTATGGTCAACGTGATGAATCTGGATACCAGTAACAAGCAGTTTAATCTGGCAGAAGTTATTGCCGATTTGCGCCAGTGTGGTGTCCGTTTCAGCTATGACGTGAAATTGCTGATGCAAATCACGGCCATGTCTCTGCCGGTCGATACCTTACGTATGGATATCCGTCAGGTTCCGGAAGATCAATGGGCTCGCTGGATTTCATTTGCAGAAAGTAACTGTGTGCCTATGCTGGCGGCTGGTGTGGATGATGAAGCCCGCCGTGAAACATTGTCTCAACTGGGCATTGATTTCCTGCAGGGTAAAATATTTGCGGATATGGTCTTGCTGAACCAGAATCAGACTGCGTAATCCGATATTCTGATTCAGCCGTGTAATCAACCAGAAAATCACAAAAACAACCTGGACGTTTTTGTGTTTTTTTTTGTTTATTTTCCTGCCAGTTTTTTCAGAACATAAGATACCGCGGTGAAACCAAAGGTCGCGGTCACTACGGTCGTGGCTCCGAATCCGGAAGCACAATCCATCTTCATGTTGCCATCACTGCTGGCTTTGGCACTGCAGGTTCCGCCAGCGCCGTCCGGGTAGGTCAGCTGTTCTGTGGAATAGACGCATGGGATCCCGAATTTTTTCTTCGGATCGCGGGGAAAACCAAATTTGCGTCGCAGGTCGGCCCGAACCTTGGCTGCCAGCGGATCCTGGGTGGTTTTGGCCAGATCCGTAATGGTGATCTGAGTAGGATCCATCTGTCCGCCAGCGCCACCCGTGGTGATCAACGGGATCTTCTGTCGTTTACAGTAGGCCAGCAGCGCGACTTTGGCGCGCAGGCTGTCAATGGCATCGACCACGAAATCAAAGCGGGAGTCTACATACTCCTTCAGATTTTCCTCGGTGATAAAATCGTCAATGATATGGATCCGGCAATCAGGATTGATCAGCTGAATACGCTCTGCCATCACTTCCGTTTTTAACTTGCCGACATTGCCCTGCAAGGCATGTATCTGGCGGTTGGTGTTAGTGACACAAACATCATCCATATCAATCAGTGTTAATTGGCCGATCCCGGAGCGGGCCAGTGCTTCTGCTGCCCATGAACCGACGCCACCAATGCCGATGACACAGACATGGCTTTGCTGAAAGCGCTGGAATGCTTTTTCACCATATAAACGGGCTATGCCACCGAAACGCTGAGAATTATCTGACTGCATATTATTAAACGTTCACATCAATATGAGAATTTAAGGATTATATCAGCTTTGTGAATTAAGCTGATGGCCTCCGGTATCCCGAAATTTGTGCTTTTGTTACATATCAACGGGAGACGGCTATTTAGTGATGGTGCTGGATCAGGCAAAATAGTGGCATCTTGCCTTTATGTTGCCTTGGCACATATCCCAGAAATATCAGGAAGAAAACATGATCTGTGAGCACGCAGAAATGGTGAAACGCCAACCGGCGGTTACCGTTGTTATCCCCGCGAAAAATGAAGCAGAAAATATCCGTCCATTGATCAGTGAGATCCGTGCGGCGATGGATGATGTATTTGATTACGAACTGATCTACGTTGATGACGGCAGTACCGATCAGACATTTAATATTCTGAAGACTATCCGGGATGAAGGCTTCAGCAAGCTGAAAGTGATCAGCCATCAGCAATCTGTCGGACAGAGTTTTTCGGTGCTGAATGGTGCGCGAAATGGCAAAGGCGAATGGCTGGTGGTGCTGGATGCGGACGGACAGAATGATCCGGCGGACATTCCAGGCATGTTAAAGACGCTGCAGGCGGCTTATGCGGCTGATCCGAAAAAAGTCGGGATCATTGGCCATCGGGTAACGCGTCGGGATGACTGGGTGAAACGTCTTTCTTCTAAGCTGGCGAATGGTTTCCGTGACTGGATGCTGAAAGATGGTATTCCTGATACCGGTTGTGGCCTGAAAGCGACTCGTCGTGACTGGTATGTGCAGTTGCCGGCATTCAATCATATGCATCGTTATGTCCCGGCGCTGATCCAGAGCATGGGGGGCGAAATGCTGGTGCATCCGGTGAATCATCGTCCGCGTATGGCCGGAGTGTCTAACTACGGCGTCTGGAACCGTTTGTGGGTCGGCTTGGTTGATGTCTTCGGTGTGCGCTGGTTACAGCACCGGGCGAAACGGATTGTGATCCGGGAGATCCTGAATGGCGATTGATTGGCTGGATCTGCCTATTTCCTGGCTGGAATGGACGGGTGTGCATATCACCGGCTGGAAGATTATTGGTTATACCGGCGCGCTGATGTTTGGTGGTCGCTGGCTGGTACAGTTTGTGGCATCAAAACGGGCCGGTAAACCGGTCATTCCCCGGCTGTTCTGGTACATGAGTGTGGGCGGCAGTCTGATGACGCTGAGCTATTTTCTGTTTTCTGCCAAACAGGACTCGGTCGGCGTGTTGCAGAATATATTCCCTGCGTTTACCGCGCTCTACAGTCTCTGGCTGGATATCAAGCACCGTGGCTGGCATCGGGACAGGGCTTCGCACTGATAACGAAGTCTGCTTTTCAGGATCCTTTATGATAACTGATCGTAATGTGTTGCAGGGCTGGCAGAACGACCGGCTCAATCTGTTGTTTTTACTCGGTTTGGGATTGTTGATTCTGGGTGCAGGGCTTGGTCTGCGCGATCCCTGGCCGGCGGATGAACCCCGTTTTGCCCTGGTAGCAAAACAGATGGTGGAATCGGGGCAGTGGCTGTTCCCGTTCCGTGGTGGTGAAATTTATCCGGATAAGCCGCCGATGTTTATGTGGGGCATCGCGCTGGGTTATTTCATTACCGGCTCATTGCGGGTCGCTTTTTTGCTGCCGTCACTGTTGGCAGGGCTCGGTTGTCTTGTCCTGACCTATGACATTGCCCGCCGGATCTGGGATCGGGCAACTGCTTTTCGCGCCGGTCTTTTTTTATTGTTTACGGTGCAATTCACGGTACAGGCAAAACAGGCCCAGATTGATGCGCTGGTGACCTTTTTTATCACCCTGGGCGGCTACGGTTTCCTGCGTTTTCTGCTGTGTAATGGCGGCTGGCGCTGGTACTACCTGGGCTGGTTTGCCGCCGGTTTAGGCATTATCACCAAGGGGGTCGGCATTATTGCCGCGCTGATGCTGATTCCGACGCTGTGGACACATCGCGAACAGATAAAACAGGCCACCGGTGCCCAGTGGCTGAAAGGGCTGGCGGGGCCGCTGTTCATGTTGCTGGCCTGCGCATTGTGGGTCATTCCCATGGTGCTGGTGGTACAGCAGCATCCGTTACCGGAATTTCTGGCGTACCGGGATAATATCCTGTTCCGCCAGACCGTGACCCGTTATGCCAATGCCTGGCACCACATCAAACCGTTCTGGTTCTATCTGGTAAATGTGATCCCGTCATTCTGGTTGCCGTGGTCGTTATTGTTACCCTGGATGGTCTGGCAGATTAAACGGGATGTGAAACAGGGCCAACGACCGGTGATATTGCTGGCGGGTTACCTGCTGCTGACCCTGCTGTTCTTCTCTGCTTCTGCGGGTAAACGCGGTGTCTATATCACACCGGCAACTCCGGTTCTGGCGCTGCTGGTTGCTTACTGGCTACCTGAATTGCTGAACCGCCGCTGGCCTGCCCGTCTGCTGGCCGGATTAAGCTGGTTGCTGAGCGGACTCTTCCTGTGTGCCGGTATTGTTTTATTACTCAAACCCGCGCTGATTGCCAAACTGGGAGAGATGGATTCGCCGGTGTTGCTGGCATTATCGCTGGGCGTGACAGGGTTGCTGGTCAACTGGTTCCTGCGACGTCAGCCGCTTTCGGCGATACTGACCATGCTGACCATCCTTTGGCTGCATTATGGTTTCTGGTCGTACCCGCTGATGAATCATCTGCGGACACCGCAACAGATCATGCAGGATGCAGGACAGCGTCTGGCGCCGCAGGATGAACTATTGCTGACCAATTTCCGGGAACAGTTCCTGTTGTTCGCGAATCGGCCCTTGTATCACTTTGCCTATCTGCAGGCCGATGAACCGCAGCCAACAGATGCGGCCGTCTGGGTACAAGCTTCGCCACACCGGTGGGTATTAGGTCCGGGTGATAAATTGAGTAAATGTTTTGCGGCGGATAAGGGTATTGCACTGGGCCAGCGTCATGGTGATGACTGGTTCCTGTTCCGGGCCGATGCCGTCATCCCGGCCTGTCAGTCAGCGCAAAGCTCCGGTGCCGATATTTTCTATTATGCGCCTAAACTGTTGGCAGGAGAGTGAGTATGCATTATCTGGTTACAGGCGCAGCCGGCTTTATCGGTTTTCATGTCGCTGAACGGCTGCTGGCAGCAGGGCATCAGGTAACCGGTCTGGATAACCTGAATGATTACTATGATGTGAATCTGAAGCTGAGTCGTTTGGCGTTACTGCGGGCGCATTCCGCCTTCCATTTTGTGAAAGGGGAGCTGGCCGATCGTACGATGATGGCTGATCTGTTCGCTAACGGGCAGTTCCGGCGTGTGATCCATCTGGGAGCGCAGGCAGGTGTGCGTTATTCACTGGAAAATCCACATGCCTATGCCGATGCGAATCTGGTCGGGCATCTGAATATTCTGGAAGGTTGCCGTCAGCACAAGATTGAACATCTGCTCTATGCTTCTTCCAGCTCGGTGTATGGTTTGAACCGGAAAACGCCATTTTCTACTGATGACTCTGTGGATCATCCGGTGTCACTGTATGCGGCCACCAAGAAAGCGAACGAGCTGATGAGCCACAGCTATGCGCATCTGTATGGCGTGCCTTGTACCGGACTGCGCTTCTTTACCGTGTATGGCCCGTGGGGGCGTCCGGATATGGCGCTGTTCAAGTTCACCAAGGCCATTCTTGCCGGGCAGCCGATCGATGTGTACAACTTCGGCGAGATGAAGCGGGACTTTACGTTTATCGATGATATTGCCGAAGCCATTATCCGTTTGGCGGATGTGATCCCGCAGCCGGATGCAGACTGGACGGTAGAAACCGGATCGCCGGCGGAAAGCTCCGCACCGTACCGGGTATACAACATCGGAAATAGCCAGCCGGTCGAGCTGAAAACATTTATCCATGAGCTGGAAACAGCGTTAGGGATTCCGGCGCAGATGAATCTGTTACCGTTGCAACCTGGCGATGTGCTGGAGACCAGCGCCGATACGTCGGCACTGGAAGCCGTGATTGGTTTTAAACCGCAGACTCCGCTGGCGCAGGGGCTGGCGCGGTTTGTTGACTGGTATAAATCGTTCTATTCGGTGTGATGAACCGCAGCGGCAAGCAGCGGTTTTAACTGCACTGCCAGTTGCTGGCTGGTCTGTTGCCAGCCAGCGCGCAGTTCCCGTACCAGTGCCGGATAACCGTCGGCGGTCAGCGGGTACTGTTGCTGGAATTGTCCGCTGTATTGCTGCGAACCGGTAACCAGCGTCCATTCTCCGCTGATCACGGCATGACCATCGGCTCTGCCGTGAAATCCGCGTACCTTGACCTGCAACTGTGCGACATTCTGTCCGGCCGTCTGTCCGTTTTGCCACTGATAGGCCGGTAATTGTTGCCGCAGGCTTTGCAGCAGAGAACGGGTCAGCTGTTTATCCAGCGCTTCTGCCCAGCGATGCTGATTCGCGGTGGTCAGCTGAACATCATCCTGCTGATACACAATGCCGACGCTGTTGAGATAATCAGCCAGGTCAATATCATTAACTGAAACAACGGGTTGCTGGTTAGGTGTTACGAAACTGTTCTGTGCCTCTGGTAACGCAATCGCATAATAATGCGGTGCACTCCCGTTGCTGCAGGCCGCAAGCCCCCCCAGTAACAGACCCGTCAGTAATAATCGCAACTTCATCATTTGGCTTTCCTCGGTTCCGGATCATTGTCCGCGTCGGGCTGGAACAGTAAGGCATTCGGTTTTTCATTCAGTGTTCGCGCCATCGGTTGTACTTCACGCAGTACCCGGTTCAGTGACTGAATGGAACGGTTCAGCTCTCCGTATGCAGGTGAATTGGCGGAGAGTCCCTGCAGCGTTTTTTGCATCTCTGCCAGTGTTTTCTGCAATTCGGCCGGTAATTGCTGTGTGCTCTGCTGTGTCGCAATTTTGTCCATGCTGGCACTGACCTGGCGTACATTCGCCATAGCGGCCTCGGTTTCTGTCAGCATGGTCTGGGCGTTTGTCAGCACTTGTTCAATATCCAGCTGGTTCAGCTTATTCAGCAATTGCACCACCTGCTGTTCGATTCGCGCCAGCCCGCCCGGGGCCGTGGGTAGGGTACGATAATTAGCCAGCTCACCCAGACCGGTTGTTTTGGGTAAATCAGGATAAAAATTGAGATCAACATACAGCGCGCCGGTCAGCAGATTACCCGAGCGCAGTGATGCGCGTAGGCCTTGTCTGACTGCGGTGGTAAATTCTTTCTCCCAGTTGGGTAACTGATCTTTATCCATATCACTGCGGATACGGCCCGGCTCAATCCGGATCAATACCGGGATCTGGCGTGAGCGGGCGGTCAGCAGGTCATTGCCTGGTACAGAGAACGGCACGGCCAGCACGCTACCCACCTGAATGCCGCGATATTCGACCGGGGCTCCGGGATTCAGTCCGCGAACGGATTCATCGAAGAGTAATATGTAATCAACCTTATCCTGATAACGACGGATGGTACTGCTGTCCTCATCGGTATAAAGGTTAAAGGAGCGATAGCTTTTTACCGGCTGACCCAGTTCCCAACCCGGCGGCACGCTGAAACTGACTCCCCCGGAGAGGATGGTTTCCAGTGTGCCGGTTTTGATCTTGATACCATCGGTCGCGGCCTGTAACTGAATGCCGCGGTTAAGCCAGAAACGGGTATTACTGGTGACCAGCGCATCATAAGGTGCCTGAATAAACAGTTGGTAACTCATCTGCCGGGTATCGGATTTGAATTCAGCCTGTTCCACCCGGCCAACCGTAAAGCCACGATATAACACCGGATCACCGATCGATAAAGCGCTGTCCTGTTCGCTGCTGAGCTCAATCCGTAATCCGGGCGCGTTAGTTGGTGTCACCGGCGGGGTATCAAGCACGGTGAATTCCAGTTTCGACTCTTTGCTTTTTCCGGGCTGCAATTCGAGATAGGAGCCGGACAGCAGGGTATTTAATCCGGAGATACCGCTTTTGCCCACGCGTGGTTTGACAACCCAGAAGCGGGTATCCTCGCGGAGCAGCCGTTCGGCTTCAACGTTCATCTGTGCGGTTACGATGACATGCCTAAGATCGTCGTCCAGGGTCACGGTCTGTACTTTTCCGATTTCCACACTGCGGACTTTGATCGGCGTTTTACCCGGTTCAATCCCCTCGGCATTATCCAGTTCCAGCGTGATCAATGGTCCCTGGTGGCTGATCGTCGTGACCACCATCCATAAACCGATACAGGCTGCAACAATCGGAATCAGCCAGATCGGTGAGATACGTTGTAACTTTTTGATGTTGGCATAGTTATTCGGCACGATTCGTTTCAGCCTCTTTTTCCTGTGGATTAGCACGATCTGAGATGGGTTCATTATCCCAAAGCAGCCGGGGATCGAAACTCATGGCAGAGAGCATGGTCAATATTACCACACCGGCAAAAGCCAATGCGGCAGAGCCGGGATAAACCGACATCAGTTTGCCCATCCGGATCAGGGCGACCAGCACGGCGACGACAAAGACATCGACCATGGACCAGCGGCCGATGAATTCTGTCAGCCGGTATAACCGGGTTCGTCCCCGGCGGTGATGAATGCGGCCGGCATAGACACTCCAGCATAACCAGGCAATAGCCAGCATTTTTACAATCGGAACCAGGATACTGGCGATAAAAATAACCAGCGCGACCGGATAGGAGCCCATCTCCCAGAGCAAGACGACACCACCAAGTATGGTTGAGTAGGTTTGCTGCCCCAGACTCTCGGTGATCATGATGGGCAGGACATTGGCCGGAATATAGAGAATAGCTGCGGTGAACAGCAGCGCCAGTGTCCACTGCAGGCTATGTGGCTTTCGGGCATGCAGCACACTATGACAGCGTGGGCAACGGTGAGTGCGGAGCGAGACCAGTCCGTGACAGGCGTGGCACAGCGTCAGATGCTGATCGATGGCTCTGCCACGGGGAACGGGTGGTTGCCGCAGGTGTATTGGTCCGCTTTGTTGCAGCCAGAGCCAGTCCCGATCGATGGCGCTGAAGGCTTTCAGCATGGCCAGCGAAAACAGGACATACGCCCAGAAACTGTAACCCAGCTCGATATCCGCTAACGATGCGATTTTTATCAGACTGACCAGCACGCCGATCAGAAAGACTTCCACCATACACCAGGGTATCAACCGGAACAGCCAGAGTGTATAACGTTTACGCAGCCGCTTGCCGCGCCAGTGACCGAGGCGGTAATAGATCAGGCAGATCAGGGTCAGACAGATGGCGGGCAAAATCTGCATGAACAGGAAAACGGTCAGTGCCAGCGCCGGATGCTGTTCTTCCAGCAGGGTCGTTGCCGTCTGATAGAGCGTCATATCCTGATGGATACCTTTGACCGCCATCCCCAGGAAGGGGAAGAAGTTACTGCACAGCAACATGATCAAGGCGGCAATGCTGTAAACCATCGGCTGCAGTCTGGCCTCTGCCGGCAAGGCGCGGAGCTTATGTTCACAGCGCGGGCAGACGGCCTGTTCACCGGGCTGCAGCGGCGGAATCACCATGAGCCAGTCACATTCATGACAGGCGGTGTATTGCACGGCTGAGGGTACATAGGTGCTGCGACGGTGGCGCTTCATCAAATCAGATTTTCTGCTCGGGAAATTAACGGACAGTTTACCGGTTGCAGCTGTTGGCTGAAACTGTTCTTAAGACGAATTTGCGATGAACAACGAGGATTATGGCACAGATAAAACAAAGCCCGCGCATCGCTGCCCGGGCTTTTGTATTGAGCGGAAATTAATCAGTAACGATTAACCACCTACTGCGATACGTTTCATATCTTTCATGTAACCGCGCAGTACTTTACCAACCTGCTCGATTGGGTGGTTGCGAATCGCTTCGTTCACCTGAACCAGAGCCACGTTGTCTACGCCGTTATCTTTCACAGTCAGACCTTTACCGATCACGTCAGTGCCTACTTTCGGCATGATGTGTTCTTTCAGCAATGGTACAGCTGCGTTGGCGAACAGGTAGTTACCGTATTCAGCGGTGTCGGAGATAACCACGTTCATTTCGTACAGACGTTTACGCGCGATGGTGTTCGCGATCAGCGGCAGTTCATGCAGTGATTCGTAGTAAGCAGATTCAGCAATGATGCCTGATTCGGTCATGGTTTCGAATGCCAGCTCAACGCCCGCTTTTACCATGGCAACCATCAGGATGCCGTTGTCGAAGTATTCTTGTTCAGCGATAGTGCCGTCGAATGCTGGTGCGTTTTCGAATGCAGATGCACCAGTCTCTTCACGCCATCTGAACAGGTCAGCGTCGTTGTTTGCCCAGTCAGCCATCATGCCGCTGGAGAACGCGCCGCTGATGATGTCGTCCTGGTGTTTACGGAACAGTGCACGCATCAACACTTTCATTTCTTCAGCCAGTTCAAACGCGCGCAGTTTTGCCGGGTTTGACAGACGATCCATCATTGCAGTGATACCGCCCTGTTTCAGGGCTTCGGTTACGGTTTCCCAACCGAACTGCAGCAGTTTACCGGCGTAGCCAGCGTCGATGCCGTCAGCAACCATTTTTTCGTAGCACAGGATAGAACCTGCCTGCAGCATACCGCACAGAATGGTTTGCTCACCCATCAGGTCGGATTTCACTTCCGCAACGAAAGAGGATTCCAGAACGCCTGCACGGTGACCGCCGGTTGCAGCAGCCCATGCTTTCGCGATGGCCTGACCTTCACCTTTCGGATCGTTTTCAGGGTGAACCGCGATCAGTGTTGGAACACCGAAACCACGTTTGTATTCTTCACGAACTTCGGTACCTGGGCATTTTGGCGCAACCATCACTACGGTCAGGTCTTTACGAACCTGAGTACCTTCTTCAACGATGTTGAAGCCGTGAGAGTAACCCAGAGCAGCGCCTTCTTTCATCAGCGGCATAACTGCTTTAACTACAGCAGTATGCTGTTTGTCCGGGGTCAGGTTTACTACCAGATCCGCAGTTGGGATCAGCTCTTCGTAAGTACCGACTTTGAAGCCATTCTCAGAAGCCTGTTTGAATGATTTACGTTTTTCAGCGATAGCTTCTGCACGCAGCGCGTAAGAAACATCCAGACCTGAATCACGCATGTTCAGACCCTGGTTCAGACCCTGAGCACCACAGCCCACGATCACAACTTTCTTACCTTTCAGGAAATCACAACCGCTGGCGAATTCGTCACGGTTCATGAAACGGCATTTGCCTAACTGTTCTAACTGCTGACGCAGGTTCAGGGTGTTGAAGTAGTTAGCCATCGAGAATAGCTCCATCTATAAATTAATTTCTGTGTGTTGTCTGATAACGGTCAGAGTCCGAAAACTTCACTACTATAAACGAGGCAGAACATTGCTGGAAATGATATATTCGGAACGAAATGTTGCGTTTTTTGCAACGTGGAGGAGCTGATGGACTTCCGGACATTATCGTTATTTGCACATCTGGCGCGCACGCTGCATTTTGCCAATACCGCCAACCAGATGGCGGTCAGCCCTTCTACGCTAAGCCGGACCATGCAGCGTCTGGAACAGGAAACCGGCTGTGCCTTGTTTGAACGGGATAACCGCAGTGTGGTGCTGACGGCAGAGGGTCGGCGCCTGCTCGCTTCTGCGGAACGCTGGCTGCAGGAGTGGCATGAACTGCGTGACGATTTGCGCCATCCCCGTGAAGCGCTGCAAGGGCGGATCCGGGTGTTCTGCTCGGTGACAGCCAGCTATTTTTTGCTGCCGGAAGTGCTGGGGCGGTTTCGTCACCGCTATCCGCAGCTGGAATTAAAGCTGGAAACCGGGGATGCCGCACTGGCGGTGGATAAGGTGCTGCAGGAAGAAACCGATATTGCCATTGCCGCCAGGCCGGATGCGTTGCCTGCCCGTCTGCAATATTGTCTGCTGCAGCGGGTGCCGCTGGTCTTTATCGCCCCGCGCACCAGCACCAATGTCAGTCAGTGGCTCAAAGACGGTGAACCCGACTGGGCGCAGGTACCGCTCATTGTTTCGCAGCAGGGGCTGGCCCGGAAGCGTTGTGATCAATGGTTCCGCAACAAAGGTATCAGCCCCAATATCTATGCCGAAGTGGCTGGCAATGAAGCCATTGTCAGCATGGTGACGCTGGATTGCGGTATCGGCCTGGTGCCGGAAGCGGTCATTGAGCATAGTACGTTGGGGTCGCAGGTGCGGGTGATCCAGCCGGTACCGGCACTTAAACCTTTCGAAGTGGGTTTTTGTGTTCTCAAACGGCGATTGGAAGAGCCCTTGATTCAGGCCTTCTGGCAAATGGTGCAGCAATAGCGGGTGTCTGCAGCAAATTCACACAAAAAGGTGTAAACTGCAGGCTGAATCATCGGCACTGTACATACGTTTGTGGGGGCTCTGTGAGACGTATGTACAGACAATAAAAGTTTATTAATCGACTCAGGAAAAGTGACACGATGAAAAACATCAATCCTACCCAGACCAAAGCGTGGAAAGCGCTGGAAGCACACTTCGCTGCAAATAAAGATCGTCAGCTGAGTGAATTGTTTGCCGCCGACCCAGCTCGTTTTGACAAGTTCTCCACCACCTACAAAGACAACATTCTGGTGGACTACTCCAAAAACCTGATCACCGACGAAACGCTGGCTCTGCTGTTCGATCTGGCTCACGAAGTGGATCTGCGTTCTGCTATTGATGCCATGTTCAATGGTGAGAAGATTAATCAGACTGAAGGCCGTGCTGTTCTGCACACTGCATTGCGTAACCGTTCAAACCGTCCAGTACTGGTTGACGGCAAAGATGTGATGCCGGAAGTGAATGCGGTACTGGCTAAAATCAAAACTTTCTGCGACAGCGTTATTTCCGGCGAATGGAAAGGCTATACCGGCAAAGCGATCCAGCACGTAGTGAACATCGGTATCGGTGGCTCTGACCTGGGTCCGGTGATGATCACTGAAGCGCTGCGTCCGTTCAAAAACCATCTGCAGATGCACTTCGTTTCCAACGTCGATGGCACTCATATCGCGGAAACATTGAAAAATGTTGATCCGGAAACCACCCTGTTCCTGGTCGCATCCAAGACCTTCACCACGCAGGAAACCATGACCAATGCGCTGTCTGCGCGTGACTGGTTTGTGAATATCGCGGGTGATCAGGCTCATGTTGCGAAACATTTCGCTGCACTGTCTACCAACACCAAAGCTGTGGCTGAATTTGGTATCGACACTGCCAACATGTTTGAATTCTGGGACTGGGTTGGCGGTCGTTACTCTTCCTGGTCTGCGATCGGTATGCCAATCGCGCTGTCACTGGGCTTCGAAAACTTCGAAGCACTGCTGGAAGGCGCGTTTGAAATGGATACCCATTTCGCCACCACCACTTACGAGCAAAACATTCCGGTTCTGCTGGCCTTGATCGGCCTGTGGTACAACAACTTCTACGAAGCTGAATCTGAAGCAATTCTGCCGTATGACCAGTACATGCACCGTTTTGCTGCTTACTTCCAGCAGGGCAACATGGAATCCAACGGTAAATATGTTGACCGTAACGGCAACAAAGTGGATTACCAGACTGGTCCGATCATCTGGGGTGAACCAGGTACTAACGGTCAGCACGCGTTCTATCAGCTGATCCATCAGGGCACTAAACTGATCCCTTGTGATTTCCTGGCTCCGGCTATCACTCACAACCCAATCGGTGATCATCATCCTAAACTGCTGGCGAACTTCTTCGCTCAGACCGAAGCGCTGGCATTTGGTAAGTCTAAAGAAGCAGTTGAAGCAGAGTTCCTGGCGGCAGGCAAAACACTGGAACAGGTTAAAAATCTGGTACCGTTCAAAGTGTTTGAAGGCAACCGTCCTACCAACTCCATTCTGTTCAAGCAGATGACCCCGAAAACATTGGGCGCACTGATCGCCATGTACGAACACAAAATCTTCGTACAAGGTATCATCTGGAATATTTTCAGCTTTGACCAATGGGGTGTGGAGCTGGGCAAACAGCTGGCGAACAAGATCCTGCCTGAACTGAATTCAGATGCAGCCGTGACCAGCCACGACAGCTCAACTAATGGTCTGATCAACACCTGGAAGGCATGGAAAGCGTAATCTTTCCGGTTTGTCAGGTTTGCTCAATGAAAGCCCCTTGATGAAAGGGGCTTTTTTCATTGGGTCACTAATGCCAGCTTATTCTCACCATGGTACAGCTCGACCTGATTCCGGCCATTATTTTTGGCTTTATACAGCGCTATATCCGCTCTGATCAGGACAGCGTCAGCCGCCAAATCATTTTCGGCTACACAGGAAATACCAAAACTCGCGGTGATCACGAGGGGGATAGTATCTGCGCCGGGTGGCAGAAAAGGGGTATCGTTTATCACGTGCTGTAGCTGCTCGGATCTTTTTCTGGCTTCCTGGGGATAGGTTTCCGGCAGGATGATGGCGAACTCTTCACCACCAATCCGTGCCAGAAAATCGGTTTTACGAATATGGTCGCGCAGACGCCAGGCAAATTCCGTCAGTACATGATCTCCCACCGGATGACCATAGGTGTCATTAATCCGTTTGAACCAGTCAATATCGACCATGATGATACTGAAGAAGTGCTGGTTTCGCAGAAAACTCCGGAATTCTTTGTGTAACCGTTGATCAAATGCGCGCCGGTTAGCGAGGCCGGTTAACGCGTCTGTTTCCGATAAATGGCGCAATTGCTGCTCTGCGGCCTCTCTTGCGAGGATTTCCCGGCTCAGACGACGGTTTATCCGGTAAATCCAGGTTGCAATCCCTGCCAGTAACAAGGCAATAACGGAGGCTATTGTGGCAATACGCAGATAACGCAACAGATTGGGCTGATAGTCTTCCCTGTTATAGAGAAAAGCATTCAGTACCTGGTTATCGATGGCTCGGTTATGTTCTGTCATCACTTCGGCGATGCGCAACCAGCGGCCAGGATTCATGTGGCCGATTGCAATGATGTCCGGTTGCATCAGATTCCGCATTGTTCGGGCCTCAAAACGCAGATGCTCCCGCGATTTCTGAGGTGCGTATTTGTTAATGATGATATCGATGATTTCTTCCGGATGAGCCATGGCATAGCGCCAGCCAGCCATGCTGGCCTGATAGAATGCGGCTACCTGATCGGGATTCTTCTGCAGTTCCGCCTGCGAGGTGAATAACACATCACCATAAAAATCAATCCCATAGGCTCGGGGATCAATTAAACGGTAAGGGATGCCTTTCTGTTCCAGCAGAAAAGGTTCATTAGTGACATAGCCATCATAGGCGTCGACCTGACCGTCAATCAGTGGTTGCAGATCAAAAATGGTTTGTATCAGGTTCAGTCTTTTCGGATCAATGCCTTCCGCCCTGAATGGTTCGAGCAGCTCAAGACTTTCACTGAGCGGAAAAACGGTCATTAACCGTTTATCGGCCATATCATGAATATTTCTGATACCGGATTTTTCCAGCACCAGCCAGCTGACGGCCGAATGCTGCAATGTCGCAGCAAGCGCCACGACCGGTTTACCATTCAGATAATCAAGTATCAGTCCGGAGTTGGAAATGCCGTATTGTGCATCTCCGCTCACCACTGCATCGACTGGTGAAACGAAAGAACCGTTATAACCATTAGGACGCAATGTGACATCCAGCCCGGCGGCCTTATAAAACCCTTTTTCCAGTGCGGCATAATAACCGGCGAACTGAAACTGATTGACCCATTTCAGCTGAACGACAACTTTCTCCGCTGCTGTGGAAGAGGTAATGAAACTGCTGAGTAACAGCAATGTTATCCACCGGAAAGCCGCCATCAGAAGATCCTTTTTGATTAAACGGTATATTCTTCACTGCCGGGAAGAAAATGCCTGCATTCCTTTTCTAATAGTGTAGATAGTGGCACGAGATCGCGGGAAGGATACACACTAATTATGGCCAAGCGTCATATGGGTTATACCTAATTGCGATTCGATTGGGTATTTTTATTTGAAGTGTGATCTGTATCACTTAGTTGTGATGGGCGACTCAATCAGTAAAGGTGACAGCGATCACAAAAAGTGGGGAGTTGCGTGCGTTATGGTTACAAAATCACCGACTAACCGGTCATTTTGTGTGATCGGGATCACGTCAAAAACCAAGGAGGGGTCGTGATTAATTGATGCGTCTCACAAAACCCCCCGTTCTCAACCCGATTTCCGTAGAAAGTGGTAGATTTATTCATGAGACAACAAATCACGGATCGGCAAATCCGTTACCACAATCCACCATTAATCAGGCATCGAACGGGGTGTTTTATGCTATCACCAGATACCAAGGTCAAGATACAAAATTTTGGCCGTTTTCTCTCCAACATGGTTATGCCCAACATTGGCGCATTTATCGCGTGGGGGTTTATTACCGCATTATTTATTCCAACAGGCTGGCTGCCGAATGAAACGTTAGCCAAACTGGTTGGCCCGATGATTATGTACCTGCTGCCACTGCTGATCGGTTATACCGGCGGTAAACTGGTTGGCGGCGAACGTGGCGCTGTGGTTGGTGCTGTAACCACCATGGGCGTGATCGTAGGTACTGATATCCCAATGTTCATGGGCGCGATGATGGCTGGTCCGCTGGGCGGCTGGACTATCAAACGCTTTGACCGCATGATTGACGGTAAAGTCAAGAGCGGTTTCGAAATGCTGGTTAACAACTTCTCTGCCGGTATTATCGGTATGTTGTTGGCAATGCTGGCATTCTTCCTGATCGGTCCGTTTGTAAAAGGTATGTCTGCTGCGCTGGCGGCTGGTGTAGGTTTCCTGGTTGAAAACAGCCTGTTACCGCTGACCTCTATCTTCGTTGAACCTGCGAAAATCCTGTTCCTGAATAACGCAATCAACCACGGTATCTTCTCGCCACTGGGTATTCAGCAGGCCACTGAACATGGCAAGTCCATCTTCTTCCTGATTGAAGCGAACCCGGGCCCTGGTTTCGGTATTCTGCTGGCGTACATGATGTTTGGTCGTGGTAACGCTAAACAGTCTGCTGCCGGTGCGTCTATCATTCACTTCCTGGGTGGTATCCACGAGATCTACTTCCCGTACGTGCTGATGAACCCACGTCTGATTCTGGCGGTTATTGCTGGTGGTATGACTGGTGTGTTCACTCTGACTATGTTCAACGCAGGCCTGGTATCTCCGGCATCACCTGGTTCTATCTTCGCTGTGCTGCTGATGACGCCAAAAGATTCTATTCTGGGTGTTCTGTGTTCCGTAACCGCAGCAACAGCAGTGTCATTCCTGGTGGCTTCTGTATTCGTACGTGCCCAAGGTGCTAACACCAAAGATGAGCTGGATGAAGCTACCCGTAAAATGAAGAGCATGAAACAGGGTAATGCTGCTGTTTCAACTGCTGCCAATGATGATGGCCATTCTCCACTGACTGCAAAACACATCGTTGTTGCTTGTGACGCCGGTATGGGTTCAAGCGCCATGGGTGCCAGCATGCTGCGGAAGAAAATTGAAAAAGCAGGTCTGCCAATTACTGTGGTAAACCAGGCTATCAACAATCTGGATGACAAAGCGGATATCGTGATTACGCATCGTGACCTGACTGACCGTGCAAAACGTCATGCGCCACATGCACAGCATATTTCGCTGAACAACTTCCTGGACAATCAGCTGTATGACAATCTGATCACCCGCTTGCAGGAGGCAAGCGAAGGTCGCCGCCCAAAGGCGGTAGCCGCTAACGAAGACGCTTATCGTGGTGAGAATATGAGTCCGGCGCTGTTCACCTTGGGTAAAGAACACATTTGCCTGGGTCTGAAAGCGAGCACCAAAGAAGAAGCGATTCGTAAAGCAGGTGAAATGCTGGTAGCTAACGGCTGTGTTGAACCTGAATATATTGATGCGATGTTAGAACGTGAAAAACTGGTATCAACTTATCTGGGTGAATCCATCGCTGTTCCGCATGGCACGATTGAATCAAAAGATAAGGTAAAGAAAACCGGTATCGTGATCTGCCAATACCCTGAAGGTGTGCAGTTCGGTCCGGAAAAAGATGAAGTGGCTCGTCTGGTGATTGGTATTGCAGCCCGTAACGATGAACACCTGCAAGTGATCAACAACCTGACCTGCACTCTGGATGATCCATCGCTGATCGAGCGTCTGGCAACCACCACGGATGTGAAGTTCGTGCTGGAACTGCTCAGTGGTCAACGCGCAGCATGATAGCAGGAAGGCCACCCCGGTGGCCTTCTTTACCCCGGATCGAAGGAGTTATATAAGATGAAAGCATTACATTTTGGCGCTGGAAATATTGGTCGCGGTTTCATTGGTAAATTACTGGCGGAGTCAGATGCAGAAGTAACATTTGCCGACGCGAATACACAGCTGGTTGATCAGCTGAATCATTCCCAGGAATATCATGTCCGGGTGGTGGGTGATACCCAGCATACCGATGTTATCCGTCACATTGCCGCTGTTCAGGCGAACAGTGATGATGTAATTAGTCAGATCGTTAAAGCGGATATTATTACGACTGCTGTCGGACCACAGGTTCTGGCGAAAATTGCCGCAACGATTGCGAAAGGCCTGCAACTTCGGTTTGAACAGGGCAACCATACACCGGTGAATATTATTGCCTGTGAAAATATGGTTCGCGGCACCAGCCAGTTAAAACAGGCTGTATTAGCCGAACTGCCACAGCAATACCATGATCTGTTAGAGCAGTATGTTGGTT
This sequence comes from Tolumonas osonensis, assembly GCF_014202415.1. GTDB lineage: Bacteria > Pseudomonadota > Gammaproteobacteria > Enterobacterales > Aeromonadaceae > Tolumonas > Tolumonas osonensis. The sequence goes on from NZ_JACHGR010000010.1 coordinate 111,067, forward strand.
TCGTTGATTCTGCGGTGGATCGTATTGTTCCTCCGGCTGCAGCCAACGACGAAGATCCGCTGGCAGTAACAGTAGAAAGTTTCAGTGAATGGATTGTCGATAAAAATCAGTTCAAGGGTGATATTCCGCCGGTACAGGGCATGGAACTGACTGACAATCTGCTTGCCTATGTGGAACGCAAGCTGTTTACGCTGAATACCGGCCACATTGTGACGGCCTATTTGGGTAAACTGGCGGGTTATAAAACGATCCGTGAAGCGATTGCTGATGAGGCCATTCAGAATACCGTGCGCCAGGCAATGCAGCAGAGCGGTGAAGTGCTGGTGAATCGTTACGGCTTTGATCGTCAATTGCATCATGCTTATATCGAGAAAATCCTGACCCGTTTTGCGAACCCATATCTGGTGGATGAAATTGATCGTGTCGGCCGTCAGCCACTGCGTAAACTGGGCGCGGAAGATCGTCTGGTCAAGCCGCTTCTGGGTACGCTGGAATACGGTTTACCTAATGACGCGCTATTGAAAGGAATTGCGGCAGCATTACATTACCGGAATGCTGACGATCCTCAGGCCGTAGAGTTACAGGGCTGGATCGAGCAGGAAGGTGTCGAGGCTGCGTTATTACGCGCTACCGGTCTGAAAGCAGACGAGCCTTGTGTGGCTACCATTGTGGCTGAATATCAGCGCATGGCTCAGTGATACACAGAAAAGAGAGGCTATGGCCTCTCTTTTCTCGTTTATAGTTCAAGCAAATTATAACAATTAAGAATAGATAGCAGCACTGGATCAGGTTTTCGGGTTTCCACATAAGATTACATAATATGAATAAAGTTAAGATTCCAACCTATCAGGAGGACGCAGTATTTGAACGTCTGACTGAACCGGAGAACCCCCGAGGGTTCTTCATTGAAGTTGTTGATATGCTGGAAGACGCTGTTGATCAATTGATGCGACGTGCTTTCCGTCAGGAAGAGTATGCGGTGAAATATGCGATTGAACCGCTGCTGAATGGCAAAGGTCCGCTGGCTGATCTCAATATTCGTTTAAAGCTTATTTTTGCATTGGGGCTGATTTCTTACGAAGTCTCTCAGGATATCGAACGCTTCATTCGCCTGCGGGATTTCCTGGTGAATGATATTCATGATCACCGCTTTGGTGAAGAGTGTGTCAAAGAACATCTTAACCGCTTACACAGTCTGCAGAATATCAGCATGATGCAAATTGATGAGCCGGTCGATAACGGCGATCCAATGCTTTTACAGTTACAGCTTAATCGCCGTGACCAGGTGATCCGTTCCGCATTATTGCTGGCAGTGTCATCCGTATTATCTGAATTAGGCAAAGACAGTCCTATTTAAACCGGCCACCATTGCGAGAACAAAGCTCCGCAGCAACGCTGACGGAGCTTTTTTATATCTGGCAAATCAATGTCTCCACCTGTGTAAGCATGGGTAACCTGCTGAAATAAGCCGGCTGTTTGATATGAAAAAAAACGCCACAGCTATTGCTGCGGCGTTTTTGCGATTAGAAAGCCAGATCCATTCTGCATATTGCTGACACAGGTGAAAGCTCAGCAAACCACTATGACATCAACGAAAAGACACAGCGTAATCTGTGTCTGACGTTTTTCCTTTGTCCCCGGTTTCTTTCACCTGCTTGTCAGAAAGCAAAAAGCCCCGGCTTATTCAGCCGGGGAGGGGGGCACACAAAAATGGAGGGAGCTAGTTCCATTTGTGATGAAACAATTAAGCTTCCTGAGTTTCCATTGCTGGTTTCAGCATGGCATACATCAGGCCAGTCAGTGCAGTACCTGCAGCGATAGCAACCAGATACATCAGTACGTTACCAACCGCATTCGGGATAGCCAGTACGAACAGACCACCGTGTGGAGCCATCAGGGTGCAACCGAACAGCATAGACAGAGCACCAGTCAGTGCGCCACCAGCCATGGTTGACGGAATAACACGCATTGGGTCACGCGCTGCGAATGGGATGGCACCTTCAGAGATGAAGCACAGACCCAGAACGAAAGAGGCTTTACCTGCTTCACGTTCAGATTCAGTGAATTTGTTACGGGCAACGAAAGTCGCCAGACCCATACCCAGCGCAGGCACCATACCAGCAGCCATGATGGCAGCCATTGGCAGGTAAGACTGGGAAGCCAGCAGACCAACACCAAAGGTGTAAGCCGCTTTGTTTACCGGACCACCCAGGTCGAAGCACATCATCGCGCCCAGCAGGATACCCAGCAGAACAGCGTTCGCAGAGGTCATGCCAGCCAGGAAGTTAGTCAGGCCAGTCATTGCAGCAGAAACCGGGCCACCAACGATGTAGATCATAACCAGACCGGTGATCAAGCTGGCAATCAGCGGGATGATCAGGATTGGTTTCAGCGCTTCCATGGTTTGAGGCAGTTTTACGTTATCAGCAACAAATTTAGCGCTGTAACCAGCCAGGAAACCGGCAACGATACCGCCTAAGAAGCCAGCGCCCAAAGAGCTTGCCAGCATACCGCCGATCAGACCTGGAGCCAGACCTGGACGGTCAGCGATAGAGAACGCAATGAAACCAGCCAGAATCGGAACCATCAGCGCGAACGCGGAAGCACCACCGATCTGCATCAGTGCAGCGGCCAGAGTACCTTGTTCTTTAAATGCTTCGATACCGAACACGAAAGACAGCGCAATCAACAGACCGCCTGCAACAACCAGTGGCAGCATGTGAGAAACACCGGTCATTAAGTGTTTGTAGACACCTGGCAATTCAGCTTTACCTGAATGAGCCGCAGCAGCAGTTGCCCCACCCTGGAATACGTTCTGGGTTGCCAGCGCGTTGTCCATTTCCTGAGCAGTCTTTTTCAGTGCTGCGCCGGTGCTGGTTTTGTACAGTTTTTTGCCTGCGAAACGAGACAGATCCAGTTCGATATCTGCAGCGATGATAACAATATCAGCCTGCGCGATTTCGTCAGCAGTCAGTGCGTTTTTAGCACCAACAGAGCCGCGAGTTTCGACTTTGATCCAGTAACCACGTTTTTTCGCCTCTTCTTCCAGTGCTTCGGCAGCCATAAAAGTATGGGCAACCCCTGTTGGACAGGCGGTTATAGCAACGATACGTTTGCTCATTGGGGACACCTTGGGTTTCTCTTGGGTTTGCTGAGAAGCAACCGCCTCAGCTGACGTCACTGTCGCTGCTGCGGCTGCCGTTTGTAAGAAAGCTTTTGCGTCCGGGATTGCATCCATTACACCTGCCTGGTAAACGCGTTTACCGGTGAAACGGGCGATATCAATGTTGTCGCCGGCAATAACGACCAGATCTGCAGTGCTGATTTCGTCTACAGTCAGTAATTTTGCTGGTTCAATGTTGTTATGACATTCAACAACGGCATTCCAACCCAGGGAGGCAGCCGCTTTTTCCAGAAGACCTGCGGCGATAACACTGTTGGCAATGCCACTCGGACAAGAGGTGACAATTACAATATTCATATGTTTATTCCTTAACCTAATCTTTTCACGTCAATACGCGCCATCATATCGGCCAGCTGCTGTTTATTAGGAACACCCACACCAATCTGGGTTACAGCCAGAGCAGACACTGCAGAAGCAAGGCGCAGGATCTGTTCTTTATCCATACCCTGACTTAAGCCCCAGGCAAAACCTGCCACCATGGAGTCACCGGCACCGACCGTGCTGACAACTTCCATACGGGGTGGTTTGGCTGCCCAGCATTCGCCATCTGCACACCAGAGCACACCATCCGCACCGCGAGAGATCACGACGTTGGCGATACCCTCTGCGCAGAGTTTTTCGGCCTGAGCACGCAGTGCTTCTTCGGTGTCCAGTGGTTGTCCGGCCCATTCAGCCAATTCAACTTCATTCGGCTTAATGAGGAACGGTTTGGCTTCCAGACCTTTGACTAAAGCTTCTTTACTGCTATCAAACAGTACTTTCGCACCCTTTTGTTGCAGTTTGGCGATCAGGTCACGGCTGGCTTCAGCACTGATACCGCGAGGTAAGCTGCCTGCAAACACGATATATTCGTATTGTTCCGCCTGACGTAATAAACGAGCTTCGAACTCTTTCAGCTCATCGTCAGCGACAGCCACACCCGGGAAGTTCAGATCGGTCACATCACCGTTCTCTTCCACCATTTTGACGTTAATACGGGTATCACCCGGTACAGCCATAAAATGATCAGTCAGGCCGTATTGCTTGAACAGATCACGGAAAGCCTGCTGGTTTCCGGCGCCGAGAATGCCGCTAACGGCAACTTCAGCTCCCAGATCGCGTAACACACGGGCAACGTTGATACCTTTCCCCGCCGGATGCAGACTGCCTGATTTAACCACGTTAACGCTGCCAACCTGGATTTGACCGATATGACCGGTTAAATCCAGCGCAGGGTTAAGGGTTACAGTCAGTAAAGGCTTACTCATGGCCAGGGCCCTCACCTAAACCTTCGGCAATGGACTGACCGATTTTGGCGATAGCTTGCTGCGCATCATCGCCCTTAGCGATAAATTGCAGACGATGGCCGCTCTTCACGCCCAGGCTGACAATCTTCATCAGACTTTTGGCGTTGACGGATTTACCATCACCGTCCAGGTTGGCAACCCAGATTTCGCTCTGGAATTCTTTGGCGACTTTAACCAGTGTCGCGCTCGGACGGGCATGCAGGCCGTGCGGATTGGTAATAGTGAATGTACCTTCCAGACCTTCAATCGGTTTCTCAGTCAGCAGCTTGATGGCTTTCATGCTGTCAGCAGACCACAGCTGAGCGACGTTTTGTTCACTGATCATATCGACCAGACGTTCTAAGACAGGTTTATGCAGCGCATCCTGTGCGGCGATCAGCAGCAGACCCTGAACAGGCTGACCAGCATGCTGGAACGGCGTTGCAGGACGAACCAGTGAGACGGCAGTGCGTTTGACACCAACATTGGTGCGAGCCAGCCACAGACCTTGACCCATCCATACCGGAGAGGAAGCCTGGATATTGGAAGTGCCGCTTGCATCCAGTGCGCCGCCGTTTTGCAGTAATACACAGGCGGTTGATTGCAGACCCAGAATATCCTGAGCAGAGGCCTGCAGTTGTACAGTGCTGTTATCTAACAGCAGTGTCGGAGTAGGTTTCTGACCACTCAGTAATTTAGCTAAATCAGCAGTGCTCTTGCAGTGCTTGATATAATCAGCAACAGAATCGTCAGCCAGAACACGGGTCAGCTGACGCAGAATGCCCAGATGTTCGTCTGAACGGGCGGCGATACCGATAACGACATGCGCAATCTGACCATCACCCCAGTTAACGCCGTCAGCAAAATGTAATACACGAACACCGGTCTGTTTGACCTGTTCACGGGTATCAGTGGTACCATGTGGAATAGCAATACCGTTACCCAGATAAGTGGAGTTCTGAGTCTCGCGACGCAGCATCCCATCAACATAAGGTGCTTCGATCAGCCCCGCCTCGACCATCTTCTGTGCCACCATACGAATGGCACCTTGCTTGTCATCGGCTTTAGCCCCCAATTGGATATCTTGTTCCGCCAGTGTCAGCATGGCGTGTACCTCTCTTATAGTTGTGTCAGATATATAACATAGAACAAATCGTAGAACTCAAACGATTCACCCATCCATATTCTGATCTATTTGCTGCAACCTTGGGTAGTAAGTTTGCAACTCTCGTTTTGCCAAAAAATAGATTAATCGTTTCAGTTCATATGCTGTATCGTTTCAGCTAGATATTCAAGAGCTGGTTAATGTATAATCACCAGTAATTTGAAGTAGTGCACAATATACAGCAATAGCAAACGAGATAGGTCCCCAATGAAGCTTGAAGAGATCGCGCGTCTGGCGGGCGTATCCCGCACAACAGCAAGCTATGTGGTGAATGGCAAGGCTGAACAACACCGTATCAGTGAAAAAACCCGTGAGCGGGTGATGGCGGTTGTCAATCAGTACAACTATAAGCCTGATCAGGCCGCGACAGCGCTGCGATTGGGCAGTAGCCGGCTGTTTGGCTTTATCCTGCCTGATCTTGAGAACACCAGTTATGCCCGTCTGGCGAAACTGCTGGAGGCGGGGGCCCGGGCACATGGTTTCCAACTGATCATCACCTGTTCGGATGATGATCCGGAAACAGAAAAAGCGCTGGCTGAAATGCTGATCTCGCGCCGTATTGATGCTTTGCTGGTGTCTACTGTACTGGATCCTTATAACGATTTTTATCCCCGTTTGCAGCAGAAAGGCTTGCCGGTGATTGCGATTGACCGTGCGCTGGATGACGAGAAATTTGCCTCTGTCATCAGTGAAGATCTGGACGGCGCGATCAAACTGACTAATTCTTTATTATCACCACTGCCTGCCAGTATCGGTTTGCTGGGTGCCGTGGCCGATCTGGGAATTTCCTGTGAGCGTGAGCGCGGATTCCGTGCTGCCTTGCGCGCGGCCAATATCCCGGTGGAACCGCTGATTGCTTATGGTGAACATTTCAGCCGTAGTGAAGGTGCCCGGATCTGTGCCGACTGGATCGCCAGAGGTGTGATGCCAGAAGCGCTGGTGACAACCTCGTATGTGCTACTGGAAGGGGTGCTTGATACCTTGCAGGGATATCCGGAGCTGATGCAGAAACTGCGGTTAGCTACCTTTGGTGATAACCAGTTACTGGATTTTCTGCCGGTTAAAGTAAATGCCTTGCCGCAACAATTTTCACTGATTGCTGATCGGGCGCTGGCATTGGCGCTGGCAGCCACAGAACATCATTACCAGCCGGGCGTTGATGTTATTCCGCGTCGTCTGAAAGTGCGCAGTCATGCCGGATGAGCGGTTACTGATGGTGAAAAAGTCTGATTCTGAATAGTACAGGTATGGAGCGTAATATGAAGATAGCAATGGCCAGTGATCATGCAGGGTTTGCTCTGAAAGAAGAGATCAAGACCTATCTGCAGAACCAGGGACATGAAGTCCTGGATTTCGGAGCGCACAGTGAAGACGCCTGCGATTTACCTGATACGGTTTATCCGGCGTCGTTAGCCGTGGGTGAAGGTAAAGCGGATCGCGGGATTTTCGTTGATGGCGTGGGTTATGGCAGTGCCATGATTGCCAACAAAATCTATGGTGTTTACGCGGCAGTTTGTCAGGATCCTTTCTGTGCCAATCTGGCGCGTTCCCACTCTGATACCAATGTGTTGTGTATCGGCGGCAAGATTATCGGCTCAGCCATTGCGATGGAAATCGTGAAAACCTGGATGACGACCGAATATCTGGGCGACACAGAAGAAAAATATCGTCGCCGGGTAGGGAAAGTACAGGCGATTGCAGAAAAACATCTGCAAAAACTCGGCTGATTTTCCGCAATGCGGGCTATTGCAATGATGGTCCGCATTTCCAGAGATCTTAGAAAACGGGAATCATCTTTACAGATGGCGGATTGTTTTTTCCATTAAAAAACCGTCTAATCAACTCCTCTTTCCTCGCCGTACTTTTCCATACTATGAGTTCTGTATCTGTCGTCCGATCTCAGTCACTGTTTCAGATAACCTGGCCATTATTTATTGATCTGGCGCTGCACTTTCTGACAGCGGCACTGAACACCTTCATGATCAGCCACGTTTCTTATCAGGCCGTGGCCGCATTGTCCGTGGGGAATCAGTTCTTTGATGTCAGTATTACGCTTTTCAACTTTGTGGGTATTGGTTCCAGTGTCGTGATCACCCAGTATCTGGGCGCCGGACAACGGGATGTTGCCAGAAAAGTAGTACAGCAGTCGGTTGGTTTTAATGCCTTAATCGGTTTAATTGTGGCACTCGGGGTATTTTTCGGTGCGACGCCAATCCTGCAATTGATGAATATGCCTGAAAACCTGCAGACCATGGGGCATATCTATCTGCAAATTATTGCGTTGTGTCTGCTGCCGGAAGCCATTGCGCTTTGTCTGGCGGCCAGCCTGAGGGCTTATGGACATACCCGGGAAGCCATGTATGTCACGGTGATAGTCAATCTGGTCACTCTGGTCGGCAACGCCCTGCTGCTTTATGGCTGGTTTGGTTTGCCGCAGATGTCGGTCGGCGGTGTGGCCTGGTCGACGGTAGTCGGACGTATTGTGGGCGTCATGTTGCTGGTCTGGCTGATTCGTCAGCGTATCGGTTTACAACTGCGCTGGCGTGAATGTTGCCGTTTTTCCACTGAGATCATTCGCAAGATCATGAAGATCGGCTTACCGGCGGCCGGTGAAAATCTGTCGTGGATGTTGCAAATGATGGTGATCACGTCCTTTGTCGCGCTGCTTGGCGACAAAATGCTGGCAACCCAGTCTTATTTCTTTCAGATCAGTCTGTTTGTGATGTTATTCGGGATCGCGATCGGCCTGGGTACCGAGATCATGATTGGTCATCTGGTTGGTGCCGGGGAGCTGGATCAGGCCTATCACCGTCTGATGCGCAGTCTGAAGATCGGGCTGGTGGTGACGGTGCTATCCGTCATGCTGGTCGTGATATCCGGCCCTTACCTGATGAAGTTATTTACTTCGGATGCCATCATTCTGGCGACGGCCGGTCAGCTGTTCTTGCTGAGCCTGATTCTGGAGCCGGGACGTACCTTCAATATTATTGTGATCAGTTCATTGCGGGCCACGGGTGATGCCCGGTTCCCGTTCCGGATGGCACTGCTTTCCATGTGGGGCATTGCTATCCCGGTGGCGTATCTGTGCGGTATCCACTGGGGCTGGGGACTGGTTGGGATCTGGTGCGGCTTCGTTGTGGATGAATGGGTGCGGGGACTCACGATGTTCTGGCGCTGGCGTAGCCGTCGCTGGGAGAAAAAAGTGCTGGTGCAGCGTCCCGCATCAGCCAGACAGGCACCGTAGTACCTGTCTTTTCGGAATAAAACATCAATCCTGCTGCAAGGCCGGATTACCGCCCAGCGCCTGATACAGCGCCATCTGGGTGGTGAGTTGCAGATAACGGTTTTGCAACAGTTCTTTTTCGGCACTACGGCGGTTTTCCTGCTGTTCCAGCCAGTCCTGCATTGCAATCTCGCCAGCGTGATAGCGTACGGCGGTGATCTGTTCTGTTTGCCGGGCTAACGCTAATGCATGTGTCAGTTGTGAAGCGGCGTTCAGATAATGCTGACGGGCGGACAACTGATTCTCCACTTCGGATAAGGCGGTATAGAACGTTTGCCGGAAATTGCGGATCGTCTGTTCGTAGACAACCTGTTGCTTGGCGATATTCAGGCGGGTCGTCTGCCATTCGACAAAAGGCAGTGTGAGCCCAGCACCCAGGCTGCCGGCCGGATTGTGCAAAACGGACTGTAACTGCCCGCTGCTGGTACCTAATGCACTGGTCAGGCTGAATGTCGGATAGTAGCTTTTGGCTATGTACTGCCGGGTCGCATATTCAGAACGTAGCCGTAACTCAGCGGCTTTCACATCAGGTCGGTGTGCCAGGACATCGGCCGGTAAACCGGCCGGGATTTCCGGTATGGGGGTCGTTGGCAGCGAGTTCGGTAGGGATGAACCTTTTCCCGGCGGCTGATCGAGCAAAATGGCCAGTGCATTCTGGTTTTCCTCTCTTTGCCTGAGGAGATCTTCCAGACTGGCCAGCTGACTGGCGACACTCTGTTCAGCCTGTAAGACATCCAGTTTGCTGTTAGCTCCGGCCTGATAATGTGCATCCGCTATTTTTAATGCCTGTCGGGTATATTCCAGACTCTGCTGGTTAATCAGGATTTGCTCATTCAGATAACCCTGTTTCCAATAGAGGGTTGCCGTCGTGCCAATCAGTGACAATGCGACTGCCTGCCGATCCTGTGCTGTCGCCTCAGCTTCGAAATTGGCAGCAGCCCGTTCATCGGCCAGCTTTCCCCACAGATCAAGCTCATAATTCAGGGAAAGGGCCGTGCTGTATGTGGTCGTATTGGCATTATCCGCAGCGGTATCCTGCCAGGTCTTTTGCTTTTCTGCGCCGAGAGTGGCAGTCACATCCGGTGTCAGATTGGTGGCCGTGAGGCCTGCATTCAGACGAGCCTGTCTGACTTTTAATGCGGCTACCGCCAAATCGTTATTTTTTCCCAGTACCTGCCGGATGAGCCGATCCAGTTCTGGATCCTGAAAAGTCAGCCACCAGTGTTCTTCTTTGAGGATATCGTTGGCCGATAATGTGCCGTCCTTCCATTGTGCTGGAACAGCAGGCGACAAGTCTTGTGGTGGTGGCGTAGTGTGCTGACTGCAGGCCGCTAACAGGTAGAACGAAAGATAGAGATACAAACGTTTATTCACGGGCGAGGGCCTCAATGGGATTAAGCCGGGCGGCATTGCGGGCAGGCAGGTAGCCAAAAAGAACACCAATCAGTGATGAACATAAAAACGCGGCAATCAGTGACCAGACTGAAAAAGCCATCTGCATGCTGCTGACCAGCATGGAGAAGATAATACTGACACCAAACGAACAGACAATGCCCAGCGTGCCGCCAAGCAGACAGACCATGATCGCCTCGATCAGAAACTGCTGCAGAATATCCTGCTGACGAGCGCCGACCGCCATGCGGATCCCGATTTCGCGGGTTCGTTCGGTAACGGACACCAGCATGATGTTCATCACCCCGATACCACCCACAATCAGCGAAATCACGGCAATGGATGAGATCAACAGTGTCAGAGTAGCCGTCGTTTTCTCTATCGTTTGCAAAATACTGTCACTGTTACGGGTATAGAAATCTTTCCGGCCATGGGTCCGGGTTAAGAGTTTAATAATCTGCTGTTCCGCAACACTGCTGGAAACGCCCTCCTTGATCCGAACAGAAACAGAACTGAAATAATGCTGTCCCATCAAGCGATACATCGCCGCCGTATAGGGCAACCAGATATTCAGGTTTTGTGTGTCAAAGGTGCTCTTTTTTTCTGCCGTGACGCCGATGATACGGCAGGGCAGATTATTCAGCAGGAGTACGTTTCCGACGGGGTTGATGCGTTCCCCATAGAGTTTGAGTCGTGTGTTATGGTCGATCACTACCACTGGTTCCAACTGCTCAACCGCTTTCTGATCAAAGGATTTGCCAAATGCCATCTGCAGGTCCTTTACCTGAAAATATTGTCCGGCAACACCAAATACCATGGCACTGAGCGCTTTGTCTCCATTACGAACCAAGGCGGTAGTACTGACGCTGGGGGTAACACTGTCGGTATAAACCTGCCCGTTCAGCAAAGGCAAATCCTGGGGCGTCAGTGTCTGAATGGCGCTGGCATTTCTGTCTCCCCAGTCTTTACCGGGATAGATATCGATAGTATTGGTTCCCATCGAGCTGATATCGCTGATGACTTTGTTACGGGCACCCTGACCGACCGCAACGACGCTGACCACCGCGGTGATCCCGATAATGATACCCAGCATGGTTAACAAGGTTCGCATCCTATGGGTCAGCATGGAAATCCAGGCCATTGTGAAGGCTTCGGAAAATCGTGACCATTGCCGGCTCCACCAACTGGCTGACTGCTGATCCGAAGGCTGCATCGTGAACTGTTTTTCAGTCCGGGGTGAATCAATCGCACAAGCTGTCTGACGACGATCCGCAATGATATGCCCGTCACTGATTTCAATAACGCGTTCCGCATGTGCCGCAATATTCTGATCGTGTGTAACCAGTACAATCGTATGGCCCTGCTGGTGAAGCTCCCGGAGGATCTGCATCACCTCCTTGCCACTTTGGCTATCCAAGGCACCGGTGGGTTCATCAGCCAGAATGACGTCACCGCCATTCATCAATGCGCGGGCAATACTGACGCGTTGTTGTTGTCCGCCGGAAAGCTGACCCGGACGACTATTTTGCTTGTCGGCCAGTCCTAAACGTTCCAACAGAGAATTGGCCCGCTGGAGCCGCTCATGTTTGTGCTTTGCCGCATATATCGCCGGGATCTCTACGTTACTTGCGGCTCTCAGATGAGGCAGCAGATGGTAACGCTGGAAGATAAAACCGAAACAGTCCCGGCGCAGATCGGCCAGCTGATCACTGTTCAGCGTCGCTGTGCTCTGGCCATTAACCAGATAGTCACCACTGCTGGGATGATCCAGGCATCCCAATATATTCATTAGTGTTGATTTGCCTGAACCGGAAGCCCCGATGATCGCCACCATCTCTCCCGCATGGATTTTGAGGCTGACTTCGTGCAGTACGGTAAGGCGATCATCGCCACTCTGGAAATGGCGGTTGACCTGCTTCAGCGCCATTAATGGTGTTGGCTCAGTCATCATTAAGGCCCGGGTGGAGGAGGCATCATTTGCCCGGAACTGCTGGTGGCTGCGCTGCTCTGGCTGTCTCCCAGAATCACTTGCTCACCTTCATTAAGACCACTAATGACCTGAACATTCAGGCTGTCTTTTAAACCGATCTGAATGATTTTATTTATCACGCGGTCTTGTTCCAGGACGCGGACAGTGGCTTGCTGCCGTTCGTTGTTTTCGATGGCCGCGACGGGTACGAGCAATACATCCTTTGCCTCGCCAGTGATGATGGTCACCTGTGCCGTCATTGACACGCGCAGTTTGTGATCCGGGTTGGCGACATCAAATAAGCCATTGTAATAAATCGCACTGGATGACGAAGAGGATGAGCTTGATGAGCTGGAGCTGCTGGATGAGCTGTCATCATCGCTGCTATCCGCGGTGGATGCCGGTTCGATAGCCCTTAATGTCGCATAATAGCGTTTGTCCGGCTCGCCCAGCGTGGTAAACCAGACTTTCATGCCGGGTTTCACGTTGATCACATCCGCTTCTGAGATTTCGGCTTTGACGGTCATGGTATCGAGATCGGCCAATTTGATAATGGTCGGTATCGATTGGTTCGCGGTGACTGTTTGTCCCTGCTTGGTCACCACAGAAACAACGGTTCCGCTGATAGGGGCGTTGATGCGGGTATAACCCAGATTGGCTTTGGCTGTATCGACAGCGACCTGTGCTGATTTTATTTCAGCATCCAGCTGGTTGATGGCGGCGCGGGTTGTATCCAGAGAGGCTGCGGCATCTTCCAGGCTGGCTTTGGAGGTGGCATCCTGTTGCCACATCATCTGTTGTCGGCGGTAAGCCTGCTCATACTGACGAAGCAGAGCCTGTTTGGCCTGTTTCTGAGCCTTCACGCTATCCAGATCAGCCTGGGCCTGACGCAGTGTATATTGTTGCAGTATGGGGTCAATTTCGGCAATCAGCTGATCTTTCGTGACCTGATCACCTAAAGCCACTTTGAGCGATTTTAACTGGCCGGAAACCTGCGCACCGACATTTACCTGATTCACGGCATTTAATGTTCCGCTGGCTAATACCGTTTGTTCAATATTGCCATGCAGTACCGGTGAAGTTAGATACTCGACAGGATCTGTCCGGGTGGTTATGCCGAATGTTGCTGCTAATACCAGTAACGGCAATAGAAATAATAATGATCGTTTTTTGGTTAATGTCACGAATCAGCTCCGCACTCTTCTTCGTGGACATCATATCTATTGCCGGCAGGGTATCGGCGGAGTTTTACATTCTTTTATTATAACTGGTCCGCGGATTGCCTCTTCCGGTGAGTAAACCATCGAGGCCAGAATATATTGAGCAGTAATCCCATTAAGACCAGCAAAATACCTGACCATTGCCAGAGATTCAGTTGTTCATCCAGGAAAATACGGGCACACAACAGACCAACCAGAGGGACCAGCAGGGTAAGCGGTGCGACCTGTGCCACCGGATAACTGCGTAACAGTCTTCCCCAGGCAACATAACCATATAGCGTCGCAACCAGCGCCAGATAAACGACGGACAAAATGGAATGTAGCTGAATATTTTGCAGGCTTGCTACGATCAAGTCAGGCCCTTCCAGCCAATATGAGGCCAGGACGAAAGGAACAGGAGGGATCAAGCCACTCCAGACGACGAGACTCAGCAGATTCAGTGAACCTTGCCGGGTGATATAGCGGTTGATGATGTTGCCCACACCCCAGCACGCTGCCGCAGTCACTGTCAGCAGAAACCCGGCCAGTGTCATTCCGCTGTGTCCCTGCTGGGTAGCCAGCAGACACAATCCCAGTGCGGCAATACCTAGGGTGACAGGCTGATGAGGCAACCAGTGTTCGTGTAACAGTAAGGCGGCAAACAGCAGTGTGAACAATACCTGCGACTGTAAAACCAGCGAAGCAATGCCTGCCGGCATGCCCACTTTCATGGCGGTAAACAGGAATGCAAACTGGCCGAAACTGATGGTCAGGCCATATGCCAGTAACCAGCGCCAGGCAATTTTGGGGCGCGGCACAAACAAAATGGCCGGAAACGCGACCAGAGTGAAACGCAGAGCGCCAAGCAGTAAAGGCGGTAATCCATCCAGTCCCCAATGAATGACAACAAAATTGAAACCCCAGGCGAAGACAATAAGTAAGGCAAATCCCCAGTCTCTTGGCGACATAACGAATGCTCCTTGAAAATATAAGCGGTTAGTATAAACCCGACCGTTCAAGTCAGATACTACCGGCAGTGATCAGTGCGGGGCAGGTCTACGCGTGCAGCCGATGGTGTGCCCGATCTCTTTGTCAGCCAGTATAACCACAGAGCAGCACCGAAGACGCTTTGAACGCAGCACATGCATCCTGTCCCTCGGTCAGTTGCATATCATTGATACTTTCCGTGGTGACGACGGCACAGACGGTCTTATTTCCGGGCAAGCTGATGAGCACTTCACTGTTGACGGGGCCGCGATGGATTTTGCTGATTTTTCCCCATATTTGATTGCGGGAAGATAATTTCAGTTTCCTGTCGGTGACCAACATGACAGAGGACGACTTCACCAGTGCATACAATTCCTGACCTAAACTGATGCCCAGATTTTCAGCTGATTCCCGCGTGATGACCGCAATCAGCTGTACGGCGTCATCCAGTTGTAATGTGACTTCAAAATCGACCCGCGCTGTGCGCAGTGCAACGACAGTGCCGATAAACTGGTTGCGGGCACTGCTGCGCATTGAGATACGCCGCAATAAACGACGAAATTGGGAAATGTCATAATGCGTGTCACCCTGCTGACAGGGAGTGTTGTGCAACTGTTGCTGGATACGAATGAGCGTCTGCTGATATTCCGCCTGAAGTGCCCGGTACAAAGCGACGGTTTGTTTGCCATAAGCCGTCAACTGGGTTCCACCGCCGTTTTTACCGCCGGCAGTCCGGATGACCAATGGCTGTTCTGCCAGATTATTCATTTCATCCAGCGCATCCCAGGCTGAACGATAAGATAACGGGATGGATTTTGCAGCCTGTGAGAGAGAGCCGAGCCTTTCAATGGCTTCCAGTAATTGGATCCGACTATCCCCCAGGGTGGGCCCCACTTCGGTGCATAATTTTAATTCTCCCAGCAACGCTGGCTGGCCTGAGGTCAGTTGCCGTGTCATTACACTCTCTCCAAATTAGTTGGAAATAATGAAGCAACATTTATACCCAGTTGTTTGTAACAAAGACGCCACATGATGCGGCGTCTGTTGCTGTTATCAGGCGGAGAGGGTTTGCGGATACTGGATAAGATGAGTCAGGCTGATCCGGTTCATGGTATGCACCAGTTCACCGGTAATGATGTTTTTGGCAACGGTCTGATAGCGGTTTTTACAGCCACTTTTACGAATAGCATTATTCAGATGAAAGTTTACTGTCCGCTCTGTGATCCCCAGAATCTGCGCTATTTCCCATGAGGTTTTACCTTCACTTACCCAGAACAGGCATTCTTTTTCCCGGCATGACAGTCCGGATTGTTCCGGAGAAAATAGCGGAATTGCCTGTTCCTGCAGAATATGGCCAAGATAACTTAAGTGGAAAAAGTCCTGCAGCCGAATCGGCTCTCTTTTATGGCGGCTCAGAGCAAAATAGCCGCAAAAACCAGCCGGACCATGCAACGGCAACGCGATTCCTTCTTCCATTCCGAATTGTCGCCAGCTCTCCATCGGCAGGAAAGACTCGTGCTCCGGCTTGGCTTCACATTGCCAGAACAAGGGTCTGCTTTGCGACTGTGCCCGCAGATACAACGAGTCGTTCTGTATGGTGGTATTTTGAGTATAGTGTTCAGCCCAATGTTCCGGTGCCTGCATCAACAGGGTCAGGTCTGTTTGCTGTAAACCGCGACGGAGAGTCAGGCATAACTGGTAATATTCAAAGTTATTAGCAGCACATAATATCGCCAGTTGATCCGCCAGTATCTGAGGCGTCTTGCAATTCTGGATACGGAAGTTCTGCTCTTCCTGAGGAAAAGAAAAATTAGGCATGGTGTTGTTATCCCGTATTTTTTATTGGTATTGGTTGTCAGTTGACTACGGTTAAATAAGATACACTATGCGCTATATTTTGCGCATTCATTTCATCACCGCCGTACAAAGAAATCTGACAGGGTTGGATCTGTGGCGTGGGCATAAGATTTGGTCTCGCTAATTTGCATTGGATAATTCTGTTCCGGGCCATCCTTTTTCTTCTAGAATAACGGGCATCTGTATCGATTGAGGTTCGTTATGTCTCTGCATGTCGTCATTCTTGCTGCGGGTAAAGGTACCCGCATGCGTTCGTCTTTACCTAAAGTTCTGCATCCGGTCGCAGGTCGTCCTATGGTTAGTCATGTCATTAAGACCGCTCATGCCTTGAATGCAGAGAAAATCCATCTGGTGTATGGGCATGGTGGTGAAGTCATGCAATCCCGGTTAAATGACGCAACGGTGGAATGGGTGCTGCAGGCAGAACAATTAGGTACCGGTCACGCTGTGGCGCAGGCAATGCCGTCGATCCCGGATGATGCCCGGGTGCTGATACTTTATGGTGATACACCACTAATCAGCGAGACTACCTTACAGTCATTACTGAATATTCAGCCTGTCGATGGTGTGGGCTTGTTGACAGTCACGCTGGCGAACCCGACTGGTTATGGTCGTATTCTGCGCTCTGCCGGACAGGTGGTTGGCATTGTTGAGCAAAAGGATGCTACACCAGAGCAGCAGGTAATCAGTGAAGTGAACACCGGTGTGCTGGTGGCGCCGGCCAGACAGCTTAAACAATGGTTATCCGGCCTGACCAACAAGAATGCACAAGGTGAATATTATCTGACCGATATTATCGCAGCCGCGCATAACGCAGGTAGCATGATCCAGACGGCACAACCATCCTGTGCACAGGAAGTGGAGGGCGCCAACAATCGTCTGCAACTGGCTCAACTGGAACGTTTCTATCAGAAAAGAGCGGCCGAGCAATTGATGCTGGATGGCGTTACCCTGCTGGATCCGACCCGTTTTGATCTGCGAGGTTCCCTGCGTTGTGGTGAAGATGTGGTACTGGATGCCAACGTGATAATTGAAGGGCATGTTGAACTGGGACACCGGGTTCAGATTGGCGCTGGCTGTATCCTGAAAGATTGCCGCATTGCTGACGATAGTATTATCAGTCCCTATTCGATTATTGAGAGTTCCACACTGGCTGAAGGTTGTACTGTCGGGCCATTTGCCCGTCTGCGGCCGGGCGCTGAATTAGCGGCGCAGGCGCATGTCGGTAATTTCGTGGAACTGAAAAATGCCAAACTGGGATTGGGCTCCAAAGCGGGTCACCTGAGCTATCTGGGCGACAGTGAGATTGGTGCCAATGTTAACATCGGCGCGGGTACTATCACTTGCAACTATGATGGCGCGAACAAACATAAAACGATCATTGAAGATGATGTGTTTGTTGGTTCTGACACTCAGCTGGTAGCGCCGGTTAAAATCGCCAAAGGAGCTACGCTGGGCGCGGGCTGTACCATTACCCGTGATGTAGGTGAAGATGAACTGGTGATCACCCGAGTTCCACAACGCCACATTACCGGTTGGCAACGACCGGTAAAGATAAAGAAATAAAAAGTCTTAATATGTACCTCAGGCCCGACAATGTGCGGGCCTTTGTGTTTATTCCTCTTTTGGTTCTGTCAGAGAAACTGTTCCATCCTCTTGAACTTTCTTTTTGTAAGAATATACTGCTCGTTAAATTTCGAATCGAAACCTGAAGATGATCAAGCGAAACACACAACAACGGCGGCATGCCATTATTTCCCTGCTAAACGAGCAGGGGGAAGTGAGTGTCGAAGATTTGTCTCAGCGTTTTGAAACCTCAGAGGTGACAATTCGTAAAGATCTGGCCGAGCTGGAACGAAGTGGGGTGCTGTTGCGTCGTTACGGCGGTGCGATTCCGTTGCCATCTGAAATTCTGGCGGAAGAAGTGCCGGCTAAAGTTTCGAAACGAAAGCTGGCGATTGCTCAGGCCGCGGTTCAGCATATCCGGGACCATAACCGGATCATTATCGACAGTGGCAGTACAACCGGCGCAATGATCCCGTTACTGGCAACAAAACGGGGGCTGGTGGTGATGACAAATTCGCTGACTGTCGCACAGGCATTGCGTGAGCTGGAAAATGAACCCACCTTATTAATGACCGGTGGTACGTGGGATCCTCATTCTGAAGCCTTCCAGGGACAAGTCGCAGAACAGGTGTTGCGTTCCTATGATTTTGATCAGTTGTTTGTCGGCGCCGATGGTGTCGACCCGAGCCGGGGTACCACTACTTTTAATGAGCTGGTCGGCCTGTCCCGGGTTATGGCGGAAGTAGCCCGGGAAGTCATTGTTATGGTGGATTCTGAAAAATTTGGCCGACGGATTCCTAATCTGGAATTACCGTGGGATGCAATAGATACCCTTATCACCGATGACGGTATCGGCGCTGAACTGAAGCAACAAATTGAACAGCATGGTGTGCAGGTGATCTGCGCGCAGGTTAATACTTGAATATCGGCTGTAAGTCATGACTAAGCGCAGACACGCGGTAAATACATCCATGTAAGCTCGGCGGCCGCATCCTGGCGGCAACCGGTCTGCTTATTAGTCATGCCTTACTGCATACTTACTTTAAAGCTCTGTTTAGTAACAACAGACTTCATTTGGAGATCGTTATATGTGTGGAATCGTGGGTGCTGTTGCACAACGTGATATTGCTGAAATTCTGGTAGAAGGTTTACGTCGTCTGGAATACCGCGGTTATGATTCAGCGGGTGTCGCAATTATCGGCCCGCAGGGCGAGCTGCAACGAGTACGTCGTCTGGGCAAAGTGCAGGAACTGGCTGCCGCACTGGATGCACAACCGCTGGCGGGTGGTATTGGTATCGCGCATACCCGTTGGGCAACCCACGGTGAACCATCTGAAATCAATGCGCATCCGCATGTTTCACATGGTGACTTGGCAGTGGTACATAACGGTATCATCGAAAACCATGAGGAACTGCGCACAAAACTGCAGGGTTTGGGTTACGAATTTGTCTCCCAGACTGACACTGAAGTCATTGTGCATCTGGTGCACCACTACCTGAAAACTTCCGACAGCCTGTTGCAGGCATTACAGACAGCAGTAAAAGAACTGCGTGGCGCTTATGGCACGGTGATCATGGATCGTCGTGATCCTTCCCGCCTGGTCGTGGCCCGTTCCGGTTCTCCGCTGGTGATTGGCCGTGGGCTGGGTGAAAACTTTATTGCCTCTGATCAGCTGGCGCTGTTGCCGGTAACCCGTCGCTTCATCTTCCTGGAAGAAGGTGATGTTGCGGAAGTGACCCGCAAAGAGGTAAAAATCTTTAACCTGGCAGGCCAGCCGGTTGAACGTGCCGAAATCGAATCTGAGCTTTCGCATGATGCTGGTGACAAAGGTCATTACCGTCATTACATGCAGAAAGAGATTTTTGAGCAGCCACAGGCGCTGATCAACACGTTAGAAGGCCGTCTGGTGGGTAACCACATTGTGCCGGAAGCGTTCGGTACACATGCCCGTGAGATCTTCGGGAAAGTGCAACATGTGCAGATCGTAGCCTGCGGGACTTCCTACCATTCCGGTATGGTTGCTCGTTACTGGTTTGAAGCTCTGGCAGGCGTTTCCTGCAATATTGAAATTGCGTCTGAGTTCCGTTACCGCAAATCCGTAGTGCATCCGAACAGCCTGATCATCACACTGTCTCAGTCCGGTGAAACCGCAGATACGCTGGCGGCGTTACGTCTGGCGAAAGAGATGGGTTACATGGCCAGCCTAACGCTGTGTAACGTGCCAGGTTCTTCTCTGGTACGCGAATCTGATCTGGCTTTCATGACCCGTGCGGGTGCGGAAATCGGTGTGGCGTCTACCAAAGCCTTTACCACTCAGTTAGCTGGTCTGCTGATGCTGGTAACAGCCATTGGCCGCTGCAACGGCCAGATGTCTGAAACGGATGAACGTTGTGTTGCCAGTGCCCTGCAGGCTCTGCCGACGCAGATTGAGCAGGCACTGAAACTGGATAAACAGATCGAATCACTGGCTGAGCAGTTTGCCAACAAACAGCACAGTCTGTTCCTGGGCCGTGGCGATCAGTATCCGATCGCGATGGAAGGTGCACTGAAGCTGAAAGAGATCAGCTATATCCATGCGGAAGCATATGCGGCCGGTGAACTGAAACATGGCCCGCTGGCACTGATTGACAGTGAAATGCCAATCATCGTCGTTGCGCCGAACAACGAACTGCTGGAAAAACTGAAATCCAACGTGGAAGAAGTGCGTGCCCGTGGTGGTTTGCTGTATGTCTTCGCTGATCGGGCAGCTGGTTTCAGCAGTGATGAAACCATGCGGGTTATGCCGATGGAAAGTGTGGCTGACATTATTGCACCGATTGTATACACCGTACCAATGCAGTTGCTGGCTTACCATATTGCGTTAATCAAAGGAACCGATGTGGATCAGCCTCGTAACCTCGCTAAATCAGTTACTGTAGAATAACTGCCCACTGATAAAGCCAGGGAATTGTTGGTTGACATTATTTTCTTAAACTTAACATTAAATTCGTAAACTTTGACAAAATATTTGTAAACTTGACATTATATTTGAAAACTAAAAAAGTCCAGCTATGCTTGATTAAAAAGCATTCTGGACTTTTTTATGGCACGTAAAAATTACTTCTTATCTGAAAAGCTGATTGAACAGCGGATCAAGGATGGTCGCGGGCAAGGCTATGGCGAAAAGTATCAGCCATGGCTACGTGTTCAGGATGTCCCTTCTGATGGGCGATCACATCGCATTTTCTCTCACAAAACAAAGCGTATTCATCATTTATTGTCTGACCTGGAACTTGCAACATTTCTCTTATTTGACTGGTCGGAAAGTGTTTTAGATATTCGAGAACAATTTCCTTTGATACGCGATGACACTCGTATCATTGCTCAGAGAGAAGGAATAAAACATCCCTCAGCTCAGGGTGTTGATTTGGTAATGACAACGGATTTTCTGATTGATGCGAAAGCGCCATTTCAGACTCAGTTTGCCGTTCAAGTGAAATATCAGGAATCCTTCAAAGATCCACGAAACATTGAGAAACTTGATTTAGAGCGTTGTTATTGGCAACAAAAAGGGATTTCGTGGGTCACGATTACTGAACAAGACATTGATGTGCAAATTCGCAAAAACATTGAATGGCTTTACTCCGTAAAAATAGATGACATTACATCAACTAAACAAATTTCAGAGACCATGGCTTTTTTGCCTGCTGCTATCGCAAGATTCTCCGAGTTCTCAATCATCGAAGCTTGTAAACACATTGATTTAGCGTATGAACTCGAACTTGGTCAATCACTTCGAGATCTGCGACTTCTTATGGCTAATAGACTCGCTATTTTTGATATCAGAAAACCTGTTCATCAATTAAAAATCGCAGATATAAAATTTATGCAATTGAATGGTATGGAGCAGTTTCTTTATGTGGAAAATCAATGAAGTATTGTCTTTTGATGATGTCCGCTATCGAATTTTGCACATACATCAAAGTGAAATCATCTGGATCAATATTGATGAAAATAAAGGCATTCCAAAATTAGTTCTTCATCTACAACTTGTTGAGTGGATGGACAATGGTCGATTGGTCCGTTCTCAAGATCCGTATGCCTATTTGATTCATGAAGAGCCGTTAGTTGATTCGGCTGCATTTAAAAAAAGAGAATATGCATATCAGGTTATATCTCCCGTTATATTTGATGATCAATGTTTTGAAACCACTGTGCGCGCACAGCGCATAAAACATGTAGAGCAAACTGGCATAGCAACCAAAGCCAATATTTATCGTTTATTAAGACAATATTGGCAACGAGGGCAAACGTTAAATGCATTGCTTCCTGATTTCAAAAATATGGGTGCTCCAAATAAGAAAAGAGCGGCAACGAATATCAACAAAGTCGGTAGAAAACGTCAATATGGTGATAGCGTAGGAATAAAAATAGACGAAAGCATAGAAAGATTAATGCGAGTGACTATAGAAGAAAAGTTACTGACATCTACTCAGTTAAGTGTTGCCAAAGCACTCCGCGATTTTAAAAATAAATTTATTCAATATTATCCTGATGTTAGTAAAGAAAATTTACCAACACGTAGGCAATTTGAATATTTTTACAAGCGAGAATATGACCAATCAGCAAGAGTTCAGGCTAGAACTGATGAGGGTATATATAAAAAAGATGTTAGGCCACTTACAGGTACTGCAACAGCAGCCTCATTTGGTCCAGGAAGTCGGTATGAAATTGATGCAACGATTGCAGACATTTATTTAGTTGCGGATGACGACAGACGAAAAATTGTTGGTAGACCAACACTTTACGTTGTCATTGATGTTTTTAGCCGAATGATTGTCGGATTTTATATCGGGTTTGATAATCCATCCTATGTTGTTGCAATGCAGGCATTCATTAATGCGTGCATTGATAAAACTGAAATATGTCATTCTCTTGGACTGAATATATCAGTGGAGGATTGGCCGTGTATCGGTTTACCTGATGTTGTTTTAGCCGATAGAGGCGAGTTGATGAGTAATCAATTGGACTCACTCATCAGTACATTCAATGTTCGTATTGAAAGCGCACCACCCAGACGAGGTGATGCAAAAGGGATTGTTGAACGCTGTTTTAAAACGCTACAAGCAGAATTTAAACCTTATGCACCTGGTGTTGTGGTTGGAAATAAAATCAAAAAGCATGGTGAACGAGATTATCGGCTGGATGCAGCCATAACAATCTCAGATTTTGCTCGTATTATCATCAGAACGATTCTTTTTAGAAATAATCATCATGTTCTAACCAAATATGATCGTGATGCTGATTTGCCAATAGATATGCCTTCAATACCAATCTATTTATGGCACTGGGGCCTGCAAAACAGAACGGGCCGGTTACGAACTGTTGATCCTGAATTCCTTAGAATTGCAGTGTTGCCTCGGGAAAAAGTGAGTGTTTCGACATCTGGTGTTTGCCTCTGGGGCATGTATTACACCAGTTCAGAGATGTTACGTGAGGGGTGGTTGCTTCGTAGTCAGGAGGTAAATCGACCAGACAAACTAGAGGCTGCGTATGATCCTAGTTGTGCGGATACGATTTATCTGTTTCCGCAATCTGGTAGTCGAAGCTATTGGATTTGTTCGCTGACAGAACAAAGCCGACGATTCAGAGGCATGACATTCTGGCAAGTTTGGGATATTCAAAAAGAAGAGAAACATTCTCAGGCAAATGCAATATTTGATGAGGATGTACATCGTCGGGAATTGGATGATTTTATTCAAGGCGTCATTACGGAGTCGAAGAAGTTATTACCAAATATTCAAGAATCAAATCAACAGCGAATTCAACAAATTCGCTCTAATAAAAAAGAAGCCCGTGAACAAGAGCGCCAACAAAGAACAAAATCCACTACAGTTCAGCCAGAACAGAATATTGCTGAAGTGATCCCACTTCAGAATTCAGAGGATGATTATAGCTATCCATTCTTTATCCCTGGTTTATTTGAAACGGATGAGGATGAATAAACATGACAACATCGCGTATTACAGCAATTTACAAAGATACTGGTGTTGAAGCTTATAAAGCAAACCCACTCATTGAAGCATTACCACCACTGTTGGATGCTTATGATGCGACGCTTGATCTGAAATCAACGTTGAAATTTGAAGCATCGGATTTGGCTCAATCGAGAGTTATTCGGGCACACAATATTTGTCGAATTCAGGACGATTTTTTTCAGCCACTGAGTTCGCATATGGCGTTAAACGAACGAGTTTCCATCATGATCAGGGGCGGATATGTGGGACGCAATCCCCAGAATGGGATGCTACAGCGACATCTCCAAAATGGATATGAACGGGTTCAGCGTGGTGAGCTGTCTGCGTTTCGATATGATGATGTCGGTTCGACTGCTCAGAGTATGCTTTTGATTGGTTGTTCCGGTAGTGGAAAAACCACCTCATTAAAACGTATTTTATCCGCGTACCCTCAAGTGATTTACCATCCTGATATGAATCTTGAGCAGGTTGTCTATCTTAAAATCGACTGTTCTCATAATGGGTCATTGAAAGAAATTTGCCTTAATTTTTTCAGGGCATTAGATCGTGCACTTGGTGAAAATTACGAAAAACGATATGGATTAAAAAAGCATGGTATTGAAACCATGCTGGCTTTGATGGCTCAGATTGCGAATGCGCATGCCTTAGGACTGCTAGTTATTGATGAAATTCAGCATCTCAGCCGTTCAAAATCAGGTGGCTCTCAGGAAATGTTGAATTTCTTTGTCACGATGGTGAATACAATCGGTGTACCGGTGATGCTGATTGGAACACCCAAAGCGCGTGATATCTTCGAAGCTGATCTGCGTTCTGCACGACGTGGTGCTGGCTTCGGATCAATGTTTTGGGAACCCATGTCTCAATATGCCAAGGGGGCACCGAATCCCGAATGGGGCGCGTTTACAAATAATCTCTGGAAACTGCAACTACTGCAAAAGCGCGATTTATTACTTTCTGATGATATACGTGCTCTATGGTTTGATCTCAGCCAAGGGGTCATGGATATCGTGGTGAAGCTTTTTATTCTGGCGCAATTAAGAGCATTGGCCTTAGGTAAAGAACGGATCACAACAGGGTTGCTACAGCAAGTTTATGACGATGAACTGATACCGGTTCATCCGATGCTGGATGCACTACGCTCTGGTATTCCTGAACGTATTGCTCGTTATTCTGATCTTATGGTTCCTGAAATAGACAAGAAGCTGATTCAATTACAACAAAAAATTGCCTCAATCTCGCAAGAAACGCCTGCAAGTCTCGCGATGAAAGCACTTCCAACTGAAGATGAACAACGTATCTATTTGATGCTGCAAGATGATTATGATTCTACATTATTGGTTAAAACGATCCGTAATGCATTTAATCAGCATCCACAGTTAACCCGACAACAATTACTTCCAATCATTTTAAAATGGTTAATGACACCAGTTGCCGATGTCGATACTCCTCCTGAAATAGCCAAGCCCAAAAAACAAACAAGCATCGTAAAATTAAAAGATTGGGATAGGTTGAAACCTGAAAGTTTACGGTACATGTATGCGCAAAACTCCGAGCCAACAGCAATTTACAATGAGATGGTTAAAGCAGGATATATATTAAAACTCAGCGACATTTTGCAAAAGGCCGGATAGCAGAATGAAATTACCAGCCCCGCATCCAAATGAGCTGATTTACAGTTCTGTTGCAAGAGCTGGAGTTTATTATGGCCTGGTAAGTCCCAAACAACTGTTAGATGAGATCTTTGCCGATAGAAAGGTGATTGCCACACTTGATCTACCAAGTCACTTGCAATCTATCGTTTTGCTTTTAAATGAGACAGGAAAATATGATTTAGAAACATTGGTGTACAAACACACATTATTTCCACTTTACGCTCCTTTTGTGCCAGAACATTTACGGCAACGAGCAATAAAACGAATGTCTGGCAAAGCTGATGGTGCGGTCCATTTGATGCTAGGTGTTGTTGCATCAAGAATTAAATCTGTCCGGACTTTTCGTTTCTGCCCTATTTGTATGGAACGACAACTACGCACCCATGGTGAATATCATTGGCAACGTGATTGGTTTTTGCCTGAATTACCAGTGTGTCCTAAGCATGATTGTTTAATAGAGACGTCTATTTATTTCGATGAGCACCGGCATCAGTTCCTACCTTTAAATTCTGCATATTTCTCCATGCAGACAAGCAGTAAATTCGTTGCCAATGATCTCAGTCTAGCTAAGGCGGCATCAGAGCTTCTTGATCAACCCGCGCAACAATCACCAACCTTTGAACAATGGACGCATTTTTATCATGAAATTGCTACGGAGTGTGGATGTGCTAGAGGTAAACAGGTTGATCATGAGAAAGTTTTAAGCTTAGTCTGCTCTCGTTTCGGCAGTCTTTATTTAGAAAACAAAGGATTATTGAATCAATCACAAAGTAACAGTTTTTGGTTGAGATCTATTTTTCGTAAACATCGAAAATCGTTCAGCTTCTTAGAGCATCTCATCG
This sequence comes from Tolumonas osonensis, assembly GCF_014202415.1. GTDB lineage: Bacteria > Pseudomonadota > Gammaproteobacteria > Enterobacterales > Aeromonadaceae > Tolumonas > Tolumonas osonensis. The sequence goes on from NZ_JACHGR010000010.1 coordinate 137,446, forward strand.
TGTGGCAAACGTTAGTTCCAACACTGTCTGTTTTGGATATCTTCATTAAAGTCCGTCGATATGCTCCTGAAACAGTGATCAACGAGAGTCAATCCAGCGTTGGTAATGCGATTTCGATATCAGATGAATGCCGAGCTTATCGCCAAAAATGGGAAGAATTAGTTTTACGACATGGAGTGAAACAGGCCAGACATCAAGCGACAGGTGGCGCTTTATATGCGTGGCTTTACCGTCATGATCGGGATTGGTTGCTTGCGTTTAATGAGCAGCAAAAAAGACCTTTTGAAACGGTTAACAAGCGAGTTGATTGGCATTTGCGTGACCGGCAATTAGTGAAGGATTTAATCAGGATTCATCTGTTATCTGAAGCTCATCCAGTACAGCAACGGATGTCTGCTTCATGGCTTCTAAATCAATTACCTCATAAAAATTCGGTCGCAAAAAAGTTACACAAACTACCACTGACCCAAAAATTTTTAGCCCGATATACAGAGTCAGTCACAGAATATCAATTAAGACGGATCTCTCAATTCATTGTGGAATCTAGAGAAAAACACATGGAAATAAAACGTTGGAGTTTGTTTCGAAGTGTGGGACTAAGCGATCAACGAATTACACCAGATACAATGAAAATTTTAGATTCACTGACCTATTTATGAATGGAGAAGTTATGGTTCCGATAGAAGGTTTTAATGAAAATGTTCGTATCGTTCATATTGGCGATTTATTTAAAAAGGTTGGTACGCAGGATTGGAAAATCAATGTATTCGGAAGTCCTATCCAGAATAAAAAATTTACTCGATTCGCTAATTTGCCATTGCTTAGTCGAGATAAAATAATTAATGCAACGACGCCTGATCGTTCATCCGCGGACAGAATTATTCATTTGAGGCCAAAACATCAAATTGAATCTGTGTTTCTCAGTGATTTTTCTGAGCTGAGTGATTATGAGTCGATTGTGCGGGCTGAAGGGACGCAAAAAGCCTTTAAAATTAAACAACGTAATCAGCCTACTATTTACATCCCTCAATTAGAACTAGCCAAAGCAATCTTCTTGATCGATTCGTATCTGTGCAAAGCCTGTATGGGCTCGACACGTTTATCCTTAGAATTTGATGTGAGACCGAAGAATCCAGAGGGGCACGTTGATATCCATGTATTAAAAACAACAACGTTTCCATTAGATGCTTTTGATCAGAATGGTACGAGAATGATCCTTGCTTGGCTGCTGACGAATAAGGCTGTATTGCAATCATTTGAAAGTATTTACCGACGGTTAGATAAAGAACGGCAAAGCGATAAAACTTGGGAGCGATGGACGTTTAATTTTGATCCGCCAGATATGACGGACTGGATATTCCATGTCAAAGGGAAAATGTCTCATAAACAACAAGCTTATTTGGTTCATGAAATTATCGGTGTCGAAATTGATAGTGAAATGCCTGACAGTGTTCAGTTTCATAATCCTTCATTTATCCGACGAAAATCAAAAGAGCACACAGCTCTTGAGGGAGACGGTGATGATGCTCAGTCATGGCATTTCAGACCAGATGAATTAAGCATTGATGATATTGAATCTGCATCAGATGAAAACAACACCATTATTTTAGACGATGGTCGTTTATGGGTTAGTTTCACTAAACCTTGTTCAGTGACAAAAAAAACACAAGAAAAAGAAATCACCAAAGTTAGTGAAAACGGTGAACATGGCATATTAGCAGGAGAAAAGGTAAGCACAGGTGATGCATATCAAGGTGGAACATTACCCAGTGCTGATGTCGGCGGTAAACAAGATCTCTCTGATAAAGAGAAAGAGTGTGCCAGCCGCTTTCAGAGCTTCAATGATATGTTGAAAATATTGGAGCATAAGCATGGCTGCACAAAGCTTGATTCTAAGATGATTGAATTGCCACAGGTTGGTCGTTCGCGTAAACATCTACTTGCTAATGGTCTCCAGAGAGTCATCCAATACGTAAAAATCAAAACACCAAAGGTCACTGTCAGATTGCTTGAAATCGACACATCAGATGGTGAAAAAATGATTTCAACAAAAATATTATATGGTGCTGGCGATAAAGCCTGGTTAGAGGATTTCAAATCTATACGGGAAGGCATTATTTCAAAAGGACTTTCGTGGCCAACTAAATTGCTTGATGATTTGTATGGTGAAAAAGGACACAAGGGAACGAATCATCCACAGCATCAAGGTGCTCAGGCTGGGAATATCCCCGTTGATGCTTTAGAGAGTTGGGCGGAAAGGGTTTTAGCTGATGTAGAAAGACGACGATAGTCGTTTTTAGTAAATTAACCTGACTCGATATAAAAATTTACGGTAGGTGTAAAAATTTTTGCCTGTTCCAGAATCAGATTTTTCCACCAAGATTGAAAAAACTAACAAGTGACTGTGGTTCTTCGTCAACTATTTTCGACTAATTTAACTGCCATTGCTGCTGGTTTTTTATCATCGTGTTTAAGATAACGATCAGTTTTCTCATACAGGCTATCAACGCTACTTTCGGTAATTTACCAGCAGCTTTTAAATGCTCATATTTTTGTTTGAATACCGGGTTACATTGGATTGATGACATCATCGCCATAAACATGATTGTTCGGATCCGAGGTCTTCCTCCCCGGATACTTCGTTTGCCTTTCATTCGACCACTTTCTTTGTTGAATGGGGCTAATCCGACTAAGGCTGCGATCTCCCTACTGTTCAGGCTACCAAGCTCCGGTAATTCACATAACAACGTATACGCCAGGATTTTCCCAACACCTGGAACGCTCATCAGGATCTCTGTTTTCATGCGCCATTCCTGATTCTGGCGGATAAGCTGTTCAATCTTCTCAGACAGGCTTTCAAGTTGTTTTTCGAACATCTTCAGCATCGCCTTGATTGAGCTGTGAAGCTCTTTTGGCATGATTTGCAGACGGTTCTTCTCCATCGTACTCATCTCTATCAGTTGAGAACGACGAACTAGTAGGTCTTTGATTAATCTGGATTGCTTATCCGGGATCACTTTACTTTCAGGCTTCATGGTTGCTGCAAATCGAGCTATCAACACCGCATCGATTTTGTCTGTTTTCGCATGGATGCCTAAGGCTTGTGCAAAGCGTCTGACCTTGACGGGATCAACAAC
>NZ_JACHGR010000011.1 GCF_014202415.1 Tolumonas osonensis
CCGGCCTGTCACGCCGGGGGTCGCGGGTTCGAGTCCCGTCCACTCCGCCACTGAAAAAGAGAAGCCCTGAGCAACTGCTCAGGGCTTTTTGTTTTACATCCTGATTCAGGATGTTCAGCAGAACCGTAATGCCAAATATCCTGCGTGTCTGTTTATAAAATAATCATAAATTCCTTTTGTATGTATGATTATTGTTATTAAAATCATTCCTATCGACTCCAATAAAGTGTAATAGAAAACGAAATGTTTGTTGTTAAGTTTATTAATAATGAAGCGAATGTTGTCGATTCTTTCATCGCCCAGATGAATGCAATGGTGCGGAATGATCTTGCGCATTATCCAGACACATTCAGAATGATCAAGATAACAGCGAATAGAGCTGTTTATTGTTATTCTTTCGAACAACGGGTTTTCTATATAAAGCTTTATTTTTTTTCCAATCCGCTTAAATATTTCAAACATCTTTTTCGTTATTCTCATGGTATTCATGGCTATAAAAAAAGTATCCGTTTGCTTAATGAGAACGTTTCAACGGCGACACCTGTCTTAGCCATGTCCTATCTGGGTGGCTTACGTAGTCTGGTGGTTCATGAGGCAATACCGGGTGTTGATGCAGAAGAATTTTTCATAAAGAATTCCCATAACCAAAGTCAGAGATATACCGTACTTAAAAAAATAGGTGCTTTAATCGCAGAATTGTTTTCTAAGGGTTTTTCTCATGGGGATATGAATTTTGGCGGGTTTATTGTGGATGTCCAGGATGAAAAAATATCCGTCTCTCTCATTGACGTGGATAACATAACTAATAAACCCCAAAAACAATTCCGTGATATTGTGAATCTTAATGCGCATCTCTTTATGACGGCAAAAAAAGCTCAGGTCGAGATGCTCAGTAATGATGAGCTGAAAGCAATGTATTTGTCTGTGCTGAGTATTTACAATTTTGGCATGACGGATGCTGTCTTTTTTGAGCAGTTGAATCTGGAAACAGAACAGAAACTGATCCGATGGGGACAGAAAGGCTATATTGCTATTTAATCACCTTTCTGACGGTTTTAATCTTTATACTTTAAGAGTTTCAATAACTCGCTGCAGTGCTGGTCGACATCCGTAATTTGTGGCATGAACTGATCCGGTTGCGAGAGAATCAGCGGCGCATTTTTCTGCATCCGGAGGAATTTTTCCAGTGCCTCTGTCAGTGATTCAGTTGTGCGCTGGAAGCGGGTACAGGCTGGTTCTGCAATAACCTCAGTGGCGCCTACGGTATTGGCCAATATAACAGGTGTTCCGCATAGCACAGCTTCAGGTCCTACCAGTCCGAAAGGTTCGTATTTTGACGCCAGAATGGCGGCATCTGCTGCTGCATACAACGCAGGCATGTCATTACGGAAACCAAGATTGATGACTCGCGGATGTGTGACTGCTTTCCGACTGGCAATTGCCAGAACAAAACGTTTATCCGCTTTTTCCAGTGCACCCAGTATGAGATCCAGCCCTTTCCGATCATGGTTATTCGATGGAAATAAAAGCAGGATCTGGTCATGCTGAATGCCCAGTTCTTTTCTTATTTGTGCTCTCTCTTTTCTCGCATCTAGTGAAAAGGAACTGAAGCTGACTGGCGGGTAGATAATGTGTAGTTTATCTTTGTCGATTTGATAATGATCGATAACTTCCTGGCCGACCTGTCTGGAATGAGCAACGATACATTTTGCGTGTTTATAAAAAGAAGTTTCTCTCTTTATTGTCAGATAATCAAAAATTCCATGATGTGTCTTTTTTACCGCATTTAAAAAACCTTTATGGGTACCGCCAACGACCGCGATATCGGTTGGACCTGATACACGTGTCAGGCCAATAGTTGGCCACGCATTATTAATATATTTTAATGCGGTGATATCAAACAGGTGCTTGTTGATTCTGGAAAATGGCGTGAAATCAGGAACTTTGACAAATTCTACACTAGATGGGGCAATTCCTGGCCAGCTGATTTTACGGGCGATAACCCGCAAAGGAATATTTCTGGCGGACAGGTTTTCTATGAGATCTAATGCATATCGTTCCATACCGCCACCAGGCTTGATGGTATGGTAAATGATATTGATGCCTGTCATGCTGTCGTTACTCAATTTGTCAGATCCCATAGTGTTATCAATCATCGCTGCCTAGTTCAGTTTTTTAAAGTAGTGAACGATAAAGCGCAAGGTAACGCTTTGCCATGGAGGCAGGAGTGAAATTATCCAGTTTTTCTTTGGCAGTTATCGCCAGACCTTCTCTTAATGGCTTGTTATTAAACAAACGGAGGATGGCTTCAGCCAAGGCGTCGGCATTGTTCACCGGGATGAGCAGGCCGGTTTCTTCATGTTTTACGATGTCCGGGATTCCATCCACATCACTGGCAATGATGGGTACTCTGAAATCCATCACATCCAGCAGGGTCGAACCCAAGCCTTCATTTCGGGATGGAAAGACAAAGAGATCCAGAGCGGCAAAATAGTCACCCGGATTCTTTTTGAACCCTAACCATTCCATATTGCGCAGATGCTGGCTCTCTTCCCTGAATTGTTCACCATCCGGACCATCACCCAACATAATAAAGTGAATATTGGGCACCTTATTTTCGAGCAGCACGGCTGCCTTGATGATTTCGCGTTGTCCCTTGTGCTTATCAACTAATGCGCCGGCATGTCCGATCAGAAATTTGTCCTGATACTGCTGGCGGATCTTTTTGCTGATCTCCGGGTGATGAGGCAGATGCGCCAATGCGCTGGGGATCGTTGTGACCGGAGTGAGTTGCAATCCGGCAAGATAATTGGCGATTGGCGAGGAGATGGCTACCGCCTGGCTGGCCTGTTTGTAGCAGAGTTTATTGAATAAATTCTGTTTTACTGGCTGCGGTACCCGGCGGGTCAGAATATAAGGCGTACCTCGCAAGCGGTTTTCAATCCATGCCCAATGGACGGCCTTTGCTTCATGCGCATGGATCAGGTCTATTTTCGGGTGAGTAGCAAAATGCCCCATCAACTGATGGTTGGCGGCAATAAACTCAAGATTGCTGACGCCTTTCAGATGCTCCCGCAGCGGCGAGTTATCCCGGCAGACCAGATACTGTTTCAGGCCATGCTGTGCCAGCTCTTTGATTAATAACTCTGTTTGTCGTTCTCCACCCCGGAAGCCTTTCGCTAAGTTGACATGCATGATGGTCGGTGTCATCGGTGATCCTTTGGGTGTACTGCGTTGCATCACCCATAACTCGGCATATTTCAGAAAGGTGTAATAAGCAGAGATCACGGATAACAGGAAGCCCGCCGATCCATCCAGCAAGCCGCGCTGGAAAAAATACATCCGGCAGAATCTCAGCAGGGAATGCATGGAGGCAGCGAGAAGAGTGGTACGTTTCCCTTGCTGATATTTGGCCAGGGCCCAGTCATGGGCATAGCCGGAGGATTTAGAAACATGATGCCGCAGACTTTTGTAGGGATAATGGATCAGATCGTTTTTCAGGCGTTTTACCGCCATATCCTGCGGGATAATCACTTTTTCATGGACGTAGCTGTCGTTGTACGTGGTCAGAACTCTGGGATATAAGCGAAGAACCGGTTTGGGATACCAGCCACAGTGGCGGATATAGCGGCCGAAGTACCAGTTCAGGCGGGGTATCGAATAACCGGTGTTATCAGCGGGTTTGGCGATAACGGATTCTATTTCTTCCCGCAGCTCCGGTGTGACACGCTCGTCAGCATCTAACCAGAGGCACCAGGTTCCGTTGGCAAGACGCTGAGCGCGTTGCCGCTGGACACCGAAACCCTGCCAGTCGCTGTCCTGATACACTTTTGCCTGATAGCGTTCGGCTATTTTCAATGTGTCATCCGTACTGCCTGAATCGAGAATGATTATTTCACTGACCCAGTCTTTAATCGTATCAAGACAGGCTGCCAGATGTTGTTCTTCGTTTTTGACGATCAGAATGGCGGAAATGAGGACATCTTCATTCATGGCTTCGGCTCTCTTTGATTTTTGCGGCCACTTCATCAAAACGCTGCTTAACGTCAGCGATCCGGATGTGCTGCATGGCGTCGGCTTGTTTTAGCCGCGTTCTCCAGGCTAACTGCGCCATGGGTTTTCCGGTCTGCGCCTCAATCAGCGTCTGATATACGCTGACGATGTAAGCCCGGCAGAAATAGGGGCCGGTTCTTTCCGGATTGTGGTGCGCATAGAGACCAATGACCGGGGTGCCGACCGCCGTCGCCATATGTGCCGGTCCGGTGTCAGGCGCCAGAACCACGGTCGCCTGCTGAATCAGCGCCAGTAAGCGTTTCAGGGTGGTTTGTCCGACCAGATTAACCGGTTTGTGTTGGCAAAGTGCCGAGATCGCTTCGGCAAACTGTTTTTCCTGAAGAGCCGGACCTCCGCACAGGATCACATGGAATCCTTGTGTTGCAGCATGGTCAGCCAACGCGGCATAGCCTTCCTGGGTCCAGTTCTTATAGGCTTTACTGGCCGAGGGCGCGATCAGCAGCGTTGGTTTTTCTCCGCTGACGGTTTGCTTTGCCCAAGCATGATCGGCTTCAGTGATAGGGATATGCCATTGCGGTGTTAAATCATGCACGCCCAATTCAGCGGCAAAGGCCATGAAGCCATCCAGGACATGCGGTGACTGTGGTGAGGGGACTTTGTGGTTAGTAAATAACGACTGACCATCCCCTGCACGCTGTTGGTCGAATCCAAGGGTTTTACCGGCTTTGATACCCAGGCTTAGTAAGCTGGCTCTGAGCGCGGATTGCATATGCAATAACGCGTCAAAACGGCGATGACGTAGCTGTTGCCAGATGGAGGTGTACGCCCGCAGCCCGGCGGCTTTATCAAATATGATGACTTCAACGCCCGGTAGATCATGCAGCAGGCTGGCTTCGGCTTTGCCCATGATCCAGGTGATTTTAGTCTGCGGCCACTGGCGCTGGATGGCCTGCACCATGGCCACGGCGTGTACGCAGTCACCAATCGCAGAAAGGCGGATAAGACACAGCGCTTCAGGCGCGCGGAGAAACAAAGGCATAGTGTTATCGCTTGGGCGGAATATGCAGATATTATGCTTTACAAAGGATGAATAGGGAAATCACCACAGCAGAATGTGACTTTTCCTTCTGCTGTGATGAATCTTATAACGCGGCTAATGCCTGCCAGACCATGTCCGGTGATAGTTCGGTCAGACATTTCAGATGCTTCAGCGGACACTGCTTTTTGAAGCAGGGACGACAGCTGATGTCAGTTTGCACCACTTTTACCTTCTGCGAAAGCGGCGGGGTATAGCCGGGAGAGGTGGAGCCATAAACTGCGACCAGCGGGGTGCCGACTGCAGCAGCGATATGCATCAGACCGGAGTCATTGCTCACCACTTTATGGCAGGCAGCGAGTAAATCGAGGGCTTCGGTCAGACTGGTGGTGCCAGCGATCAGATGACAATGTGCCTGCTGCTCTGGCGTCAGATGCGCGTGGATGGCGCGGGCAACGGGCTGATCTTTGGCGGAACCGAAAATCCAGACATCACCGCCTTGCTCAATCCAGCGTTGCGCGATCGCCGCATAGTGCTGTTCCGGCCAGCGTTTCGCCGGACCAAATTCGGCGCCAGGGCATAAGCCTAAAACCGCTCTTTCGGTGGTGAGAGAGAGCCGTTCTTTGACGGCGGTCTGCTGCGCGGTGTCGACTTGCAGGGATGGATACGGTATGGCGGGTAAATCCTTGGCAGAATGCATTTTCCGGTGCGGGAAGGCTAATGCGCAGTAACGCTCGACCATCAGCGGGAAGCTTTCTTTGTTGCGACGCAGATCGTTCAGCAGACCGTAGCGGGATTCACCCTTCCAGCCGGTACGCAGTGGAATACCGGCGAACAGCGGGATCAGGGCGGACTTCAGCGAATTGGGCAGAATGATCGCCTGGCCGTACTTATTGTTTTTCAGTTGACGGCCGAGTCGCCAGCGCGCAGCCAGATTGAAATCGCCATGGCCCAACGGCATTTCTATCGCCTTATCTACTTCCGGCATCCGCGCCAGCAAGGGCAGACACCAGCGGGGCGCCATAACATGCAGTTTCATGTGTGGATGCTGTTGCTTCAGGGTGATATAGAGACTTTGTGACATCACCATGTCGCCGACCCAGGCCGGCCCGATAATAAGCATATTTGACATTACAGTAAGCTCTTGTCTGTCATCAATTGTTGAGAACGGAGCGCGGAATATAAGAATATGACCGAAACACAATAAAACACGATGCCTGAGCTGTGGTACAAAAAGGCCTGACTCAGGCTGTAATCGATCGTGGAAAGCACCACTATAACGCCACCGGCCGCTAATGTGCGAACTTCCGGTGCAAATGACGGTTTCAGATATTGTTTAAACAGATACAGCGGGATCAGCAGCAGTGCCAGCAGAGCGCCTAACCCGATGATGCCTCGTTTGGCCATTTCATCCAGGAACTGGTTGTGAGCGTGGCTGTTAAAATCGTAGGCTTCCTTGGTGATCAAGCCTCGTTTGTATTGCTGTTCCTGTGACAGGCGCACACCATGGCGACCCCAGCCAAACAGCGGTTTTTCCAGGAAGCTGTCGACCGAACTTTTCCAGATTTCAAAACGGTGTCCCAGCGAGGTGTTTTTATTTTTTCCGGAAAAATAAAGACTGATATCGCTTTTCGCCGCTTCGATACGTTTGGGTACACCACTTTGTGGCGTCAGGCAGAAGATGACTAATAACGTCAGCGCCAGACTCATACCCAGTTTTACTTTCGGTGAGAACCAGTCCCTGAAAATACGGTAGAGCACAAACAGGATCACCGGAAATAATACCCAGCCACCGCGGGAGCCGGAAAGGATGCTGCCCAGCACGCCAAACGCGGATGCTGCCGCAAAATAGACAGTCAGACCCCGGTTGGCTGTTTTTATGCTCCACATCACGCCACATAGGCTGATCAATCCCAGCGTCATGCTGATATCGCCGCCCTGGATCGGCACCATCCATTCAAAGGCCCGGCCGTAACCGGTTACCAGGCGATCATATAATGCCCGGCCGCCGGCGGTGATGGCCCCTGTCGCGATCCCTGTCATCAGCCATTTGAAGCGGGGGGGATTGCGCAGACAGAACAATAAGACCGCCGCACCCATGATGACTTTGCTCGGACGGTCAAACTCCCGGAGTGTTCCGCCATCGGTGAGAATCGACAGACCGTGGATCAGCGGATAAATCAGGAGAATGCCAAACAGTAACCAGCTGTTTTTATCCAGCATCTGATAGCTCCGTTTCCTGAAAAGCAGGGGCAATGACATAAGCAGCAGTACCGCAGGCGCGTAAGAGTAGCCACTTCTCGTACTGATACAGAGTACACCGAACAAAAGATAACAACTTTGAATTATCAGGGATTTTATCTGTTCACTGCTTACTGGCATGTGTGTTCCGCATAAAAATTAAGCATAGTCTTGAGTAAGACTATGCTTCTGGATTTGCTTATTGGGTTAATAGCCGGAGAACGTTTATTTGTTCAGCCACGCCATGTATTCAGCCACACCTTCGGCGACGGTACGGAATTTAACATCGCAGCCGGTCGCGCGCAATTTGGTCAGGTCGGCCTGGGTGAAGCTCTGATAGCGGCCTTTCAGGTGATCCGGGAACGGGATGTATTCGATTTCGCCTTTCCCGTGGTGTTTCAATACTGCTTCCGCGACGTTCTGGAACGGTTCTGCGTTGCCGGTGCCGCAGTTGAAGATGCCGGATTTGTCCGGGTGATTCAGGAACCACAGCACGACTTTGGCCACGTCTTCGACGTAGACGAAGTCACGGGTCTGACCGCCGTTCGGGAAGCCATCGCAGCCTTCGAACAGTTTGACGTTTTCGCCCTTCAGTACCTGATTGTTCAGATGGAAGGCGACGCTGGCCATGCTGCCTTTGTGCTGTTCCCGCGGGCCGTAGACGTTGAAGTATTTCAGACCGACGATCTGCAGATCGGTTTCCGGCAGGATGCGGCGCACATATTCGTCAAACAGGAACTTGGAGTAGCCGTACACGTTCAGCGGCTGTTCGAAACGACGTTCTTCGATAAAATTGTCGTTGCGACCACCATAGGTGGCGGCAGAGGAGGCATAGATAAACTGCACGCCGTATTCCAGACAGTAATGCAGCAGGTCTTTGGAATATTCGTAGTTGACGTCCATGACGAACTTGCCGTTCCACTCGGTGGTGGCAGAACAGGCGCCCTGATGCAGGATGGCGCTGATGCCGCCCCATTCCTCAAAATGATCACCGGAAACGATGCGGGCAATGAATTCGTCTTTGTCGATGTAATCGGCGATATCCAGGTCGACCAGATTGATGAACTTGGTTCCGTCAGTCAGATCGTCGACCACCACGATGTCTTTGCGACCTGCTTCGTTTAATGCTTTTACCAGATTACTGCCGATAAAACCGGCGCCACCAGTTACGATGATCATGTGCTATCGCCTCGCAGACGTTATCCAATGTTGCCCGGGCATGTCCGGGAATATGCCGGCAGTTTACCATATTTAATCCGCACTGCAGCGGCTTCCGTATCAGACGCCGCGCTCAGGATATCGCCGCGGACAGGCCCGCCCGTCGGCATGGAATAAATGGCAGCGTTCTGCCGGCAAGCCGATGTTCAGCGCGGTGCCTTCTTCGACGACGGCGACATCATGGTGGCGGTACACCAGCGCGGAATCCTGCCCGGCCAGCTGCAGATGAATATGGGTTTCGTTGCCGAGCTGCTCGACCACCTGAATGTCGCCGCAAAGATGATGAGTGGCATTGTCGGCGTCCAGCAGATGTTCGGGGCGGATACCAAGGGTCATCTGATCGCCGGCCGAGACGGTCGAGCCATCCACGGGCAGCCAGAGGACGGTTTGCCCGGCGATCTCCACCTGTACCCGTTCACTTTCTGCGGCCAGTACGGTGACGGGCAGAAAGTTCATTTTCGGCGAGCCGAGAAAACCGGCGACAAAACGGTTGGCAGGGTAGTGATACAGCTCCAGCGGTTTACCGACCTGGGAAATGTGGCCTTTGTCCAGCACGACGATTTTATGCGCCAGGGTCATGGCTTCCACCTGATCGTGGGTGACATAAATCATGGTACAGCCGAGGCGCTTATGCAGGCGAGCCAGTTCGATGCGCATCTGCACCCGCAGGGCGGCGTCGAGGTTGGAGAGCGGTTCATCCAGCAGGAAAACATGGGGTTCGGCGACCAGGGTGCGGCCGATGGCAACCCGCTGGCGTTGTCCGCCGGAGAGGGCCTTGGGCTGGCGATCGAGCAACTGGTCGAGCTGCAGGGTTTCGGCTGCCTGTTGTACCCGTTGCCGGATCTCGGCCTTGCCGGTGCCGGCCAGTTTCAGGCCGAAAGACATGTTATCGGCAACGGAGAGATGCGGGTAAAGAGCATACGACTGGAACACCATACCGACGCCGCGTTCGGCGGGCGGAATGTCATTCATGCGCTGGTCACCGATCAACAGATCGCCGGCGGAGATATCTTCCAGCCCGGCGATCATGCGCAGCAGGGTGGATTTGCCGCAGCCGGACGGGCCGACGAAAACCACAAACTCGCCGTCTTCAATATCGAGATTGATGTCTTTGGAAATGGTGACATCGCCGAAGGTTTTACAGACATTACGCAGGGTTACACCCGCCATCACAGACTCCTGTTACGACATTATGCGGTTGGCCGAGATCAGAGAGTGTGCCTGCGGTTGTCGGGTGTGAACATCACAAAGGTGCTTTTTTGCGAAGTTTAAGCGGTTTTCGTAAGAGGCCTGATACACATCAGGCCAGATGCGACATTATGAGCGGGGCTGAATGCTGTTAATAAAGATTGGCCGTGCGCTGGTGGAACCCAGTCGTTCTGCTTCCTCAACCAGTGTCATGGCCTGCGCCAGGTTGCCCTGTTTCACGGCTTTTTCGATCTGCTGGTTAAAATAGTGTTCCGTATCCGGTAATGGCTTCATGGCAGTTTTGGTCGTTCCGGCTTTTGCCGGCGTAAGGGCCAGTCCGGTTGCGGAGGTGGCATCCGGGTGACCGCTGCCAATGGTGACGGCATCGTTATTCCGTTCCGCCGTGATTTTCAGGCTGAGATGGCCCTGTGTACTGTGTTGCGCGATCGGATCGGGGATGTTCGGTGGCTGGTTGCCGGTAGCTTTGGCATATGCCTTGGCGGCGCCTTCCAATGTGGTGTGTTGCGCCACATCCTGTGGGGTAGTGTAGATCAGCAGATAAATGCTTTTCTGGTCCGGTGCGGGAGCGAGTTTCAATGTGCCCTCCAGCCGATCGGCGGTTAGCAGCGACGCGGGTTGATAGCTGAACTGGTTGCTGGAGTAAAACGCCGCAGGTTGTTGGTTCTGATCCAGCACCAGGACGTTAGGTGCGAACACCTGTTTGCCATCCAGCAGACTGCGTAAGCGCAATGTCAGCGTGCCGTGACCTGCCGGCAGTTGCAGTGCCAGCACTTTGCCGCTGATCTGGTTCAGGGGGATGGTTTGTCCTGAGGCATCCATGTCGAATTCGGCATTTTCACCGGCCTGAACCGGTTGCCAGTGAATGGCTTGCAGATGCGATGCCGTGATGGCCGGCGCAGTCTGGTTATCTTCTGCGGCGAAAACCGGTGTGGCCAGACCACCGAATGTCAGGGACAGCAAAAAGGCGAGCGTGGTGTATTTCATAAAGGCGACCTTATTTCAGATAACAGCAAAGCAAACAGCCGGCTCAACCGAGCCGGCTCAGAACCATTACCACCAGGCTTCGAACTGCGCGCCGAAGGTCAGCTGGTTGTCATCCGCGGCAGCGCCCGCATTGAAGTTCTCGTCCCACTTGGCGTAAGTGGTGTACAGGCGGATCGCTGGACGGGCCCACTGGTTGTTACCGGCCTGCCATTGCTGCGCCAGCGTGACTTTGAACTGCTTGTTGGTTTCGTCAGAGGCCTGATCTTTGACATGGTCATAACCGGCTTCCAGCTGGGTGCTCATGATCGGCGTCCATTTGTACATCGGGCGCACGCCGGCGCTGTACCAGGTGCTGCCGTTGTTATTGTCCAGATCGGTGTCCTGATACAAACCGACGTACATCAGATCCCACTTGTCGTTCAGGCTGATGGCACCGTGATCGATGACGCGGAGCATGCTGCCGTTGTTGTTGACGGAGGCGCCCTGGGCATGGCCGTTATTCCAGGAGGTCATGGCGTCGGTCGCATATTGCACCACGAATTTGTTGAAACCGTTCAGCATGCTCTGGGTGTGTTCGGCCGTTAACATGACGCCGCTTTCAGAGGCATCGTCCGCCAGCTCGTAACCGTCAGCAGTGTTGGCGTGGCCGTAAGTGGCACCCAGTTCCAGCGTACCGTCGGTGTTGGTGGCCAGGCTGGCTAAACGCAAATCGAAGATATCGTTGTTGGTGTCTTTGGTGGTTTCTTTGCCATCAATCCATGCTGTGGAACCGCCGCTTTCGGTATCACGGGTAACGGCGGCAGACAGCTTGCCGAAGCCCAGGTCGATGTTTTCCAGACCGGCACCCGGACCGGAAATATCCCAGTAGTAGAAGTCGATCATGTGCACGTCATGACGCTGGTAGAAGCGTTTACCGGCCCACAGGTTGGCGCCCGGCAGTGCGGCAATCAGGTTCTTGCCCTGCACGTTCATTTCACGGAATGCCGGGCTGGTGGACTCCCAGTCGTTCTGCTGGGAAACGGAGTAGGCCACGTTGGTATCTAGGGCGAAGACCTGATCATTTTCCTTGTACAGATCCTGTCCCAGCTTCAGCTCGGCATAGGTTTCGCATTCGTTACCCAGACGGTATTTGGCACCGGCGCCGGCCAGCTGGTGGCACTGCTGTTCGCCGCCATCGCTGGTCCAGCCGATACCGGAACGCGCATAACCGTGGAAATCGACCGCCATCGCGGAGGCGGAGGTCAGTACCGCACCAATGGCCAGAGCCAGCGGCAGTTTTTGCAGATGATGCATCATTGTAGTTTTTCTCCTTGCACTTGGCGTTGAGATGGCCCGGGAGATGAGCGAGGGTTCCGGGCCAGCTAAGGGCTAGACGCCCAATTCTTTATGCAACCGGCGGCAGGCGGTGCCGTCTTCGCGGAACAGATGGCAGCGGTGTACCGGCAGGCCGATTTCGATGGCGGAGCCTTCTTCGACCAGCGCGACATCGTTGTGGCGGTACACCAGGTTTTGCTGGATGCTCGGCATCTGCACGTGGATCTGGGTTTCGTTGCCGAGCTGTTCGACCACACTGACCTCGCCGCGCAGGCGGTATTCGGCATGCTCGCCGGGCAACAGATGCTCCGGACGGATACCGAGGGAAAGCATGGTGCCGGGCTGTAAATCGTGACCTTCCACCGGTAGCCAGAGTTGTTGCTGATCGTGCAGTTCGACCTGTACACGTCCGGCTTCGGCAGCGATGACCTTCACCGGCAGAAAATTCATCTTCGGCGAACCGATAAAACCGGCGACAAAGCGGTTGGCCGGGTAGTGATACAGCTCCAGCGGTTTGCCGACCTGCGCGATGCGACCACCTTCCAGCACCACGATCTTGTCGGCCAGCGTCATCGCTTCGACCTGATCGTGAGTGACGTAAATCATGGTGCTGCGCAGCCGCTTGTGCAGACGGGCGATCTCGATGCGCATCTGCACACGCAGGCCGGCATCGAGGTTGGACAGCGGTTCATCCAGCAGGAACACCTGCGGTTCGGCGACCAGGGTGCGGCCGATGGCGACACGCTGGCGTTGACCGCCGGAGAGCGCTTTGGGCCGGCGATCCAGTAGATGCGCCAGTTGCAGCACTTCCGAAGCGTGATTGACCCGCTGCTGGATCTGCGGTTTGTCGGCGCCGGCCAGCTTTAGACCGAACGACATGTTGTCGGCCACCGACAGATGCGGGTAGAGCGCGTAGGACTGGAACACCATGCCGACGCCGCGTTCGGCCGGCGGCACGTCATTCATGCGGCGTTCGCCGATCATCAGTTCGCCGGAGGTGATATCTTCCAGTCCGGCAATCATGCGCAGCAGGGTGGACTTGCCACAGCCGGACGGGCCGACAAAGACCACAAACTCGCCGTTATGGATCTCCAGATTGATGTCTTTGGAAATCGCTGCCTCGCCGTAGGTTTTGCATACATTTCGCAGTGTCACGCCCGCCATGAGTTACTCCTTACCACCTGACTTTTCCCGTATTGCCCGTGGCAACCGGATTACTGACTGCGGTCAATAGTGCGGCGGGTTAGCGAGGAGGAAATCCTCCGCGAAAAATCTTTTTGGGGGGGATGAGACGGGTGGAGGAGGAAATGCGGAATCAGGGCGGGCGCGGTGGTGCAGACGAAATAGTGTGAGGCTGACCGCAATCTGACGACGAGATTTTGTTGCGCCAGCGCACAAAATCTATGGTTGTGTCGGTTGTGTCACATAAAACAGGGGGAGGGGCGTAGAGAGGAGGAGGATGCTGCACTGGCTACACCACTGCAGACTGTGTACCGCTGCCGGAAGAGACTGCGTATTCCCTGTGCGCTGTGACTGTAATTAGCCCGCTTTTCCGCAACATTTATCCATGCGACATCGATTCATGCGATATCTCTATCATGTGAAGAGTTATGCCATTCAAGAAGGACGTGACAATGAAAAAGATAAAAAACCTGGCCCTGACCGCGTTAGCTGCGCTGGTGATTTCGGCTCCGGCAATGGCCAAGCTGCAGGAAGGTAAACTGGTTATCTGGATCAACGGCGACAAAGGTTATAACGGTCTGGCAGAAGTCGGTAAGAAGTTTGAGCAGGATACCGGGGTGCAGGTGCTGGTCGAGCATCCGGACAAGATGGAAGAGAAATATCCGCAGGTGGCCGCTTCCGGCGACGGTCCGGATATCGTGTTCTGGGCGCATGACCGGTTTGGCGGCTATGCCCAGTCCGGTTTGCTGACCGAGGTGAATCCTTCCAAAGAGCTGAAAGACAAGCTGTTCCCGTTCACCTGGGATGCAGTACGCTTCAACGGCAAACTGATTGGCTATCCGGTGGCGGTGGAAGCGCTGTCGCTGATTTACAACAAAGACCTGATCAAGACTCCGCCTAAGACCTGGGAAGAAATTCCGGCGCTGGACAAGGAACTGCGCGCCAAAGGCAAGAGTGCCATCATGTGGAACCTGCAGGAACCTTACTTCTCCTGGCCATTACTGGCGGCTGCCGGTGGTTACGCCTTCAAAACGACTGCAGACGGCTATGATGCGAAGAATGTTGGTGTGAATAACGAAGGGGCGCAGGCCGGTTTGCAGTTCATCGTCGATCTGGTGAAGAACAAGCATATTTCGGCTGACGTGGATTACTCCATCGCTGATGCCGCGTTCAACAAGGGTGAAACCGCGATGACCATCAATGGTCCGTGGGCATGGAGCAACTCGGACAAGAGCGGCATCAACTACGGTGTCACTCAGTTGCCGACCTTCAAGGGTAAGCCATCCAAGGCGTTTGTCGGCGTGCTGACCGCAGGCATCAACTCGGCCAGCCCGAACAAGGATCTGGCTGCGGAGTTCCTCGAGAACTATCTGCTGACCGACGAAGGTCTGGACAAGGTGAACAAGGACAAACCACTGGGTGCGGTGTCGCTGATGTCCTTCCAGAAGAAACTGGAAACGGATCCGCGCATTGCGGCCACCATGGCGAACGCGCAGACGGGTGAAATCATGCCGAACATTCCGCAGATGACCGCGTTCTGGTATGCCGAGAAAAACGCCATCGTGAATGCCACTGCCGGTCGTCAGCCGGTGAAAGCAGCATTGGACGAAGTGGCCAAGCAAATGACGAAGTAATTCCCGCTCGTCAACAGTCGTAAAAGAGGGCGGGTTGCCGCCCTCAGTTGTAATCAGACGGAGTGTCTCATGCAGTTATCTGTTGCCCATACCACTCCGCCGCGCCTGCCACAGAACAAGAAGTGGTGGCGCAGCGCGATGTTTACCCGTTCCTTACTTGGTCTGGTGGCCATACTGAATGGCTATTTGATTGTGCAGATGTACGCGCAACGCGAATATCTGTTTGCGATGCTGACGTTATTGCTGGCCGGAACCGGGATTTACCTGTTTGCCAGCCGCAAAGCCTACTCCTGGCGCTATGTCTATCCGGGACTGGTCGGCATGGGACTGTTTGTGCTGTTCCCGCTGTTCTGCACCATTGGCATTGCGTTTACCAACTACAGTGCGATGCATCAGCTCAGCTTTGAACGTGCGCAGTCGGTGATCATGCAGCGCCAGTTCCAGAGTGGTAATACACTGGGTTTTACTCTGCTGGGCAGCGATGGCCACTGGCAGCTGCAACTGCAGGACGGTGAAACCGGGCAGATGCTGTTATCGGCACCGTTTGCGCTGGATAACCAGCCGCAGCGCCTGACCATGATGCCACAAGCCGGTGATGCCGGTTTGAGCAAGGCGCCGCTGAAAGTGATCACCAAAAACCGTCAGGCACTGGGACAGCTGACCGCGGTACTGCCGGATGGCAGCGAGCTGGTGATGAGTTCATTGCGCCAGTTCTCGGCGATCAAGCCACTGTATAGTCTGCAAAGTGACGGCCGTGCTCTGCGCAATAACCAGAGTGGTGAGCTTTACCTGCCAAATGACGAGAGCGGCTATTATCAGGCGGTAGATCAGAGCGGGAACTGGGTGGCCGACAGCAAGCTCAGCCCCGGTTATACCGTGACCATCGGCTGGGATAATTTCCTGCGCGTGTTACAGGATAAAGGCATCCAGCAGCCGTTCATCAAAATCTTTATCTGGACAGTGCTGTTCTCCGGGCTGACCGTGCTGTTTACGCTGGCGGTGGGCATGGTGCTGGCCTGCCTGGTGCAGTGGCAACCGCTGAAAGGCAAGGCGATGTACCGTCTGCTGCTGATCCTGCCATATGCGGTGCCGAGTTTTATCTCCATCCTGATTTTCAAAGGTTTGTTTAACCAGAGTTTCGGTGAGATCAACATGCTGCTGGAGCAGATGTTCGGCCTGAAACCGGAATGGTTTACCAACCCGATGCTGGCGAAGGCGATGATCCTGATCGTCAACATCTGGCTGGGGTATCCGTACATGATGATCCTCTGTATGGGGCTGCTGAAAGCCATTCCGGACGATCTGTACGAAGCGTCGGCGCTGGATGGTGCGACCCCGCTGCAGAATTTCTTCCGCATCACGCTGCCACTGCTGATCAAGCCGCTGACTCCGCTGCTGATTGCCAGTTTCGCTTTCAACTTCAACAACTTCGTACTGATTCAGTTGTTGACCAACGGCGGGCCGAACATGATTGGCACCAGTACGCCGGCGGGGAATACCGATCTGTTGGTGAGCTACACCTACCGCATCGCGTTTGAGGGCAGTGGCGGACAGGACTTCGGTCTGGCGGCGGCGATTGCGACACTGATCTTCCTGCTGGTGGGCGCGCTGGCGGTCCTTAACCTCAAAGCCAGTAAATTAAGCGTGGAACAATAAGGAGCTGCAGTATGGCTATCGTGCAAACCAAAGCATTACGTTATCGCCTGTGGGCGGCGCACGCCGGGTTGTGGTGCTTTATCGCGCTGATCATGTTTCCGCTGCTGATGGTGATTGCGATTTCACTGCGTAGCGGCAACTTCGCTACCGGCGAGTTGATCCCGTCCAACCCGTCGCTGGATCACTGGAAACTGGCGCTGGGTTTCAGCATCACCAATCCGGATGGCTCGGTGACCCCGCCGCCGTTCCCGGTGCTGCTGTGGCTGTGGAACTCGGTCAAGGTAGCATTTGTCACCGCGACCGGCATCGTGGCACTGTCTACCACCTGTGCCTATGCCTTTGCCCGCATGAAGTTCCGCGGCAAGAGCGCGCTGCTCAAAGGGATGCTGATTTTCCAGATGTTCCCGGCGGTGCTGTCGCTGGTGGCCTTGTATGCCCTGTTTGACCGTATCGGGCAGTACATTCCGTTCCTGGGTCTCAACACCCATGGCGGGCTGATCTTCGCCTATCTAGGCGGTATCGCGCTGCATGTCTGGACCATCAAGGGCTATTTCGAAACCATCGACGGTTCGCTGGAAGAAGCGGCGGCGCTGGATGGCGCGACCCCATGGCAGGCATTCCGCCTGGTACTGCTGCCGTTGTCGGTGCCGATCCTGGCGGTGGTGTTCATTCTGTCGTTCATCGGTGCAGTCACCGAAGTACCTATCGCCTCGCTGCTGCTGCGTGATGTCGGTAGCTACACGCTGGCGGTGGGTATGCAGCAATATCTCTATCCGCAGAACTATCTGTGGGGCGATTTTGCCGCAGCGGCGGTGTTATCCGCGATTCCAATCACCGTGGTGTTCCTGCTGGCACAACGCTGGCTGGTCGGCGGTCTGACTGCCGGGGGGGTCAAAGGGTAGTTTCACTTTTTATGGTTGTGTTCGTTTATCTTTCCTTGTTTTGACGGAGTTATTCCCGGATGCCAGTTGCCAGACTGGCATTTTTTTCTGCTACGCTTTTTTAAGGGAGAGGTCTATTGCCGCGGTTTTATCTGCGGCGGGAGTGTGACGATGCGTTACACCAATCAGGATGGCAGTCAGCGATCCTTTCCACTCAAACATGTCCTGCGCCGCCAGACCGGCTGGCATGGCGAACGGCAACCGCGCTCGGGACGTACCGGAATACCGGTGCCGGTGGTGCATAATGACGGTGCCGATTTGCATCAGTACCAGCACGATACGCTGACCTGGATCGGTCACTCCTCGTTTTTACTGCAACTCGGCGGACTCAACATGCTGATCGACCCGGTGATGTCGTCATCACTGGGCGGCGTGGTGCCGCGCAATGTGGCACCGGGCTTAAGCTGGTCGGCACTGCCGAAGAAAATTGATGTGGTGATGATCACCCACAATCACCGTGACCATATGGATGTGCCGACGCTGAAAAAGCTGGGGCCGCATCCGCTGTATCTGGTGCCGCACGGCATGCGGCACTGGTTCCTGAAAAACGGTTTTCCGCAGGTGCAGGAGCTGGAGTGGTGGCAGCAGACACAGGTGGGCAATGCCATCATGACCTTCGTGCCGGCACAGCACTGGAGCCGTCGCGGGCTGATGGACATGAATACCAGCTGGTGGGGCGGTTTTGTCATGGAACATGACGGCTTTCGCCTCTATCACGCCGGTGATACCGCCTGGTTTGAGGGTTTCCGCGACATCGGCCGGCGGTGCGGTCCGATTGATGTGGCAATGCTGCCGATCGGTGCCTATGCGCCGCGCTGGTTTATGCGTCATCAGCACATGGATCCGGACGATGCATTAAAGGCCTTTGTCGCGCTGGAGGCGAAACTGTTTGTCGCCATGCACTGGGGCACGTTCAAGCTCACCGATGAACCGCTGAATGAACCACCGATCCGGTTGCGCGATCTGTGGCATAAATTGCAGTTGCCGCAGGGACGACTGGCAATTCCTGCCATCGGACAGACGCTGGAGTTTCCGCGGCTCGATCTCTCCATGGCATTATCGGCCGAATAAAAAAGGGACTGCCATGCAGTCCCAAAAATGCCGCTCAGCGGGATAACTGTCGGCGGCGCCGGTTTATTTCCGCCAGCAGCGAGGTGACTTCTGGATCACGGAACATCGCTTCCAGCGTAGTGCTCAACTTGCGGCGCCAGTTGGGGTAAATCTCGTGCGTGGTGCCGGGAATGTTGACCGGCATGGTCATATTCAGCCAGTCCTCCGGCTGCAGGCCGAGCAGGGCGCTGTTGCTTTGCGCGACGTGGTAGTGAATGCCGCGGTTCAGCGCCGTATTCATCTGCATGCCCTGTGCATGCCGGCTGTACTCGTCCGGCAGACTGTGTTGACTGTGCAGGCTGTCGAGCATGCGTTGTTTGGCATGTTCCCGGTCCGCATAGAGGCGGCTGAGCACCTCGGCGTCCGGATACAGCCCCAGTGTCTGACCGAGCGTCAGATCGTCCGCCTGCCAGTAGCCGTACAGTGTCGGCATGTCGTGGGTGGAGAGTGTGGTCATCGCCTGTGCCGGATAATCCTGCGGTGCATAGAAACCGCTGTCCGGTGCCGGGGCGCGCTCAAAGTAGAATACCTTGTAGGAGTAGACACCATTCTCGCGCAACTTGGTGACGATTTCCGCCGGCACGGTGCCGAGATCTTCGCCGATGACCATGCACTGATATCGCTGGCTTTCCAGTGCCAGTATTGCCAGCAGATCATCCACCGGATAGCTGACAAAGGCGCCATCGACTGCGGTCGAGCCCTGCGGTACCCACCACAGCCGCAACAGACTCATCACATGATCGATACGCAGCGCACCACAGGCTTTTATGTTCGAGCGGATCAGATCGATGAACGGCTGATAGCCACGCTGACGCATGACCTGCGGCCGCATGGGCGGCAGCCCCCAGTTCTGGCCGAGCGGACCGAGGATATCCGGCGGGGCACCCACCGATGCCTTCAGGCAATAGAGTTCACGATCACACCAGGTTTCCGTGCCGCCTTCGGTGACACCGACCGCCAGATCGCGGTAGATGCCGATCAGCATGCCGGCATCACGCGCGCTTTGCTGGCACTCCTGCAACTGACCTTGCGTCAGCCACTGCAGCCAGGCATAGAAGCGGATCTCATCGGCATGCTCCTGACGGAACGACGTCAGCGCCGGACTGTCCCACTGCTGATAGTCCGCCGGCCAGGCTGGCCAGCCCCAGGCGTTGGCATCCTGCTGTTTCAGCCAGACATGCAGCGCATCGTAGGTAGCCTGCTGCTGCAGACTTTCGCCCTGCTGTTTGCAGAACTGTTCGAATTCGGTGACGCGTGGAATATCGTGCGGCAGCGAAGCGAAGTACTGATAGGCCAGTTTCAGGCCGGTCAGTTTCAGCGCGGTGACCTGCGGATAATCGATATAGTCGCAGTCACGGGCGGCCTGCAGCTGTTGCCGGGTTTCCGCGCTCTGCCACCAGAGCTGCGCGGCGGAGCTGAGCTGGAAGTCCGGCAGTTTGTGCACGGCAATGTAGATGATGTTCAGCCAGCGGCGGGATGAGGGGCTGTACGGGCTGGCGCTGTCCGGACTGGCCGGATAGAGCGCATGCAGCGGGTTGAGGCCGACAAAATCCGCGCCCTGTGCGGCCAGCTCGGTGACCATCTGTTTCAGATCGGCGAAATCACCGATACCCCAGTTTTCCTCGGAACGCAGCGTATACAGTTGTACGCAGGCGCCCCAGGTTTTCTTGCCCTGCTGGATCGCATCCGGCTCATAACAGCGGCGCGGTGCGATGATCACCCGGCTTTCGGCAACTACTTTACGCCCCTGCAGCAGGCAGAGTTTGTGATAGCCGATGGGTAATGTTTCGGGCAGTGTCAGAAAGCCTTGCGCGACCAAACCGCGTAGCGGCTTGCCGTTTTCCGGCTGCAGGCGCCAGTGGCAGGTGTCGGTGACACCATCCTGCAGCAGGATGCGGAATAGGTCATCCTGGCGGAATACACAGACTGGCGGCAGCAGACCGCTGTCCGGTGTGAGGTCGCCCAGCGCCGCCAGAATCTTTTCCTGGGTGCTGACTTTGATGTGTATCGGCTCACCGTGGGCACTGATGTAACTGTCGGCAATACCGGCCGCTTTTGCGGCCGTTTCGATAGCAGAGATATCCATAAGGCATCCTTATACGGCTGGTTGCCAGATCTGGCGTTGATAGTCACGGATGGAACGGTCGGAGCTGAACATGCCGGTACGGGCAGTGTTCAGAATGCAGCGCCGCAGCCACGCTTCCGGTTGCTGGTAGAGGGCATCGACCTGTTGCTGTGCTTCCCAGTAGGCATCGAAGTCAGCCAGCACCAGATAAGGATCACCGCCTTCCAGCAGACTGTGCCACAGTGGTTGCAGCGCCTGCGGGTTATCCGGGGTGTAGTAGCCGCTCATCAGCTCATCCAGTGCCGCTTTCAGGCGCGGACTCTGCAGGACGTAATCGTACGGGTTATAACCGGCGGCCAGCAGTGTTTTCACCTGATCGACGGTATGACCGAAGATGAACAGATTGTCGCGGCTGACCTGCTCGGAGATTTCGACATTGGCGCCGTCCAGCGTACCGACGGTTAGTGCGCCGTTCATCGCCAGTTTCATGTTGCCGGTACCGGAAGCTTCTTTACCGGCAGTGGAGATCTGCTCGGAAACATCGGCGGCCGGGATCAGCAGCTCCGCCAGCGTCACGCGGTAATCCGGTAGGAATACCACCTTCAGCTTGTCATTGACGAACGGATCGTTGTTGATGCACTCCGCGACCTTGTTGATCGCCAGAATGATGTTCTTCGCCAGGTGATAGCCCGGTGCCGCTTTGGCGGCGAACAGGAATACGCGTGGTGGTACGGCCAGATTCGGCTGCGCACGCAGCTGCTGATAACGGGCGATGATCTGCAGCAGGTTCAGGTGCTGGCGTTTGTATTCATGCAGACGCTTGATTTGCACATCGAAGATGGCGTGCGGATCAAGTTTGATGCCCTGGGTCTGCCAGACGTAGTCGGCCAGCCGTTGCTTGTTAGCCAATTTGATGTCGCGGTAACGGCGGCGGAAATCGGCTTTGGCGGCAAACGGTTCGAGATCGCGCAGCGTGTCGAGATCACGCGCCCAGTCCACCTTCAGCGTTTCATCCAGCAGTTCAGCCAGCTGCGGGTTGCACTGTTTCAGCCAGCGACGCGGGGTGATGCCGTTGGTGACGTTGTGGAACTTCTGCGGCCAGAGCTCATTGTATTCCGGGAACAGATCGCTCTTCACCAGATCGGAATGCAGTTGCGCCACGCCGTTGACGGCAAAACAGGTGACCACACACAGATTGGCCATGCGGATGCTGCCATCGTAAATCACTGCCACTTTCTCATCGATCTGGTCATCGTCCGGCCACTGCTGGCGGGCCTGTGCCATAAAGCGGCGATCGATTTCATCGATGATGTAATAGTGACGTGGTAGCAGAGTAGCCACCAGATCCTGCGGCCAGCACTCCAGCGCTTCCGGCAACAGGGTGTGGTTGGTGTAGGCAAACAGACGGGTACAGATCGACCAGGCATCTTCCCAGCACATCTGGTGATCATCCAGCAGCACCCGCATCAGCTCCGGAATGGCGATGGTCGGATGGGTATCGTTCAGCTGGATCACTTCGTAATCCGGCAGTGACAGCAGGCTGCGGCCAGCCGCCAGATGGCGGTGCAGAATGTCGGCAATCGAGCAGGCGCAGTGGAAATATTGCTGCATCAGGCGCAGCTCTTTGCCCGGCTGATGATTATCGCTCGGGTAGAGCACCTTGCTCAGTTTGCTGGCAGTGACACCGGCTTCCACCGATTGCAAATAGTCGCCGTCATTGAACTGCTGCAGGTCGAGTGGCGTCGGGTGGCTGGCGTGCCACAGACGCAGGGTTTGTACCACCTGATTGTGATAACCGAGGATCGGCAGGTCATGGGCTTCACCCTGAATGGTCAGGGCCGGTACCCAGTACTGACGATCCTGGTCATCGGTGCACACTTCGCCGCCGAAGCCGACCGGCAGTGTGAGCCCGACGTGTCTGGTCAGCCACGGGTAATGTTCGCTGTGCCAGTCATCCGGCGCTTCCTGCTGCTCGCCATTGCGGAATGACTGACGGAACAGACCATACTGATAGCTCAGGCCATAACCGGTGGCTGGCTGATCGACCGCCGCCATCGAGTCGAGGAAACAGGCGGCCAGACGACCCAGCCCGCCGTTACCGAGGCCGGGATCGACCTCCTGCTCCAGCAGGTCGTTCAGCTCGCGACCGTATTTACTGACTACCTCGCGTACCACATCGGCACAGTCGAGGCTGATCAGATTGTTCAGTGTCAGGCGGCCGACCAGAAATTCCAGCGACAGATAGTTCACATGGCGCTCAGCGCCAGTCGCCGCGCGCAGTTGTCCTTCCGCACGGCGTGCTGCCACCTGCTCGTTGACGGCGGCACTCACTGCCAGCCACCACTGATACGGGGTCATCTCACGGGCAGATTGCAATCCGAGACGCTGCCACTGACGGCTCAGGGCGGCATCAAATTCGGCGGCTGAAAACAGCGCCGGTTTCTTCATTGGTTTTTTGCTGGTCATTCGTTTTGTCCTTCGTCATCAGGAAAACCTAAATCGATTGATATCCATCCTGAAGTGAAAAATCAGCCGTCACCTCATCCCGAAAAAAGATTAGTGAGGAGGATGAGCAGGGCGTAGGACAGGTGATTAGTGAGCGGTTAGTATGGTTTTGAGAATGACTGCATTGAAAAAAGATCATCCTGCAGGCACCGTGTACCGTAGCTGAAAATTTCATATTGTGGCTGTAGCAAGACCACAGATAACTGGAAACGACGTTATGCTGATCCCTTCAAAACTGAGCCGTCCGGTTCGCCTGCAAAATGCCATCATCCGTGACCGTTTACTGCAGCGTCTGCAAAAAGCGCTGGATTATCGTCTGGTGTTGCTGCACGGTCCGGCAGGTTATGGCAAAACCACGCTGATCGCCCAGTGGGCGGCGACGCTGCCGCATGTCGGCTGGTTTTCGCTGGATGACAGTGACAATCAGCCGGAACGTTTTGCCCGTTATCTGGTGGCGGCGCTGCAGCATGCGACCGGGGGGCATTGCGTCAAAAGCGAGTCGCTCAGTCAGAAGCATCAGTATGCCCGGCTGTCGTCACTGCTCGGTCAGGTGTTCGCCGAACTGGCCGACTGGACGGAGCCGACCTATCTCATCATCGACGATTACCATCTGATCGATAACGAAGAAATCCATGAGGCGATGCGCTTCTTCCTGCGTAATCAGCCGGATAATCTGACGCTGGTGGTGATCTCGCGCGCCCTGCCGCCGCTGGGCATTGCCAATCTGCGCGTGCGCGAACAGTTGCTGGAGCTGGATAACCAGTTGCTGGCGTTTAACCATCAGGAAGCACAGCAGTTTTTCTGTAACCGTCTGTCGACGCCGATGGACGAGCAGGAGAGTGCCACGCTGTGTGATGAGGTCGAAGGCTGGGCAACGGCGCTGCAGCTGATCGCCCTGTCGTCACCGGATTCCCGGGCGACGGCACATCAGTCGGCGCGCAAACTCTCCGGGCTGAACACCAGCTATCTGTGGGAGTATCTGGCGGAAGAAGTGATGGATCGCATCGATGCGCCGACACGGGATTTTCTGCTGCGCTGTTCGGTACTGCGTTCGATGAATGATTCGCTGGTGGCGAAACTCACTGGCCGGCAGGACGGGCTGGCGCAGCTGAGCGAGCTGGAGCGGCGCGGGCTGTTTGTGCAGCGCATGGACATGGACGGTGACACCATCTGGTTCCGCTTCCACCCGCTGTTTGCCTCCTTCCTGCAGCATTGCTGTCAGCAGCAACTCTCTGCCGAACTGCCCGAGCTGCACCGCCGGGCGGCGGCAGGCTGGCAGGCACTGAACATTCCGTCGGAAGCGATCCACCATGCCCTGGCGGCCAGTGACGCATTATTACTGCGAGAGATCCTGCTGCAATATGGCTGGTCACTGTTCCATCACGGCGAACTGGTCCTGCTGTCAGACTGCCTGGAGGCCTTGCCGTATAACGAGCTGATCCAGAGCCCGAATCTGGTGCTGCTGCAGGCGTGGCTGGCACAGAGTCAGCACCGTTACACGCAGGTGGATGCGCTGCTGGAGCGGGCGAAACAGGCGATGGCGGAACATCAGGTACGGCTCAACGACGCGCTGCAGGGCGAATTCAATGCCCTGCGTGCGCAGGTGGCGCTGAATGCCAACCGGCCGGAAGAGGCGCTGCATCTGGCGCGCGAGGCACTGGCGCAGCTGCCGCAAACCAACTTCTACGGCCGCATTGTCGCCACCTCGGTGATCGGCGAAGTGCACCATTACCTAGGCCAGCTGAGCAGTGCCTTGCCGATGATGCAACGTACCGAGCAGATGGCGCGGCGCCACGGCACCTACCACTATGCGCTGTGGGCGCTGCTGCAGCAGAGTGAAATTCTGATCGCACAGGGTTTCCTGCAGGCGGCGTATGAGGTGCAGGACAAGGCGCTGGAACTGGTACAGACCCAGCATCTGGAACAGCTGCCGCTGCATGAGTTTCTGCTGCGTATCCGTGCCCAGATCCTCTGGTCGTGGTACCGGCTGGATGAAGCCGAAAGCTGTGCCCGGCAGGGGCTGCAGGTGCTCTCCGGTTACGAGGCGAAGCAGCAGCTGCAGTGTGTTGCCATGCTGGCCAAAGTCTCGCTGGCCCGCGGCGACATCGACAATGCCAGTCAGCATCTGCAGCGTTGCGAAGTGCTGCTGCACAATGCCGATTATCATAGCGACTGGATCAGCAACGCCGATATTCCGCGGCTGCTCTACTGGCAGATGACCGGGGACAAACAAGCCGTGCGCAGCTGGCTGGCGCAGGCGGAACGCCCCGAGGCGGCCTGCAACCACTTCCTGCAGGGGCAGTGGCGCAACATTGCCCGCGCACACCTGATCCTCGAAGAAAACGAGCAGGCAGCAGAGGTGTTACAGCACCTGAACAGTGAAGCGCGGCGGCTCAATCTGTACAGCGATCTCAACCGCAACCTGCTGCTGTGCACCGTGCTGCACTGGCAGCGCAATGAACGCAGCGAGGCACAACGGGCGCTGATGGAGGCGCTGACGCTGTCCAACCGCACCGGTTTTGTCAGCCATTTCGTGATTGAAGGCGAGATTGTGGCGCAACTGCTGCGTCAGCTACTGCAGCTTAATACGCTTTCCGAGATGGAGCAGCACAAGGCGCAGCGTCTGCTGAAAGACATCAATCAACATCATCGCCACAAATTCGCCCATTTTGACGAAGGCTTTGTCGAGAAACTGCTGAACCATCCGCATGTGCCGGAACTGATCCGCACCAGCCCGCTGACGCAGCGCGAATGGCAGGTACTGGGGCTGATCTACTCCGGCTACAGCAACGAGCAGATCGCGGTGGAACTGGATGTCGCGGCCACCACCATCAAGACGCATATCCGCAATCTCTACCAGAAACTCGGCATTCTGCACCGGCAGGATGCGGTCGAGCAGGCACAGAAGCTGCTGAAACTGATGGGGTATGGGGTGTAATCAGTGCGAACGGTATGCCCGTCCGGACGGACGGCTTACTGTCAGTATTAACAGAACCTGATGT
This sequence comes from Tolumonas osonensis, assembly GCF_014202415.1. Classification (GTDB taxonomy): domain Bacteria; phylum Pseudomonadota; class Gammaproteobacteria; order Enterobacterales; family Aeromonadaceae; genus Tolumonas; species Tolumonas osonensis. Next base: position 26,112 of record NZ_JACHGR010000011.1, read on the forward strand.
GGACTCATTTTTATACCATGGTACTTATTTCTTATTGAGTACGGGACATGAGTACACCCAATCCGCCAGCGACCAAGAAGCCGTTAGCTGTAAAATATCCGTTTGTTACTGAGTCCGGCCAGGACTACCGCGATCTCGATACATTGCTGAACGATTTAGGTGCGCAATCAGGCGGTTATTATCTGCTGGGGGCAAACAATTACTGGCATGGCGGCATTCACATCACCGGCGAGAAATTCGCCCAGCATCAGAACGAGCATCCCGTCCGTTGCATGATGGACGGCGTGGTTGTCGCCTATCGCCTGAACAGACAATACCCGACCCAGAAGTGGCAGCCGACAGGTGATTTAGCGGCCAAAGATCTCAAATTCAGCAACGGATTCTGTTTGGTCAGACATGACTATGAGAGTCCGGTCAATCAGCAGGACGGCGAACATAACGGCAAAACCAATACACTGACTTTTTACAGTCTGTATATGCATCTGGCCGACTACCGCACTTATACCGCCGACACCGCACAGTCTGTAAAAACCATTACGATCACCAAAGACACCAATGCCCGGGATGCTGCCGCTATCGCCAATGTCATTGGCACGCTGAAACAGGGCAGTACGGTACAGCTCGATTCACAGCAAAGTCCGATACAAGCAACCGCCCGTGGCCGTCGATACCATTTCTATCTGGTCACGGTACAGATGCCGGCAGCAGATTCTGCCCCTACGGTCACTACCGGCATGCGGGTTTATCTCTATGCCGGCTGTTTTCCTGCCGACACCTTCACCGCGGTGGAAAAACCAAAACTTCCCGGTTATTGGAAGGCGACGGTGACCGGGAAATCGAAAGAACCCATGCGGATCTATGACTCCAAAGCGCATTGTATGCAGCGGAATGTGCCGCCGGTAACGGTATTAAATCCGGAACAACCCTGTACTTTTCAGACGGAAAAAATCATCAAGAATGTCGCTATCAAAGGGAAATCGCATTCCATTGCCAAGTGTCAGTTTCCAGCTTCCGCTACCTTCCGGGGCGATCCGATTTCATCCGGCTGGATGATTGTCGATGAAAGTCAGGTGACGTGGGAAAGAGTCGAACCGACCGAATTTGATTCGATTGTGAAATTTACCGAGCCGATGCCGATTGCAGCCGGTGACCCCATTGGCCTGATGGGGATCTGGGAAAGCCCGGAACCGCCCTTTATAACCGGGATGACGAAAACCCGTCATCAAATGCACATTGAACTGTTTACCACCGATGACAAAACCGCGCTGGAAGCGTTTCTCAGTAACAGCGCAGGGCTGACGACGGGGAAAAAATATCTGAAAGTCCCGAAAGGCAGCCAACTTTACAGCAGTGACGGACATGGCAACTTCGTCAATCCGGACCCATTACTGAATGCGGCTCGTGATTATGTATTTGAGGAATCGGCCTGCCGACAGGTAAAAGATACGGCTGGTACGGTGTTCTATCATCTCAAAGGGATCAAAACCGGTGAAGCGGCCACCGGCCCGGTTGATTTTGCGCACGTCAAACTAGAAGGGAACATCAAACTAGTCACTCAGCATGACTGGCAAGCACTCGGTTTTACGACCATCGAAGAAACCAATGATGACTCGGATGGCTATATCAATCCGGAAAAAATTACATCCCCGCTATTTCAGGATATTTTTAAACGGGTTGACGGTATTAATAGCCGAAATGGGCAGGGCGATGGTGTACTGACGGGCACCGAAATCAGGAATGCCCTGCAGCAGGATAAAGAGCTGAGAAGCGATCTGTATAAAATGATCGCCGGTCACCCGAGCGAGTGGCACCAGGCAACGCAAAACAATATGAAGGCACATGCGGATGAACAGAACACCGATAATGCAGAAGAATATAAAAACACCAACCAGTTTGAAGTTGAACGGTTTCTGCAATGTGAATTTGTTAGCCAGATTGAAGGGCTAACGCAGAAGTTGTGGCATTTTCATCCGGTGCAATTAATCTCAATTATAAAGAATATAAGATATTGGCCATTAGGTAAAACATCAGAGTATTTTGAATCAGGTGGAAGAGGTCCTGGGACAATATCTTCAGGTAATGGTGATCATGGCGGAGCGTCCTATGGAATATATCAGTTGTCATCTCGGATGGGAAAGCTGCAGGAATACATCAATTACTCAAAATTCAAAGAGAATTTTGATACATTAGATTTATGTTCTGAATCATTTAATTTAATGTGGAAAAAGATTGCCAGAGAATATGCCGATGAATTTAAAGAAGAACAACACAACTTCATAAGGAATACAACATATAAAACCCAGATAAATATATTAAGTGAAAAAGGGGTGCTTATAAACCATAAGCGGGCTGCTATTCACGATATGGTTTGGTCAACAAGCGTTCAAATGGGGCAGAATACAAAGTTAATACTAAGAGCACTTGAAAATAAAAATGTTAACACCTTAAATGATGTGGAAATAATATCATTGGTTCAAGATTATAAGGCTGATAATGTTGAATCTATATTCAGAAGTTCGCCTACACTTTGGGATAGTTTAAGAAGTAGAGCTGTAACAGAAAAAGAGCGATTAATCTACTTGGCTTCCACTGATTACATGATAGAGGATCTATGAAAAAAGACATTTTATTACTTGCTATATTATTAAGTTTTTCATGTCACTCAAGTGAATATGGGGTTGGTTATACAACATGTATAAAAGAAAGTGATGGTTCCACAGAAAACATATTGACTTGTATTAAGAGTGAGTACGCAGACCAAAGAAAGCAAGTTGAAAACTTCATTATTAAAAATTTCAAACAAGATAAATCGATGTTTATGTCTTTAGAGAAATATAATAAATCTTTAGACTCAGCGATATCAGATAAATGCAATGTTTATTTTTTATTAGATGGCGATAGGGGTAGTATAAGTGAAGCTCAGTGTGAGCTGGATGAACTATTGACATACAAGAAATTATTAAATGATTTTTATGAGATGCATAATGCAGGTTAAATAAATTTCAATATAATAATTAAATATTGGTGGTGCTCATATTTGCGAGCGCCATTTGATTTTCACATGCATTGTGTTCTTATGTGATACGTTAAAAATAATCAAAATTACAGTGCGATAGAAGTTCATCGCTGGGATGTCAGTGATAAAGAAAAGGTGCCCTCTCGGACACCTCATCTAGCAGCAACGGCAAAACCCGCATTACAGATCGTCGCGCTGCCACAGCCAGGCGGCGCCGCGGACGCCGCTGGAGTCGCCGTGCAGCGCCTTGTGTACCGGGGTTTCGCACTCACCACCAAAGACATACTCTTTCATCAGGCGCGGGATGTTGTCGTAGATACGGTCAACGTTACTCATGCCGCCGCCCAGTACGATCACGTCCGGGTCCATCAGGTTGACGGCATGGGCCAGCGCCTTGGCCAGACGACGCTCGTAGTCCTCAATTGCCTTGATCGCGGCGGTATCGCCCTGTGCCACCAGCGCCATGATTTCGGCGCCTTTCAGTTCCCTGCCGGTGTCGAATTTATAGCTGTTGGCGAAGCCGGTGCCGGAAACATACGTCTCGATGCAGCCTTTTTTGCCGCAGTAGCAGGGCGTCGCGTTCTGATACTTCCACTCTTCCTCGTCGATCCAGGGCAGCGGGTTATGGCCGAATTCACCGGCAATCCCGTTACCACCGGCATGCACATGGCCGTTGATGGCGATGCCGGAACCGCAACCGGTGCCGATGATCACCGCAAATACCAGTTTGCCGCCGGCGCCGGCACCGTCAGTGGCTTCTGACACGGCCAGACAGTTGGCATCGTTGGCGACGCGGACCGGACGATCCAGCAGCGCTTCCAGATCCTTATCCAGCGGCTGGCCGTTCAGCCAGGTGGAGTTGGCGTTTTTCACCTTGCCGGTGAACGGCGAGATGGTGCCGGGAATGCCCAAACCGACCGAGCCTTTTCTCCCGGTGGCCGCTTCGGCATCCAGTACCAGCCCCTTGATGGCTTCCAGTGTTTGCCGATAATCATGCCGCGGGGTTGGCACCCGCTTGCGGAACAATTCACCCCCATCGCTGTCCAGCGCGATGACTTCAATTTTGGTGCCGCCTAAATCAATTCCGATACGCACTTTTCATTTCCTCGTCTTGTTTGTTGCCGGCTGACGCAGGTCAGCTCACAGTTCATTGTTTGTTCTCTGGTCTCGCAATCACAAATGACTACAATTTGTTTCATTGATTTTCAGTACGGGCCTGCATAAAAAATGAAAACCAAAATTCTGGTTGTGGATGATGACATCGCGATCTGCGAACTGCTGACGGACGTGCTCGGCGAGCATGTATTCGACGTCAGAACCTGTCATCGTGCCCAATCCGCGTTGCAGACATTGCAGCAGGAACCGGATATCGCGTTGGTCCTGCTGGATCTGATGTTGCCCGACATGAGCGGACTGTTATTGTTACAGCAAATCCGCATGCAATTCCCCGATCTGCCCGTGATTATGCTCACCGGTCTGGCGACGGAATCCGACATGATCGTCGGTCTGGAAATGGGCGCGGATGATTACATCGCCAAACCGTTTGTCCCCCGTATCGTGGTGGCCCGCGTGAAAGCGGTGTTGCGACGTACGCCGGTCAGTGAAAATCCGCAACGCCGGGTGGTGGTGCCGGTCAGCGGCCCCGGTTACCGTTTTGACGGCTGGCTGCTTAACACCCATACCGGTCGGCTGCATACACCGGATGGCGACGATATCGAGCTGACGCAGGGCGAGTATTCGCTGCTGACGGTACTGCTGAAAAACGCGCGCAAGGTGCTGACACGCGATCAGTTGCTGGAAATGACCCACAGTGATGCGCTCGACGTGTTTGACCGTACTATCGATGTGCTGATCATGCGTCTGCGCCGCAAAATTGAACCCAATCCGAAACAGCCGGAATACATCCGTACCATCCGTGGCGCGGGTTATGTCATGTCGCGGGAAGTCACGGTTGTGCATAAGGCCTGATCACCCGTTATGGTCGGTGGCTTGGGCGGCGATATAGGCCTGCAGTTCACCGAGTGGCGCCGCGCCGTCAATGGCGTTGGTGCTGCGCAGGTTGAAACGGGCGCAGGCGTTGCCCAGTTGCAGGGTTTCGCGCAGTCCCCAGTGCTGATGCAGACCGTATAACACCCCGGCACAGAAGGCATCGCCGGCACCGACCGTGCCGGCAATCTCCTGCGGTTCCACCCAGTACGACGGTATAAACAGACTTTCGCCCTGACGATTTTCCGCCCAGGCGCCTTCCGGACAGTGAATCACCACCACCTGTTTCACTCCCTGTTGCAGCAGTTTTCCGGCCGCATGCGGGATCTGGATCAGATCCGGCGTGCCGTCGGGCGTGCGTAATGACTGCCCGGTCAGGGTCGCGGCTTCCAGCTCATTGATGATCAGATAATCCACATACGGCAGCGTCGGCAAAACTACCCGTTGCGCCCGGGCGGGATCATCGACAGACACCAGATCGAGCGCGGTGAGATAGCCTTTCTGCTGTAACTGATGGAACAGCCGGGCTGCGGTTACACCATAGTCCGGATCGGCGGTTTCCAGCTGTTGCAGCAGTAACAGGTAGGCCAGATGCACAATCCGGTGCTGACTGTGCAAGCCGTAAAGGATCTGGGGATCAAACGCGGCGTTGCAGCCGTGGGCATGAAAGAAGGTCCGCTGTCCGTTGCGGTGATTGGTCATCACCTGCGTCATGCTGGTCGGCAAGGCCGCCGTTTGCAGCCAGCGGCAGTCAATATCGTCCTCCAGCAGACACTGGCGGATAAACTCGCCATCCAGATCATCCCCGACCAGTCCGGCAGCGGCCAGCGGCAGGCCGGTCTTCATCCGCGCCAGGGTCCGCAACACATTCGGTACCGCACCGCCGGTCGCGCTTTCACTGTGCAGAATGGTGGCCAGTCGTCCCTGTTCCGGCCAGTCATCGATCAGATGGACATGATCGACCAGCAGGGTGCCGGCCGCGAGAATGCCGTAGCGGGGGGGAGTCATGTTGCTTGCCCTGCGCTGCCGAACACTTGCATCTGTCCTTCCACGGTTTGCTGAATGGCCGCTTCAATATCCATCAGCATGTGCGCCAGTTCGTCATAGGCAGTTTCGCGGTGCTGCATGGCCTGTTCCACGGCAACCAGCGCGCTTTGTGACATGCCGGTGTAGAAATTGATTTTGTGGATACCGAGCGAAATCGCTTTGCGAAAATCGGCATCGCTGATGCCGGAACCGCCGTGCAGTACCAGCGGCAGCCCGGTCTGTTCGCGGATCGCCTGCAGACGCGGGAAGTCGAGCTGAGGTTCGCCGCGATATTTGCCGTGGACGTTACCGATGGCGACGGCCAGCGCGTCAATCCCGGTACGGGTGACAAAATCGGTGGCCTTGGCCGGATCGGTAAACTTGCTGCTGTCACAGGAACCGTAGAGCGAACCGCCTTCATCGCCACCGACCGCGCCCAGTTCCGCTTCGACCGAAATGCCCAGTGCATGGCACATTTTTACCACTTCCGCAGTCTGGCGGATATTCTCTTCATAGCTTAGCCCGGAGCCATCAAACATCACCGAGGTAAAGCCCAGACGGATGGCTTTCATGATGGCATCGAAACTGGTGCCGTGATCGAGGTTCAGCACCACCGGAATATTGTGCAGGGCTGCTTCGGCTTTGATGGCGGCACAGATCGCGTCCAGTGAAACGTATTTAAAATGCACTTCGGCAATATTGATGATGAACGGCGAGCGTTGCGCTTCTGCGGCGGCAAACAGCGCCCGCAGGAAGTGGGTATCCAGCACGTTAAAGGCGCCCAGCGCATAACCATGTTCACGCGCGTGGGATAAACCCTGAGCAAGAGAAATCAGTGGCATAACAGTAGCTCCTTAAAGTGGCAGAAAACGGGGATATTCGTTACACAGCAAGTGTAGTGGATCAGTGTCCTCTTCGATTTCACTGAACCGGGATTGCGGCTGCAGGAAGCGGTTATCGCGACGATCATCATTTACCATCGACACTTCACCGAGGATCACCGGACCCTGTCCGGGCTCGGCCCAGAACGAGTGATACAGGCCCTGGGTCAGCGAGATACTCTGTCCGGCGCTCAGGCACAACCGGCTACCGGCCTTGTGTCGCTGGCGTTCGCCATCAAGGACGACTTCCACATCGGTCGTGTCACACTGTTCATCCGGAGTGCGGTTATACAGTTCAATAATCAGCTTGCCGCCGCCCCGGTGGATAATGTCTTCCATCTTGTACCAGTGGAAATGCAGCGGGGTCTGCTGACCTTCGCGGCTGATCATGATTTTTTCCGCATAGGGTTTCGGATAGGGTTTGCCGCCAACCGACCCGTTGCGTAGGGTAAACAGCGTCAGTCCGGTATTGGCAAAATCGCCGCTGCCCATATCGGTGACATCCCAGCCTAATTGCAGATCGAATACTTCCTGAAAACGGTCTAATTCCCGGGTGGCCCACTCGTGGGGGGTGAAATGCGCAAACGGCGGCAGGTAGATATTGTTCTGAGCGAAGATCGCTTGTGTTTCGGCAAGGATTTCATTGATCTGAGAGCGACGCATTTACACCTCCTGTTGGCATAACCAGCGGGTATATTGCTGATAGCGCAGATAACGCGCCTGCAGCGCTGGTTGGGATTGGGGACGGATGATGGCCGCGGTGGCTGGAATGTGGTGTGCCATCAGATGTTGCAGCGCCCCCGGTTCCAACGCCAGCCGCGCCAGACGGGCGGCACCAAAGGCGGCGCCGACATCGGCATAGGTCGGCACAATGATGCGGCACTGGGTGAGATCGGCGATCAGCTGCAGCCAGAAATGGCTGCGGGCACCACCACCGGTGGCGATCATCTGAGCGGGGGCGCAGCCGGCCTGTTGCAGCGCGCGGTAACCATCGGCCAGTGAAAAGGCAACTCCCTCCAGCACGGCCCGGGCCAGATGGCCGCGCTGACTGTCACTGGACAGACCAAAGAAAGCACCGCGGACATGGGGCGCATTCCATGGCGTGCGTTCTCCGCTGAGATAGGGGGCAAACAGGACGTCACCGGCTTCATGCTGTTCGGCTTCCTGTGCCAGTTGCGCCTCGGATATTGAGGTGATCGACGCAAACCAGCTCAGCGAGGAGGCGGCGCTGAGCGTCACCGCCATCTGGTGCCAGCGTCCGGGCAGGGCATGGCAGAAACTGTGCACCGCCTGTGCCGGATTGGCATAGTGCTGATCGGCGGCGACAAAGATCACGCCGGACGTGCCGAGCGAGACAAACCCGTCACCGGCCTTGATCACGCCAAGACCAATCGCGCTGGCCGCATTGTCACCAGCCCCGGCAACCAGAGGAGTGCCGCGCGGCAAACCCCACGCATCGGCCAGCGAGTCATACAGCGTACCGGTGATCTGATTACCTTCGTAAAGTGCCGGCATCTGGCTGGTGGTGAGGTTACAGGCCACCAGCAGCTCTTCGCTCCAGGCGCGGCGGGCGGTATCCAGCCAGAGCGTTCCGGCACTGTCAGACATGTCGCTGGCGAAATCTCCGCTCATGCGGTAACGCAGATAATCTTTTGGCAGCAGAATGTGGGCGGTTTTGGCAAAAATAGCCGGCTCGTGACGCTGCACCCAGAGTAGTTTCGGCGCGGTAAACCCGGCCATGACCCGGTTGCCGGTGATGCCGATAAAATCGGCCCGCTGCTCCAGCCAGCGGCACTCATCGGCGCTGCGGCCGTCGTTCCACAGAATGCAGGGGCGCAGTACACGGCCGTGTTCATCCAGCAGCGTGGCGCCGTGCATCTGACCGCTGAAGCCAATGGCGCGTAACTGCAGCAGCGCCGGTGCCTGACGGCTTTTGAGTTGTAACATGGCCTGCTGCAGGGCCAGCCACCACGCCTCCGGATCCTGTTCACTGAAACCGGGCTGCGGATGCTGTACCGTCAGTGGCACCGTGGCGCTATCGAGCAGATTTTCTTCGTTATCCAGCAGCACGACTTTCAGGCTGGATGTACCTAAATCAATACCAAGGAACATGGGGTGGCTCCCAGAAAATTGCCAGTCTGGTCAACGCTCCCGAGGGAAACGGGAAGGCTGACCGCAGTGGCAAAAACGCCGCCTCGCGGCGGCGTGTCATACGGAGTGAATTATTTAACAGTCCAGCCTTTGTAATCCTTCACGTTGTTGCGATCGATCAGGGTTACCGGAATCAGTACTGGTTCTTTCGGTGCTGGTTTGCCCTGCAGAATGTTGTAACCGATTTCTACTGCTTTGGACGCCATGACCTGTGGATCCTGTGCCGGAGTAGCCACGAACAGGTTGTTATCGCGTTTCAGTGCTTCTTCCGCATCCGGTGAACCGTCTACACCGACAATGAAGAACTCATTGCGCTGTGCCTGTTTGGCCGCCAGATCCGCACCGATACCGGTCGGGTCGTTGATGGCGAATACCGCATCAATTTTCGGATGTGCGGCCAGCAGTGATGTCATCACTTCCAGACCACCTTCGCGGCTGCCTTTACCGTTCTGGTTAGAAGACAGAACCTTGATATCCTTGTACTTGTTCAGGGTATTCATACAACCGTCAACACGGTTGGTCACCGCAGATACTGGTGGGCCGTTGATGATCACGACGTCACCGCGACCCTGCAATTTGTCGGCGATGTACTGGCAACCCAGTTCACCGGCCTGAGTGTTGTTGGAGGTTACAGTGGCATCTGCGCCTTCTGCCGCTACGTCAACTGCGACGACCACGATACCTGCCTGCTGGGCACGTTTAACCGCCGGCGCAATCCCTTTGGAATCGGCCGCATTCAGTACGATCATATCGACACCGGCTGCGATGAAGTTGTCGATCTGAGTGACCTGCTGACCCAGGTCATAACCGCTGGATACCAGCGTTACCTTGACGTCCTGACCTGCCAGTTCACGCGCCTTCATTTCCGCACCCTTGGTGATCTGCACGAAGAACGGGTTAGCCAGATCGCCCACGGTAACACCGATGGATTTCAGGTCTTTGGCCTGTGCCAGTGGTGCGGTGGTAATGACTGCTGCTGCGAGTAAGGTGGACATCAGTTTGTTCAAACGCATAATTGTTGTACTCCGCCGTTGTTGTTAGGGGGTGTTGCGTTATGGTGGGCGCCGTTAGACGCCCGTGTGTGTATTAGGCGCCCGCATGTTTACGGGTACGATATTTGTCGATCAGAACTGCAATGATGATCACACAGCCCTTGATTACCAGCTGCCAGAAGTAGGAGACGCCCATCAGAGTCATCCCGTTGTTCATGGCGGCAATAATCAATGCGCCGATTAATGTGCCGGTGATAGTACCAATACCACCTGACAGACTGGTGCCACCGAGAACCACGGCCGCGATGGCATCCAATTCATAGCCAACGCCCAGGTTGCCGTTGGCGCTGTACAGACGGGAAGCACTCATGATCCCGCCCAGACCTGACATCAGACCACTCATGGCATACACGAAGGTCAGTACCATACCGACTTTGATACCGGTCAGACGTGCGGCGTTGGCATTGCCACCCACAGCATAGACGTGCATCCCCAGCGTGGTTTTGCGCAGAATGAACCAGCAGGCGGCAATCACCACAAAGCCGATCACGACCAGCCATGGGATAGGGCCCAGATAGGAGTTACCGATCCATTCAAAGCTGATGTTGTTGTTGATCACCGTGGTGCCGTCCGCCAGCAGATAAGCGGCCCCGCGCAGTGCGGTATAGGTCCCCAATGTGGCGATGAAGGGTGGCAAGCCGATATACGCCACCATGATACCGTTCAGGGTACCCATCAGCAGGCCGCCCATCAGCGCGACCGGAATCGCCAGCATGCCGAGTGACGGATCCAGCGAGGTCACCATCGCCATCACCGCAGTGGTACCGAGGATGGAGCCGACCGACAGGTCGATCCCGCCGGTGATGATGACAAAGGTCATCCCGGCTGCCAGTACCATGTTGATGGAGGACTGACGCACGATGTTCATCAGGTTGGATTCGGTAGCAAAGTTTGGCGTCATCAGAGCGAAGCCGATACAGATCAGGATCAGAACGGGTAAGATCCCTACCGACTGCATGACGCTGTGCAGCGTAAATTTCTTGCTCGGGCCTGCGGCCGCGGCGTTGGTATTGGGTGTGCTCATAGCGTTACTCATTCCTGTTTCTCTCTCATGCCACTTCCGCGCCGGCCATGTGGTGGGTTGCCCCGGTAGCCAGCTCCATAATGTTTTCCTGGGTGATCGCTTCACCGTCCAGTTCACCGACAATGCTGCCGGCGCGCATGACATAGACGCGATCGCTCATACCGACAATTTCCGGTAACTCGCTGGAGATCATCAGAATGGCCACGCCTTTACGCGCCATGTCTGTCATCATCCGGTAGATTTCGCTTTTCGCACCGACATCGACCCCACGGGTCGGTTCGTCCAGGATCAGCAGCTTTGGATGGATGGCGACCCAGCGGGAGATCAGCAGTTTTTGCTGGTTGCCGCCCGACAGGCTGCCGGATGCCACCTGACTGTGCGGCACGCGGATATTCAGGGTTTTGATGGCGGTATCGCTGATCGCACGGTTTTTCTTCTCGTTCAGGACGCCGTGGAAGCTATCCCGTTCGATGGTGGCCATCACGATGTTGTCGTGCACCGTCATTTCCAGGAACAGTCCCTGTTCTTTACGGTTTTCGGTCAGGAAGCCGATGCCGCAATCAATCGCATCCCGGGGGCTGCGGATTTCCAGCGGCTTGCCTTTCAGCTTGATGTTGCCGGCACTGATTTTACGGGCACCGAAAATCATCTGGGCCAGCTCAGAGCGGCCGGCGCCGACCAGACCGGACAGGCCGACGATCTCACCGGCGCGGACATTCAGGGTGCCGGACAGCACTTTGTCTTCATCGGTCAGATCGGTGCATTCCAGCACCAGGTCACCTTTCGGAATGGTACGGTCCTTGTTGAACAGATCATTCAGCGGACGGCCTACCATCATGCGCACCAGTTCACTGGCAGAGAGTTCATTACGCATCAGGCTGCCGATGTACTGACCATCACGCAGCACACTGACGCGATCCGACAGTTCATAAATCTCGGCCATACGATGGCTGATATAGATGATGGCCAGCCCTTCGCTGCGCAGTTTCTTGATCAGCGCAAACAGCATGTCGGTTTCACGGGAGGAGAGGGCTGCGGTCGGCTCATCCATCACCAGTACCCGGCTCTTGCGATGCAGGGCGCGGGCGATTTCGACCTGCTGCTGCTCGGCGATGCTCAGGTGGGAGACTTTGGCCGACGCTTTAAAGCGGGCGGCCAGACGATCCAGCACGATTTGGGTTTCTTCTTCCATTTTCTGCCGGTTGACCATCCCGTTACGGGTGATTTCCGAACCGAGGAAGATGTTTTCGGCGACGGTCAGATTCGGTGCCAGATTGATTTCCTGATAAATCAGGGTAATACCGGCATTCAGCGCATCTTTCGGACCGTTGATGGTAAAGGGTTTGCCATCAATGTAGATCTCACCGGCGGTCGCGGTATAGGCGCCAGCCAGGATTTTCATCAGGGTACTTTTACCCGCGCCGTTTTCTCCCATCAGCGAATGCACTTCGCCGGGATAGATTGTCAGGCTGACATCTTTCAGCGCATAGAACTGTCCGAAGCGTTTGGCGATGTTTCGCATCTCCAGAATGGGTTGTTGCTCGCTCATCATCTGCCTCATGTGAAGTTTCATGGCAGCAGTAAAACACCGCTGTGTAAATGGCGTATGTTTTGTGTGATTCACAATTGTCATATTGTTAACGGCGCTTTTGTTCGGGGCAGTGAGCGGCTACTCTGAGCCTCTTGTCTGTTGCGGGATTCTTGTTATGCCTTCGTCGTATTCCCATCGTAAGCCCTTGTTTTCCGGTGTCAGAGGCCGTCTTTTGTCCTTTAACCTGCTGGTGGTGCTGCTGACGCTGGTCATTGGCGTGATCGCGGTGTTTGGTTTTAACAATGCCGGCCGGCTGCTAACCGATATGCAGGAAAGTACGCTGTCCGAGATGAACAGCGGCATGGAGGTCGGGGTCAAAACGGCCAAAGTGGCCACGGTGGCCGTCAGTCTGACCCAGGTCATCGGCGCGATGGAGTACCAGAGCGAATCGGATTTGCTGAAAACGGCGATGGCGGCGCTGCGAAATTCGTTGTCGAAAATGGCGGCAGCGCCGCTGGCCCGGCAGCAACCGCAGTTGATTGACCGGATTCATCAGCGCAGTAACGAACTGCAAGACAGTGTGCGCAAGCTGCTGGACCTGACCCGGCAACGCCATCTGGAACGGCACAGTCTGCTCGGGGTAATTTACCAGGCGCAGTCACAGCTGGATTTACTGGCACAAGATGACAGCCTCGGCTGGCCGGGCGCGCCGGAACAGGATGTGTTCCGCAATATGCTGGCAATGACGCTGACCATCCCGGCGTCACCGGATGTGTTAAGCCAGCTGGTGCACATCAGTCTGCAGTGGCAGCAGGCGATCCCGCAGGCCGTGCCGGCCCGGCAGAAAATCCTGCAGGCTCTCTGCGATACCTTATTACCGGTCGCGCAGTTGAATCAGCAACTGCAAAACAGTGATCTGGCGATTGCCTATCACACCTTCCGCATCAAGGCGCTGGTCAACCTGCTGGATCAGGATATCAATCAGTATGTCCAGCTGGTGGTCGACTCGGCCGGTTCCCGCGCCGAGCGCACCCACCGGGAGCTGCAGACCAGCACCTTCACGATCCAGATATTTGCGCTGCTGGCCGTGGTGATCACCGCCCTGGCCGGGAATTACATTTATGACAACATGGGGGTGCTGGTGAGCGCCATCGCCGATGCCATGACCCGGCTGACCAAAGGGGAGCGGACGGTGCAGGTGCCGGCCCTGAACCGGCAGGATGAGCTGGGCGATCTGGCACGGGCGTTTAACGTATTTGCCAACAATGCGGCGTCACTGGCGCGGGTGACCCGGCTGTTCAAAGAGAAGAGCATTCAGCTGGAAACCACCTTCCTCTCGATCCGTGACGGGTTTGCGCTGTTTGATGCCAGCGGCGCCCTGGTCGTGTCCAACCCGCAGTATGCCTCCCTGCTGCAACTTGATCAGATCATGCCCGGCAGTCATTTCCGCGAGGTCTTGCAGCGGCTGCAGCAAAGCGGTGCCCAGCGCAGTGACGGTAAACCGCTGTCGCCGGATCATTTATGGCGCGCCGAAGACAATGTGCTGACACTCGAGCTGCAACTGGGTGGGGAACGGTATGTGGAACTGCGTCTCAACCGGCTGGCGAACATGAGTGTGGCGAGCATGGTGCTGGATCGCACCGACCGCAAGACGCTGGAGGCCGAGCTGATCCACAGTCAGAAGATGAAGGCCGTCGGCCATCTGACCGGCGGGATTGCGCATGACTTTAATAACCTGCTGGCGGTGGTTTTGGGCAATCTGGAGTTATTGCAGACCGATGAGCTGGAAGATCGTACCCGACAGCGCATTGAGCGCGCCTATAAAGCGGCAGAGCGGGGAGCCCAGTTGACGCAGCGGTTACTGGCGTTTTCCCGCAAGCAGGCGTTACGGCCGCGGGCGATTGATCTGGCGGAGCTGGTCACCAGCCTGCGCGAGCTGATGGAACACTCGCTGCCGGCGACACTGCGGCTGGAACTGGATATTCAGCCCGGTTTGCGTCCGGCGTGGATGGATGCCAACCAGCTGGAAAACAGTCTGCTCAATCTGGTGGTCAATGCCCGTGACGCGATGGAGGGCCGCAGTGGCGCGATCCGGTTACGTCTGTTTAATCAGCATGTCCAGCGGACCAGTGGCCGTGAACAGGATATGGTGACCATTGAGGTGATCGATCAGGGTTGCGGTATGACACCGGAAGTCCTGCAGCGGGTGTTTGAGCCGTTTTTCACCACCAAGGCCGCCGGCAAGGGCAGCGGCCTCGGCTTGTCGATGGTCTATGGTTTCGTCCGTCAGTCGGGCGGACGGGTTCAGATCGACACGGAGCCCCAGCATGGTACCTGCGTGCGGTTGCAGTTACCCTGCGCCGAAGCGGAGCCGGTCGCGTTGCCGGCCACGTCGGAATCGGCCCCGGTCTGGGCCGACGATGACATGCCGCTGGTGGTGGTGCTGGAAGATCAGGCGGATGTGCGGCAGACGCTGTGTGAATACCTGCACAGCATGGGCTGTCTGACCATGGATACCGACTGCGGCGAACAGGCGCTGTCCTGGGTCCGGTCTATTCCGGAAGTGCAGTTACTGATCAGTGATATCGTGCTGCCGGGGCAGGCCAGTGGCATTGCCGTGGCTGAGCAGGCACAACAACTGAGACCGTCACTGAAATTGTTACTGGTCAGCGGACATGATTTCAGTGAACAGGCCGTGTCACACAGCTGGCCATTGTTGACTAAACCATACACTCGCGGTGATTTGATCAACCAGTTAACCCGGCTCTGGCAGAAAAAAACGACCTGAAATTGATTTCAGCAGGTATTTTTCAAGTTTTTTCTTTCTGAGTCCTGTTATAGAGATTGTTTGCCACGCATAAATCGGAGAAGATAGCGCCGTGGATCAGTACTGGACTTTTTAGTGCAAAATGCAAAAAAATATCCGTGAGTATTGATTCGTATGGCCGTTTTTGTGTCATACTATTTAGGCTTGAAGCCATCCTAATAAAGTCAAAGGAGTTATCATGAACAAGTATCAAGTACTGCTGGGCACCATCGCTCTGAGCTCAACCCTGCTGGTTGGTTGTGCAAACACCTCTAAAATCGAATCTGACGTTCAGACCCTGACTGGTAAAGTTGACCAGCTGGCTACTGAAATCGGTTCTCTGAAAGACGGTCAGGGCAAACTGGCTGCTGACGTTGCTGACGCTAAAGCAGAAGCTGCTCGCGCTAACGCACGTCTGGACAACCTGGCTACTTCTTACAAGAAATAATTATTTCTTTAAGAATAATCCTCTTGATGTGGCACCGTTTATCGGTGCCTCATCATTTTCCGGCGTCTGAAAATTTCCCTCTGCTCTGCCATCTGTACACTTCCTCTGTGCCTTCTGTCTGATAATGTGTTTCTGCGTTCTGCGTTCTGCGTTCTGCGTTCTGCGTTCTGCGTTCTGCGTTCTGCGTTCTGCATGGATAAAAAAACCCCGCCGCAGCGAGGTCTTGTCTTTTTATAACACGCAGCGTAGCGCTTACGGATTGATCTGGGTTGGCATACCGGAGCGATCTTCCAGCGCCTGTTTTACCACCTGGGAATCGGTATCCGCTTTGGCAATGAAACGGCTGACGGCCGGCGACAGAGTCAGGGTTGACGGTGCCGGGGAGTTCAGTTCTTCAAAAGTGCGAGACAGTGGCTGATGTACTTCGATGTAACGGCGACCATCCGGCTCATGGGTCACTTTCACCGGCTGATTCACAAACTGCACGCGGGTACCGACAGGCACTGAGTTGAACAGATGCTCGATATCCTCATTACGCAGACGCACACAGCCGTGGCTCACACGCAGACCGATACCGAATGGTGCGTTCGTGCCGTGGATGGCATACAGGTTGCCGATATACAGTGCGAACAGCCCCATCGGGTTATCCGGACCGGCAGGCCATACGGCAGGTAACGGCTCACCTTTTTCCGCATATTCACGACGTACCTTGGCGGTCGGGGTCCAGGTCGGGTTAGCTTTTTTGCGCTGTACCGAGGTGACCCAGTTTTCCGGTGTGTCGGTGCCCAGTTGGCCGATACCGATCGGCAGGACTTCCACGGTGTTTTTGCCTTTCGGGTAGTAATACAGACGCATTTCCGCCACGTTGATCACGATGCCCTGACGTGGGGTATCCGGCAGGATCAGCTGGTGCGGGACGATTAGCGTGCTGCCCGGATGCGGTAAATACGGGTCAACACCCGGATTGGCTTCCATCATGCCGCTCAGGCCGATCTGATATTTGGCCGCGATTGCTTCTAATGGTTGCTTGCTGTCTGCCGGTACCACATATTCCACGTTCTGACCGATGAGGCGGCTGTTGGCTTCTGGCAGCTCGTATTCAATAGCTGATGCGGACAGGCTGGTCAGCATCAGACCACACAGCAGAGCTGGCATGGCGTTGCGCATGATGTTCATAGAGATCCTGTAGTTATTTCTTTATCAAAACTGATTGGGTTAGTACTTTTCTGTTGGTCTTTTTTGATGCTCAGTCTATTGGCCGGAATCTGATCCCAACCAAGGTGCGCATTTTGCCCTGTCTGTGCAATATTTCAACTTTATGATACCGATCACGGCAAAATGAGACTCTATCTTCATCTTTCATGGTTAAAAAATCGTTTTTTCCGAAGATTATGTCGCAGCGGATAGTGATGCGGTGTCGCTTTCCTCTATTATCGAAGGATTAGTACGGATACAGGTCACCGCCATGTTCAGGGTTTATCATTCCAATCAGCTGGATGTGCTTAAAAGTCTGTTAGCGCATCTGATTCAGAGGTCGCCACTGCAACCGGTACTGGCGGCGGAAACCATTCTGGTACAAAGTCCCGGCATGGCGCAGTGGCTGAAGCAGGCGCTGGCGCAGGAGATGGGGATTGCGGCCAATATCGTCTTCCCGCTGCCGTCGAGCTTTATCTGGCAGATGTTTCATCAGGTCCTGCCGGAGGTGCCGCAGGAAAATCCCTACACCAAGCCGGCGATGCTGTGGCGGCTGATGCAGTTGCTGCCGCAGTGTCTGGATGATGCGTTGTTTGCATCGCTGAGCGGCTATCTGGCGGAGGATCCCGATGGCCGCCGTTGTTATCAGCTGGCCGGTCGTATCGCCGACCTGTTCGACCAGTATCTAGTGTACCGTCCGGACTGGATTGTGGACTGGGAGCGCGGTGGTGCGCTCGGCGCGGAGGCGCAGCCGTGGCAGCCAGTGTTATGGCGCCAGCTGGTGGCGCTGACCGAACGGCAGGCCAGCCATCTGCATCGTGTCAATTTGTTCAGCCGTTTTATTGAAACCCTGCAACAGGGGCGGCCGGGGGCCTCGTTGCCGGAGCGCCTGTTTGTGTTCGGTATCTCTTCCTTACCGCCGCATTATCTCGAAGCGCTGGTCGCGCTTGGCGCGCATTGCGATGTTCATCTGTTCCTGACCAATCCGTGCCAGTATTACTGGGGCGATGTCCAGGAAGAACATCAGGTGAACCGCCGTATTCTCGACAAGCTGCTGGCGCAGCGGCGGGCACACTGGCAGGCCGAACATCAGCAGACCCCGTTACTGCCGGAAAGCGACTGGCAGCGGCTGTTTAATGCCGAAGGAGAACAGCAAGGCAATCCGTTGCTGGTGTCGATGGGTAAGCAGGGACGCGACTATCTGGCGCTGATTGCCGAGATTGACGCGGCGGAAATCGAAGCCTTTGCCCCGTTGCCGGAAGATAACCTGCTGCATCGGATCCAGCAGGATTTACTGGAGCTGCGTGATGGGACCAATCCCGACGCACGGCCGAAGCGGACGGTCGATTTGCATGATCGCTCACTGGCTATCCATGGCTGTCACAGTCCGCTGCGGGAAGTGGAAGTGCTGCATGATCAACTGCTACAGCGCTTTGCGGATGACCCGACGCTATCGCCGAAAGATGTGGTGGTGATGGTGTCTGACATCAACCAGTACGGCCCGTATATTCAGGCGGTCTTCGGCAGTCTCGGAGAAGAGCGGTTTATTCCCTACTCGATTTCGGATCGCGCGGCAACGCAGGAGAGCCCGCTGCTGCAGAGCTTCCTGACGCTGCTGGCGTTACCGGATCTGCGCTGTACGGCGACGGAACTGCTGGAGTTGCTGGCGGTGCCGGCGTTGCTGCGCCAGTTCGGACTGGAAGAGGCGGATCTGACCACCTTGCGCCGCTGGTCGCAGGAATCCGGCATTCGCTGGGGGTTGGCGGCAGAGGACGGCGTGCATTTTGACGTGCCTCCGCGCGAGCGGCATACCTGGTCATTCGGGCTGGAACGGATGCTGCTGGGGTATGCTTCCGGCAGCGAACAGCTGTTTGGCGGCGTGGCACCCTATACGGCCGTGGAGGGGCAAAGCGCCGTCAAACTCGGTCAGCTGGCGCGGTTTATTCATGACATCATCGAGCTGAGAGATGAACTGGCCGGGTCGGCCACCATTGTCGGCTGGCAGGAAAGGGTGGAGCGGATCTTACTCAATTTTTATCTGCCGGAAGATCAGCTCAGCGACGAGGATGCCCAGGCGCTGCAACTCATCCGTACCACGATGCAGCAGTGGCTGGCGCGTCTCACCGCGATGCCGTTTACCGACACTCTGCCGCTGACGGTGTTCCATGATCACCTGCAGGGAGAGCTCAATGCTGTACGGGGCGGGCAGCAATTCCTCGCTGGCCGCGTCAATTTCTGTACGCTGATGCCGATGCGGGCCATTCCGTTCCGGCTGGTCTGTCTGCTGGGCATGAATGATGGGCTCTATCCGCGCAGTCAGCCACCACTCGGCTTCGATTTGATGGTCAATCAGGCGCGCAAGGGTGATCGTTCCCGTCGTGAAGATGACCGTTATCTGTTTCTGGAGGCGCTGCTGGCGGCCCTGCAACAACTCTATATTTCCTATGTCTCGCACAGCGCGGTGGACAACCGCAGCCGGATGCCGTCGGTCCTGGTGACCGAATTGCTGGAGTATTGCCAGCGCAGTTTCTGTCTGGAAAGCGATAGCGGCCTGGCGGAAACCGATCAGGAAGAGAACCTGCTGGGCGCCCTGCTGACCGAACATCCGCTGGTGGCCTACGACGCCCGTTATTATGAGCCGCAGGCGATGCAACCTGCCGCGCGTTATTTCAGTTACGCCCGGGAGTGGTTGCCGGCGCTGCAGAGCACCACCAGCGGAGACGTGACCTTCCTTGATCAGAAACTGCCGCTGCCGGAAGAGCTGGATGCGCAGCACATCGCGCAAATCGAGCTGGCCGACTGGCTGCGTTTCTTTCGCAATCCGGTAGCCGGCTTTTTCCGCCGTCGGCTACGCGTACAGTTTCTGGAACGGGAGACAGCGCTGGCCGATGAAGAGCCGTTCTGGGTCAACAAGCTGGATCAGTATCAGTTGCGGACCCGGTTGTTGCAGTATCAGCGTGCCCGGGTGCCGGAGGCGTTCTGGCGCTCCCGTCTGCTGGCAGAGGGGGTGTTACCCGATGGCGCGTTCGGTGAGCTGGCCTTGCAACAGGACGCTGCAAATCTCGCGGAACTGGTGACGGCGCTGGCCGGCTGGCCGCCGGAACAGGCGGAGCGACCCACCTTCCATATGGATTTTGGCCGTTGGCAGCTGCTGGGTTCGGTCGGCGATGTCTATCGCGGGCAGCTGGTCCGTTACCGGGTCAGTGCGCTGAAAGCCCGCTGGCTGGTGCCGGTCTGGCTGGAACATCTGGCGCTGTCGGCTGCGGGCCTGCTGTCGTTGCCAACCCGGCTGTTCACGCTGGAAAAGGATCAGTTACAGCAGTATCAGCTGGCGGTCGTACCGGTGGCACTTGCGCGAGAGACGCTGCAAGCCTGGTGGCAGGCGTTCCGTGATGGCCTGCAGGCTCCACTCTGCCTGCCGCTGGATACGGCCTGGACCTGGCTGGAAAAATCGGATGTGGCCGATGAGGGGGACTGGGTGTGCGGCGCGGATGCGGTTTTGCAGAAAGCCCGGGAAGCGGCGGAGAAAATCTATGCTGGCAATGGCGACTACCAGCGGGGTGAGGGGGAGGATATCTACTTTGGCCGGGTCTTCCCGACCCTTGACGATGCCGCCTGGGAGCAACTGGAAAGCACAGCCCGCCGTCTGCTGGTACCGCTGTATAACCACTGTGAGGAGATTCAGGCATGAGTACGCCGTTAGATATTCTTACCTTCCCGCTCAGTGGCTTGCGGCTGATTGAAGCCAGCGCCGGGACCGGCAAAACCTACACCATTGCCGGTTTATATCTGCGCCTGCTGCTCGGACACGGGACGGCGGAAAGCGGCTTTGGCGCACCCTTGCCGGTGGACCGGATCCTGGTGGTGACCTTTACCGAAGCGGCGACGGCCGAGTTGCGGGAACGTATTCTCAAGGCCATCCGCCAGTTGCGTCGCGCCATCGAGACGGGTGAAACCAGGGATAAACTGCATCGGGCGCTGATGGAAAGCTGTGCCGATCATCGTGACCTGGCACTGAAACAGCTGTTAACAGCCGAGCGGCAGATCGATGAAGCGGCGATCTTTACCATTCACGGTTTCTGCCAGCGGATGCTGACACAAAATGCGTTCGAATCCGGCTCATTGTTTGATAACGAGTTTCTGACCGAAGAACAGCAACTCCGGGCGCAGACCGTCGCTGACTTCTGGCGCCAGATCACCTGGCAGGCGGAAGTAACGCTGGCCGAGGGTTTGCTGAAACACTGGAAGGGGCCGGCGGATTTATTGCGTGACCTCAGTGCCCAGCTTGCGCTACCGGACATCACCTGTCGCGTCCGTACCACAGAAACACTGGCAGAGCGTCATCAGGCGATTGTGCAGCGCCTGGACGGATTACGCCGTACCTGGTTGCAGACCGATCTGGCGGCGCTGCAAGCGCTGATTGCGGATTCTGACCTGAAAAAACAGAGTTACCGCCAGGATTATGTGGCGAAATGGGTTGAGACCATTACCGCCTGGGCCAGTACGCCACAACAGGGGTATGCCTTTCCGGAAAAAGAGCTCCGGCGTTTTTCGACTGCGGACATGGCGGAGAAGAGCAAATCCGGTACAGCGCCGTCGCACCCCCTGTTCCGGCTGATTGATACGTTGCTGGCTGAACCCGGCGATATTGATGACATCGTGCTGGCACAGGCGCTGACCGCGATCCGTGAACGGTTGCAGAAGCAGAAACAGCGCAAACAGCAACTCTCGTTCGATGACCTGCTGGCGAATCTGGCGCGGGCGCTGAAGAGTGAGCGCGGGCAGGCGCTGGCCGAGCAGATCCGCGAACTCTATCCGGTCGCGATGATCGATGAGTTTCAGGATACCGATCCGCTGCAGTATCAGATTTTCGCGACACTCTATGAGCGCAATCCCGAGTGCGGCTTCTACATGATCGGTGATCCGAAACAGGCGATTTATGCCTTCCGGGGTGCCGACATTTTTACCTACATGCATGCCAAACAGCAGGTGCAAGCGCATTACACCCTGCAAACGAATTTCCGCTCGACCACCGAGCTGGTCGCCGGGGTGAATGCGTTGTTTGCACAATCGGCGGCTCCTTTCATCTATCAGCACAGCATTCCGTTTGAAGCGGTGCATGCCAATGGCAAGGAGGAAGGGTTCGTGTTGCTGCAGCGGCCGCAACCCGCCTTGCAATGCTGTTTTCCGCTGGCCGGACAGGGGGCGGTAATCGGGGGCGAATATCAGACCACGATGGCGAAAGCTGCCGCCGCGCAGATCCACCAGTGGCTGACCTGTGCCCAGTCGCAACAGGCGATGCTGGATGGCAAGGTGGTGCGGCCGAATGACATTGCGGTGCTGGTCCGTAGCGGCTATGAAGCCCGCCTGATGCAGCAGGAGCTGTCGGCGTGTGGTATTGCCAGTGTCTATCTCTCCAACCGGGAGTCGGTGTTTGCGCAGCCGGTAGCGCAGGATATTGCCCGGCTGATGGAAGCCTGCCTCAATCTGCAGGATGACATGCTGATACGCTCGGCGATGGCAACCACTCTGATGGGCTGGACGGTGACACAACTGGCGCAGCTCAATGATGATGAAACGCTGTGGGAGGACACCGTCGAGCGCATGCGCACAGCGGCTGGGATCTGGCAGCAACGCGGTATTCTGCCGATGTTGCGCCAGTGGCTGTTCTGGTATCAGATCCCGGAACGGTTGCTGAATCAGACCCAGGGCGAACGCATGCTGACCGATGTGCTCCATATCGGCGAATTGCTGCAGACGGCTGCGAATACGTTAAATGGCGAACATGCGCTGCTGCGCTGGTTGCTGGATCGGTGCGAGACCCCGAACGGCGATACCGACGAACAGCAGTTGCGACTGGATTCCGAACGGCAGCGTGTCCAGATCGTCACCATCCACAAATCGAAAGGCCTGCAGTACGGGCTGGTGCTGCTGCCGTTTATCTGTTCCTATCGCGCCAATGCCATCGCGCGTTATCACACGGACGATCAGGGTGTGGTGTGGGATCTGTCCGAACAGGATGCGTCGTGGGAGCGCGCCGCCGAAGAACGGCTGGCAGAAGATTTGCGGCTGCTCTACGTCGCCCTGACGCGTGGTATCTATGTCACCTGGCTGGGGCTGGCCGATTTGAAAATAACGAAAAAAGGCAAGGATGACCGGCCGGCGGCGCTGGATTACCTGTTTGCCGATGACTCGGCGACACCGCTGACATCGCGGCTGCAGCGCTGGATCCATCAGCACAACCGGCTGGATGAGGTTTGTGAGGTCGATCCGCTGCCGTATCCGGATATCCGCTATCAGCCGCTGGCAGAGAATACACCGGTACTGCAGGCGCGTCGCTTCACCGGTACGATTGAACGCAACTGGCGGGTCACTTCCTACTCGGCACTCACGGTGCAGCATGCGGCCGCGCCGCACAGTACGTCGGCAGAGAGTCCATCGGCAGAGCGCCCGTTGGAAGAGCGTCCACTAATAGAGAATCCGCCGGCAGCGTCTGCGGACACGGCAGAACCGGTTATCGTCATGGCGGCCGAACCTGACGCGCCGGTATACGACGTCTACCATTTCCCGAAAGGCGCGCGCGCCGGGACCTTCCTGCACAGTCTGCTGGAAGATCTGGATTTTCGCAGTGATGCCGACACGCGTCGCCAGTGGATTGAACAGCATCTGCAGGGAGTGCAGCTGTGTCGTGACTGGCAGGCGGAACACTGGTTCCCGACGCTGGAAGGCTGGCTCACCCAGATGCTGCACAGCGAGCTGTTCCCGGGATTATCGCTGGCGATGCTGGCGCCGTCGCAGTGCCTGAGCGAGATGGAGTTTTTCCTGCCGTTGTCGACCGTGTCGGCCGGGGCACTGAACCGGTGTCTGGCGGCGGGAGATCCGCTCTCTGCCCGTGCCGCTCCGCTGAGTTTCCAGGAGGTGCAGGGCATGCTGAAGGGCTTTATCGATCTGGTATTTGAACAAGATGGCCGTTTCTACGTGGTGGACTACAAATCAAACTACCTCGGCGATCAGCCGCAGGCCTATACCCGGGAGGCAATGGCAGAGGCGATGATTGAACACCGTTATGACGTGCAGTATCAGCTCTATACGCTGGCGCTGCACCGCTATCTGAAAACCCGCATCCCCGGTTATGACTATGACCGGCAGTTCGGTGGCGTGTGTTATCTCTTCCTGCGCGGGATGACGGGCGAAACCGGCAGTGGCGTCTATGCAACCAAACCGGAGAAGGCGCATATCGAACAGCTGGATCGTCTGTTTGCCGGTGAGGAGGTGGCCGTATGAGCGAACTGTTATTCCGCCAGCTGTTTCCGGTGCTTCGGGAACAGCGCTTGTTGCGTGACATTGATATCGAACTGGCCCGTACCTGCGCCCGGTTCGAGCCGGATGCGATGATGCTGCTGGCGGTCGCGCTGGTCAGCAACGAACTGGGACGGGGACATGTCTGTCTGGCGTTATCACACTGGCCGGAACGGCTGACACAGTGGCTGGCGCTGGTACCCGAATTGGCGCTGGCACTGGCCTCTTTGCTGCCGCGAGAGGTGGCTGCGCACCCGGAGCCGGTGCTGTCAGCCCGGTTCGCGGACAGTGCGCTGGTGTACCCGGTGACCTCTCCGGCCGAATTACCGGCACATGGCCGGCCATTCACTCTCTTTGCCGGACGGCTTTATCTCAGCCGCTATTATGCCTTTGAGCAGTTTGTGGCGGGCTGGCTGCAGCGGGCGGCGGTCACGAACGAGACGTCCGCGGCGGCGGGGTTGTCACAGCAACTGGTAAAGCTGTTTGCTCCCCAAACCGAAACCGACTGGCAGGCCATTGCGGTAGCGACGGCTGCAAGGGGTCGTTTCACCCTGATTTCCGGTGGCCCTGGTACCGGCAAAACAACGACCGTAACCAAGCTGCTGGCGCTGCTGGTGGCGCAGAGTGAACAGCCGCTGCTGATCCGGCTGGCGGCGCCGACCGGGAAGGCCGCGGCACGACTGACCGAGTCGATCAGCAAGGCCCGGCAGTCCCTGGCCGCGACCATTCCGGGCGCATGGCTGGCGGGTATTCCGACCGAAGCGAGTACGCTCCACCGCTTGCTGGGGGTGATCCCGGGGCAACCGGAATTTCGTCACCGCGCCGAGAATCCGTTGCCGCTGGAGGTGCTGGTGGTCGATGAAGCCTCGATGATCGATTTGCCGATGATGGCGCGGCTGCTGGCAGCGTTACCTCCCCGGGCGAAACTGATCCTGCTGGGGGATAAAGACCAGCTGGCGTCGGTAGAGGCGGGGGCGGTGCTGGGTGATATCTGTCAGTTTGTGACGCAGGGGATCAGCGCGGCGCAGGCCGGACGGTTACAGCAAGACACGGGTTATGCGCTGCAGGCGTATGTACAGACTGCAGGCCATCCATTACGCGACCGGCTCTGTCTGCTGCGCAAAAGTTATCGTTTTGATGCCCGCTCCGGGATCGGTCAGCTGGCTGCAGCCGTCAATCAGGGCAATGCGGCAGCGGTACAGGCGATATGGTCACAGGATTTTTCCGATATCCGGCTGCATAGCGATGAACAGCGTCTGGCCCATGCGGTGGCACTGGCTGCCAACGGCTATCAGCGCTATCTCGCCCATCTGCATCAGCCGATGGATGCCACGCGGGCGGTATCGCTACTGGCTGATTTCAACGATCTTCGCGTGCTGTGTGCGGTACACGATGGTCCGTGGGGGATCAACAGCATGAATGAAGCGATCGCGCAGCGACTGCATCAGCAGGGGGATCTGGTCCGCGAAGGCGACTGGTATGCCGGACGGCCGGTGATGATCACCGAGAATGATTACGGCCTCGGCCTGTATAACGGTGATATCGGCGTGGCGGCCAGTGACGGCGAGCGGTTGCGGGTCTGGTTCCAGTTGCCGGATGGCCATATTCACGGTTTCCTGCCAAGCCGCCTGCCGGCCCACGATACCGCCTGGGCGATGACGGTGCATAAATCGCAGGGCTCGGAGTTCAGTCATACCCTGCTGTTGCTACCGCCGGAGATGAATCCGCTGCTGACCCGCGAGCTGCTCTATACCGGCATCACTCGGGCGCGGCAGCGGCTGGATCTGTTTGCCACGCCGGACGTGCTGACGCGGATGGCCGGCAAAGCGACGGAACGCTACAGCGGGCTGGTCACCATGCTGGAGACAATGCAGCGATTGCATGACGCAGAATAACGACGCTGAACGGAATGTCGGATATCCTTATTTCAGGAATGTTGACATTCTGAACGGTTCAAATAAGATGTATGGACATTTAGACGTCCAAACATCTGTTTGCGATGACGCGGGAAGCGGAGCCTTCCGTCCAACAGGCCGAAAGGCAGGCAAGGAGTAATCATGAGTTTTGATAGCGCACGTCAGGTAGAAGCCCTGAACCAGAATCTGGCCGAGTTGAGCGGCGACATTAACGTATCGTTCGAGTTTTTCCCGCCAACCACCGAGAGCATGGAACAGACGCTGTGGAACTCTATTGAACGCCTGAGCAAACTGCAGCCCAAGTTTGTTTCGGTCACTTACGGCGCCAACTCCGGTACCCGTGACCGCACCCACAGCATCATCAAGGACATCAAGGAACGCACCGGTCTGGTAGCGGCGCCGCATCTGACCTGTGTGGATGCCACGCCGGATGAACTGCGTGCCATCGCGAAGGACTACTGGGACAACGGCATCCGCAACATCGTGGCACTGCGTGGCGATCTGCCACCGGGCGCGGACAAACCGGCGATGTATGCCGATGGTCTGGTGTCACTGCTGAAGAGCGTGGCGGATTTCGACATCTCCGTGGCGGCCTATCCGGAAGTGCATCCGGAAGCGAAAAGCGCCCAGGCGGATCTGCTGCACCTGAAGCGTAAAATCGACAACGGTGCGAACCGGGCGATCACCCAGTTCTTCTTCGACGTGGAGAGCTACCTGCGTTTCCGTGACCGCTGCGCCGCGATTGGCATCGAAGCGGAAATCGTGCCGGGCATTCTGCCGGTTTCGAACTACAAGACACTGGTCAAATTCGCCGGTTTCACCAATGTGAAGATCCCGCAGTGGCTGCATCAGCGTTTCGAAGGTATTGCCGATGACGATCAGACCACCCGTAATCTGGTCGGCGCGAGCGTGGCGATCGATATGGTGCGCGTGTTGTCCCGCGAAGGGGTGAAGGATTTCCACTTCTACACGCTGAACCGCTCTGAACTGACTTACGCCATCTGTCATACCCTGGGGGTACGTCCGAAAGCGTAATACCGCAGTGACAAAAAAGGCGCCATACCTAACCGGATGGCGCCTTTTTTAATGCCCGCCGGATGGCGGGCCGGGCTGACCGCGCAGGTTATGCGTTGTCGGCTTCTTCCAGCACTTTACGCAGACGACGCAACCCTTCCACGATCTTCTCCGGTTCGGTGTGACTGAAGTTCAGGCGGATATAGCCGTGCGGCGGATTCTCTTCGGCAAAGAAGGCTTCACCCGGCATGAAGGCAACGCCGGCCTCCAGACCGCGTTTCAGCAACGGGCGGGTATCCACGGTTTTCTTCAGCTTCAGCCAGAAGAACAGACCACCGGACGGCACCTGCCATTCGGCCAGATCCGCGAACTCACTCTCCAGCGCCGCGGCAAACGCATCACGACGCACCCGGTAAAACTCGCGCAGCCGCTCCAGACGCTGTGGTTTATCCGCCGAGTTCATGTATTCCAGTGCCAGCCACTGTCCCGGACGGTTGGTATGCAGATCCGAAGCCTGCTTCAGGCGTACCAGATGGGTGATCAGAT
Organism: Tolumonas osonensis; assembly: GCF_014202415.1. Classification (GTDB taxonomy): domain Bacteria; phylum Pseudomonadota; class Gammaproteobacteria; order Enterobacterales; family Aeromonadaceae; genus Tolumonas; species Tolumonas osonensis. The sequence goes on from NZ_JACHGR010000011.1 coordinate 54,002, forward strand.
CGGGATGCGCAATCAGATAACCGATACGCAGGCCGGGGATCAGTACCTTGGAGAAGGAGCCGAAATAGATCCACGGCGCTTTCTGCATGAAAGAACAGATCGGCGGTTTTTCCAGCTGGTCGTAGTCCAGTTCGCAATAAGGCTCGTCTTCAATCAGAGGCAGATTGTATTGATCCAGCAGGTTGGCCACGGCCTGACGGGAGGCCACGTCATAACAGGTTCCTGACGGATTCTGGAAGCTCGGGATCAGATAGGTAAAACGCGGTTTGTAATCGCGGATCTGATGTTCAAAATTGGCGATATCCGGGCCCTTGCTGCCCAGTTTGACGCCACGGCAATTCGCCTGAAACAGATTGAAGCACTGCAGGGCGGCCAGATAGGTCGGTGACTCGACCAGCACATTGCTTTCCGGGTCGATAAACAGTTTGGAAACCAGATCCAACCCTTGCTGGGAGCCGGACAGGATCAGTACCTGGTTGGCATCACAAGCGATCCCTTTTTTCCGGGCTTCTGCCGCAATTGCTTCACGCAGCTCCGGCTCACCTTCACTCATGCCGTATTGTCTGACTTTATTCGGCAACACCGACCAGTCCACATCCGGAAAACTGCCTTCGGCCGGCAGGCCACCGGCGAAAGAGATCACGTCCGGTTTCTGGGCACTGGCCAGGATTTCCCTGATGATTGAGGATGTTAGGTGTTGAATACGCTGAGCGAACATGCGACCTCCTGTCATGCCGGCATGAGTTTGTTTAATTGCTATTTCGGATGCATGACGATAAATTTTACGACATTACCGGTAAATACGTCAGCAAGGTTGACCTATCTTGCCAGCACACTAAGTTAAGTCAATATGGTTGACCCAAATAATCAGCAGTCGCTCAACGAAGCGTTAGAGTTGTTCCATTTCGCCTTCCGGGCCTTCACGACCGGTCCGGATACCATTCTGGCCGAGCAGGGCTTGCAGCGGGTACATCACCGTATTCTCTATTTTGTCGGGCGCAATCCGGCGATCAGCGTCAATGCGCTGCTGCGGATCCTGGGCGTCAGCAAGCAGGCGCTGAATGGGCCGTTACGGGCGCTGAAAGACCTGCAGCTGATCACCGCCACCGCGGATGCCAGTGACAAGCGCGTTAAACGGCTGATGCTCAGTCCGCAGGGGCGAGAACTGGAAAATCGTCTGTCGCAAAGTCAGCGGGAACTGATGACGGCCGTGTTCAATGACGTGGGTGAGGATGCAGAACTGCACTGGCGGGCGATCATGATGAAGCTGGCCCAGACGCAGTTTGCCGGTTTGCTGCAGCCGGACAGCCCCATGCTGCAGACGGCGGAAGAGGAATAGACGCTGCCGGGAACAACATTCCCGGCAGGATGGATGCAAGTTACGCTTTCGGTGCCGAACGCGGTTGCGCCGGACGACCCGTTGCCGGATTCGGTTTGCGTTTCTGCTGGCCGTTTCTGGCGGTGCCGGCACGCGGAGATGACATTTTGGCTCCTTCCGGTGCTTTCTTCGGCTGATGCGGCCGTGGCTGACCGGTGTGCACCGACAGCACCTTGCGTTTTTCGTGCGACTGCTCGCCATGCGCCGCCTGCTGGCGCGGTTCCCGTTCTGTCTGTGGTTGCTCTGCCTTGATCTTCGGCTTTTTCGGTTTCTTCGGTGCCTTGCTGATCTGGGCTTCGGTGGTCATCGCCACCGGATTCTGCGGACGGAAGCCGTCAAACTCTTCCCGAGGCAGGATCTGCTTGATCAGTTTTTCCACATCCAGCAGCAGCGGCTGTTCCTCGGCGCAGACCAGCGAAATCGCATGGCCTTCCATACCGGCACGACCGGTACGGCCGATGCGGTGCACATAATCTTCCGCGATATTCGGTAGTTCATAGTTCACCACCTGCGGCAACTGGGCGATATCGATACCGCGCGCGGCGATATCGGTCGCCACCAGCACCCGCACCGAACCATCTTTAAAGCCGGCCAGTGCACGGGTACGTGCGCCCTGACTCTTGTTGCCGTGGATCGCGGCCGCCTGAATCTCGGCTTTTTCCAGCTGTTGTACCAGCTTGTTGGCGCCGTGCTTGGTGCGGGTAAACACCAGTACCTGCTGCCAGTTGTTGCTCTTGATGAGATGGGTCAGCAGCGCCGGTTTGCGGCCTTTGTCCACCGGGCAGATGGTCTGCTTGATGGTCTCTGCCGTGGTGTTGCGCGGCGCCACATCGATCTGCAGCGGCTCGTTCAGCAGGCCCTGCGCCAGGGTGCGGATATCATCGGAGAAGGTGGCCGAGAACATCAGCGTCTGGCGCTGTTTCGGCAGCAGATCAATGATCTTGCGGATATCGCGGATAAAGCCCATATCCAGCATGCGATCCGCTTCATCCAGAATCAGTACTTCCAGCTGGCGGAAATGCAGCGCGTTCTGGTTATACAGATCGAGCAGACGACCCGGTGTCGCCACCAGTACGTCCGCGCCTTTGCGCATCGCCATCATCTGCGGGTTGATTTTCACACCGCCGAACACCACCACCGATTTCAGTGGCAGGTATTTACCGTAAGTGGTGACGCTGTCGGCAACCTGCGCCGCCAGTTCACGCGTCGGGGTCAGCACCAGCGCTCGGACCGCGTTGGCACGGGCCGGATGGCCATGGGATAAGCGGTGCAACAATGGCAGGGTGAAACCGGCGGTCTTCCCGGTACCGGTCTGCGCCGCCGCCATGACATCACTGCCAGACAGTACGGCAGGGATAGCTTGTTGCTGAATGGGGGAAGGCGTGTCGTAGCCTTTATCCTGAATCGCCCGCAGCAGCGGCTCGCTTAAACCCAGTTCGTTAAATGACATTAATAAAAAATTCCTGTTTTATATAAATATGAAAGTCGTCAAAGCCGGTGGTTTACAGTGATAAGGCATCACACCAGTTTGCGGACTTTCACCTTACGGCCCTTGATCTTGCCGTCCTGTAAATAGCTGTAAGCCTTGTTGGCGATACTGTGGTGCACCGCGACATAGGCATGCAGTTCGGCGATATTGATTTTGCCAATGTGCTGGCCGTTAAAACCGGCTTCTTTGGTCAGCGCACCGAGGATATCGCCGGGACGCACTTTGCTCTTGCGGCCGCCGTCGATGCACAGCGTCACCATGTCCGGTTTCATGTTGTCGGGGTTCTTTTTCAGCGCATCCAGATCGCCCCACACGGCGCGGCTCTGCTGGTAATCTTCCACCGCCACCACACGACTACCTTGAGTAGCGGTGGTCAGCGTCAGCGCCAGACCGGTTTGTCCGGCGCGGCCGGTACGACCGATACGGTGCACATGTACTTCCGGATCCGGCGTGATGTCGTAGTTCACTACCGCCTGCAGCTCTTTGATATCCAGCCCGCGAGCAGCCACGTCGGTTGCCACCAGCACCGAGCAGCTTTGGTTGGCAAAACGCACCACCACCTGATCGCGTTCGCGCTGTTCCAGATCGCCGTGCAGTGCCAGTGCGCTGTAGCCTTTGGCTTTCAGCTGGTCGGCGACCAGCTGCGTCTGCTGTTTCATGTTGCAGAAGATGACGGCGGAGCGTGGCTGGTAATGCTGCAGCAGTTTGATCAGCGCCGGGAACTTGGCTTCCTGATTCGGCAGCTCGAAGAAACGTTGTTCGATCTGATGCGCGCTGTGGGTGGATTCCACGCGTACACTCAATGGATCACGCTGGAATTCGGCACTCAGCTGCTGGATATCCTGCGGATAGGTGGCGGAGAACAGCAGGGTCTGGCGCTGGCGCGGACAGACCTTGGCAATGTCGCGCATCGCGTCGGCAAAGCCCATGTCAAGCATGCGGTCGGCTTCGTCCAGTACCCAGATTTTCAGGCTGTCGAGACTTAAGCTCTCTTTATCCAGATGCTTCTGCACACGGCCGGGGGTGCCGACCACGATATGCGCGCCCTGTTCCAGCGAACCGAACTGCGGATTGATCGGCATGCCGCCACACAGGGTCAGCACTTTGACGTTCGGAATGAGGCGCGCCAGACGGCGGATTTCACCGGCCACCTGATCGGCCAGCTCACGCGTCGGACAGAGCACCAGGCCCTGCACCGCCAGCGATTTCACATCCAGTTTCTGCAGCAAACCGAGGGCAAACGCCGCGGTTTTGCCGCTGCCGGTTTTCGCCTGGGCCAGCACATCTTTTCCAGCCAGCACGGCCGGTAAACTTTGTGCCTGGATCGGCGTCATTTCGCGGTATTCCAGCGATTGCAGATTGTCCAGCAGTGCTGGCTGTAATGAGAGTTGAGCAAATGCAGACGAGGCCGCAGTTGCAGCAGAATTTTGTTCAGACATAACTATCCTGAGTTAAACCAATAAAAAGACCGCCGGACAGGCGAAACGGGTGTCGGACGCAGGACATCGTCACCAAATGCGAACGAGTGTCGGGGAAATTTGTACCGGTTTCAGGCAGCCGTATCCTGAGAAACTCAGGCGGCAGGGAGAAAGGTGAAAACGTGCAAACAACGCATCAAACGGCGCGTAGCTTAAGGGAAGGCGCGCTGCTTTGCAAACCGGCAATGGCGTAACGGGATTTTATTTTCGTCAGCGAAAAATACCGCTACCATGTTTGGTTAATAATTTTCGTTTATGGTGATATCCGTAGCCGTTTGCGGCTGTTGCGCTCAGGGAGTGAACATGAAACAGAGTCAACGACATCAGGAAATACTGAACCTGCTGAATCAGCACGGATTTGTCTCCACCGAAGAGATGGTGGCGCATTTTGATGTCAGCCCGCAAACCATCCGCCGTGACCTGAATGAACTGGCGGAACAGGAAAAGATCGTCCGGCATCATGGCGGTGCGGCGCTGCCGAATTCCAGCACCAGCAATACCGCCTATACCACGCGGAAAGTGATGCAACTGGCGGAAAAAGAGCGCATTGCCGCTGCGGTGGCTGCGCGGATCCCGGATGGCGCCTCGTTGTTTATCGATATCGGTACCACCACCGAGGCCATTGCCCGGGCGCTGCTGAATCACAAGGATCTGCGGGTGGTGACCAACAACCTGAACGTGGCGATGATCCTGACCGAAAAGGATGACTTTAGGGTCATCATTGCCGGTGGCGAGATCCGTAACCGCGATGGCGGCATCATCGGTGAAGCCACGCGGGATTTTATCGGCCAGTTCCGCATGGATTTTGGCATCATCGGCATCTCCGGCATTGATATGACCGGCTCACTGCTCGATTTCGATTACCACGAGGTGCGGGTCGCGCAGTCGATTATTCAGCACTCCCGTCAGGTGTTTCTCGCGACCGATCACACCAAGTTCGGCCGTAATGCGATGGTGAATCTTGGCAATATCAGTCAGGTGGATGTGTTGTTTACCGATAAGCAGCCGCCGGAAGAGATCCAGCGCATCATGCAGCAGGGGCAGGTGGAGTGTTGTATCTGTTAAGGTAGCGGGGTGAATGGCGGGAGCAGTATCCACCCCGCCAACACGTCGTGAACCCATCCATGGGGACTCCGCCGCGCCATCCCTGGCGCGAAGGGTTGTCAGAATGGATACTGTCCCCACCTTGCATGATGCGGCCCGCGGTCTTAACAGACGATGAATCTACAGTGCTCAGGCCGCCGACGTTTCCGCTACTTTTGCGGCCTGTACGGTTTCCGGTTTGGCACTGCGCGCTGAAAGCCGTTGTGTGACATAGGCTTTCAGCTGTGCCTGGGCGGCGTCACTCAGTGTCAGACCGAGCTTGGTGCGTCGCCACAGAATATCCTCTGCGGTACAAGCCCATTCCTGTTCGATCAGGTAATCGACTTCCTCGCGGCAAAGTTCATGGCCAAAATTCACCGTCAGTTCTTTCGGTAGCCAGCTTTCGGCCAGACTGCCATAACAACTGGCGATGCGTTTGGCAGTAGCGCCATCCAGCCACGGCGCCAGTTTGCGGTAGCGCTGGGTCAGATGCAGCACATTGCCTTCGAAGTTGCCGCCCGGCAGCCGGGTGGTCGCGGTCCAGTCTTCCCGCATCTTTGGAAAATAAGGCGCTAGTTTATGACAGGCCGCCTGCGCCAGTTTGCGGTAGGTGGTCAGCTTGCCGCCGAACACGGATAACAGCGGTGCCTTGCCATGTTCATCGGCCAGCTCCAGGGTGTAATCCCGGGTCACGGCCTGCGGCGAGCTGGATTCATCATCACACAGCGGACGTACGCCGGAGTAGCTCCAGACCACATCGTTCGGGGTGATCTGATGGATGAAGTGCTTATTCACCACATCGCACAGATACTGTACCTCTTCATCATTGATGCGGACCGCGCGCAGATCGCCCTTGTATTCCAGATCGGTGGTGCCAATCAGCGAGAAGTGCTGCTGATACGGGATCACAAACACGATACGTTTATCTTCGTTTTGCAGTATATAGGCTTCTTCGCGCTCATGAATCCGCGGCACGATCATATGGCTGCCTTTCACCAGACGGATATTGCGCGGTGATTTCAGCTCCATCGCTTCATCGAACAGACGTTTTACCCACGGACCGGTCGCGTTTACCAACGCTTTGGCGGTCACACTGAATGTTTTGCCGTTGAGCTGGTCCTGCAGCGTCAGATGCCAGTGATCCTTCTCGCGCCGGGCTTTAATGCAGGCGGTACGGGTATCAATCCGCGCACCATGGTTGCGGGCCATCATGGCATTCAGCACCACCAGCCGGGCGTCATCCACCCAGGCATCGGAGTATTCGAAGCCTTTCACCAGATGTGGCTGCACGCCGTCATTCGGTGAGAAACGGATACTGCTGCAAGCGGGCAGGGTGACGCGTTTGGCCAGATGGTCGTAAAGGAACAAGCCGGCACGGATCATCCAGGCCGGGCGCAGATGCGGACGATGCGGCAAACGGAAACGCATCGGATGAGCGATATGCGGTGCCATACGCAGCAGTGTTTCACGTTCTGCCAGCGCTTCCTTCACCAGACGGAACTCATAATGTTCCAGATAGCGCAGTCCGCCGTGGATCAGTTTGCTGGACGCCGATGACGTGGCACTGGCCAGATCGTCCGCTTCGAACAGGGCCACAGACAGTCCGCGTCCGGCCGCATCGGCCGCAATGCCGGTGCCATTAATTCCACCACCAATGACAACCAGATCGTACTGTGGAATGGGGTTCATCATATGTTTACTCCATCGTCATCATGTTCGTATTAAAACATTTTAATGCTCGATATCGAAAATATAGATCAAATACGAACGCTTGCGTGACGAAAATGTGATCAATAAATGAAATTCAATGCTGTAACGACAGCGCAGCGCGTCAGCAGGAAGGCCAGCCTCGGTTTCCGGCCTTCCGCCGCGGCTTAATCCGTCCAGTGTTGCGCCCGGGTAACCGCTTTTTGCCAGCCTGCGTAGAGCTGGTCGCGCTGTTCAGCCGGTAGTGACGGGGCAAATTCCCGATCCACACTGAATTTGTCGCTCAGTTCCGCCGTGCTCTTCCAGAAACCCACCGCCAGCCCAGCCAGGAATGCCGCGCCCAGGGCTGTGGTTTCGATCAGTTTTGGACGGATCACTTTGGTCCCCATGATGTCGGACTGGAATTGCATCAGGAAATCGTTGGCCACGGCGCCGCCGTCGACTTTCAGGCTGGCCAGACGGATGCCGGAGTCTTTCTGCATCGCATCCAGTACATCCCGGCTCTGATAGGCGATGGATTCCAGCGCGGCCCGAATGATGTGGTTGCGGTTTGCGCCCCGCGTCAGGCCGACAATGGCGCCGCGGGCATACGGATCCCAGTACGGCGCACCCAGACCGACAAACGCCGGCACCAGGTAGACACCGTTCGAATCTTTGACTTTGCCGGCAAAATAACCGGTATCGGTGGCATCATCGATCAGGCGCAGTTCATCGCGCAGCCACTGCACGGTAGCGCCGCCCATGAACACCGAACCTTCCAGCGCATAGTTCACGTTACCGGTCGGGCCGACGGCGATGGTAGTCAACAGGCCGCTTTCCGATTTCACCGGGGTTTCACCGGTATTCATCAGCAGGAAACAGCCGGTGCCGTAGGTGTTTTTCGCCATGCCTTTTTCAAAGCAGAGCTGGCCAAACAGGGCTGCCTGCTGGTCGCCGGCAATACCGGAGATCGGGATCTGCGCACCACCACCACGGGTGGTGTAGCCATAGACTTCAGAAGAAGGGCGAACCTGCGGCAGCATCGATTCCGGGATCCCCAGTTCCTGCAGGATATGGCCATCCCATTGCAGATCGCGGATGTTATACAGCATGGTGCGGGACGCATTGGTCGGATCGGTCACATGGACTTCGCCATTGGTCATTTTCCAGATCAGCCAGGTATCGACTGTGCCGAACAGCAGTTCACCACGTTCCGCTTTTTCCCGGGCACCCTCCACGTTATCCAGGATCCATTTCACCTTGGTGCCGGAGAAATAAGCGTCGAGCAGCAGACCGGTATTTTCGCGCACATAACTGTCCAGTCCGCGCGTTTTCAGCTCTTCACAGATGGCTGCGGTGCGACGGCACTGCCAGACAATCGCGTTATACACCGGCTTTCCGGTGGCCTTTTCCCAGACAATGGTGGTTTCACGCTGGTTGGTAATGCCAATCGCCGCGATCTGGTCATTATGGATACCGGATTTCGCCAGTGCTTCCGTCAGCGTTGACGACTGGGTTGCCCAGATCTCCATCGGGTCATGTTCCACCCAGCCCGGCTGCGGATAATGCTGAGTGAATTCGCGCTGCGAGACCGCCACAATACGGGCATCATGGTCAAAAATAATGGCGCGGGAAGAGGTGGTGCCCTGGTCGAGTGCGACGACGTAACGTTGCTGTGTCATGTTGTTCTCCATGTATTGACCGTGCTCAGAGTTGTGCGGTCGCTTTAACTTTGCTGGTATTGTCTTCTGCCTTCAGCACCCGGTTGGCGGGCAGGCAAGGTGCCAGTAACTTGACATACATGGCGGCACCAAGCTGTGCACCAAGTATCGGCCCGGCAATCGGCACCCAGAAATAAGGGTTGTCGCGGCCGCCGGTGAGCGCGATGTCGCCCCAGCCAGCCAGATAAGCGAAGAATTTCGGACCGAAATCACGGGCCGGATTCATCGCGAAACCGGTGAGTGGCCCCATGGAGGCGCCAATGACCGCGATCAGGATGCCGATCAGCAGTGCAGCGGCGAAGCCTTTCGGGCCGCCATTCTGATCATCGGTTAATGCCAGGATGCTCATCATCAGCACCGCGGTGATAATCAGTTCAACCACCAGTGCCTGAAAGTTACTCAGCAGCGCGTGCGGATAGGTCGAGAAGATACCGGCCGTTCCCAGGCTTTCTGCGCTTCCCCGGGTCACGTGATGGACCACTTCCCATTGGCTAAACAGGTTGCTGTAAAGAAAGTAGACCAGTGCCGCCGCGCAGAACGCCCCGGCCAACTGCGCCAGAATAAAAGGGAGGACTTTCCGTTTATCAAAGCCTTTCCATACCATCAGTGCCAGGGTCACCGCCGGGTTCAGATGTGCACCCGAAATACCGCCAGTCACATACACCGCAATCGAGACGCCAAATCCCCAGGTCAGCGAGATTTCCCATTGCCCGAAATTCGCACCGGCCAGCACCAGGGCGGCCACACAGCCGACGCCGAAAAAAATCAGCAAGCCGGTTCCTGTAAACTCGGCGAGGCATTCGCCGAGCAGGGAAGGTGAGTTTTGTCTGCTCATCGTTCGTTCCTTGTTCGCTATCAGATGTAACATTGACTTTGCATACAACAAACAAATTATTAACAAATGTTCCCAAAAGAAACATATATTCTGGTTGAATGTTTGATCTCGCGCATAAAATGATGCGGATACGTTCATTTTAGTCGTGAAAAAAGAAATTGAATGGCGTTTTGTGAAAAACAAAGGGGAATATTCAGGATGGAAATGGGATGTTTTGTTCGTTTAGGTTCGGAATGTGCGCGTTATCGCGTGATCCATAACATCAGCGTAAAGAAACCCACCATCACCCCGGTACCGGCAATGATCCAGTAATAACCTTTGCGGCCCTGGGAAAACGGAATCTGGTTGTAGACCAGCCACAGCGTCCAGCCTAATGCGAGCAAAAAGGGTAACAGGAATAATCGCGCCATGACCGCTCTCTTGTTATGCTGCACATAATATTGATGGTAGTAGGGGATCGGCGATGGCTCAACTGCAAATCACCCGCTTTGGCGGGGTGGATGTATTACAACTGACGGAAAAGGAACTCCCGGCGCCGGCGGCAGATCAGGTCTTACTGGATGTGCTGTTTGCCAGCGTGAACCCGATTGATGCCAAAACCCGTGCCGGTTTAGGCTGGGCGGCGCAGAAATTCAAGGATGCGTTGCCATGGACGCCAGGTTTTGATGTGTGCGGTGTGGTACGTGCAGTTGGCTCCGCCGTGAGTGAATTCAGTGTCGGCCAGCGAGTCTGTGGCATGACCTCCGGCGGCGGCGCTTATGCCTCGGCGATGCTGGCACCGGCCGCAGAACTGTTGCCGGTACCGAAAAATATCACGCACGCGCAGGCAGCAGCCTTGCCGCTGGCCGGTCTGACCGCGCGTCAGGGGTTGTTCGAGTTTGGTCAGCTGCAGGCCGGTGAAACCGTGCTGATTTCTGCTGCCGCCGGTGGCGTCGGACACATTGCCGTGCAACTGGCTAAACAGGCGGGGGCCACAGTGATCGCCACGGCCTCCGAAACCAATCATGATTTTCTGTTAACACTGGGGGCCGATAAGGTCGTCGACTATCACGATACCGATGCGATGGCCGCCCTGACTGGTCAGATTGATCTTGTCTTTGATCTGGTCGGCTTTGACAGCGGATTAACCGCGCTCTCCTTGCTGAACGCGGGCGGCCGCCAGGTGACCGTACCGACCATCGCCGTGCCGGCCATTAAAGCCGTCGCGGATACCCAGGGTAAAACGGTTTCCGGTATGCTGGTGCATCAGGATCCGGACGGTCTGGCCGCGCTGCTGGCATTGTGCGCCGCCGGTAAACTGCAGGTGCATGTCAACCGGATTTATCCGTTAGCCGAGGGCGCCAAAGCGCATCAGGCGATTGAAAGTGGACGTACCCGCGGCAAGCTGTTGCTCGATCCGCGCGGACAGGAGCTGTAAATGTTTGATATTAATGCCTATCAGAAATATGCCGCCTGGATTTTCGATCTCGACGGCACGATTTCCAACTCGCTGCAGGCACACGATCTGGCGTGGGAACATGCGCTGACACAGTTTGCGATCCCCTATACCGGGGAGCGAATGACACAACTGGGCGGCGTTCCGATCCCCAATACCGTGGAAATTCTGGCGAAAGAAGCAGGGATGCAGGTCGACGTGCCGGCCGTGGTCAGTATGCGGGATCAGCGTTTCTACGAACTGCTGCCAACCACCTTGTCGCCTACGCCACTGGTTGCCGGCGTCGTGCTGCCTTTTCTCGGTGAAAAGCCGATGGCGGTCGGTACCGGCTGCCACACCGAAATGGCGCGCCGTATTCTGGCCGGATTGTCACTGGATCATTATCTGCCGGTCGTGGTAGGGGCGGATCAGGTCACCAACCCGAAACCCGCACCGGATACCTTCTTGCTGGCGGCGGAAAAGCTGGGGGTGAAACCCGAGCACTGTCTGGTATTTGAAGACGCCGATGCCGGTATCAAGGCGGCGAAAGCGGCGGGTATGGCTGTCGTTGATGTGCGCGAGATCTGGACAGCGAAGAAAACCCTGCAATAGCAATTATCTGATTTTATGTAAAAACCAGCCTGATGCCGTCATTTCCGACAGCTTCAGACTGGTTATTTTCCAGTCTACACTCCCGTTTCTACCGGCGTCCGCCGTTTACCGTCATGTCTTGGGTAATGACGGTCATACCTAATAATAACGGGATAACACTATGTTTTTCGAAGCCAATGAGGCCCGGTTTCTTTTTTCCGTACCGGGGCAATCAGCTGCATTTCAGGTTTTGCGGTTCAGCGGTGAAGAGTACATCAGCCAAAGCTTCGAATTTCGCCTCACATTGGTCTGTGAAGACGATCAGCTCGATTTAGCCGCATTCCTGTATCAGCCCGGCTTGCTGAAAATTAAATCCCCGGAGGGCTATCACGAGATCGCCGGGGTGGTGCATGACATCAGCCAGGGCGACAGTGGCCTGCGGCTGACCGAATATCAAATCACACTCAAACCCCGTCTTGACCTGCTGCACTACCGCGTCAACTACCGCATTTATCAGCAGCGCACGGTTCAGCAGATCGTCGAACAGCTGCTGCAGGAAGCGGGCTTTACCTCGCTCGATTACCGCTGGCGCCTGACACAAGAGCAGCAAGCACGGGAATATTGCGTGCAGTATGCCGAGTCGGATTATGACTTTATGCATCGCATCCTGTCAGAAGTGGGCATCCACTATCACCACGAAACCTTAAATGGCCAGAATTGTATGGTATTCGGTGATGCCAATGCCGCGTTCAGTCAGGGTGTCAGCATGGCGTATACGCCGGCCAGTGGCCTGAATCCGGATGATCCGGCACTGCGCGAGTGCCAGACCTACTGGCGCACGGTATCCGGGAAAGTATCGGCGCGGGATCATACCTTTCTGCGCCCTGATACGCCGCTACATGCCGAAGTAACACCCCCGCCGGCGGCGCAGAATAACCAGACGCAACTGTCAGCCAAAGGGAAACCGGCTACACAGGCGAAGCCGTCTGACAAACTGGAGGAGTATCGCTGGCCGAATCTCAGCAGCACAGAAGCAGAAAATCTCCACCAGAGTAAGCTGGCGCAGGCCCGGCAGCTGCAGGCCGCGATTGAACTGGCCGGTGTTACCGATCATGCCGGCCTCATGGCCGGAAAATTCACCACCTTTAGCGAATTGCCGCGTAACGAATTTGAACTGCTGTGGCTGGTGCGACAGGTGCAGCATGAAGGTGAACAGCCGCAGGTGCTGGATGAGACCAGTGGTGGCCAGGCTAGCTACCACAACCGGTTTATCGCTATTCCCTGGCAGGTGTTGTTTGTACCGGTCTGGTGGCATAAACGACCTGATTTAGCCGGCTACCAGACCGCGATTGTCACCGGCCCGAAAGGGGAAGAGATTCATACAGATGAATATGGCCGCATCAAGGTGCAGTTTCACTGGGACAAAGAAGGTCAGGCGGATGAGAAAACCTCCTGCTGGCTGCGGGTGGCGCAAGGCTGGGCGGGTGATCGCTACGGCAGTCACTGGATCCCGCGTGTCGGGCAGGAGGTTGTAGTCAGTTTCGAACATGGCAACCCCGACCGGCCACTGGCATTAGGCTGCGTCTATAACGGCGCCAATGCGCATCCGTATCCGCTGCCGGCGCATAAAACCCGTACCGTGTTCAAAACCCTCTCCACGCCCGGTGGCGGCGGCTTTAACGAACTGCGGTTTGAAGACAAGAAGGGCAGTGAGCAGATCTTCCTGCATGCGCAGCGCAACTGGGAACTGATGGTCAAAGCCAACGCCTATGCCACCATTGATGGCGACAGCCACCGTCTGACGCACAGCAACGCGATTGAACGGGTCAAACACGACCGCAGTGAATGCGTGAAAAAATCCAGTTTCGAAGAACTGAACGCCGATGATCAGCTCAAACTCAAAGGCACCCAGCAAATTCAGGTCGACCAGTCGTTTTATGTCAGCGTCGGTAACGAACTGCAGCAGAACGTCGCCGTGAAAATCAATATGGAAGCGGGTTCCGGCATTACCCTCAAAGCCGGCGGTAGCTATGTCACCATCAGCCCCAGTGGTGTGCAACTGGTGGCTCCGGCGATCGCCCTGAATGGCGGTGCGGCACCACTGGTTGGCTCAGAGCTGAATTTACTGGAAGTGATGAAGCCGCTTGGTGCGGTAGTCGCTGCCGCCCGCAGCCAGAAAGCCGCTGCCAGCAAACTGTGCCGGAAGCATAAAAAATGATGGATTTAATCGACTGGAAAGCCGATTTACCCGCGGAGTGGATAGTCTATGCCATCATCGATCCGCTGGCCGACAATAAACCATTGCAATACTGGTATCTTCGCGCCGAATCAACTGATGCCTGGCCGCTGTATGCCGGCACTGAATTTGCCGATGATATCCTGAGCGGACCATGGCTATTGCCATTGAATCAGTTGCCTGACTGGGAGGCATGGTGGCAGGAACAGGAAACTGCCGGACAAGCGACAGGACTACTGCTGGCGTCAGTAACGGAGTCGGAACAACTGGTTAAGCACTGGCAAAGCCTGCTGACCGCCGGACTGGATGGCGAAGAAGTACTGTTCCGCTATTACGATCCGCGCATACTCGCCCCGATGCTTTATACCTTCACGCAAGAGGAAACCCGCCGCTTTCTGGGGCCAACGAATGAATTACTCCTCTGGCATCACGATGACTGGCTTATTGCATCACCTTATCCCGAGCCAGATCTGACCGAACACTCGGAACCTTGGTGGCGGATGCAGGAGTCTCATTTTGTCGGGCAGCCGGGAGAAAAAGAAATCATGCTGTTCAATATCGAGCAGTGGCTCTGGCAAAATGCCAACGAACTTACCACTGATCTATATGAACGGTATGGCCCAATAGCCGATCTGCTCGACCGGCAATACCGACAATCTTTGTCAGATAATATAGCGGCATTATGGCAACCAGCATGGATGATTCTTGGTCTCATGGGATATTCCCACTGGTGGCCAGAAGTTCAGCGTCTGCAAGAGATACAGGATGAACAACGGGATCTGATGGCAAAAGTCATCCAGCAAATAAAAAGAGCACAAACGAGCGGAATAGAATAAAAATGACAGCAAAAATAAATCAGTGCCGGGATTGCCGGCCAAAAGATCAGTGGATAGAGATCCGGCTGGTCGATGAAATGAACCAACCATTTGGTTCATTAAATGGAAAATTGAAAGACGCCACAGGTTCAGAGTATCAGGTAATGTTATCGGGCGGTTATTTATTATTAACCGGGCTTCCCGCTGGCCCGGTAGAGCTGAAAATTGAAACCTCTGCATTACTGAATGAAGCCAAAAAACACAAACCCCGGCTATCACCACAAACATCACCAGCCAAAGAGTATGCAGATAAACATAAAGGATATCAGAACAAGAAAATCAGGTATCAGCATGTGGCTTTAGGGGATTTGTGGACAGTTAAATCTGATATGCCAAGAGAGCATCAGGCTGGCGCGACAGGAACGCATTACAAATTGGCAACAGGGAATAGCTATCTTCTTGAGACTAGGTGTTTTGAATATAAATCAGTATCCATTGCTGTTGTGGGAGCCCAACATGATAACCGAATAGCAAATAAGATGATGTTTGCAGGACAGGCAGTTAGATATTTCAAGCAGATTGTTAGTAAAAACAAGATAATGATTTTATTCACAGTTGGGTATACCAAAGAACAAATTGATGCAATTATCGAATCCTCATTAAAAGTAAATTTTCACATTAGGCAAATATCAACAAGAGATGAGTTAATAGAATATCTAAACTCATTTAATACCCATGTCAACCCAATCAATGAGCTTAATCTTTATTCTCATGGTATTCCGGGAAGTGTAGAATTTGGATATGGTTTTAATTCGGCATCAACGATGAATATTGATATTGGAAATATTAATTTTATTAAGAAGTCTATTTTTTCATCATCAGGAAAGATTAACTCATATGCATGTAGAACTGGAATGGGTAATCTGGTCGATATTCCTATTGTTGAAGATGTTGCCCAATTTTCGCCCCAAATTGAAAAAAGTTTAGCTCAGATAATGAGTAATCATTTTAGAGTTAATGTTCATGCTTTTATAAGGAGAACAACTTATGAGGATACTTGGGGAAGTAGAGAGGATAGATATAAATATAAACTATGTAATAAGTCTATTCAGAAAGGGTCTGTAGATCTATTCAATGTGGTTGCTCCTTCGTGGTCTTGGTGTGACGTTTTTGATCGAACAGTAAATGAACGCGATTATTTCGTTAAAAAAATAGGGGTGGCCTATAATATAAATGGAGCACTTCATCCTGTGAAAGCGGACATAGACCCTGTTACGATTGATGCTGAAATGGAGTTTCATCCAAAATGATAATTAAGGCCATGTTTTTCATCATAACATTGTTATCTTTATATTGTTTTTTTAATCTGTATAAATTTGATGCTGGCAATGGTGAAACCTTGAATGGTATCTTTTATGTTCTGAGAGGAGATTACTATTTTGACTGTACAACGGGTTTCCTGCATAGAAAACAGGACATAGGCGTGTTCGATGACATTTCAAAATATAAATATGATATCGACCTGCACAGTCTAAGCCTGGATGAGAAGAAAGACATTCTGCAATCGTTAAAATCCTTTGATTTGTCTGGGTTTAAGTATGCATTTTCACATCCTTTAGATTCTTTTAATGTTGTTTATGATGTGTATTTGAAGACTCAAATTATTAACAATAAAGAATATGATCTATGGTTTTATCGATATCATAATGGAACAAATAAGCTTTATATTAGTAAATATATTGTTTCTTCAGTAAAGACGGGGCTGATAGAGACGAAAAATAGTTGTACAGGACCTCAGTAGCGGAATGGTAAAAAATAAAGGCTGCAATCAATGCAGCCTTTACTATTGATACAGAGCTTAATCAAAACTCATTCTGCAGCGCTTTATAACCCTTCACCAGATCGATGTTGGTATGTGCCACATCTTCCGAGAATTCGGTTGCTGCCACAGTCACGCGCGGGATTTCATCCAGATTGGTCTCTGGGCAGATGCGGGTGCTGGACGGTACATAGAATTCGGCCGGCAGGTCCTGACCATCCACAACCGAGTTATGGCGGATCACGGCGCCATCACCGACTTCGCAGTTGAACAGCACGGTATTAAACCCGATGAAAACGCGGTCGCCGACTTTGCACGGGCCATGCACGATGGAACGGTGGGCGATAGAACTGAATTCGCCGATAGTCACGGCGGCACCGGATTTAGAGTGGATCACCACGCCATCCTGGATGTTGGAGTTGGCACCGATCACGATCGGTTCCATATCGCCGTTTTCATCCACTTCATCGGCGCGGATCACGGCGTAAGGGCCGACAAACACGTTGTCTTTGATGATAACTTTGCCACAGATAATCGCGGTTTTATCGACATAGGCGGATTCTGCGATGACAGGCAGATGGCCTGATGGGTTTTTACGGATCATGTTAACTCCCTGACGCTGGCAATGTGCGTCTGATGGTTTGGCAAATATTGATCTTGATCACTATTTTGTGCGGGAGACATGATGACAGCGACCGGCACTAAATTGCAATCCCTTCTCTGCACGGGTGACTTGCCGGGCGATATAAAACCGGTGCCGATAGGCGCCAATTAAGGAAGTTACATTGCGAATGCTATTTTTTATGGTGTATCTGTCTGTTATTCATACTGAAAACGTGGATATTTGGGAAAAAATTCTTCCTGCAGCATCTCTTCCACTTCCTGCCGGTCAGTCTGTTTCATGATGAAGACCAGCTCGCTGGCCGGTTCTCCGTTTGGCCATTCCGGCAGGTTCATGATCGGATAGAGCTGGTCATGCACACCATGTACGACCACGGGTTTGTCCTGTTCTTCCAGCCAGAGGATGGCCTTGAAACGCAGTAACCGTTCCGGATAACGCATCTGTACCATGCGCAGTCCGTCCAGAAAACGGGCAGTCGGCATCGGTTTGTCATAGCGCAGGCAAAACGCTTCGACGTCGCTGTGCGCGCTGGCGATAGGGGTATTGGCGATCAGTGGCGCTCCGGTTACGGTGGCGGGTTTCACCGGTGATGCCAGACCGAGTTCGGCAATGGCTCCCTGCAGCCACTTGCGGATCTCTGCCGGGCTGCGGCGGGAGCCACTACCAAACGGGCCGTTTTGTTCCAGCACTGCCGGGGATAATTCACCCTTGATTGCAATATGGCGCGGCGCCATCGGATTGATGCGTTGCAGCAGATTCTCGACTTCCGGCAAGGCGCCGAAATCGGCCAGATCGCTTTTACTCAGTACCAGCAGGTCTGCCAGTGCGACCTGTTTTACCGCTTCATACTGCTGCGTCAGCTGTTGGGTAATATGGCAGACATCGACCACCGTGACGGTGCCGTCAAAACGGTAACGCTGGGCGAAGAACGGGTCATTCCGCAGGGTAAACAACACCGGCCCCGGATCCGCCAGTCCGGTGGTTTCAATCAATACGCGCTGAAACGGTTTGATTTCCCGGCGCATGGCGCGCATGAACAGATCGCGCAGTGCATTGACCAGATCGCCCTGAACGTTGCAGCAGACACAGCCGGATTCCAGCATGACGACATTGTCATCCAGTTTTTCCACCAGATGGTGGTCCAGTCCGACGGCGCCGAATTCGTTGATTAATACCGCGCAGTTTGCCAGTTCCGGTTGTTTCACCCAGTAGTTGAGCAGGGTGGTTTTACCGCTACCCAGAAAACCGGTTAATACAGTCACCGGAATACGAAAATCTTCGGTATCAAAACAGGTTTCAGACATGCGGTAGTTCCTGATTTCAGCGTGCTGTGTACATCAGCAGTCAATAGAGGCGGGTATGGTATAACAGCTGTGGCGGAAAGTTCAGCGCCTGCAGAAAAAACAACGCCGGCAGAAGCCGGCGTCAGCAAGGATTACTCTTCTTCATCGTCAGGATCGAGGTCGAAGTCGTCTTCGCCTTCGTTCCAGTCGTCATTTTCTTCATCCCACTCTTCATCTTCGTCGTCCCAGTCCGGCTCATAGCCTTCATCATCTTCCGGACCTTCGCCCCATACATCTTCATCTTCATCGTCGTAACCGGCGTAGTATCCTGCCATGCTGAGTCTCCTTGAGTGAAAATTCATTTTCAGTTTAGACACAAATATGACGTTTTTGCGTTTTCTGCAGTGTGTGAGGAAAAAAATTTGATGCAGCTATAAAAACGGCGATACGGATGACCGTTATCGCCGTGGCCGGCGTGTTATTTTTTAGCTTTAAACGGAATGATCAGCAGGTCACAACTGACGGTATTCATCAACTGCCGGGCTGCGGATGCCAGCAGATTCCAGAACGACTGATGATGGCCGCAGACCAGCAGATCCACATTCTGTGCCTCAATCACCTGATTGACTTCTTCCACCAGATCGCCGCACATCACCATGCTGCGCTCCAGCGGATAATCAATCCCGCTCAGAATGGTATCCAGTTTGTTCTTGGTGTCAGCGAGCACTTTGTGCTGCACCCGCTCGACATCGATATCCACCATTTCGGTATAAAGATCGCGCAGATTGATGTCCACATGCAGGACAGACAGTTTGGCATTATGCCGGCGGGCAATCCCGATAGCCCGTTGCAGTAGTGGCTGGAAGTCATCGTTAATGTCCAAGGCTACCAGCACATGTTTATATCCGTGTTCCTGTTCCATACATCCTCCCGGGGCTAATGCAGGCCCTCATGTTCTTCATCCTCGTCCTCATCCTCGGCGTGTTCCCAGGCGTGCATCAGCTCGCTGTGGCGATCCTGCTGGGTGGCTTGCAGCATTTCCGCCAGGATATGACGGTATTGCACGCTCTTGGTGATATACATTTTTTCGTCGTCGAGAAACGCGGTCTGTTCTCTTAACAGTTTTTCATCGTGTTCTTTAAAGGTCTGTCCGGCACGCCATGCCAGATTACCCCTGATTCCCAGCTGACGCAGTGCCGCAACACTCAAATCAACAGCAGAACCTACGGTTTCACGATAGATCAATTCGACGCCCAATTGCAGCAACTGATGTGCGTGCGCGCGATCTACCGCACGAACCAGAATTTTTAAGTGCGGAAAATGCCGCTGCGCCAGCTCGCACAGCGCAATCGATTTTGCCTGATTACTCACCGCCACAATCAGCAGTTTGGCTTTATCGGCACCAGCCGCCTGCAACAGGTCAATCCGATCGGCGTCACCGTAGAACACCTTGTAACCGTATTTGCGCAGCATATCGATGTGCGCCACATCATTGTCCAGTACCGTAGTGCCGATACCGTGCGCATGCAGCAAACGGCCAATCACCTGTCCGAATCGGCCAAAACCGACAATAATTACCGGATTATTCTGCTCATCAATGGTATCGGTTTCGCGTTGCTGATCTTCCTGTTGCTGCCATTTATCCTGCAGATAGGCGTTCAGCATCAGCAGCAGCGGGGTAAACGCCATCGACAGGGCCACCGTCAGCGTCAGCAGCGCCGTCAGCTGGGGATCGAACAACTTCAGCTGCTGCGCGAAAGAGAACAACACAAACGCAAACTCGCTACCCTGTGCCAGCGCAAAGGCAAATGACCAGCGGTGACCGTGTGTCATGCGGGCCAGACCGCCCACGCCCTGCAGGATCAGAAACTTGATGGTCAGTAACAGCAGCAGCAAACCGGCAATCAGGAACGGATGTTCTGCCATCAGGGAGAAGTTGATCCCGGAACCGACAGAGATGAAAAACAGACCGAGCAACAGCCCCTTGAAGGGTTCGATATTCGCTTCCAGTTCATGCCGGTATTCACTTTCCGCCAGCACCACCCCCGCGAGGAACGTGCCCAGCGCCGGTGAAAGGCCGACCGCTTCGGTTGCCAGTGCGGTCAGAATGACCAGCAGTAATGCGGCCGCCACGAAGATTTCTCGCAAACCGGATTGGGCGATAAAACGGAATACCGGGCGCATCAGGTAGTGTCCGCCGAGTACAATCCCCGAAATCACCAGCGCAATTAACAGCCCGTTCTGCCAGCCGCCCAGCGCCGAGGGTTCCGGTTCAAACTTGAGTCCGGGCGCCAGAAAGGGCAGCAGCGCCAGCATCGGGATCACCGCGATATCCTGAAACAGCAGTACGGAGAAGCTGGTTTGTCCGGCCTCGCTTTTCAGCATGCGGCGCTCGGTCAGGCTTTGCAGCACAATCGCGGTGGAGGAGAGCGCCAGAATCATGCCGATCGCAATCGCCTGTTGCCAGCGCAGGTCGAAGATCAGGGCAAGGATGGAAAACGCGGCAGTGGTCAGCAGCACCTGGCTGCCCCCAATGCCGACAATTGGCCCTTTCAACTGCCACAGCAGGGCGGGCTTCAGTTCCAGCCCGATCAGGAACAGCATCAGCACGACACCGAACTCGGCAACATGCATCACTTCGTCGTTGGCACCGACAAAATTGAACAGATAGGGGCCGATGCTCACCCCGGCAATCAGATAACCCAGTACCGATCCCAGCCCTAGGCGGCGGGCAATCGGGACTGAAACCACCGCGGCGGTCAGAAAGATGGCAGCATCAAACAGCAGACTTTGCTCCATCACAGCTCCTTAAGCAGATCGGTCAGATAGGTTGCGTTATGCAGTTGCTGCGGTGTGAACGCCTCATCCCGCAGCGCAGTCAGCAGACGACGGTATTGTTGACCTTTCATTTTCAGATAATCCGGATCGTTCACACTGTGATAGCCGTAGACCACAAACGGTGGCAGCCAGCGCATGCCACACATCAGGCCACTTTGCTGGATGGGCAGCAGATAATCGGTGATCGGATGATGGTTATGTCCGGTGGTGGAATAAGAGGCTTCACTCCCGCCGGTTGTCACGGCGGCCATCAGATATTTGTGCTTCAGCGCATTACCGTCCGGGCCGAAGGCGTAACCATATTCCAGCACCTGTTCCATCCACTCTTTCAGGATGGCCGGACAGGAGTACCAGTAAATCGGATGCTGAAAGATGATGATATCGTAATCACGCAGCATACGCTGTTCACGGGCGACATCAATAAACATGTTCGGATAATTCTGATATAAATCATGTACTTTGACATCTTCCAGCCCCTTGAGTGCTTTCAGCATGGCCCGGTTGGCATGCGAACGGTGATAGCCCGGATGCGCGAAGATAATCAAAATACGTTTCATAAACTGCTACCACCTCCCTTGGCGCTGACAGGATAAAAATGCCACGAGTACCTATTCAGCTTAGTTCACTTAAGGGTGACAGGATAAAACATAATGGTGCGGAAGCGGGGCATTTCTTTTACTGAAATCTCACTTTGTTATCATCCTGTTAAGCGCGTCGGGTGTCATCAGATAACGCTGTGGTATGCTTTTGCTATGGTTATAGCATTTCATTAGGACAAGAGGCGTTGTATGAACTCGATTCTGCCCCCGATTGCCACCCAGCACCCGCATTCCCTGACTTTTCATGGTGATGAGCGCATCGATCCTTATTACTGGCTGCGCGATGACACCCGCAGCAACCCGGAAGTGCTCGATTATCTGCATGCCGAAAATGGTTATACCGAAGCGATGCTGCGACCGACCGAAGCGCTGCAGCAGACGCTGTATCAGGAGATGGTCGATCGCCAGCTGCCGGATGACAGCTCGGTGCCGTATTACCTGAAAGGTTACTGGTACCGCAGCCGTTATCTGCCGGAGCAGGAATATCCTCTGTACGAACGACTGGCCGCCCGGCCAGATGCCCCGACCGAGCTGTTACTGGACGGTAATCAACGTGCTGCCGACGTGGACTTTTACGATCTTGGCGCGCTGGAGGTCAGTCCGAGCAATCACTGGATGGCGTGCAGTGAGGACTTTGTTTCCCGCCGGCAATATCAGATCGGCGTGCGTAATCTGCAGACCGGCGAATGGTTGCCGGATCGGGTCGAAAATACCTCGGGTGACATTGTCTGGAGTGCCGACAGTGCCGGTTTCTTCTATGTCCGGCTGGACAGTGAAACCCTGCTGCCCTATCAGGTCTGGTATCACGTACTGGGCGCCGATCCGGCGCAGGACAAACTGGTGTACGAGGAAGCCGATAACACCTATTACCTGCATATCAGTCACAGCCGTTCGGAAGAATACCTGCTGATTTCGCTGTCCAGCACACTGAGTTCCGAAGTGCATCTGTTGTCGCTGAAAACGCCACACGGCACGCCAACCCTTTTTCTCGCCCGGCGGCGCGGACATGAATATGGCGTCGATCATTTTCAGCAGCATTTCTATGTGCGTTCCAACCGGGAAGGACGGAATTTCGCCATTTATCTGGCAGATGACGGGGCCGAGCAGTACTGGCAATGTCTGCTGCCGGTGCGGGAACAGGTGTTGCTGCAGGATTTTGTCCTGTTCAGGAATGCCATGTTTGTGGAAGAACGGGATGCCGGTCTGACCCGCCTGCGGCAGCTGGATTTGCTGGGGCAGGAAATCCGTACCATCGCGGTGGATGACCCGGCTTATGTCTTGTGGCTGAGCACCAATCCGGATCCGGACAATCCGGAATTCCGTTACGGCTATGCCTCGCTGACTACCCCCACCACGCACTATGCGCTGGATATTGCCAGTGGCGAACGCAAAATGCTGAAACGGCAGCCGGTGCTGGGTGATTTCAAACCGGAGTATTACCAGAGCCAGCGTCTGTGGATCACCGCCCGTGACGGCACGCAGGTGCCGGTGTCTCTGGTCTACCGCAAGGAGCTGTATCAACCGGGACAAAATCCGCTGCTGGTGTATGGCTATGGCGCCTACGGTCTGAGTGAAGATCCGTATTTCGCTTCTTCCCGTTTAAGTCTGCTGGATCGGGGTTTTATCTTTGCTATTGCGCATGTCCGCGGCGGGGAAGAGCTGGGACGTCACTGGTATGAGCAGGGGCGCCAGCAGCATAAAATGAATTCCTTTACCGATTTCATTGATGCCACGGACGGAATCCTGGCTGCCGGTTATGGTGATCCGCGGCGGGTATTTGCCACCGGCGGCAGTGCCGGCGGGCTGCTGATGGGCGCGGTGATCAACATGGCACCGGAGCGCTATCTGGGCGTGGTGGCGGTGGTGCCGTTCGTCGATACCCTGACCTCCATGCTGGATGAATCCATTCCGCTGACCACCGGTGAATATGACGAGTGGGGCGATCCGCGGGACCCGGCGGTCTATCAGTACATCAAAAACTACAGTCCTTACGATCAGGTTAAAGCGCAGGCCTATCCACACCTGCTGGTGGTGAGTGGTCTGCATGATTCGCAGGTACAGTACTGGGAACCGGCCAAATGGGTCGCCAAACTGCGCGCCAGCAAGACCGATGACCATTTGCTGCTGCTGAGCATGGATATGGATGCCGGCCATGGCGGAAAATCAGGGCGTTATCGTTATTTCCTCGATATTGCCCAGGAATATGCCTTCATGCTGGCACTGGCGGATACTAGTATAAATTCTGCATCTATTTGATCTGACGGCGGCATCTGCGGAAACAGATGCTGCTACACTAACTCTATAAAGCTTGGTTGCGTGAAATTCTGCGCGTGGCCTGATTTATTCATTAAGGAGCTGAACATGACAGTAGATCATATGGAAGACGTGTGCGAAGCCTGTGGTTGTGTGGCTGAAGTTGGCACCATTATTCGGGATGGTGATGATATTGTGATGATTCCGGTGGAAGGTGATGATGAGGCGGATGCCCGCGCGCGTCAGGAACGTTACATCGAAGTGGCCAAACTGGCCTGTCCGGAAGTCCTGGTCAGCAGTGAGCTGCAAACGGTGGAAGATGGCGTCGTGCTGAATACCACACTGCAATTTACCTGCACCGCAGAGAAGATGATTTTCGAAATGCGCGCACGTTCTGTGCGTTAATTTCTGTTCCGCCGCCATTTTTCTCCTCTCTGGCGGCGGTTTCCGCCTTTTTCCACCCTTTCCACCTCCTCGTTTTATATCTCCGGCTTACAGCCGTGTAGGATATTTGCCATAGTTACTGTAAGCCTGAACGCTTATTTATGCAGGTTTTCATGACGCCCAAATAACTATCCTTATGATTTATGTGATATTTTTTGTTTTTATCGTAAGTGATTTGGCATAAATGATGAATTGGGCCACTTGTGAGAAACCGGCAAATCTTTAGTATTACTTCTGCAGGACGCGCTGCGGCTTCTCAGGATAAGAAGCCTGTCAGGATGACAAGAGATGCCTCTGGATGGAGTGGTTGTTACTCAGGACGAGTGACTGTCAGGATGACAAAGGATACTTCAGGATGAAGTCGGTGCTGCTCAGGACAGAGTAGCCGTCAGGATGACAAGGGATACCTCCGGATGAGGTCTGTCACTCAGGATGAGTGGCTGTCAGGATGACAAAGGAACACTCCGGATGGAGTGGTTGTTACTCAGGATGAGTAGCAAGCCGGGATGGCAACAGGATGCACCACAGGATGTGGTAATCAGGAGCTCTTCACGGATGAAGAAAGTAACGGTCACGGATTGATTGTTACGCAGGATGCTTAAAAGGATGTCCCGATGGATCGGGAAGGGCCTTCAGGGATGAGATAAGACGATGCCGCATCGTCGCAGGCTTGGGCAACCAAGACTTTCTAAGGGGTGACCAAGGTCGCCCTTTTATTTTTTCTGCTTTCCGCACCTGGATAAACTCCGGACGAACCTCCGTCCGCCCGAAGTCTGCAGGGGCTGTTCCGTGTTAACCTTTCAGTTTTAATGCCAGTGTGGCAACGAGTTTCCCTTGGTAACGGGCAATGGCCAATTCACGGGCATCCGGTTGCCGTGAACCATCTCCGCCAGCGTAGGTGGTGGCACCATATGGTGTACCGCCACTGACATGACTGATATCAAACATTTCCGCAGTGCCATAGCCAATGGGCACAATGACCATGCCGTGATGCGCCAGTGTGGTCCAGGTGGAGGTAATGGTCATTTCCTGGCCGCCACCGACCCCGGTAGAGGCAAACACACTGGCCAGTTTGCCGATGAGTGCACCCTTGGCCCAGAGGCCCCCGGTCTGATCGAGAAAATTACGCATTTGCCCGGTCATATTGCCGAACCGGGTCGGAACCCCGAAAATGATGGCGTCATAGTCGACCAGTTCGGCCGGCGTGGCGACTGGGGCCGCCTGTTCGGTTTTCCCGCCGACGGCGGCAAACCGGGCCGGATCCATGGTTTCCGGCACCCGTTTGATGGTGACTTCAACTCCGCTTACTTCCCGCGCGCCGTCGGCAACACTGTTTGCCATGGTTTCGATATGACCATACATGGAATGATAGAGCACTAATAATTTAGCCATTTTTGTTCCCTTTTGTAATCAATGAAGGGCGTATCATTCACTTCGGGTACGCCGGATGTAATCTGGTCACAATAAGCGTAGTTCAAAATTTGCCAGTGTCCTGGCTTCTGGCGGCAGGATGGGGAGAACACTCAATTGCCGGATCAGCAATAATCCGGCAGAGTGGGGGGTTATAGCTTGTTAAACTCTTTATCGAAGCGATAGCGGCTGGAAGTCACGTAGCGCTCCATTGCCTGCAGGCGCTGGTCGAGTTGCTGCATGCGTTCGTTCAGCTGGCGGGCCCGCTGTGCGGTGTCTTCACCATAACCAAATTGCGGGCGGATGCCTGCGGATGGCGGCAGGTGGGTGGGCTGCTTTTCCAGCAGAAATACACCGGCCAGATAGACCAGCACGCCCAGACTGCCACTGAATACAAACAGCGTGATCATCAGAATGCGCACCAGCCAGACCGGCTGGCCATAATATTCCGCCACGCCGGCACAGACACCGCCCAGCCAGGCCTGATTGCTGCTGCGGTATAATTTACGGTCAGGACTGTTCATGTTCTGTCTCCCCTTATGAAGGGCGGTGATTGCGATTCTCGTCATAACGGCGCCAATCCGGCTGCTGTACATCGAGAATGGTTTCCAGCGTGGTAATGCGCTGCTCCAGCCGGTTGGCCAGCGCCAGCGCATCTTCCAGCTGCTGGCGTTCTTCCGTGGATAAACCGCGGTTAATCCGGGATTGGGTCCAGTAATGCAGGATCAGCCATACCGGCGCCACCAGTGCCAGAAACACCACCGCCGGCACAAAAAAGAACATCATCAGTGACATTAATGCTCACTCCTCTGGTTGGTCATGCTGGCCTTCAGGGCTTCCAGTTCCGACTCAACCTTATCGTTACGTGCCAATTCCGTAAACTCGTCGTGCAGGGAACGGGTCCGGCCCAGATCGTGCGCTTCAACCTGTGCTTCCATGTTGTCCATTTTACGCTCGTAGGCCTCGAATTTACGGAATGCCTCTTCCAGTTTCTCCCGGTTACTGCTGCGACGGATATCCATACGGGAACGACTGGTCTGTTCGCGGGCCAGCAGCGATTGCTGTTTGGCTTTGGCATCATCCAGTTTTTGCTGCAACTGCGCGATTTCATCGTTCAATACAATCAGCTGTTCCTCTATCACTTTTAGCTCACGCTCGGCCATTTGCAATGTTTCTTCGACCGCCTGTTTTTCTGCCAGCGCTGCCCGGGCCAGATCGTCACGTCCTTTGCTCAGCGCCAGTCTGGCTTTGCTCTCCCAGTCAATAACATCATGCTGCAGGCGTTGCAGACGTCGTTCCTGTTCTTTGCGATCGGCCAGCACGCGGGCGGAACTGGTGCGGACCTCTACCAGCGTTTCTTCCATCTCCTGAATCATCATCCGGACCATTTTGGCCGGGTCTTCCGCACGATCCAGTAACGCTGTCAGGTTGGAATTAATAATGTCGCTGAAGCGGGAAAATATGCCCATGATGAACTCCTGTTAGTGGATTGACCTCTGTAATAAAGCGAAAGATGTGCCAATTTTATAACTTATTGTTTTTACGTGGTTTATTCTTCCAGATTCAAAAATCGTTTATTTTTGTTGGAAAAGCAGGCAATTTCGGCCATATATATGGTTAATAAAACCAAATTTGATGGCTTTTATGACCATACCGAAACAGCAGATCATCGGCAGCTCGGAGATCTGGCATCAGCTGCTGCAGCGAGCCTCTCAGGTTGCGTTACTGAACCGTCCTGTCTTAATCGTGGGTGAGCGGGGTACAGGAAAAGAACTGATCGCCGAACGCATTCACTATCTGTCATCCCGCTGGCAGCGACCTTATCTGCAGATCAATTGTGCCGCGATGCAGGAAAATCTGCTGGAGTCAGAACTGTTCGGACATGAAGCCGGGGCATTTACCGGCGCAACACGCAGCCGATCCGGCTTGTTTGAACGAGCCGATGGCGGCACCCTGTTTCTGGATGAACTGGCTACCGCCAGCCTGCCGGTGCAGGAAAAACTGCTGCGGGTGATCGAATATGGCCGTTTCGAACGACTGGGGGGTAGTAAGACGCTGCAGGTCGATGTCCGGGTTGTCGCGGCGTGCAATGAAGATCTGCCGACCCTGGTCGAGCAGGGGCGATTCCGGGGCGATTTACTGGATCGACTGGCATTTGATGTCCTGAATTTACCGCCGCTACGTTATCGCAGAGAAGATATCAGCGAACTGGCGGAACATTTTGCGCTGCGGATGTGCCGTGAGCTGGGCTATGACTATTTTCCCGGCTTTACGGCGCAGGCAAGGCAGCAGTTGCTGGAATATGACTGGCCCGGCAATGTGCGAGAACTGAAAAACGTGGTTGAACGCAGCATTTACCGGCATGCCGATCCGCTCACGCTGGTACGGGATATCGTACTCGATCCGTTCGGCAGTCCGTGGCGCAGTTTCCCGACTGACACAAGCTCCCGGACGGCTGACCCTCCCGGGCTGGCATCGCCGGAGCAAGCGGCCATACCGGTGTCCTGTGATTTAAAAGCCGAACTGGCTGCTCTGGAGCAAAAACTGATCCGCCAGATGCTGGAGCTGCAGCATTTTCATCAGCGGCGTACCGCAGAGGCGCTGGGGTTAACGTATGATCAGCTGCGGGCGGCATTACGCAAATATCCACAACTGCTTATCCGGTCGCGCGCAGGCAGAAACTGATGTCATTTAAAGCTGATCCGCTTGTAGGATATTTGCCATACTTCTTGTGCGATGAATCAGCGTCGTATTTATCCCTTTGCTATCTACCTGTATGAAATAAAATAGATTTTTGTTATTTGATATCTGTTATCAATATCTTTTTTGCAGTATAAGCCACCACCATTTTGCCGATAACTGACTACTATTATTCATAGGAAGAGATGAAGCGAATCTGAATGAATCGCTATTCAGGGACGGAAAGAAAAAGGTAACACCCTGCCGGAGGCAGGTATTAAGGACACCCCGAATGGAATGCGGGATAACCGGTGACGGAACAGCGGTTATGCAGGAGGCGGGCCGGGAAAGTGATCTCACGGATGAATGGATGCCTGCAAGGAAGCCTGCGCTGTGTGCAATAACCATCTGCTACACGTAACGTAATCTTCGGTTTAGGCGACCGATGCCTGTAAAGGGGGTGACATGAAGTCGCCCCTTCGTTTTTTAACGACTTTCTTGATCTGAACCGGCACGGGAAAACGGTAATGATGTTTAAATTATGCATCATTATCTGTTTGTCTGTTCAGGAGCTTAACATGAGTCAATCAGTACACGGCCACGACGTGATGCATATGATGCTGGAGCTGGGTGGTCAGTTCACCCGTGACAGTCTGAAAGCCGCCATCGAAGTCCGTTTTGGTGAAGAAACCCGTTTTCATACCTGCAGTGCGGAAGATATGACTGCTGAGCAGCTCATTGATTTTCTGCAGGCGAAAGGCAAATTTGTTGCCACAGATGCCGGTTTTAATACCCGTGAAGAGCATATCTGCCAGCACTGATCAGATGTGTTATACGCAGAATTCCTCCCAGGACGCTGTCATGGTGGCGCCGCCCTGGGGTGATTGTTTTTCAGAAGTTAAACCGGTAATAAAGGTTGTAGGATTCAATACCGGCGTTGTGTGAGCTGAACCCCGCATTCGAATAATGTAAGGCCTGTGCGCCGATGGTATGGCGCTGATAGAGGCGGACGCCAACACCGAACCGATCTTCGAAATTGACACTGGAACCCAGTTCACGGTCTTCTATCTTATTCCGGCTGAAAGCAGCCAGACCAATACCCGCTTCAAGAAACGGTTGTACGTCAGCGCCACGCGCACCAAATTCCCAGGTCAGCACCGGCGATGCAGACAAGCTGTGGGTATTAACCATATCCTTGCTGTCCCAGTAGGTATAGCCCACCGTCCAGTAGCCGCTCAGTCTGCCTGCGTCCGTATCAAACCAGCTTTGTTGCCAGGGAAACTGTATCCCGGCGCGGTACGTGATAGTGCTATCTCCGGAATGCCCCAGAGCCAGAGAAATATCGGTTGCCATACTTGCTGTACTGAGACATAACGCGATTCCACCTAGTACGGAAGTCAAAGGTCGGATCTGGGTTTTTGATATAACAGACATGCTGCACCTCCTGCAGAACAGGCCCCGGTCGTGTTCTGATTCATGTGGATGCCACTGCACTAATTATAGTTTTATTCCTGAAGAATGCTGTTATACGGGACGGCGTTGCCTGAGGTTCCTTGTTCTGCCAGACTAGTACTGTTTTAACCATTTTTTATTTTGCCTTTCTTTTGGATTACAGCATATGAGTGTGATTACTGCGGCAGTGATGTTATTTCTAATCATGGATCCTGTCGGCAACCTGCCTATCTTTTTATCCATTTTGCGGAACTTGCCTGCCGAACGTCGTCGTAAAGTGATGATCCGGGAATTATTGATCTCGCTGGCCGTGATGCTGCTGTTCCTGTTTGCAGGTCAGGAACTGCTGAATCTGCTGAATCTGAAACAGGAAGCGGTCAGTATTGCCGGTGGTATTGTGCTGTTCCTGATCGCACTGCGCATGATCTTCCCCGGGGAAGGTGGTGTGACCGGTTTGCCTGAAGGTGAAGAGCCTCTGATTGTGCCGATGGCGATCCCAATGATTGCCGGCCCGTCCATTCTGGCAGCTCTGGTGCTGTTATCGCATCAGTATCCGGACCAGATGACCGACTGGGTGCTGGCACTGTTACTGTCATGGGGTGCGTCAGCCGTGATCCTGATGTTTTACGAGCAGGTGCATAAACTGTTGGGGGAACGGGTATTAACCGCCATGGAGCGTCTGATGGGGATGTTACTGGTGATGATTTCGGTACAGATGCTGCTGGATGGCGCGGTGCAATATCTGCATCGCTAATCAGTCCAACCGGCAAACGACCAATAAAAAGGAGGCATCAAGCCTCCTTTTGCATCATAGCGTACCGACTAACCGGTATTACGCATACCAGCAGCGATACCCGCGATCGTCACCATCAGCGCCTGGTCGACCTTCGGATGTACCACATCCGGTGTCGCACGGGAACGGTGTAACAATTCCACCTGCAGTACGTTCAATGGGTCAGTGTAAGGGTTACGCAGTTTGATGGATTCCTGGATCCATGGCTGCTCATCCAGCAGTTCACCTTTCTTCGGACGCAGTTGCAGAACCACATCGATTGAATCCTGCAGTTCCTGGCGCAGACGTTTACCCAGTGGCCAGAGATTCTCTGTCGCCAGACGCTGGTCGTAGTATTCTGCCAGCCACAGATCCGCTTTCAGGAACACCATCTCCAGCATTTCCAGACGGGTGTGGAAGAATGGCCATTGCTGATCCATTTCTTTCAGCAGATTGTCTTTGCCGCTATCAATGACTGCCTGCAGCGCGACATGCGCACCCAGCCAGGATGGCAGCATCAGACGGTTCTGTGTCCAGGCGAAAATCCACGGAATCGCACGAAGTGATTCCACGCCACCATTCGGCTTACGCTTGGACGGACGTGAACCCAGCGGCAGTTTGCCCAGTTCCATTTCCGGCGTTGCAGCCCGGAAATAAGGCACGAAATCCGGTTCATCACGCACGACGCTACGGTAATGCTGGCAGGAGATCTCTGACAGCGTATCCATCACGTCATACCATTCGGCTTTTGGCTTCGGTGGTGGCAACAGGTTCGCTTCCAGTACCGCACTGGTGTACAGCTTGAAGTTGTGGATAGCGACTTCCGGCAAACCGAACTTGAAGCGGATCATCTCGCCCTGTTCAGTCACCCGGAAACCACCTTTCAGCGATCCTGGCGGCTGAGACAGAATCGCCTGATGTGCAGGTCCGCCGCCGCGGCCGATAGTACCGCCACGACCATGGAACAGGGTCAGTTTCAGATCTTCACGTTCGGCAATTGCCACCAGATCTTCCATTGCCCGATATTGCGCCCAGCCTGCGGCCATCATGCCGGCATCTTTGGCCGAGTCGGAGTAACCGATCATCACGTACTGCTGACCGCGAATATAGTTGCGATACCATTCCACCGACAGCAGACGGTTCAGAACGGCCGCTGCGTTTTGCAGGTCGTTCTGGGTTTCGAACAATGGCGCGATTGGCATGTGGAACTTGCAGCCGACCTCTTTCAGCAGCAGTTGTACCGCCAGTACGTCAGAAGGCTGACGCGCCATTGAAATGATGTAAATACCGAAGGCATCCGGATCGGTCTGTGCGATCACGCGGCAGGTATCAATGACTTCCTGCGATTCTGCGCTTGGCTGCCAGTTGGCCGGCAGCAACGGACGACGGGATTCCAGCTCTTTCAGCAGGAATTCCTGTTTCTCGGCTTCGCTCCACAGTGCATAGTCACCCAGATTCAGATACTGAGTCAGCTCAGAGAGTACCTGACCATGACGTTCGCCATCCTGACGGATATCCAGCTTCAGCAGGTTAACGCCGAAGCAGGCCAGCTTACGCAGCACGTCCAGCAGCATGCCATCCGCGATGATGCTCATGCCGCAAGCCTGCAGGGAGCGGTAGCACAGTTCCAGCGGTTCACGCAGCTGTTCGGTGCGGGTGATCAGGTCACGGTTCTCGGTGTACTGGCCCTGCAGCTTCGCAGTGACCGCCTGCTGTGTTTCACGCAGGGCATCACGGACGACACGCAGGATCGCACGGTACGGCTCGCTGCATTCACCAACGCGCTGACGCAGTTCATCGCTGCAGTCAGTCATCGACAGTTCCGATACCAGTTCCTGAATATCGGTCAGGAACAGATTGATTGCCACCCAGCGGGAAAGCAGCAACACTTCCTGCGTTACTTTGGCGGTTACGAACGGGTTACCGTCCCGGTCACCACCCATCCAGGAGGCAATACGGATCGGATGGGCACGCAGCGGTAAGCGAATACCGAAACTCTCCTGTAAGCGGTCGTCCAGCTGACGCAGGTACAGCGGGATCGCCGGCCACAGATTGTTTTCAATTACCGCAAAACCCCATTTTGCTTCATCAACCGGAGTTGGACGCTGTTCACGGATTTCATTGGTATGCCAGGACTGATTCACCAGCTGCTCAATGCGGTGCAGGATGAATTTAGATTCACGCGGAGTCAGATCCTGCAGTTCCAGCTCTTCCAGACATTCGTTCAGCTGCACATGCTTATGGATCAGCGTGCGACGGGTCACTTCGGTCGGGTGCGCAGTCAGCACCAACTCAATATCCAGCTCACAAACGGTGTCGATGATTTCCTGTTGCGACAGGTTGGCGCTTTTTAATTTATCGAACAGTTTATCCAGCGTATCCTGTGTCGTGTGCAGCTCACCCTGACGGGACATGGAGTGGAATTGTTCTGCCACGTTGGCCAGGTTCAGGAATTGACTGAATGCGCGCGCGACAGGTAATAATTCGTCATCGCTCAGATTTTTCAGCGTAGAGATCAGCTTCTGTCTGTCTTCTTCATTACCCTGACGGGATGATTTAGCCAGTTGACGAATATTTTCAATCTTGCCGAGAAACTCCTCGCCAAGATGCTCCTTAATGGTTTTGCCCAGTAACTGGCCTAACATGCCTACATTACCGCGCAACGCCGCGTACATATCACTCATTAATGTCGTCCTTCCTTTGTAGTGGCGGGGTACAGCCTTTACCCCGCAAACGGTCCAAATTATCAGTATTCTTAATATCAGATCAAATAGTGAACGTCATAAAAATGCAAAAAATTGCATAAACGGCTACAAACAGAAACGTCGCACCAGATGCTGAATTAATTCGGTAGTGGGTTTAACAAAGGATAGATCAAGATACTCATCAGGCTGGTGCGCCTGCGTAATATATCCCGGACCCATCACGATCGTTTCACAACCTAATTGCTGAATGAATGGTGCTTCGGTGCAATAGTTCACGACCTCGGCTTTGTTACCACTCAGCTGTTCTGCTTCTTTGACAAATGCTGAGTTTTCATCACAGCCATAGGGTGGCACCGGTTCATGCAGATGTTCCAGACTGATGGCGCCTGGGAACTCGTCTTCCACCGGTGCCAGATGACGTTTCAATTCGGCAATCAAATCATCCGGCATGACGCCGGGAATCGGACGGAAATCAATGCACAGCTCGCACCCGCCGCAAATGCGGTTGGCGCTGTCACCGCCATGAATGCTGCCCAGATTCAGCGTCGGGTAGGGCACATCAAAATGCGCATTATGGTATTTCTGTTTCAGTTCCTGTTGCAGCGCCAGCACCTGTGTCAGCACCTTGTGCATGATTTCGATGGCATTGACGCCGTTCGCCGGATTAGATGAGTGCCCGCTTTTGCCGGTAACGCGGATCGACTCCGACATATGACCTTTATGCATAAATACCGGCACCAGTCCGGTCGGCTCACCAATCACCGCATAATCCGGGCGGATAGGGTGCGCATCTGCAATAGCCTTGGCGCCGGCCATACTGGTTTCTTCATCTGCCGTAGCCAGAATGCGCAGCGGTTTTTTCAACTGCGTTAAATCGATGCCTTTCAGTGCTTCAGCAATAAAGACAAAGAAGCCTTTCATATCGATCGTGCCAAGACCATAAATACGGTCACCGTCCTGCGTGAGCTTGAACGGATCTTTCTGCCAACGGCCGGCATCGAAAGGAACAGTATCGGTGTGTCCGGCAAGGAGCAATCCGCCATCACCACTGCCAAGCGTTGCGATCAGATTGAATTTTCCTGCAGTACCGGGTACCGGAGTGATATCGATCTCCATGCCTGATTTTTCAAACCAGGATGCCAGCAGTTCAATAACATCTTTATTACTCTGATCCCAGGCTGGGTCTGTGCTGCTGATCGATGGCAGCGCGATAATATCGCGGTACATCTGAAAAAAATCGGGATTACTCATGTTTCCTCCTTGCGCGGCACAGTTTAATTTGGTAAATAATAGAAATGCAATCGAAATGCATAAATATTAAGTTGTGAAGGCGGTTCAGGGCGTCTTCAGTCACGGGGCATCCAATATGTTCATTCAGCAATTTTTCATCACACGACGATATATTTCTGTCTGAATCTGCCACACTATGTGCCGCAGAAGTCCCATTTCACTTCGCTACGAATTAATCTGAATTTTGAGATAAATGGAAAGCGCTATGCTTAATGTCGTAATTATTGGTGCCAGTGGCTATGCCGGAGCTGAATTAGCCTTATTAGTACACAAACATCCTGAGCTTAACCTGAAAGGGCTTTATGTGTCTGCAGGTAGTCAGGATGCCAACAAACCTTTTTCCGCCTTGCATCCGCAGTGCCTGGGCCTGGTCGATCTGCCGGTGAAGCCGCTGGATGACGCCGGCATGCAGGAAGCCAAAACCGGCACTGATCTGATCTGTCTGGCCACGGCGCATGAAGTCAGTATGAACCTGGCGCCGCAGTTCCTGACAGCAGGCATTCCGGTGTTCGATCTGTCCGGTGCGTTCCGTGTGCAGCAGGACGGTTTTTACGACAAATACTACGGTTTCACTCACGATCAACCGGAATGGCTGTCTAAGGCTGTGTATGGTCTGGCTGAGTGGAATGCAGAACAAATCAAGCAAACCGATCTGGTTGCTGTTGCCGGTTGTTATCCAACCGCCTCACTGCTGGCGCTGAAACCACTGATGGCAGCAGGCCTTATCAAGGCTGATACCACGCCCATCATCAATGCGGTATCCGGTGTGTCCGGCGCAGGTCGTAAAGCAGCTATCGGTACCAGCTTCTGCGAAGTCAGCCTGAACCCGTACGGTGTATTCAACCACCGTCATCAGCCTGAAATCAGCTATCATCTGGGTGGTAAAGTGGTATTCCAGCCACATCTGGGCAATTTTGTCCGCGGTATTCTGGCAACTATCTATGTGCAACTGGCTGACGGCGTAACCGAAGAACAGGTCAATGCCGCATATCAGCAGGCATACAGCAACAGTCCGATTGTGCGTTTAAGCAAACAATGGCCATCCATCCGTGGCGTAGCCGGTACCCCATTCTGTGATCTGCACTGGCAAATGCAGGACGGATTACTGATCGTTGGCTCGGCAATCGATAACTTGTTGAAAGGTGCCTCTTCTCAGGCGCTGCAATGTATTAACCTACGGTTTGGTTTCGAACCAACACTGGGCCTGATGTAAGTACAAGGAAAGTAGCAATGACACAACAAGTTCCGTTGATTATCAAACTCGGTGGCGCCCTGCTGGAAACAGAAGGGGCACTGACGGCTTTCATCGGTGGCATTCAGAGTTTCCTGAAACAGTTTCCCCGTCCGCTGGTTCTGGTTCATGGCGGTGGTTGTCTGGTTGACGACCTGCTGAAAGCATTGGGTAAAACCAGCACCAAGAAAAACGGTCTGCGTGTTACCCCGCTTGATCAGATCCCTTACGTAGTCGGTGCACTGGCTGGTACCGCAAACAAACAAATGATGGCTGAGGCGATTGCTCAGGGCCTGAATCCGGTCGGCTTGTCCCTGGCGGATGGTGGCCTGTGCGAAGTCACCCAGCTTGATCCTGAACTGGGCGCAGTCGGTGACTGCAAACCGAAGAATCCGGCATTGCTGAAAGCGTTGCTGGCGCAGAATTTCCTACCGGTCATCAGTTCTATCGGTATTACCGCACAAGGTGAACTGATGAATGTGAACGCGGACCAGGCGGCCATTGCGCTGGCGGAGCTGCTGGATGCCGACCTGCTGATGCTGTCTGATGTTGTCGGTATTCTGGATGCCAACAAACAGCTTATCCCTGAACTGGATCCGGCTAAAACAGAACAGCTGGTCGCGGATGGTGTGATCACTGATGGTATGGCTGTGAAAGTAAAAGCGGCCCTGCAGGTCTCTGCCGCGATTCAGAAACCAATTGTTGTTGCCAGCTGGCGTGATCCGGAACTGTTAGTAAAGCTTGCTAACGGTGAGGCAGCAGGTACTCGTCTCCAAGCTTAATAAATGGATTGTTAAGGAGCGCAGCGATGCGTCATCTGTTAGATACTACTGAGTTCAATAAAAGCGAATTAGAGGCCCTGATCGCATTAGGTCGGGAAATGAAAGCGAATCCGGCGGCATTCCGCACCGGACTGGCTGGAAAAAACATCGTAACGCTGTTTGAGAAGCAGTCTCTGCGTACCCGTGTGACGTTTGATATTGGTATCAATCGTCTGGGCGGTCATGCGGTGTATCTGGATCAGCAGAATGGCGTCATGGGACAGCGTGAATCGGTAAAAGATTTTGCGATGAACCTGTCCCGCTGGTGTGATGGCATTGTGGCTCGCGTGTTTGATCATAAAACCTTACTGGGTTTACGCGAACATGCCACTGTACCGGTCGTTAACTCGCTGTGTAACCTTTATCATCCATGTCAGGCGCTGGCGGATTTCATGACCATTGCCGAGAACTACGATGATCTGAGCAAGGTAAAGCTGGCCTATCTGGGCGACGGCAACAACGTTGCGCATTCCCTGCTGATCACCGGCGCCATTCTGGGTACCGATGTGACGGTGGTGTCCCCGAAAGGTTCCGGTCCGGATGCACAGATTTTTAATCTGGCAGCGGAACTGGCGCGCAAATCAGGCGCGAAACTGGCCGTTACAGACAACTGTGCCGATATTCGTGGTTTTGATGTCGCGTACACGGATACCTGGGTTTCCATGGGTGACAATACCCCGATGGACGCAGTGAAAGACAAGTTCATGCCATACCAGATTAATCAGGCATTATTGGATAACACCGGTATTCGCCATGTATTACATTGCCAGCCTGCTCACCGCGAGCTGGAAATCACCTCTGAAGTGATGGATGGCCCATCCTCACTGATCATGGATGAAGCCGAAAATCGCATGCACATCCAGAATGCGATTCTCTACACCCTGATCAATCAGGCATAATTTTAAGGGAGCCGCAAAAGTGGCTCCTTTTTCTTAATAGCCTCGTTACACTAAGCATTACCGCAAGAATTCAAGAAAGGAACCTGTCATGGCTTTATGGGGTGGACGTTTCAGCCAGGCTGCTGATACCCGATTCAAACAATTCAATGATTCACTGCGCTTTGACTATCGTCTGGCTGAGCAGGATATCGTCGGCTCCATTGGCTGGTCAAAAGCGCTGGTCAGCGTCGGTGTGCTGACGGCAGAAGAACAGGCGAAACTGGAAGCAGCCCTGCTGGCGCTGAAAGCCGAAGTGGACGCTGATCCGGAACAAATTCTGCGTTCAGATGCTGAAGATATTCACTCCTGGGTGGAAGGCAAACTGATTGAACGGGTCGGCGATCTGGGTAAAAAACTGCATACCGGACGCAGCCGTAACGATCAGGTCGCGACAGACCTGAAACTCTGGTGCAAACAGCAGGGCGTTATCCTGCTGGACAGCATTCATGGCCTGCAAACCAAACTGGTGGCGACCGCGCGTCAGTACCAGACCACCACCTTACCGGGCTATACTCACCTGCAACGCGCTCAGCCAGTGACATTCTCTCACTGGGCCCTGGCCTATGTGGAAATGCTGGATCGTGACTACACTCGCCTGCAGGATGCGCTGAAACGCCTGAATACCAGCCCGCTGGGTTCCGGTGCACTGGCTGGTACCGCTTATCCAATCGATCGTCAGGCACTGGCACTGGATCTGGGTTTTGAACGTGCGACCCGCAACAGTCTGGATTCCGTATCCGACCGTGATCATGCCGTGGAACTGATGAGCACCGCCGCACTGTCCATGATCCACCTGTCTCGTTTTGCCGAAGACCTGATTTTCTATGCCTCCGGCGAAGCCGGCTTCATTGAACTGTCAGACAAAGTGACTTCCGGCTCTTCATTGATGCCGCAGAAGAAAAACCCGGATGCACTGGAGCTGATCCGTGGTAAAACCGGTCGTGTGGCCGGTGCGCTGAATGGCATGCTGATGACACTGAAAGCACTGCCGTTGGCCTACAACAAAGACATGCAGGAAGACAAAGAAGGCCTGTTTGATGCGCTGGATACCTGGCATGACTGCCTGGATATGGCGCAGCTGGTACTGGAAGATCTGAAAGTCAACGAACCGGTCACCAAAGCCGCTGCCATGGGGGGCTACTCTAACGCCACCGAACTGGCAGACTATTTGGTGGCAAAAGGTATTCCGTTCCGCGAAGCACACCATATTGTAGGTGAAGCCGTGGTGTATGCCATTACTCAGCAGAAGCCACTGGAAGATTTGACCGTTGCCGAATTCCAGCAATTCAATACAGTGATTGCCGATGACGTGTATCCGATTCTGTCACTGGAATCCACACTGGCAAAACGTCAGGCGCTCGGCGGTGTCTGTGCAGAGCAGATTACATTTGCTTTGCAGCAGGCAGAACAGCATCTGAGTGCCCGCGTAAAATAAAACAATTTGAGAGAGAAGTGTGCCAGTAAAAGGGGAGCATCGGCTCTCCTTTTTATTTATAGAAATTGAGCACAAAAGCGCCAATAGAACTTGCGCGCAGAATTCTGTCCCGTATAATACGCCAGCTTGCTAATACCAAGCTGAGCAATATGCTCTGGCGTCTGAGATATTCAACGCCTCATCAGTTCCTCCGATAGGGAGGAAAACTTAGCGAAACAACCTCCGGGTCGGAATAAAACGATCTCGGGCGGTTTTGTTTCATGTTCTTTTTACCATCTGGAGCTCTGGTCCATGCAGAACCAAAGAATCCGTATCCGTCTGAAGGCTTTCGATCATCGTTTGATCGACCAGTCTACTGCGGAAATCGTAGAAACTGCCAAACGCACTGGTGCACAGGTACGTGGTCCTATTCCACTGCCAACTCGCAAAGAGCGTTTCACTGTACTGATTTCTCCACACGTGAACAAAGATGCTCGTGATCAGTACGAAATCCGCACTCACAAGCGTCTGGTTGACATCGTTGAACCAACAGACAAGACCGTTGACGCTCTGATGCGTCTGGATCTGGCTGCTGGTGTTGACGTCCAGATCAGCTTGGGTTAATTCGGAAAGAGGTTGATAGACAATGACTCTCGGTCTTGTAGGTCGCAAACTGGGCATGACTCGCGTCTTCACTGAAGACGGCGTATCTATTCCAGTGACTGTTATTGAAGTAGAAGCCAACCGTGTTACCCAGCTGAAAACTCTGGAAACTGACGGTTACACCGCTGTTCAGGTAACTACCGGTGTTAAAAAGGCAAGCCGCCTGACTAAAGCTGAAGCTGGCCATTTCGCCAAAGCTGAAGTAGAAGCGGGCCGCGGTCTGTGGGAATTCCGTCTGAATGACGGCGAAGGCGCTGACCTGAAAGTTGGCTCTGAGCTGAAAGTAGACATTTTCGCTGACGTTAAAAAAGCAGACGTTACTGGTATCTCTAAAGGTAAAGGCTTTGCCGGTACCGTTAAGCGCTGGAACTTCCGCACCCAGGACATGACCCATGGTAACTCCCGTTCACATCGTGTACCGGGTTCTATCGGTCAGAACCAGTCTCCGGGTAAAGTGTTCAAAGGCAAGAAAATGGCTGGCCACATGGGTAACGAACGTGTAACCGTTCAGAGCCTGGATATCGTGCGCGTTGATGTTGAACGTAACCTGCTGCTCATTAAAGGTGCAGTTCCAGGTGCGACCAACGGCGACGTGATCGTCAAGCCTGCCGTTAAAGCGTAACGTCTGAGGAGATAGTAATGGAATTGGTATTGAAAGACGCGCAGAGCGCTCTTCAGGTTTCCGAAACTACCTTCGGTCGTGAGTTCAACGAAGCTCTGGTTCACCAGGTAGTCGTTGCTTATGCTGCTGCTGCCCGTCAGGGTACGCGCGCGCAGAAGACTCGCTCTGAAGTGTCTGGCGGCGGTAAAAAACCGTGGCGTCAGAAGGGTACTGGTCGTGCCCGTGCTGGTACTATCCGCTCTCCAATTTGGCGTGGCGGTGGAGTGACATTTGCGGCTAA
This sequence comes from Tolumonas osonensis, assembly GCF_014202415.1. Taxonomy (GTDB): domain Bacteria; phylum Pseudomonadota; class Gammaproteobacteria; order Enterobacterales; family Aeromonadaceae; genus Tolumonas; species Tolumonas osonensis. Next base: position 94,863 of record NZ_JACHGR010000011.1, read on the forward strand.
ACCGCAAGATCACAGCCAGAAAGTAAACCGTAAAATGTACCGTGGTGCGATCCAAAGCATCCTGTCTGAACTGGTTCGCCAGGAACGTCTGGTAGTTGTAGAGAAATTTGGTGTTGAAGCTCCTAAAACTAAAGAGCTGCTGACCAAACTGCAAGCACTGGATTTGAAAGACGTGCTGATCGTTACCCCAGAAGTTGAAGAAAATCTGTTCCTGGCTGCACGCAACCTGTACAAGGTTGACGTACGCGACGTAACAGGTATTGATCCGGTTAGCCTGATCGCCTTCGACAAGGTACTGATGACTGCTGATGCAGTGAAGCAAATCGAGGAGATGCTGGCATGATCCGTGAAGAGCGTCTACTGAAAGTTCTGAAGGCTCCGCACATCTCTGAAAAGAGCACAATGGTAGCTGAAAAGCTGAACACAATCGTGTTCAAGATTGCTACTGATGCGACTAAAGCGGAAGTCAAAGCGGCAGTTGAAAAACTGTTCGAAGTTAAGGTTGAAGCTGTTCGTACCCTGAACGTTGCTGGTAAGACCAAACGTACTGGTGCGCGCATGGGCCGTCGTTCCGATTGGAAAAAAGCCTACGTGACACTGGTTGAAGGTCAAGACATCGACTTCGTTGGCGGCGCTGCCGAGTAAGAGGAATTTAAAAAATGGCAATCGTAAAATGTAAGCCTACCTCTCCGGGTCGTCGTCACGTCGTTAAGATCGTTACACCGGAGCTGCATAAAGGTAAACCGTTTGCTGGCCTGCTGGAAGAAAAACGTAAAACTGGCGGTCGTAACAACAACGGTCGTATCACTACCCGTCATATCGGTGGTGGTCACAAACAGCACTATCGTCTGATTGATTTCAAACGCAACAAAGACGGTATCCCAGCTAAAATCGAACGTCTGGAATACGATCCAAACCGTTCTGCTAACATCGCACTGGTGTTGTACGCAGACGGCGAACGTCGTTATATCCTGGCACCGAAAAACATGAAAGCTGGTGATCCAATCGTTTCTGGTGTGGATGCACCGATCAAAGCAGGTAACGCGCTGCCAATGCGTAATATCCCGGTTGGTACTACTGTTCACGCAGTAGAAATGAAACCAGGTAAAGGCGCACAGCTGGCTCGTTCTGCTGGTGCTAGCGTACAGATCCTGGCGCGTGAAGGTGCATATGTAACCTTACGTCTGCGCTCTGGTGAAGTTCGTAAAGTTCTGGCTGAATGCCGTGCTACTATCGGTGAAGTTGGTAACTCAGAACACATGTTGCGTCAATTGGGTAAAGCCGGTGCTAACCGCTGGCGTGGTGTTCGTCCTACCGTTCGTGGTATGGCGATGAACCCAGTTGACCACCCACATGGTGGTGGTGAGGGTCGCAACAAAGGTATCCAGCCTGTATCTCCTTGGGGTACTCCGGCTAAAGGCTACCGCACACGTAGCAACAAGCGCACTGACAAGTACATTGTACGTCGTCGTAACAAGTAATTCTTTTTAAGAGGAATCGCCATGCCACGTTCTCTCAAGAAGGGTCCATTTATTGACCTGCACTTGCTGAAGAAGGTAGAGAAAGCGGTGGAAAGCGCGGACAAAAAGCCTATTAAGACTTGGTCCCGTCGTTCAATGATCATTCCAGATATGATTGGTTTGACCATCGCTGTCCATAATGGTCGTCAGCACGTACCAGTTTATGTAACCGACGAAATGATCGGTCATAAACTTGGTGAATTTGCACCGACTCGTACTTATCGCGGTCATGCCGCTGATAAGAAGGCCAAGAAGAAATAAGGGATAAATGATGGAAGCTATCGCTAAACACCGTTTTGCCCGTACTTCTGCACAGAAAGCCCGCCTGGTTGCTGATCAGGTTCGCGGTCTGCCTGTGGATCGGGCCTTGAACCTGCTGGCATTCAGCCCGAAAAAAGCGGCTGAGCTGATCAAAAAGGTTCTGGAGTCTGCTGTTGCTAACGCAGAGCACAATGAAGGCGCGGATATCGACACCCTGAAAGTGAAAACTATCATGGTTGACGAAGGTCCATCTCTGAAGCGTATTCGTGCTCGTGCTAAAGGCCGTGCGGACCGTATCGTCAAGCGTACTGCCCACATCACTGTGGTAGTATCCGACGCTAAGGCTGGGAGATAAGCAATGGGTCAGAAAGTACATCCTAATGGTATCCGTTTAGGTATTACCAAGCCGTTCAACTCTACTTGGTATGCGAATACCAAAGAGTTCGCAGACAATCTGCACGGTGATTTTCAGGTACGTCAGTATCTGACCAAGGAGCTGAAAGCAGCCTCTCTGTCCCGCATTGTGATCGAGCGTCCAGCTAAGAGCATTCGCGTGACTATCCACACTGCCCGTCCAGGTGTAGTGATTGGTAAGAAAGGTGAAGATGTTGAAAAACTGCGCAAGCAAATCGCCAGCATCGCTGGTGTGCCTGCACAGATCAACATCGCTGAAGTTCGTAAGCCAGAGTTGGACTCTCAGCTGGTTGCTGACAGTATCTCCTCTCAGCTGGAACGTCGTGTTATGTTCCGTCGCGCTATGAAGCGTGCGGTACAAAACGCAATGCGTCTGGGTGCTAAAGGTATCAAAGTTGAAGTTAGCGGCCGTTTAGGTGGTGCAGAAATCGCGCGTTCCGAATGGTACCGTGAAGGTCGTGTACCGCTGCACACTCTGCGTGCAGACATCGACTATGCTACCTCTGAAGCACACACCACTTATGGTGTTATCGGTGTTAAGGTATGGATCTTCAAAGGTGAAGTTCTGGGCGGTCTGGCTGCTGTGAACGCTGCTGCTGCAGCTGCACAGCAAGAGCCGGCTCCTGCCAAGCCGAAACGCAAACCGCGTGGTGCTAAGTAAGGAGAACCGGTAAATGTTGCAACCAAAGCGTACAAAGTTCCGTAAGGTTCATAAAGGCCGTAACCGCGGTCTGGCTAATGCAGGTAGCGATGTATCTTTCGGTACCTACGGTCTGAAAGCGGTAACTCGTGGCCAGCTGACTGCGCGTCAGATCGAAGCTGCACGTCGTGCGATGACCCGTGCTGTTAAGCGTCAAGGTAAAATTTGGATCCGTGTTTTCCCGGACAAACCAATTACTGAGAAACCGCTTGAAGTGCGTATGGGTAAAGGTAAGGGTAACGTAGAATACTGGGTTGCCTTGATCCAACCAGGCAAAGTGCTGTACGAGATGGACGGTGTACCAGAATCTCTGGCACGTGAAGCATTCGAATTAGCGGCTGCTAAACTGTCTGTTAAGACCACCTTTGTTATTCGGACGGCAATGTGATGAAAGCTCAAGATCTGCGTCAGAAAAGTGTGGAAGAGCTGAAAGCTGAGCTGCTGGGCCTGCTGCGTGAGCAGTTTAATCTGCGCATTCAGAAGAGCACTGGTCAGCTGAACCAGACTCACACTATTAAACAAGTACGTCGCGACATCGCGCGCGTTAAAACTGTACTGAACGAGAAGGCAGGTGCGTAATGACTGATACAACCCGTACTCTGCAAGGTCGTGTAGTTAGTGACAAAATGGACAAGTCCATTACTGTGGCTGTTGAACGTAAGGTAAAACACCCGATCTACGGGAAAATTATCGTGCGTACTACTAAGCTGCATGTCCATGATGAAAACAACGAATGCAAGACTGGCGACCTGGTGGAAATCCGCGAGTGTCGTCCACTGTCCAAGACCAAGTCCTGGACTCTGGTATCCGTTGTAGAAAAAGCCTAATCATCGATTAGGATTGGAATGTGAGCGGCCCTTTACCGGGCCGTTCATTTTTTGTCTACCACTTTGTTTGGTGCTGTGATATTATGCCGCGCCTTTCATAAAGGTAGCCAGATGCCCACATTTAGTGGGAAGTAGTTATTTAGCGGAGCACTAACATGATCCAAATGCAAAGTATGCTGGACGTCGCCGACAACTCCGGCGCTCGCAGCGTAATGTGTATTAAGGTTCTGGGTGGTTCGCACCGCCGTTATGCCGGTGTAGGCGACATCATCAAAGTTTCCATTAAAGAAGCAATTCCACGTGGAAAAGTGAAAAAAGGTGATGTGTACAATGCGGTGGTCGTTCGCACCCGTAAAGGCGTTCGTCGTCAAGATGGTTCTCTGATCCGTTTTGATCGCAACGCGGCTGTGCTGTTGAACAACCAACATCAGCCGATCGGTACTCGTATCTTCGGCCCAGTGACTCGTGAACTGCGTGGTGATAAGTTCATGAAGATCGTGTCCCTGGCCCCAGAAGTACTGTAAGGAGCACAGAACATGGCAGCAAAAATCCGTCGTGAAGACGAAGTAATTGTTTTGACCGGTAAAGACAAAGGCAAACGTGGCAAAGTCACTAAAGTCTTGGTTCAACAGGGCAAAGTAATTGTTGAAGGCATCAATGTGGTGAAAAAACATCAGAAGCCAGTTCCGGCTTTAGGTGTTGCTGGCGGTATCGTTAGCAAAGAAACCCCTATCGATGTATCAAACGTAGCGATTTTCAACCCTGCTACTGGCAAGGCTGATCGCGTTGGTTTCCGGTTTGAAGACGGCAACAAAGTGCGTTTCTTCAAATCAAACGGTGAACTAGTAAAGTAATTGGAGTTTAACGATGGCGAAACTGCATGATACCTACAGACAAACTGTAGTCCAGGAACTGATGAAACAGTTCGGCTACAATTCTGTCATGCAAGTCCCTCGGATCGAGAAGATCACCCTGAACATGGGTGTCGGTGAAGCCTTGGCTGACAAAAAAGTACTGGAAAATGCTGCTGCTGATCTGGCTGCAATTTCTGGTCAGAAGCCACTGATCACCAAAGCACGCAAATCAGTTGCGGGCTTCAAGATTCGTGAAGGCTACCCGATCGGTTGTAAAGTAACCCTGCGCGGCGAGCGTATGTGGGAGTTTTTGGAGCGCTTGATTTGCATCTCTATGCCACGTATTCGTGACTTCCGTGGTGTTAGTGCCAAGTCCTTTGATGGTCGTGGTAACTACTCTATGGGCGTACGTGAGCAAATCATCTTCCCCGAAATCGACTACGATAAAGTCGATAAAGTGCGCGGTCTGGATATCACTATCACAACGACTGCGAAGACTGACGAGGAAGGCCGTGCTCTGCTGGCTGCCTTTAGCTTCCCATTCCGTAAGTAAGGTGTAGGGTTATGGCAAAACTGTCCATGATTGCACGTGAAGATAAACGTGCAAAATTGATTGCAAAACACTTCGAGAAGCGTGCTGCACTGAAAGCGATTATCGCTGATGTGAACTCTTCTGATGAAGCTCGTTGGGACGCAGTGCTCAAGCTGCAACAACTGCCGCGTGATTCCAGCCCGAGCCGTCAACGTAATCGTTGCAATATCACAGGTCGTCCACATGGCTACCTGCGTAAATTCGGTCTTTGCCGCATCAAAGTGCGTGAGCACATGATGAAAGGCGAAATTCCTGGCCTGAAAAAGGCTAGCTGGTAATTAATCTCGGGAGTTAAGACACATGAGCATGCAAGATCCGATCGCGGACATGCTGACCCGCATCCGCAACGGTCAGGCGGCCCACAAGGTTTCCGTCTCTATGCCTTCTTCCAAGCTGAAAGTAGCTATTGCTAATCTGCTGAAAGAAGAAGGTTACATCGCTGACGTTAAAGTGAATGGCGACGTTAAACCTGAACTGGAAATTGAACTGAAATATTTCCAGGGTAAGCCTGTTGTTGAGCTGATCCAGCGCGTAAGTCGCCCTGGTCTGCGTATTTATAAGAAACGTGGCGACCTGCCAAAGATCATGAATGGTCTGGGTATCGCTGTGGTTTCTACTTCTAAAGGTGTGATGACTGACCGTGCTGCGCGTAAAGCAGGCATGGGCGGTGAGATCATCTGCTACGTAGCGTAAGGAGCTAGGAAATGTCTCGTGTTGCGAAAGCACCTGTTACTATTCCTGCTGGCGTGGAAGTAACCCTGAACGGCCAGGAAATTGCTGTTAAAGGTAAAAATGGCACCCTGAAGCGCACTCTGAACGCTGCAGTTATCGTCACCAAAGAAGAAAATGTGTTGAAATTCGCACCTCAGGAAGGTGTGGCTGGTGCAGACGCGCAGGCTGGTACTGCTCGTGCACTGGTAAACAACATGGTTATTGGTGTTACTACTGGCTTCGAGCGCAAACTGGTGCTGGTTGGTGTAGGTTACCGTGCACAGGCTAAAGGCAAGTCTGTTGGTCTGGCTCTGGGTTTCTCCCATCCAATCGACCATGAACTGCCTGAAGGTGTTACAGCTGAATGCCCGACTCAGACTGAAATCGTGCTGAAAAGTGCGGATAAAGCTCTGTTAGGTCAGGTTGCGGCTGACATCCGTGCCTATCGTAGCCCGGAGCCTTACAAAGGCAAAGGTGTACGCTATTCTGACGAAGTTGTGCGTACTAAAGAAGCTAAGAAGAAGTAAGGTAACACTATGGACAAGAAAGCAGCTCGTATCCGTCGTGCTACTAAAGCACGTCGTAAAATGCTGGAACTGGGCGCGACTCGTCTGGTGGTTCACCGTACTCCGCGTCATATTTATGCGCAGGTTATCGCAGCAGGCGGCGCAGAAGTTTTAGCTTCTGCATCAACTGTTGAGTCAACCATTCGTGAGCAAGTGAAATACACCGGTAACGCTGATGCGGCCGCCGCTGTGGGTAAAGCTATTGCAGAGCGTGCTCTGGCAAAAGGTGTTACCACTGTAGCGTTCGATCGCTCTGGGTTCCAATATCACGGTCGCGTAGCCGCACTGGCTGCCGCTGCACGTGAAGCTGGTCTTCAGTTCTAAGCCAGGAGTCGACAATGTCTAAAATCGAATCTCAAGCCGGTGAACTGCAAGAAAAGCTAGTCGCAGTAAACCGTGTTTCAAAAGTAGTTAAAGGTGGTCGTATTTTCTCCTTCACAGCTCTGACTGTTGTTGGTGATGGTTCTGGCCGCGTTGGTTTCGGTTACGGTAAAGCACGTGAAGTTCCTGCTGCTATTCAAAAAGCAATGGAACAGGCTCGTCGTAACATGGTTAAAGTAGAGCTGATTGAAGGCACTCTGCATCATCATGTTAAAGGAACCCATGCTGGTTCTACCGTATTCATGCAGCCTGCTTCTCAGGGTACCGGTATCATTGCCGGTGGTGCGATGCGTGCCGTTCTGGAAGTAGCTGGTGTACATAACGTTCTGGCTAAGACCTATGGCTCAACCAATCCGATGAATGTCGTTCGTGCAACTATCGAAGCACTGGCTGACATCAAATCACCGGAACAGGTTGCGGCTAAACGTGGTCTGCGCGTGGAAGAAATCCTGGGGTAATACGACATGGCTAACAAGACTGTAAAAGTTACACAGACTCGCAGCTCCATCGGTCGTTTACCGAAGCACAAAGCCACTCTGGTGGGTTTGGGTCTGCGTCGTATTGGTCACACTGTTGAACTGGAAGATACTCCATGTGTTCGCGGTATGATCAACCAGGTTTATTACATGGTGAAGGTGGAGGAGTAATCAATGCGTTTAAACACTCTTTCTCCAGCAGCTGGTGCTAAATCTGCCAAAAAGCGTGTAGGTCGTGGTATCGGTTCTGGTTTGGGTAAAACCGGTGGCCGTGGCGTCAAAGGCGCTGGTTCACGTGCTGGCGGCGGTGTTCGTGCAGGTTTCGAAGGCGGTCAAATGCCTCTGAAAATTCGTCTGCCGAAATTTGGCTTCTATTCTCGTAAAGGCGCTGTTACTGCAGAAGTTCGTCTGAGCGAAGTAGCTAAAGTTGAAGGCGACGTAGTCGACCTGAACACTCTGAAGCAAGCTGGTGTAATCACTAAAGGCATGCAATTTGCTAAGATCGTTCTCTCTGGGAACATCGACCGTGCAGTAACAGTTCGTGGTGTTAGCGTTACTAAAGGCGCTCGTGCTGCGATCGAAGCTGCAGGTGGCAAAATCGAGGAATAATAAGTAGATGGCCAAGAAACCAGGATTAGTAACACGGGGCTCGCAAGGGGGCCTGAGCGAACTGAAAAGCCGATTGCTTTTCGTTCTAGGTGCTATCATCGTCTTCCGTGCGGGCGCTTATGTGCCGATTCCTGGTATTGACGCTACTGTGCTGGGACAATTGTTCCAGCAACAGAAGGGAACCATCATTGAAATGTTCAACATGTTCAGTGGTGGTGCCCTGTCTCGTGCATCAATTTTCGCGCTGGGTATTATGCCGTATATTTCGGCTTCAATTATTATCCAGTTGCTGACCGTTATCAGTCCTTATTATGCTGAGCTTAAGAAGGAAGGTGAAAGTGGTCGGCGAGTGATCAGTAAGCATACCCGTTGGGGTACTCTGGTATTAGCCACGGTACAAGCATCGGGAATTGCGACCGGTCTGCCAAATATGATGCATGGCTTGGTGCTCAACCCCGGTTTCGGCTTCTACTTTACTGCGGTTGTTAGTCTGGTTACCGGAACCATGTTTTTGATGTGGTTAGGTGAACAAATTACAGAACGCGGTATTGGTAACGGTATTTCGCTGATCATCTTTGCTGGTATTGTTGCCGGATTGCCTCATGCTATTGGAGCAACCGCAGAACAAGCCCGTCAGGGTGAATTGCATATCCTGTTGCTGTTGTTACTCGTGGTAATTGTGTTTGCAGTGACTTACTTTGTTGTATTCGTTGAACGTGGTCAGCGTCGAATCGTTGTTAACTACGCGAAACGCCAGCAAGGCAATCAGATTTTTGCAGCACAAAGTACACATTTGCCGTTAAAACTTAATATGGCGGGTGTTATCCCGGCAATTTTTGCATCCAGTATCATTCTGTTCCCAGGCACTATTGCGTCCTGGTTCGGTCAGGGTGACTCATGGATTGCAAATATTCTGCAAGAAATCTCTATGAGCTTGCAGCCAGGTCAGCCGTTGTATGAACTGTTGTATGCTACTGCCATTATTTTCTTCAGCTTCTTCTATACCGCGCTGGTATTTAATCCGCGTGAAACAGCTGATAATTTGAAGAAAAGTGGCGCTTTTATCCCAGGCATCCGCCCGGGTGAGCAGACAGCGCGTTTTATCGATAAAGTGATGACTCGTTTAACACTGGCTGGGGCCTTGTACATCACAGCGATTTGCTTGGTACCACAGTTACTGATGACCCTTTGGCATGTGCAGTTCTACTTTGGTGGTACTTCTCTGCTGATTATTGTTGTTGTCATCATGGACTTTATGGCACAGGTTCAAACCCATATGATGTCTCATCAATATGGGGATGTACTGAGAAAAGCCAATCTTAAAGGCGTAGGCCGTTAATCCGGTCTAATATTGCGGAGTTAAGCAATGAAAGTTCGCGCTTCCGTTAAAGCAATCTGCCGTAACTGCAAAATCATCAAACGCCACGGTGTGGTACGTGTGATTTGCACTGAGCCGAAGCATAAACAACGCCAAGGCTAATATATTTTCGGTAGAGACTTGCAAAGTCGAGGCTGGCTAAGTACATTAGCCAGCCTACATTTGTGTGTAGGCTGATCACCATGTATCCGGAACGGGCTTTGTGGTGGTCGTACATTTATTATTTGTTTAGGAGTGGAATAGTGGCCCGTATCGCTGGCATTAACATTCCTGACCATAAACATGCAGTTATCGCGTTAACTGCGATTTATGGCATTGGCGACACCCGCGCAAAAAGCATTTGCGCAGCAGCTGGTATCGCCGAGGATGTGAAAGTTAAAGATCTGGACGAAGCTCAAATCGAAGCGCTTCGTACTGAAGTTGGTAAGTTTACTGTCGAGGGTGACCTTCGCCGTGAAGTATCCATGAACATCAAACGTCTGATGGACTTGGGTTGCTATCGTGGTCTGCGTCATCGTCGTGGTCTGCCGGTTCGCGGACAGCGTACCAAAACTAACGCGCGCACCCGTAAGGGTCCTCGTAAACCGATTAAGAAGTAAGCGGGAAGGTAGAAAATGGCAAAAGCTCCTACTCGTGCTCGTAAGCGCGTTAGAAAGCAAGTTAGCGACGGCATTGCACACGTTCATGCCTCTTTCAATAACACAATCGTGACTATTACCGATCGTCAAGGTAACGCTCTGTCTTGGGCTACCGCTGGCGGTTCAGGTTTCCGTGGTTCTCGTAAATCCACTCCGTTCGCTGCACAGGTTGCTGCTGAACGTGCTGGTGAAATCGCCAAAGAATACGGCGTTAAGAACCTGGAAGTAATGGTTAAAGGTCCTGGTCCGGGCCGTGAGTCTTCTATTCGTGCGTTGAATGCTGCGGGTTTCCGCATCACCAACATCACTGATGTGACTCCGATCCCGCACAACGGTTGTCGTCCGCCTAAAAAACGTCGTGTGTAACGGTGTTTGGTAGGATTGTTGGAGAAAGAACATGGCAAGATATTTAGGCCCAAAGCTGAAGCTTAGCCGTCGTGAAGGCACCGATCTGTTCCTGAAATCAGGCGTTCGTGCTATCGACTCTAAGTGTAAAATTGATACAGCTCCTGGTCAGCACGGTGCGCGTAAGCCACGTCTGTCTGACTACGGTGTACAGCTGCGTGAAAAACAGAAAGTCCGTCGTATTTACGGTATTCTGGAAAAGCAATTCCGCAACTATTACCGTGAAGCAACCCGCTTGAAAGGTAATACCGGTGAAAACCTACTGCAGTTGCTGGAAGGTCGTCTGGATAACGTGGTTTATCGTATGGGTTTTGCAACTACCCGTGCGGAAGCTCGCCAGCTGGTTAGCCACAAAGCCATCGTTGTAAATGGCAAAGTAGTTAACATTCCTTCTTCTCAGGTTTCTCCTGAAGATGTGGTCACTGTTCGTGAGAAGGCGAAAAAACAAGCTCGTATCAAGGCCGCACTGGACTTGGCTGCGCAGCGTGAAAAGCCAACTTGGATTGAGATCAATGCAGACAAGATGGAAGGCGTTTACAAACGTCTGCCAGAGCGTTCAGATCTGTCTGCTGACATCAATGAACAGTTGATCGTCGAGCTTTACTCCAAGTAAGGCTAGCTTCTAAGAGAGGACATAATGCTGGGTTCTGTAACAGATTTTCTCAAGCCACGTTTGGTTGATATCGAGCAACTTAGTCCGACTCATGCCAAGGTAACTCTTGAGCCGTTGGAGCGTGGTTTCGGTCATACTTTAGGTAATGCGTTACGGCGCATTCTCCTGTCGTCCATGCCGGGATGTGCAGTTGCTGAGGTTGAGATCGACGGCGTATTGCACGAGTACAGCAGTAAAGAAGGTGTCCAGGAAGATATCCTGGAGATCCTGCTGAACTTGAAAGGCATTGCAGTAAAGCTGGAAGGTAAAGATGAAGTAATCCTTTCGCTGACCAAGTCTGGTGCGGGCCCGGTCACGGCAGGTGATATCGTCCATGGTGATGATGTTGTCATTGTCAATCCGGAGCATGTGATTTGTCATCTGACCGGTGCTAATGCTGAGATCAGCATGCGTCTGCGTGTACAACGTGGTCGCGGCTATGTTCCAGCATCAGCTCGTTTACATACAGATGATGAAGATCGTCCGATTGGTCGTTTGTTGCTGGATGCGGCTTTCAGCCCTGTTGTACGTATTGCGTACAATGTTGAAGCTGCCCGTGTTGAACAACGTACTGATCTGGATAAGTTGGTTATCGATATGGAAACCAACGGCACGCTGGATCCGGAAGAGGCTATTCGTCGTGCAGCCACTATTCTGGCTGAACAACTGGATGCCTTTGTTGATTTGCGTGATGTTTCCGTTCCGGAGAAGAAAGAAGACAAGCCGGAGTTCGATCCGATCCTGCTGCGTCCTGTTGATGATCTGGAATTGACAGTTCGTTCTGCGAACTGCCTGAAAGCAGAAGCAATCCATTATATTGGTGATCTGGTACAACGTACCGAGGTTGAGTTGCTGAAAACGCCAAACCTGGGTAAAAAGTCTTTGACTGAAATCAAAGACGTGCTGGCTTCCCGTGGTCTGTCTCTGGGTATGCGCCTGGAAAACTGGCCACCAGCAAGTCTGGCTGATAATTAATCCAGATCGCAGGTTCTACCGATTTTGTTAGAAGGATAAGGTCATGCGCCATCGTTTGAGTGGTCGTCAACTGAACCGGAATGCAAGCCATCGTTCGGCTATGTTCCGTAACATGGCCAGCTCCCTTGTTCGTCATGAGATCATCAAGACGACTCTGCCTAAAGCAAAGGAGCTACGTCGTGTAGTTGAGCCCTTGATTACTCTTGCTAAGAGTGACAGTGTTGCAAATCGTCGTCTGGCGTTTGCGCGTACCCGCGACAGAGATGTTGTTGGTAAACTGTTCGCTGAACTTGGCCCACGTTTTCAAGGCCGTCCAGGTGGTTACACTCGCATTCTGAAATGCGGTTTCCGCGCTGGTGATAATGCACCAATGGCTTATATTGAGCTGGTTGGTCGTCCGGTAGATGCTGAAGCAGTTACCGAAGAATAAAATAAGGCCGGGGATTCCCGGCTTTATTTTTTTACAAACAATGTCTTGGTGGTTTCTATATCTGCCAGTTCTTGTCTTATGATTTGATCCTTCCTCTGCTATACTCAGCTCATAATGAGTCGTTGGGTTTATCTACCTGTTTTTCATAAAAAACTCATATTTGTTTTTAATAATTTATTACCGGTTATCTGAATATCCGATGCTGATTTCTTCCCGAATTGAGTTAAAACCTCCATCGCTTGACTGGGTCGAGCCATTGCGCCTTGCTTTATCTGAAAGCTATGAATTACATCAGTTATTCTTAGACTGGGCAGAACCAGATCCGTCCCTGCTGACCGTAACAGCTAATATGAATGTGGCAAAAGAACAGTTTGAACGTAAAGAACATGAATTACGTTTCTTGATTGTTCGCCGGGAAGATCAGGAATTGGTTGGCAGTATTAGCCTTCATGTCCGGGATGTTGCGGTTCCCTATTACGAAATAGGGTATTGGGTCCGACAATCGGCCACTGGCAAGGGGTATATTACAGAAGCTGTCTTGTTGTTAGCGGATTATGCATTTATCCATTTACATGCTGCGAGACTTGAAATCCGGACCGCTGCCAGTAATGACAAGAGCCGGGCTGTAGCTGAAAGGGCCGGTTTTCGTCTGGAGGCAACGCTACAGAACGCATGTCGAACACAGGGGCATTTGGATGATATGCTGGTATATAGCCGGATTGGGCATGAAGATATGATTCCGGAGGTTGATCTGGTGGATATCTCTCCGGAATATATTGATTCTTAATCTGTTTACTGACTACTCGTCATATTTCTCAATGGGTTTTCCCATTTCTGCCATCAGTTGCTGTACGGCAAGAGGGATATCATCCGGACAGTCTTTCCGCAGATCGTCATCAGCCGGTAAAGGTTGTCCCGTATACGCGTGCAGGAAAGCCTCACAAAGCAATTCACTATTCGTCGCGTGCCGCAGGTTGTTTATCTGACGGCGAGTGCGTTCATCTGTCAGTATCTTTAGTACTTTCAGAGGAATGGATACAGTGATCTTCTTAACCTGTTCACTCTTTTTACCGTGTTCTGCATATGGACTGATATATTCGCCATTCCACGCCGTTTTCATTTCACACCTGTTATTCCATCCAGATATTGCCATAGTAACCCGTATAGCCTGTAATGGCAATCTATAGGCAAAGCCATATGGACGTCCAGAAGTGTTGACGTCTTCGGTGCGGTAGGTTACCGTGATGTTAAATGCGACGATCAGGGAGCTACTATGTCGGATTACAAGCAGGAAACATATGCGGTCAAATCAGGAATTGCTACAGATACACAATTTGGTGCGGTAGTACCTCCCATTTATCTGTCCACTAACTATACCTTTGCCGGTTTTGGTGAAAAACGGGAGTTTGATTACAGCCGTTCCGGTAATCCAACCAGAAATACGTTAGCTAATGCGCTTGCTGCTTTGGAAGGCGGGGCGGGAGCGGTATTTACCGGAAGTGGAATGGGGGCGATTAATCTGGTGACTGCGCTGTTGTCTGCAGATGATCTGCTGGTTGCTCCGCATGATTGCTATGGTGGCACTTATCGTTTGTTCCAGCATGTGGCAGCTAAAGGTTCTTACCGGATACTGTTTGTTGATCAGACCGATCCTGATGCGGTAGCGCGAGCTTTGGCTCAAAAGCCAAAACTGGTATGGGTCGAAACACCGTCTAATCCGTTGTTACGCGTGGTTGATATTGCCGCTATTTGCCAGCAGGCGCATACCGTCGGAGCTCTGGTGGCGGTTGATAACACGTTCCTGTCTCCGTTACTGCAACAACCTCTGGCGTTGGGGGCTGATATTGTTGTGCACTCTACGACTAAATACATCAATGGCCACTCGGATGTTGTTGGCGGGGCGGTCATTGCGAAAGAAACCGCGTTACATGAGAAACTGGCCTGGTGGGGCAATTGTTTGGGCCATACCGGTGGTGCCTTCGATGCTTATCTGACTTTGCGCGGTTTGCGGACATTAGCGCCACGTATGCGTGCGCATCAGGAAAATGCTAATGCCATTCTGGCGTACCTGCAGCAAAAACCACAGGTGACTAAAATTTATCATCCTGGTTTACCAGATCATCCGGGGCATGAAATTGCAAAACGGCAACAGCAAGGTTTTGGCGCCATGCTGAGCTTCGAAGTTGATTTTGATATTGAACAGTTGAAGCAATTTTTGGGTGGTTTGCAGCTGTTTTGTCTGGCAGAGTCATTAGGTGGAGTGGAAAGTCTGGTGGCTCATCCGGCCAGTATGACTCATGCAGGCATGGATCCGGAAGCACGACGTGTGGCGGGTATTTCGGATCAGTTATTACGGTTATCTGTCGGGATTGAACATATCACCGATTTGCTGGCTGATTTGGATCATGCATTTGCATGTGTCACCAGTAGTAAGTAAAACAAAAACAAGCAATACAGAGCAAGGCAACTGTATTAGGCAATAAGGGGTAATAAAGTATGTCGCGTACCACAACGGGTCATCTGCCGGGACGACAGGTTCATAAATTTGGTGGTAGCAGTCTGGCTGATCCAAATTGTTATCGCCGGGTCGCAGGATTGATTGAACAAGAGTCTGATCCGCGGGCTTTGATCGTTGTCTCTGCCGCCGGGAAAACAACAAATCGTTTGCTGCAGGTACTGGAGCTCAGCGAGGCGGGTGATGATGCGGTGGTTGCGGCATTAAACGGATTGCGAAGCTATCAATTAGGGCTGATTGAGGGTGTTCTGGAAGGCCCGGCACGTCAGGCATTATCCTTGCAGTTGATGGAAGACATAGAGACCATCGCCCGGGTATTGAATCATGGTTACGATCGGCACGGTCGCAACGGAATATTAGCCAACGGTGAGGTATGGTCGGCCCGGTTACTGGCTGCACTGTTAACAGAACGGGGTAATCAGACAGCCTGGCTGGATGCCCGGCGTTTCCTATCCGCCGAGGATGGTGCACTGGCGAGGGTGAATGAGCCGTTATCCCGGGAAAAACTACGGGAAGTGCTGGCCGGAACGGGGGAACAGCGCATTGTTGTTACTGGGTTTATTGCGGCAGATAGCGAGGGGCGGACATTGTTATTGGGGCGCAATGGTTCCGACTATTCGGCGACGTTGCTTGGTGCATTGGCCGATGCCGAATCGGCAACTATCTGGAGTGATGTGGCGGGGGTCTACAGTGCTGACCCGCGTTGTGTAAAAGAAGCCAAATTGCTGGAGCGTTTATCGCTGACCGAGGCGAATGAACTGGCCCGTTTAGGTGCGCCTGTGCTGCATTCTCGAACCTTGCAACCTCTTTTCCGCAGCCAGCAGAAACTGGTGCTGCGCTCAAGCTATGCGCCAGCAGGCGGTGCCTCACATATTTTACGTCGCAAATCGCAGGTAAAAGGCGCCCGGATCGTGACTTCTCTGGATCAGATTGCGCTGATTGAATTACGTATTCAGCCCGGCTGTGATTATGCGAAGGCCGTTGCGCAACTGGAGGAAGTATTAGCGGCACAGCAATTATCGCCGTTAGTAAGCAAATCGCAGCCCGACCGGCGGATTCTGCGTCTGGCGTATACGCTGGAGATGATTGCGGATGCCAATCAGTTCCTGCTGCAGAATCAGGAACAGGTGAGCCTGAAAGAAGTGGTCCGCCGCGATGGATTCAGCCTGATCGGTTTGGTGGGAACCGGTGTTTGTGACAACGCAGAGCAGTGTCATCGGTTTTATCGGTTGCTCGTAGATCAACCTCTCGAATTTATTTACACCTCGCCGGATGGCATGAGTCTGGTGGCTGTCGTTCGGGAAATTACTCTGGAGCCATTACTGATTGCGCTGCATCACGCCATGTTTCTGCAGACAAAACGGGTCGGTCTGGTGGTACTGGGAAAGGGGAATATTGGTAGTCAGTGGCTAAAGTTGCTGGCAAAGGAGAAACATCATGTTGAACAGGCGCATCAGCTGACCCTGACACTGTATGGATTGTTTGATTCGCGTGGTGGCATTCTCAGTGAGGATGGGTTGGATCCGCTTCAAGTGCTGGATAGTTTCGATCCCCAGCCTGTTATCTGGGCGGAACTGCTGGTACAGCTTGAGCAACATCCTTTCGACGAGTTAATTATTCTGGATCTGACCGCGAGTGAAACGGTCAGCAGCTACTATCCTGAATTTGCCCAAATCGGGGCGCATCTGATCACGGCCAATAAACTGGCAGGCGCGGCGGAAAGTGCATTTTTTCAACGAGTCCGGCAGAGTTTTACGGAACATCAGGTGCAATGGCGTTATAACGCGACCGTCGGTGCCGGTTTGCCGGTTCAGGCCTGTATCCGGATGATGCTGGAGTCAGGTGACCGGGTGCATGGTATCTCTGGCATTTTTTCCGGCACGCTGAGCTGGTTGTTCCAGCAATATGATGGTTCACTACCGTTTTCAGAGTTGGTGGATCAGGCCTGGCAGCACGGTCTGACAGAGCCGGATCCCCGTGAAGATCTTTCCGGGCATGATGTCCGTCGTAAGCTGCTGATTCTGGCCCGTGAGGCCGGACTGGAGCTGGAACCGGATCATATTTCGTTACAGAGTCTGGTTCCGGCAGCGCTGGCAGAGATATCGCTGGAAGAGTTTTTTGAACGGCTGAGCGAGCTGGATCGGACAGTGGAAGCTGCTTTTGAGGAAGCCAGGGCACATGGCAAGGTGTTGCGCTATGTCGCCCGTCTGGATCGCGATGGTTCTGCCCGTGTGGGACTGGATATGCTGTCTGCGGAGCATCCGTTTGCCAATCTTCGTCCGTGCGATAACATCTTCTCGATTGAGACCGATTTTTATCGTACTAACCCGCTGATCCTGCAAGGACCTGGCGCAGGACGGGAAGTAACGGCGGCAGCGGTACAAGCCGATCTGTGGAAAATCTGTGCTGCATTAAGATAAATGTCAATAAGCACGGAATGATGTCGCATTCAGTGCTCCGGCGGCTAGTTCCGTTACTTCAATATAATCGACACTGGCTGTTCTCGGTCCCGATTTCAGCCAGTGGATCAGCTTCTCTACGGACTGTGCATCGCCTTGTGCAAGCACTTCAACCGAGCCATCGGACAGGTTGGTAGCCCGACCCTGCAGACCAAGCCGGTGGGCCTCCTGCTGTGTGAAGTAGCGAAAACCAACACCCTGAACGATGCCATATACCTGAACCCGGACACTGCGTATTTGACTCATATTCAGTCATTCCATCCTGTCTTTTCTCTGTTTAAGTTAGTCACAATCACAGGCCACGACAAGTCGGGTGATGGAGAAAGAGCGATCTGAATCGCGTTCGGCTGCGTACAGGATATAGGGTCATCAATAAACAATTTAATTGGCGGGATACAGGCATGCCGGAATTACCAGAAGTTGAAGTGAGTCGGTTAGGTATTACTCCCTGGCTGGAGGGGGTTGTGGTCGAGCGGGTGATCATTCGTCATCCTCAACTGCGCTGGCCGATACCTGCCGAAGTCCATCTGCTTGAGGGACAACCGCTACAGCGGATCGAACGCAGAGCAAAATATCTGTTGCTGTATTCCACGCTGGGCACAGCGATTTTACATCTGGGAATGTCGGGTCGTTTACGGATCTTGCCAGCCGGCACGCCGGCAGAAAAACATGACCATGTGGATCTGGAGCTGGCAAATGGAAAGTTGCTTCGTTTTCATGATCCCCGGCGTTTCGGTGCCTTACTCTGGACGACGAATGATCCGAATCAGCATCCATTGCTGAAAGCGTTGGGACCAGAACCATTGACAGACGCTTTTACTGCAAATTATCTGTGGCAACGGGGCCGGAAGATACGTAGTGCGGTAAAGCCCTGGCTGATGAATAATCAGGTCGTAGTGGGCGTCGGTAATATTTATGCCAATGAAGCCCTGTTTATGGCTCATATTCATCCCAAACGGGCAGTGAACTCATTATCACAGGAAGAATGTCTGGCATTGGTCGATGCCGTGAAAACGGTGTTAGCCCGTGCCATTGCGCAGGGTGGAACCACGTTACGTGATTTTATGCGGACAGATGGCAAACCCGGTTATTTTGTGCAGGAGTTGTTGGTCTATGGCCGGACGGGGCAACCTTGTACCGCTTGTTCACACCCATTGGAAGAACTGCGCCTGGGTCAGCGCAGCAGTGTCTATTGCCCGATATGTCAGCCCATCACTCTTCAGCGGTGAGCTAATTGTTTCTTTTTAATGGCGTCGGCTACATTGGGCGTGACAAATTGTCCGGCGTCACCACCATGCAGTGCGATTTCCCGGACCAGCGTCGAAGACACAAAGGCATATTGCTCTGCCGGAGGCAAGAAGACGATCTCCATCTCCGGCATCATGCGGCGATACATGGCTGCCAGCTGAGACTCGTACTCGAAGTCGCTGCCGGTCCGGATCCCTCGTAACAAGATTGTCGCTTGTTGTTCTTTCATGAAGTTAATCAGCAGGTTGCTGAATCCGGTGATAGACACATTCGGCAGAGATTGACATACTTCCTGTGCCAGTGCGATACGTTCCTCCAGCGAAAAGAGTGGTCGTTTGCCTGGACTGGCAGCAACAGCCAGAATAACTTCATCGAATAATGTGGCTGCCCGGTTGATCAGATCCAGATGGCCGCACGTCAATGGATCAAATGTTCCGGGAAAAACTACTTTCTGACGCATGAAGATTTTGCTCAAAAGAAATGATGTTGGCTATTATAAGAGTGATATCTATTGTTTAGATACCATAACGATATATATGCTTCGTAAACCGGATACGTCAGGTTATTGTGCATAAAGTAAAAACATAAAGAGGATAGGGTATGTCTGCATTTTGGGGTGTAATGGCGCGTTTACTGATTATTTCATTGCTGGCGCTTTCGTTACCGGCTAAGGCGTCAATG
Organism: Tolumonas osonensis; assembly: GCF_014202415.1. Classification (GTDB taxonomy): domain Bacteria; phylum Pseudomonadota; class Gammaproteobacteria; order Enterobacterales; family Aeromonadaceae; genus Tolumonas; species Tolumonas osonensis. The sequence goes on from NZ_JACHGR010000011.1 coordinate 114,155, forward strand.
ATGTCTGCACAGGATACCATGCCTGTTTATCAGAGCAGTGAACGTGCACATGTGATGCAATTTCTGGACAGAGACGATGTTGCGAAACAAATTGCAGCTCAGGGCGTGGATATTGCGTTGGTCAGACAACGTGTTGCAGCGATGAGTGATGCTGAGATTAATCAATTGTCCGGTAAAATTGATCAGCTTCCGGCGGCTGGCTCAGGCGAGATTATCGGGGCAGTACTGTTTGTATTCATTGTGTTACTGATAACGGATATTCTTGGTTTAACCAAGGTATTCCCGTTCACCCGTTCAGTCCGGTAAGTTATGCGAGTGATAAGACAAGCCCTCCTGTTGGTGGGCTTTTTATTTTTAACCGCATGTGCACAGCGCCCCGCTATCACTGCGTCAGCGTTATCAATGCCTGAAAAGCAGCTGATGGTGCCCTTTATTCCGCAGGATGATGCCTATTGTGGTCCTTCGGCTCTGGCGATGGTGCTGGCACAGCAGAATAAAACCGTCTCGGTAGCGGCGTTAGCGGATGAAATGCTGCTACCGGCCAGAGGCGGCTCATTACAGACTGAACTGAAAGTCAGTGTACGCCGACAGGGCTATCTGGCTTATGAAATCGCCCCGGAATTACCGGCGTTGCTGCATGAAATTGATGCGGGTCGACCGGTCATTGTGCTGCTGAATCTGGCTTTTAACTGGTATCCGAAATGGCATTATGCCGTTGTCACCGGTTATGATTTATCGAAGCAGGAGATCATTCTGCACTCGGGATTTGAAGCGAACCAGCATTGGTCATTTACCCAGTTTGAGAATCTCTGGCAGCGTGGCGGGCGCTGGGGATTATTGGTACTTTCTCCCCACCAATTACCACCGGATTCTGCGCAGGAACAGCGTTATTTGCAGGCGGTGCTGGATTTGGGAACCACATCGGGCCCGGATGTGGCACAACCGGCCTATCAGGCCGCCATACAACGCTGGCCGGATAACCTGACGGCTATGATTGGGCTGGGTCTCATCGCCTATCAGCAACATGATTTGGTGCTTGCCCGTCAGTGGTTTCAGCAAGCCGCAACGCAACATCCGGACTCTGCCGTTGCCGCCAATAATCTGGCGCAAGTCTTACTGGAAAGCGGCGATCTGGCCGGTGCCTTTGTCTGGGCACAGAAAGCGGTTTTAGCGGATGGCGGCGCTCCGGCCCGAGATACGTTGTCTCAGGTGTTACACGCTTTACATGCAGAATGACATCCGCAGATATACAAAATCAGGCTGACGCAGGTAGAATTGCGCGATTATTTCGCTGGGAACAATCTATTTCATGCCTGCTACCCGTATTATGAACAGTGCTGGACAAGTCTGTTGTTTTGATTCGTCACTGGCACCGGATTTTTCGCCGGAATATTTTTCGGCTGAATACTGGCAACGGCAGCATGCAATCACCGGTCATTCCCATGGCCGGGGTGTTACCTGGTTTTTACAATACCATTCTGCACATTGGGTCCTGCGTCATTACTGGCGCGGCGGCCTGATAGGCCGTTATATTCCCGATCAGTTCCTCTTTACCGGCCTGCGTTCATCCCGGGCTTTTGCCGAATTTAACTTACTGCAAAAGCTGGTGGAGGATGAACTGCCGGTGCCGCGTCCTGTCGCTGCCCGCATGATCCGGCAAGGCTGTTTTTACCGGGCGGATATTATCATTGAGCGTATTCCGGATGCGGAGGATCTGGTACAGATCCTTCGCCGTGAAGCCATCTCCCGGGAAACCTGGCAGCAGATTGGCCAAGTGCTGGCGCAGTTCCATCAGGCGGGGGTTTATCACTCCGATCTGAATGCGCACAACATATTACGCGATGCCAGCGGTAAGATCTGGCTGATTGATTTTGATAAGGGTGCAATTCGCCGGCCGGGACGCTGGCAATCAAAGAATCTGGCCCGTTTACTCCGTTCTCTGCAGAAGGAATCGGCATTACATCCGTTATTTCATTGGCAGAACGATGATTGGCAGAATTTGCTGGTAGCGTATCACTCCTACCGTTGATCAAGCACGTGGACAATCGCCTGCAGGCTTTTGTCCAGCGCCCCCTGATTGGCCGCGACCACATCAAAAGCGGCCATGCCCATCCGCTGCCGTGTGGCCTCGTCCCTCAGCAGCCGGCTGACTTCTTGTGCCAGTTCCTGCGCATTCTGGATGATCTGACAGGCGTTACTGTCTGTGAGCTGCCGGGTGATATCACTGAAGTTAAAGTAATGCGGCCCGGTCAGGGCCGGTTTTGCCAGTGCGGCCGGCTCCAGCAGGTTGTGTCCTCCGACCGGGACCAGGCTGCCACCGATAAAGGCCACATCGGCCAGTTGCAGGTAGTAAGCCATTTCTCCCATCGTGTCACCGAGTAAGATGGCGGTATCGTCTGCAATCGGCTGCTGGCCCGTGCGGGTTACAATGCTGAACCCTTCGGCCTGGCATAAAGTCTGTACTGCGGTAAAACGTTCCGGATGACGGGGCACCAGAATCAGCAACGCCTGCGGACATTGCTGCCGGATCAGCCGGTGTGCCGTCAGGATCTGTTCGTCTTCCCCTTTGTGTGTGCTAGCTGCAATCCATACCGGACGTGATCCCAACTGTTTCCGGGCTTGTGCACCTTGTTCTATCTGTGCCTGATCCAGGCGGATATCGAATTTGATGGAGCCGGTGACGGCAATGTGTCCGGCGGGAACACCTAAACGACGGAAACGGGCGGAGTCATCCCGGTGCTGACAGAGGAATAATCGGATATTCCGACTCATACTGCGGAAAAAGTGGCGGATCCGTTGATAGCGCTGGCAGGAGCGTTCTGATAACCGGGCGTTGAGTATGACAACCGGAATATCGCGTTTACCGCAGTGATGCAGCAGATTCGGCCACAATTCAGTTTCCATGATGATCAGCGCCCGGGGCTGGATGCGTTTCAGGAATTGTTTTACGGCGAAAGGATAATCCAGTGGGGCATACCGATGTTCCACTAGGTTGCCGAGCCGGGCTGCCTGATCGGCACCGGTCCGGGTCGTGGTGGTCAGTACGATCGGGGTGTCCGGATACTGCTGATGCAAGGCTTTGAGCAGCGGCGTAACCGCCAGCGTTTCACCGACACTGACTGCGTGAACCCAGAGCGGATTGGCGGCCTGGGTGGGAGCCACCAGTCCCAAATGTTCTTTCCAGCGGGAGCCAAACCCCGGTTTTCCTTTTTTCGGACGGTAGAGAAAAAACAGGATCAGGGGCGCAGCGAGATAGATCAGCAGGGTATAGAGTAAACGCATAATGGCCGGAACCGACAAAATTAAACGCACAGTATCAGAAAAACACCGGTCTCAGGCAAGCAGTTGATTCCGGTGCAAGCATCACCAATATGCACAAAGAAAGTGCAGGATACAGACGAAAGCGTAAACAGCGAAAATATAGTCTGCTACGCAGACAGATATCTTGTTTTTTAATTCAGATTAATATTCTGTATTTTTTCTTATACTTGGTTTTATGTTTTGCAATTGGTGTTTTGTGCTAACTCTGGCTCTATTTTTGCAAAAAAATAAGGTTTTCTGTGTTGTTTCTAATCAGTTATGGCAAAAGATATTTTTCACTCCTGCTCTTGTCTTTCGCCATACGGCAGTGATAGAAATCGGACAAATAACTTAAGCTACACTATAAAAAGACCCAAATGGACTTTTGTGTCCTGACTAAGAGGGAGTTCGCATGAAAAAAATGAGTAAGCTGTTTGTTGCAACAGCAGTTTCAGCGGTTTTATTTGGTTCTGCTGCCATGGCAGAGGAAACGATCAAAATCGGTATCGCAGGTCCGATCACCGGTCCGGTCGCGCAATATGGTGATATGGAGTTTACCGGTGGTCTGATGGCGGTTGAGCAGATCAACGCTGCTGGCGGAATCAAAGGCAAGAAGCTGGAAGCCATCAAATACGATGATGCCTGTGATCCGAAACAAGCGGTAGCTGTTGCCAACAAAGTGGTGAATGACGGTGTGAAGTTCGTGATTGGTCACCTGTGCTCAGACAGCACCCTGCCGACATCTGATATCTACGAAGATGAAGGCGTGCTGATGATTACGCCTGCGGCAACCGCACCGAAGATTACCGACCGCGGTTACAAACTGGTTCTGCGTACTACCGGTCTGGACAGCGACCAGGGTCCGACAGCGGCTAACTACATTACTTCTGTAGTGAAACCAAAAAACATCGCTGTTATTCATGACAAGAAACAGTACGGCGAAGGGATCGCCACTGCGGTTTATAACACCCTGAAGAAAAACGGTGCCAATGTTGTGGCATTTGAGGGTATCACTGCCGGCGACAAAGATTTCTCTGCGCTGATCGCCAAACTGAAAAAAGAAAATGTGGATTTTGTGTACTACGGTGGTTATCACCCTGAACTGGGCCTGATCCTGCGTCAGTCGGCGGAAAAAGGCTTCACGGCGAAATTCATGGGGCCGGAAGGTGTGGGTAACAAAGACATCTCTGCTATTGCCGGTAAAGCCTCTGAAGGCATGTTAGTCACCATGCTGAAAAAATATGATCAGGATCCAGCCAACGCGAAGATCGTAGACGCGTTTAAAGCGAAGAAACAGGATTACTCTGGTCCGTTCGTATGGACAACCTACGCAGCCATTCAGACACTGTCAGCAGGTATTGAACACGCCGGTGAAGAACCAGAAGCGGTTGCGGATTACCTGCGTACCAACAAAGTGGATACAGTCATGGGACCACTGGAATGGTCTGAAACGGGTGATCTGAAGAACTTCAGTTTTGGTATTTACCAGTGGCATGCGGATGGCTCTTCATCTGTACTGCAGTAATTGGTGTAAATAAAAAGAAGCGGGGCTGTTCAGGCAGTCCTGCTTTTTGTTTATCTGATTGTGTCATTTCCGCGCTGATCCGTGTCTCGCGGATCACTCAGGAACCAGAGAACTATGTTAGAACAGTTTTTTTATTTTATTCAGCAGCTGCTTAATGGTCTGACCATCGGCAGTACGTATGCGCTGATTGCGATTGGCTATACCATGGTGTATGGCATTATCGGCATGATCAACTTCGCTCATGGTGAAGTGTATATGATCGGCTCGTATATCGGTTTTATGGTTATTACTGCACTGATGATGATGGGGATCGACGTACCAGTTGTTCTGATTGGTGCAGCATTTGTCATTTCTATCCTGATCACCAGCTGTTATGGCTGGAGTATTGAGCGGGTGGCCTATCGTCCGCTACGGGGAAGCAACCGTTTGATCCCCCTGATTTCTGCGATCGGGATGTCGATTTTCCTGCAGAACCTGGTTCGGTTCGCCCAAGGCTCCCGTGATATTGCGATGCCTTCACTGGTGACGGGCGGGGTTAATCTGGGCAGTGCTACCTTGTCCTACATGCAGATCATTATTTTTATCGTGACCTTTGTGTCGATGTATGGTCTGACCAAGTTCATCACTCACTCCCGGATGGGACGTGCCTGCCGCGCCTGTGCAGAAGACATCAAAATGGCCAACCTGCTCGGTATTGACACCAATACCGTGATTGCTTTGACGTTCGTCATCGGTGCTGCCCTGGCTTCAGTGGCTGGTATTCTGCTGGGTCTGCACTATGGCATGATCAATCCATCGGTCGGGTTTATGGCCGGTCTGAAAGCCTTTACGGCCGCCGTTTTAGGTGGGATCGGTTCGATTCCGGGCGCCATGATTGGCGGACTGATTCTGGGTGTTACCGAGGCCATGACCTCTGCCTATCTGAGCTCTGAATACAAAGACGTGGTTGCGTTCGGCTTGCTGATTGTGATCCTGCTGGTTATGCCTACCGGTATCCTCGGCCGTCCGGAGGTGGAAAAAGTATGAAAAATATTAAACAGGCCACTGTTGCCGCAATACTAACCGTGATCCTCGGTTTCTGGCTGTTCTGCTACCAGTTACAGATGGAAGGTATCGGGCTGACGATCGTGGATCGTCTGCAGGCCAATGGTCCGCTGGTAGCACTGGCGGCGGTTGTGGTTTTTCTGTTCCAGTTATTCCGTGATCAGATTGCCGCTGGCGTGGGTTCTGTCAAGGAGCAGGTCCCGGCTCTCACATTGCCATCAGTTCAGAATAATCCGGGTTTCTATCGTATCGCCCAGATCGCACTGCTGATTGTGGTGATTGGTTTTGCGTTTATGGCCTCCCGTAATCTTCTCGACCTGGCAACCCTGGTCATGATTTATGTCATGCTCGGTCTGGGGCTGAACATTCAGGTCGGGCTGGCTGGTCTGCTGGATCTGGGTTACGTCGGTTTCTACGCTATTGGCGCTTACACATATGCGCTGCTGAATCAGGTATTTGGTCTATCTTTCTGGGAATCTCTGCCGATTGCTGGTGGTATCGCTGCGTTTGCCGGCTTCCTGCTGGGTTTCCCGGTACTGCGTCTGCGCGGTGACTATCTGGCGATCGTGACGCTCGGTTTTGGCGAGATTATCCGTATTCTGCTGAATAACCTGACCACAGTGACTGGTGGCCCGAACGGGATTTCCGGTATTCCGAAACCGACTCTGTTCGGACTGGAATTTTCCCGTCGTGCAGAAGCCGAGGACGGCCAGACTTTCCATCAGTTTTTCGATATTTCCTATGATGCCAACTACAAGGTGATTTTCCTGTATCTGATGGCGGTGCTGCTGGTGGTCTTCACGCTGGTGGTGATCAAGCGTCTGTTGCGGATGCCGCTGGGTCGTGCGTGGGAAGCATTGCGCGATGATGAAATTGCCTGTCGTTCGCTGGGTCTGAATCCGACTATCATCAAGCTGACAGCGTTCTCTATCGGTGCGGCGTTTGCCGGGTTTGCCGGCAGCTTCTTTGCTGCCCGTCAGGGCTTTATCAGTCCCGAATCGTTCACCTTTATTGAATCGGCCATCATTCTGGCGATTGTGGTGCTGGGCGGTATGGGGTCATTAGCCGGGGTCGTTCTCGCGGCGATTATCATGACGGTATTGCCGGAACTGCGTGCATTTAATGAATACCGTATGCTGATGTTTGGCCTGCTGATGGTTGTCATGATGCTATGGCGTCCGCAAGGTCTGGTGCCGATGACCCGTCAGCATGTGGAGTTGCCGAAATGAGTAAGAAATTATTAGAAGTCTCTGATCTGTCCATGCGTTTTGGTGGCCTGCTGGCCGTCAATGGTGTGGCGCTACAGTTAAAAGAAAAAGAAATTGTCTCGATCATCGGGCCGAACGGTGCAGGTAAAACGACCGTCTTCAACTGTCTGACCGGTTTCTATAAACCCACCAACGGCGTGATCCGGTTCAATGGTGAGGAAATTCAGGGCCTGCCGGGACATGAGATTGCCCGTAAGGGGGTTGTGCGGACCTTCCAGCATGTGCGTCTGTTTAAAGAAATGACGGTACTGGAAAACCTGCTGGTGGCTCAGCATCGTCATATCAACAATAATTTCTTTGCCGGGTTGCTGAAGACGCCATCGTTCCGCCGGGCGGAAAAAGAGGCGCTGGAACGGGCTAAATTCTGGCTGGATACCATCGGCCTGACCGATCTGGCGAACCGGGCGGCGGGTAATCTGGCGTATGGTCAGCAGCGGCGTCTGGAGATTGTCCGTTGTATGTGTACCAAACCGACGATCCTGATGCTGGATGAGCCGGCGGCTGGTCTGAACCCGAAAGAAACGGAAGATCTGAATAATCTGATCCGCCAGTTGCGCGATGAGTTTGATGTGTCTGTCCTGCTGATCGAACATGATATGAAGCTGGTCATGGATATTTCTGACTATATCTATGTGGTGAATCAGGGCACTCCACTGGCAGACGGTAAACCGGCTGCGGTGCGTGACAATCCGGCCGTTATCAAGGCCTATCTGGGCGAGTCGTAGGAGAAAGTCGTGTTAGAAATTAAAAACGTCTCTACCTATTACGGTAAGATTGCGGCACTGAACAATGTCAGCGTGCATATCAACCAAGGGGAGATCGTCTCTCTGATCGGTGCTAACGGTGCCGGCAAAACCACATTGCTGATGACCATCTGTGGTGATCCGAAACCGTCTGCGGGGCAGATTATTTTTGAAGGCCGGGATATTACACAGGATTCCACCTCAGCCATCATGCGGGGCGACATTGCGATTGTACCGGAAGGGCGTCGTATTTTTTCCCGTCTGACGGTAGAGGAAAATCTCAGCATGGGCGCATTCTTTATCAATGATAAAGCGGAAAAAGCCCGGCTGATGGAAGAAGTCTTTGCGCTGTTCCCACGACTGAAAGAACGTATCAGCCAGCGTGCCGGTACCATGTCCGGTGGTGAGCAGCAAATGCTGGCCATTGGCCGTGCACTGATGAGTAAACCACGCCTGCTGTTTCTGGATGAGCCATCGCTGGGACTGGCACCACTGGTGATTCAGCAGATCTTCGATATTATCGAGGAGTTACGCGACCGGGGCATGACGATTTTCCTGGTGGAACAGAACGCGAATCAGGCACTGAAGCTTGCGGATCGCGGTTATGTGCTGGAAACCGGACGTATTGTTCTGGAGGATACCGGCGCGGCCTTGCTGGCGAATCCAGCCGTGCGTAATGCGTATCTGGGCGGTTAATTATTTTCAAAATTAGATCTTTTTTTTAACAATCGGGTAAACTGGTGCCATACCTCTGAGGAGATAGCGATGACACAGTTTACCCGCATTTCTTTACAGCAAGCCGCTGAGCTGCTGAAACAGCCAGCTGTTTGTCTGGCTGATATCCGTGATTCTGCATCTTTCAATGCTGCGCATGTTGAAGGTGCCTACCATCTGACTAACGATTCGCTGGTACAATTCACACAACAGGTGGCAAGAAAGACGCCTGTGCTGGTGATGTGCTATCACGGTAATAGCAGTCAGGGCGTCGCTAACTATCTGACCAGTATTGGTTATGAAAAAGTTTACAGTGTGGACGGTGGTTTCGAAGGCTGGCGACATGTTTATCCTTTTATGGCAACGTTATGATTCCGCTGATTCAACTGGATGATCCTCATCTGGCTCAGATGCTGGCAGACTATATGCGGTCACAAAATCTGCCCTGCCAGATCCAAAGCACAGAAACCGGCGTATCCCTCTGGTTACTGGATGAAAACAAGCTTTCTGCTGCAGAGCGGGAGGTACAACGTTTTATCCGGGAACCATACCATCCTCGTTATAGCGAAGCGTCCTGGCAGCAGGAAAAGCCTGCGACGTGGCAGTCTGCGACCGATTCCGGTTTAATGGCAGAGTTACTGTTGCAATCCCGGCCACTGATGCTGAGCATTACACTCGTCATGCTGGGAGTGTTTCTGCTGTATTGGCTGGCGATTCCTGTGGAGACCTGGCTGGCGTTTGAATGGCCGTGGCAACGAGGCCAAATCTGGCGGCTGTTCACACCGGTGTTTTTGCATTTTTCTGTCCTGCATTTGTTATTCAATCTTGCCTGGTGGTGGTATCTCGGTGGCCGGACGGAACAACGTTATGGGGTGTTCAAACTTGCGGTGCTGCTTATCTCCGGTGCGTTGATCCCGAATGTCTTACAGGCAATGGTTTCAGATACGCTATTTGGTGGCATGTCCGGAGTAACCTATGCACTGGTGGGTTATTTATGGCTCCGGGAAAGAAATTTCACAGACAAGTCACAAATCACGGTCTCGAACGGTCTGTTTATTTTTATGCTTTGCTGGCTGATACTGGGCTTTACTCATCTGTTGGGGTTTAATACGGCAAATCTGGCCCATTTGGGTGGTCTGCTGGTTGGACTGAGCCAGGGATGGTGGGATGATCAGCACTCTGCATCCCGGACATGATACCGGCAGATTAGCCCGGTTAGTTTGGTGTTAGTGAATTGTCAAAAGTAAACCATGGTTCGTTAAGTACACTTACTCCGCAAGGCCGGCTATTACCGTATACCGGTCATTTAGATGCTCTCTGCTGGTCTTCTGCCGCTGCGCTTCCGCTGAAGAAAGCGCAGACCGACTGGTTATTGTTTTCCGGCTCGTTAACTGCCAGGTTACAGCAACACACGGATGCGCTGTCCTTGCAATTGTTGACATCCGGTTGGCAGCCGGATGAACAAATACCCGGCCGGCTGGTTCGTCAGGTATTATTGTCCGATGGACAACATCCCTGGATCTGGGGGTTAACTCAGGTGGATGCCAGTCAGCTTCAGCAGGAAGCCGATCTGTTGCATTGGTCAGCGCAACCGCTGGGGGTTTTGTTGTTTGCAGAAGAGCAGGCTTCGGTGAGACAGTTTGAGATCGCCGACTTTGCAGCAAGTGCGGAGTTTTGCAGTATGTTACCGCAGTGGGGATGTAGCGTTCGACGACCACTCTGGGGACGGCGTTCCGTCTTACAGTTCCGTTCCTGCCGGTTATTACTGACAGAAGTTTTTTTACCTGAACACCCGATGTATGGAGTGTAAGCATGATGCCGGTTATTCCTTCGCAATGGCAACCATATTGGCAATTGGCCCGTCTGGATAAACCGATCGGCACATTATTGTTACTCTGGCCGACATTGTGGGCATTGTGGCTGGCGTCTGCCGGCATGCCATCTTTTTCTCTGCTGGTGATTTTTACCGCCGGCGTTTTTGTCATGCGTTCGGCCGGTTGCGTGATCAATGATTATGCGGATCGTCGTTTTGATGGTCATGTCAAAAGAACGGCATCACGGCCACTCCCTGCGGGACGGTTGACCGCATTCCGAGCCCTGTTGTTCTTTCTGTTGCTGGTGTTGCTGGCATTTGCTCTCGTCTGGCAATTGAACCCGTTCACGATTTATCTCTCCGTGGGCGGCTTGTTGCTGGCAGCCATTTATCCATTTATGAAGCGAGTGACGTCATTGCCGCAAGTGATATTGGGCATGGCCTTTTCCTGGTCTATCCCGATGGCTTATGGTGCGGTAAACGGGCAACTGAGTATCACCTGCTGGCTACTGTTTCTGGCCAATCTCTTATGGACGGTAGCCTATGACACCATGTATGCCATGGTGGATCGCGACGATGATTTAAAGATCGGTGTCAGGTCGACGGCCATTTTATTTGGTGAGAACGATCGCCTGTATATTGCATTATTGCAGTTGGGGACATTGAGCTTGCTGGTGCTGGCAGGCTGGCTGGAGCAGCTGAATATCAGCTATTTCATATCATTGTTATTGGCGGCAGGTTTCTTTCTTTATCAGCAATGGCTGATTCGTCACCGGCAGCGGGAAGCGTGTTTCCGTGCCTTTTTGAATAATAACTGGGTTGGCATGCTGATTTTTGGTGGCGTTGTGCTGGCCTGCATCAGATAAGTTTAATGATCGGCCTTTGTTTTTATACAAATAACTGTATATACTCACAGTTATCTGTATAAAAACACAGGCTTATCTCATGAAGCAACTTACTCCCCGTCAGGCCGAAGTTCTGGCCCTTATCCGTTCAGCAGTACAGCAAACCGGTATGCCTCCGACACGGGCTGAAATTGCTTCCGAACTAGGATTTAAATCGGCAAATGCAGCAGAAGAGCATCTGAAAGCCTTGGCCCGGAAAGGTGTCATCAGAATGATGCCGGGCACCTCCCGGGGAATTCAGCTGCTGGCTGATGAGACTGACGAGGAAGAGACCGGGTTGCCGTTAATTGGCCAGGTGGCTGCCGGAGAGCCGATTCTGGCACAGCAACATATTGAAACCCATTATCAGATTGATGGCTCCTTATTCCATCCCCGAGCCGATTTTCTGTTGCGGGTGCATGGTATGAGCATGAAAAACATCGGCATTCTCGACGGTGACCTGTTAGCGGTGCATAAGACAACTCAGGTGAGTAACGGACAGGTGGTTGTCGCCCGGGTAGGGGAGGATGAAGTCACCGTGAAACGTTTTGAACGCAAAGGCAATGTCGTCCGTCTCTTGCCGGAGAATGAAGAATTAGAGCCCATCGTCATTGATCTGACTCAGGAACATCTGAGCATCGAGGGGTTGGCTGTCGGCGTGATCCGTAATGGTAACTGGCTGTAAAACAGGATGCGGTGAGCTGGTGATATATCATGCTCACCGCATCTCTGGTTGATCAAACCGCGCCGGGAAAACCTAACTGGCGCCAGCTCTCGTAAACAAAAACCGATACCGCGTTGGAAAGATTCATGCTGCGGCTTTGGGGTAGCATTGGTATCCGTAAACGTTGTTGTTCTGGTAGGCTTTCAATGATCGATAATGGCAGGCCACGGGTTTCCGGACCAAACAGCAGAACGTCACCGGCCATGAAACCGGCATCGGACGGATACGCCTTTCCTTTCGTAGTACAGGCAAAGATCCGGGCATCGCCGATCGTCTGCAGAAAATGCTCAAAGTTAGCGTGACGTTTTATCTCTGCAAATTCATGATAATCCAAACCGGCTCGTCGCAGCCGCTTGTCATCCCAGGCAAATCCCATGGGTTCAATCAGGTGTAAAAAATACCCGGTATTTGCACAGAGGCGAATGATATTGCCGGTATTTGGCGGTATTTCGGGTTCATACAACGCAATGTGTAACATGGCTGACCAGAGTTATTTATTGGATGTGGTAGTTAAATGACAACCGTTCTTGTCAGCTAAGTGACAAAAATGTGGATAACATTGCTAAAAATTGATCTTTTATCAAGATGCAACGCAACGGCAGGCTATATTATTGCATATATCAACGTTGTTATCTCATTCTGTACTTGAGTGGCGGAATGAATTCTTGGTGAGTAGAAAGATAGTATATGCAGCTGACTTTATTTACGGATTACGCGTTACGCACGCTGGTTTTTCTGGCTTTACAACCGGAACAACAATTATCCACGATTACTGAAGTGGCTGATCGATTTTCTATTTCTCGTAATCATGTTGTCAAAATCGTACATCAACTGGGGATGAAAGGTTACATCGAAACCATTCGGGGCAAACACGGTGGTATTCGTCTGGCACGGCCCAGTCAGGACATTAATTTAGGTGATCTGATCGCTGACATGGAGAATGTCTCTTGTCTGCTGGATTGTCAGCGGGAAGGTTGCCGGTTAGCAGCGGGGTGTCGTTTCCAGTCTATTATGCGTAAAGCAATGCGGGCGTTTATGGGGGTCTTGTCAGAGTTCACGCTGGCCGATCTGGTCCGGGATGAAGAACGCATGTGTGGTCTGCTAGGGCTGGAAATTCCGGTAACGCTGGTTTCTGCAGAATAGAAGAAAGCTGTTTGAAAAAAAGCCACATATTTAAATGTGGCTTTTTTGTCTGTGCAGGATTGTCAGTCTTTCCAGAAGGAAGGAAAAAACAAGACCGCAACCGTGAGTATTTCAAGACGCCCCATCATCATACCAATAGATAAAATCCATTTGGCTGCATCCGGGAGAGAAGTAAAATTACCTAACGGACCAATAATCGCCCCCAGTCCGGGACCGACATTACCAACGGCCGTAATGGCGCCACTGATCGCTTCCAGAGGGCCGAGATCTAGCAGACCTAATAAAACGGCACTAATAATAATGACGCCCAGATAACTGAGAGCAAAGGCAACGATAGATCTGACAATCGCATCATTGACCGGCCGGCCATTGTACTTCTGAGGGAAAACTCCGGCCGGATGCATGAGCTGGCGAGCCTGTTTCTGAAACAGGGCTCCGGCAATCTGAATTCTGAAGAGCTTGAAACCACCGGCAGTGGAACCGGAACAGGCTCCCATCAGCATAAGAAATACGAAAATTACCGTTGTCATGCTGCTCCAGGTGCCGAAGTCACCGAGCCCATAACCCGTGGTGGTTAATACCGAGATGATATTGAAGGCAGTGATTCGCAGTGCATCCTCAAAAGAGAATACCTGATGCTGCCACAGCCAGAATGTCATGATCAGTGTGACGCAAATAACCAGCCAGAAAAAGAAGCGTACCTGCGCATCCCGGAAGATTAATCCTTCTCGCCGTCGTAAACTTTGTACATACAGAATAAAGGGGAGCCCGCCCAGAAACATGAAAATACAGGCCACCCACTGTGCCTGAGATGAAAAGGCACTCATTGACACATCACTGGTCGAAAAACCACCCGTACTGAGTGTGGTCATTGCATGGTTAATGGCCTCGAACAATGACATACCACTGAGCCAGTACCCCAGACAACAACTTATGCTGAGCAGAAGGTAAACGATGACAATATTCCGGGCGACATTTGACATCCGGGGAGAGTCTTTTTCTGACTTGTCAGAGGATTCCATCTGGAACAGCTTCATCCCGCCGACATTCAGATAAGGTAAGACTGCAACAGCCAGAACAATAAAGCCTATGCCACCCAGCCATTGCAGCAAAGAACGCCATAACAGAATGGCCGGCGGCATTTTGTCCAGCCCCTGCATGACGGTAGAGCCGGTGGTTGTCAGGCCTGACATCGCTTCAAAATAGGCGTCGGTAAAACTTAGTTTGCTGAGAAAGAGGAACGGTAATGTCGCAAACGCGCAGGCAACCAGCCAGGTCAGGCTGGTCATCACAAACATATCTCTGACATTCAAACGGAAGGTTTGTTTATACCCTGTGCGGATAAACAGCAATGCAATCGCATGGGTTAATACAGCAGAAGCCAGAAATTCTGCGGTACCAGCCGTGCCGCTGAAAAAAGCCATCAGTAATGGCAGCCACATGAACAATGCCAGCTTTGACAGTGTCAGACCAATAACGAAGGTGATGGATTTAAAATTAATCATATGACCTACAAGAAGAACGGGCTTGGCTGGAATAGACGTTCAACCTCGGGAATATGTTTTTTATCCACCAAAAACATTACCACGTGGTCATCCTGTTGAATGACGGTCGAATCATGGGCAATTAAGACCTCATCGCCCCGGACTATTGCTCCGATAGTGGCTCCTGGTGGTAATTTCAGTTCGCCAATCGAACGGCCGACCACTTTGGATGTATGTTCGTCACCATGAGCGATAGCTTCTATGGCTTCTGCAACACCACGACGCAACGAATAAACGTTAGCGATATCGGCCCGGCGGACGTGCGTCAGCAATGCGGAGATCGTGGCCTGTTGCGGGGAAACTGCGATATCAATGGTGCCACCTTGTACCAGATCCACATAAGCACTGCGCTGGATTAGCACAATCGCTTTACGGGCTCCCAGCTTTTTCGCCAGCATGGCTGACATTATGTTGGCTTCATCATCATTGGTAACAGCAATAAATACATCTATCTGCTCAATGTGCTCTTCCTGCAACAGTTCCTGGTCGGCCGAGTCGCCACAGAAAACGATGGTTTCTTCCAGCATCTCGGATAAAACTTCTGCCCGTTCCGGATTCCGCTCAATCAGCTTGACGCTGTAGCGCCCTTCCAGCTGACGGGCAAGACCCGCGCCCACATTACCACCACCCACAATCATGATCCGGCGGTAAGGGCTTTCCAGTCGTTGCAGCTCGGACATAACAGCCCGGATATGGCCAGACGCCGCCACAAAGAACACTTCATCATCAGCTTCAATAATGGTTGTGCCTTGTGGGCGGATAGAACGTCCCTGCCGGAATATGGCCGCTACGCGGGTGTCGATATTTGGCATGTGTTCTTTCAGCGTGGCCAAGGCATTACCGACCAGCGGCCCGCCATAATAGGCCTTGACGGCAACCAGCCCCAGACGACCACCGGCAAAGTCAGCCACCTGCAGTGCGCCCGGGTATTCAATTAACCGGCGCATATATTCAATGACCAGCTGTTCCGGTGAGATCAGATGGTCAATATGGAATACCTCACCTTTAAACAGATTTTCCCGGGCGGATAAATAAGCATGAGAGCGGATACGGGCTACTTTATTCGGTACATTGAATAATGAATAAGCGATTTGACAGGCAATCATGTTGCATTCATCGCTGCTGGTAACGGCGACCAGCATATCAGCGTCATCAGCCCCGGCTTCACGTAATACACCAGGATATGAACCCGGACCACAAACTACCCGCAGATCATATTTATCCTGTAGTTCGCGTAACCGCACCGCATCGGTATCGATCAGCGTGATTTCGTTATTTTCACCTACCAGGTTCTCGGCCAGAGTGCCGCCGACCTGTCCGGCGCCGACAATAATGATCTTCATGCTGTAACCCGTTTAATTAATTTGGCGTAAAAGAAGCCATCCATCTGCTGTTCCCCGGGGAAAATCTGCCAGCCTGGCTGCTCTGCTGTATCTTGTGCATTCAGCGGAACATGAATAGCGTCGGCTGTTTTCTCCAGGAAAGACTTAATCTGCAAACTATTCTCTTCTGATAAAATGGAACAGGTTGCATAGAGCAACGTACCGCCCGGTTTTAATTGCTGCCACATGGCATCCAGAATATCCCGCTGCAGACGGGCTAACTCGGTGATATCTTCAGCCCGGCGCAGCCATTTAATATCCGGGTGTCGTCTGATAACGCCGGTTGCCGAGCATGGGGCATCCAATAAGATGCGGTCAAATTGCGGGCCGTTCCACCATTGTTCCGGTTTACTGGCATCACCATGGATCAGCGTCGCCTCCAGTTGGATTCGCTCTAAATTTTCGGCAACACGTGACAGCCGGTTAGCGTCACTGTCCACCGCGACTAACTGTTTGAGCGCGGGCTGTCTTTCCAGTATATGTGCTGTTTTGCCACCTGGTGCCGCGCAGGCATCCAGAATTAATTCGTTTGGCTGCGGATCCAATAACCAGGCGGCGTGTTGTGCTGCCGCATCCTGAACTGAACAGGCGCCGTCAGCGAAACCAGGTAAT
The DNA here is from genome assembly GCF_014202415.1 of Tolumonas osonensis. Lineage (GTDB taxonomy): Bacteria > Pseudomonadota > Gammaproteobacteria > Enterobacterales > Aeromonadaceae > Tolumonas > Tolumonas osonensis. The sequence continues at coordinate 130,851 of NZ_JACHGR010000011.1, forward strand.
GCATTAACATCGCATGCGTTATCCAGTAATAAGGCCGAAGCGCAGCCAGGATGTGGCGTACTTTGAATATCGAGCGATACCAGCTGTTGCTGGTAAACTTCCCGTGATTGCTTACTCAAGTTGACGCGTAACCACATTGGCGGATAGGCATTTCCTGCCTGCAGGACAGAAACATAGCCATATTGGCAGGATTGCTTAATTTTCTTCAGCAACCAGCGAGGATAGCTGAAACGGGTTGCCTCATTTTTGTCAGCGGCTATCAGCAATTCGGCCTGTTGGCGCTGGGCATTACGAAGCACACCATTGATCAAACCCCGGAAGCTGTCGCCATTGAGTAATCCTGATGCATTAACCGTTTCAGCCAATACCGCATGAGGGGGAACTCGGGTATAAAACAGCTGATACAGTCCTGCCAGAATCAGATAATGCAGCGAACGGTGCTTGCCTTTTAACTGTCTCTCAAGTAGTTGATCAGCAATAAACTCCAGCCGGTTCAGCCAGCGCAGCGTACCGTAACAAATCTCTTGTAATAAGGCCTTGTCTTTGGCTGCAATCGACTGTTGCGCCACGGGCAATACAGCGGATAAGGACTGGCCCTGTTCCACCACTTGGAAAATAACTTTAGCTGCGGTAGCCCGAATTTTCATAACTTACGATTCCCGGAATAATTAAGGCAGAACATTGCCCGGAAGGAACAAGTCCTGACGAGCATTCAGTACATCTGCGAATGCCATTGCCTTTTTACCTGGTAGTTGCAGTTGTTTTATCCGTAACATACCGTTGCCGGTCGCAATATCCAGGCCTGCTTTACTTGCCTGAATGACTGTTCCTGGCGGCAGTTGAGAGTTGTCTGGTAAAACCTCGGCTTTCCAGACCTTGATATTCAAATCAGCAAGCCTGAAGTAACTCACAGGCCAGGGATTAAAAGCCCGGATGCACCGTTCAATAAAGTCAGCGTCCTGCTGCCAATTAATGCAGGCTTCTTCCTTGCTTAATTTTTTGGCATAAGTGGCTGATTCATCATCTTGTTTTTCTGGTTTTGCGGTACCGTCAGCGAGTTGCCTGATAGTGAACAGCATGCCTTGAGGACCATCAACCGCCAGCTTGTCATATAAAGAGGCACTGGTATCTTCTGCTGTGATAGGGCATACCACTTTATGCAACATATCGCCGGTATCCAGACCCGCATCCATTTGCATAATGGTAATCCCGGTTTCTTTATCTCCGGCCCAGATAGCGCGTTGAATCGGCGCAGCACCCCGCCAAGCTGGCAGAAGGGAACCGTGAACGTTGATACAACCCAGGCGGGGGAGATCTAATACCGGTTGCGGTAAGAGCAAACCATAAGCAACGACGATCATCAGATCCGGATTTAATGCTTTAAGCTCTTGCTGTGCATCCGGGTTTCTGAAATTTTCGGGCTGGAAAACAGGGATCTCATGCTCAACGGCTAACACTTTGACCGGACTAGGGGTCAGTTTGTTTCCCCGGCCGGCAGGTCTGTCCGGCTGCGTGTAAACACCGACCACCTGCAGGTTGGCATCCAGTAACGCCTGTAAATGCTTGGCAGCAAAATCAGGCGTTCCGGCAAATACAATACGAAGATTCTGCACGGTTGATTCCATCAGGATAAACGTTCATGTCGTGCCAGTTTCTCCAGCTTTTGCCGGATTCGCTGCCGTTTCAGGGGAGACAGATAATCAACAAATAATTTACCTGCGAGATGATCCATTTCATGTTGTAAACAGATAGCGAGTAACCCATCCGTTTCGATTTCAAATGATTCACCATGGCGGTCCAGCGCCCGAACCTTGACCCATTCGGCTCTTGATACGAAGGCTCGGCATTCCGGCACAGAAAGACAACCTTCCTCGATTCCTGTCTCCCCACGTTTCTCAACCAGTTCCGGGTTAATGAACACCAGCGGCTGATCGCGAGTCTCTGAGGTATCGATGACAATAATTCGCTTATGAATGTTGACCTGTGTCGCAGCCAGTCCAATCCCTTCTTCCTGGTACATAGTTTCAAACATATCCTTTATGATATGCTCGGTTTCGGGGGTTATTTTTTCGACCGGCGTAGCAATTTTTCGCAACCGTTCATCAGGAAAACGTAAAACTTCCAGAGTAGCCATATAATTAGTAAATACTCACATATATCGTAACTGTCAGCCTGATTTTAGTCGGCTGACGTCGAAAATAACAGCCGTCCGGCATAAACGGGGACAGGGATGATTATGAAACCACGTTATATATCGCTTTTTTTGATGTCTGCATTGTTTGCTTTTCAAGTAAGCGCCGATACTTTGGCATTGAAGAAGGACCACCCAGACAGGTATGTCGTGCAGAAAGGCGATACCCTATGGGATATTTCTGGGCGTTTTCTGACCAAGCCTTGGTTATGGCCTCGCTTGTGGGATATGAATAAACAAATCAAAAATCCGCATTGGATCTATCCGGGAGATCGTCTGCGTCTGACCTGGGTTAATGGTCAGCCCAAATTGGTATTGGATCACTCGGATGCCCGTTCCGGCAAACGCGTCATTACGTTAACCCCCAAGGTACGTATCGAGGAAAAACAAGGGCCGATTTCAACCGTCGATTATTCAGAAATATCTCCGTTCCTGCGAGCGGATATGGTCGTTGATTCAAATGTCGATCTTGCTCATATGCCGTATGTACTGGGGGAAAATGATGACACCAGTATTTTTATGTCTCAGGGGCAGACGATACATGTCCGCGGCAAACCCGATTTGAATACCACTTATGGTGTCTATCATGTCGGTAATGCCTATAAGGATGAACAGACCGATGAAGAGTTGGGGAGACAACTTGAACTGGTGGGTGTCGTTCAGCCAAAAGAGTTGTATGACACCGATATTACTTCTGTTGAGGTTATCTCTAGTTTTAGTGAAATCCGCCGGGGCGATCGGTTGCTGCCAATGCTGAGTGAAAACAGCATAGACGCTTATTTTGTCCCGCAGGCTGGTAATTTATCCAAACCAGCCCGGATAATTGATATTCCAATGAAGAGTACCTACGTCGGACGTTATGACACTGTCATTATTGACAAAGGTGCCCGCGAAAACCTGAAACCAGGTGATGTTTTCGGTATTGTTCGTCCGGGGGCTGACGTGGTGGATAATGGGCCGGATCGCGTTACTTATGAACAAGACGGTACAGCAGGCGAAAAGCTGATGAACAAGCAAAAAACAACGCTGCATGCTGATCATATTGGTGAAGTAATGGTCGTTAAAGTCTATCAGAAAACCAGTCTGGCCATAGTGATGAATAGTCGGGCAATCGTGCGGGCTGGTTATGCGGTGGAAAATCCCTGAGCAATCGTTATCTCAAAATGAACTGGCACTGTGGTTACATTTAACCAATATGCCAGGAATTGGCCCCGTTAAAGGGGCCAATTTGTTACAGCGTTATACTGTTTATGAATTATCAGGATGTACAGGCTCTCAACTGACGGGTTTAGGTTGGAGCGAGCAGCAAATCCGGCAGTGGTTTGCTTTTTCTGTTGAACAATACCAACCGATCCTGGATTGGGGCTCGATATCTGGACATCACATTCTGCCTTTTGACCATCCGTCCTATCCTTCATTATTACGTAATGTTGCCGGTGCGCCGCTGGTGCTGTTTATTGCCGGCAATATTGCAGTGACTGATCAGGTACAACTGGCTGTTGTTGGTTCAAGAAAACCGACGCAGGACGGACGGGATGCAGCACTCCAGCTCTCCAGAGAGCTGGTTCAGCATGGATTTGTCATTACTTCGGGACTGGCGTCCGGTATCGATGCCATCAGTCATCAAACAGCTCTGCAATACGATGGTCAGACGATTGCTGTTCAGGGTTGTGGTTTGGCGCATATTTATCCGGCGAAACATAGACGGCTGGCCCGGCAGATTGTGGATCAGGGTGGCGCCCTGATTTCTGAGTTTTTCCCGGAGACGTTACCCCGCGCAGAATACTTTCCACGACGGAACCGGATTATTAGCGGGTTAAGTGTTGGCACGTTAGTTATTGAAGCTGCGGAAAAAAGTGGTTCTTTAATTACCGCGCGCTATGCACTGGAACAAAACAGGGAGGTTTTTGCCGTACCGGGAAGAGCCAATAATTTAAATGCCCGGGGCTGTCACAGATTAATTCAGCAAGGTGCAAAACTGGTCTGCGATGCAACCGATATAATAGAAGAGATAGGCGTTTTCTCCCGCGGCATGAAACATCATGAAGAAACACATTCTGGCGTGGAGGGAGTTGTATCCGATTTGCCATTTTCCCGATTGTTAGATAACGTAAGAAGTGATGAGGTAACATCGATCGATGTGATCGCTGCTACCAGTGGGTTACCTGTTCAGGAGGTGATGACGGAATTAATCACTCTCGAATTAGAAGGATTAGTTTTGTCTGTACCGGGTGGTTATGTACGAACGAGGAGTGCCTGATCATGTTTGATGTCTTAATGTACCTGTTCGAAACATATGTGCAAAGCGAGTTGGATTTTATGGTCGATCAGGATGCCCTGACCGATGAACTTACCCGTGCCGGCTTTCAAAAACCCGAAATATATAAAGCATTGTCCTGGCTTGAACATTTAGCCGCATTACACGATAGCGATGAAGCGCCCGGATATATTTCCTGTGCGTCTGATTCTTTTCGCATTTATGCTTCTGAAGAGATGCTTAAACTGAGTACCGAATGCCGGGGATTTTTATTATTCCTGGAACAGATCCGCGTTCTGAATTGCGAAACTCGGGAAATTGTTATTGAGCGCTTAATGGAGTTGGATTCACCTGAAATTGAACTGGATGATCTGAAATGGGTTGTAATGATGGTTCTGTTTAATTTGCCGGGTGGTGAAAATGCCTGTCACCAAATGGAAGAGTTGATGTCAGAATCTGAACCGTTGACGCTCCAGTAACAAAGTTCTGATATCGGCCTCATGAGTAAAATCGACACTACACTGTTTTCAGCACAGGAACACGCTCTGGATAAAGAATACCGTCTTTGTCCAGAGTGCGGCGGTACCTTGGTATTACGCCGAAGTAAACATGGCTTGTTTCTGGGTTGCGAAAACTATCCTTCCTGTCAGTACATGCGTCCCTTGCAACAGCAGAATGTGCAGATAGAAAAAACTCTCGAAAATTCAGAATGTCCGGAATGTGGCAAACCATTAGCGATCAAAAAAGGTCGCTTTGGTTTATTTATTGGTTGCACTGCCTATCCAGCGTGTTCGCATATTGAAGCGAATAATCCAGTGGTGGAAGAGGCGTCCACTTTGCCCCATTGCCCAGCTTGTTATCTTGGACAATTACAGGCAAAAACGTCGCGATATGGAAAAACGTTTTATGCGTGCAGCAACTATCCTAAATGCAAATATGCAGTCAATGACAAGCCTGTATCTCATCCGTGTCCGATTTGTGGTTCTGCTATATTAGTAGAAAAACGTACCCGGCAAGGCGTGCGTTTTTGTTGTCCGCAAAAGGGCTGTACCTATAGCTGTGAATCACTATAATGCGACTCACTATCAATTAGTAACTCGAAGCAAGGAAGAACTTCTCATGTCTAATCCATTTGTAGCGATCCTGATGGGCTCAGATTCCGATTTCCCGGTCATGCAGTCCACTATCGATGTTTTGAAATCATTCGATATCCGCTATGAGGTAAAAGTGACATCAGCTCACCGTACTCCAGCGGCAACACATGCTTATGTTACAGATGCGGAGGCGCGAGGCTGCAAAGTCTTTATTTGTGCTGCGGGTTTGGCTGCTCACTTGGCAGGCGCGGTTGCCGGTATCACGACTCGTGCTGTCATTGGTGTTCCGATTGACGGTGGTCCGCTGAAAGGAATGGATGCATTGCTTTCTACCGTTCAGATGCCAGGCGGTGTTCCTGTAGCAACTGTTGCTATTGGTAAGGCGGGAGCAAAAAATGCCGGTTATCTGGCTGCCCAGATCCTGGCGGTAGCGGATGATGCATTAGCGGCGAAAGTGAAAGCTGAACGTCAGAAAAATGCCGAAGAAGTTATGGCGAAAGATGCTGCGCTACAGGCCCAGCTGAAATAACCAGGAAGGAAGGCGACGCAAGTCGCCTTTATATTAATGACCGACGATCTACACAAAGCATGTGAAGTACTACGCTCCGGTGGCGTGATAGCTTATGCTACCGAAGCTGTTTTTGGATTGGGCTGTGATCCGGATAACGAAGCCGCAGTTCAGAAATTATTAGAAATCAAACAAAGACCAATAGAAAAAGGATTGATCCTGATTGCGGCAAGCTGGGAGCAAGTCCTCCCGTATCTTGACGTCAGTAATTTGAGCAACGAACAGTTACACCGGGCGTTTATCAGCTGGCCTGGTCCCTATACCTGGGTTTTTCCTGCCAAACGCTCAACACCGAAATGGCTGACCGGGCAATTCGACTCTTTGGCTGTGAGGATCAGTGCACATCCGCAAGTACAGGCGCTTTGCCGGTTATACGGTAAGCCGATGGTATCTACCAGCGCAAATCTGACTTCACTACTACCTTGCCGAACAACAGAAGAGGTTCGCCTGCAGCTCGCAAGCAGAATAGACTATATATTACCTGGAATCGTTGGAACGCAAACCAATCCGTCTGAAATCCGCGATGTGATCACCAATCAGTTATTCCGGGCGGGTTGATTAGCTCTGCCGTTGTGATTCCGTTAATAATAAAGAGGCACTCCATGGATCGTTATGCTGTTTTCGGTAATCCGATTAATCATAGTAAGTCACCCTTCATTCATACTTTATTCGCCCGTCAGACACAACAACAGCTGACCTATGAGAAAATCGAGGCGCCAGTTGATGACTTTGTCGGTTCTATCCGTCGTTTCTTTGCAGAGGGCGGAAAGGGGGCGAATGTTACCGTGCCATTCAAAGAACAAGCTTTTCAGCTAGTAGATCAATTGTCTCCACGTGCGAAACTTGCTGGTGCTGTAAACACATTAAAGTTAACAGATGATGGTCTTTTACTGGGTGATAACACTGACGGTGCTGGTTTGGTTCAGGATCTTAAATATCATCTGGAAGAACTTACCGGGAAAAAAATCCTGTTACTGGGTGCTGGTGGTGCTTGCCGTGGTGTAATGGGACCATTACTGGAACAACACCCCTCCGAAATCGTTATTGCTAACCGGACTGCAGCCAAAGCAGAGCAACTGGCTCAAGAATTCTCTGCTATGGGAAAAGTGAGAGCCAGTCAATTTGCAGAACTTAATGAAGCATTCGATCTGATTATCAATGGCACATCCGCAAGTTTAGCGGGAGCAATGCCGGATATTCCCGAAGCCGTGATCGGTTCAGCGACTGTTACTTACGATATGATGTATGGCAGCAAAGAAACGGTATTTAATCTCTGGGCTAAAGAACACGGCGCGATTAAAACGATAGATGGTCTAGGAATGCTGGTTTGCCAGGCGGCAGAGAGTTTTGCTGTATGGCGCGGAATTCGCCCCGGCACACGACAGGTCATCCGTGAATTACGGCGTAATCTAACCGGGGCGTAATCATTATCTATACAGCTCTGCCAAAAATTCGTTTTTCAATAAAACATAATTAGCTGAAGACTGAACAAAGAACGCCCGTTCATCTTCAGTTAATGCTCTGCCTTGCTTAACCGGATTGCCTACATAAATATAGCCAGAAGCTAAGCGTTTGCGCGGAGGAACAACTGCTCCCGCCGCCACGATCACATCAGATTCAACAATGGCGCCATCAAGAATAATCGCCCCCATACCAACTAATACCCGGTCATGGATGACACAGCCATGCAATACAGCTTTATGTCCAATCGTGACATCATCGCCAATAATTAATGGGCAACCGTCCGGACTCTTTTCGGTGCTCCGATTTACATGCAATACCGAACCATCCTGTACATTACTGCGTGCACCAATAGTAATGAAGTTCACATCCCCACGGACAACAGCCATTGGCCAGATACTGGTATTGTCAGCTAAACGGACATCACCAATTACACAGCTTTGTGGATCAATATAAACATCATCACCTAATTGCGGAGCGATACCCCGATAACTACGAATAGAAGACACAATAAGTCCTATTTTTGAACAGATGTGGATAACAGTGTTTATATCTTGGAATAAAACCGGAGCAAGGTGTAGATAAATAATTAGTTTAAAAAAAACAGTAAAAAAGAGTTGATCAAAAAACTTTGCTCCCTATAATGCGCCCTCACTGACACGGCAGACGCCGCAACGAACTGAGGAATCAGCGAGTTACGTCAGTAAAGATTCAGGTT
>NZ_JACHGR010000012.1 GCF_014202415.1 Tolumonas osonensis
CACAACCTTCACAACCTGAATCTTTACTGACGTAACTCGCTGATTCCTCAGTTCGTTGCGGCGTCTGCCGTGTCAGTGAGGGCGCATTATAGGGACCGAACTTTTTTGATCAACCCTTTTTTGCAAGATAAGTATCGACCGCTCACTTTCCAATCATCGCGGATACTATTCACTCAAGGAAAGGATAAAACTTATCCGGATAATAAAAAATCTTCTGATAAGTGACTCAATTCTTCTGCTTAAGAAGCACGATATCTCTAGACGCCCGGATAAAGTGTGCCATTCTTACAATATATTTTGTGTTGTTTTATGGGTCCCTTAGTTATGAAACAACTGATGGTGGAATCACCCCGCTTTCATCTTTTTGTCCGTCGGGCCATATTTGCTGCGCTCTTTGCGCATGTGCTATTTCTCTTATTGTTTGTGTTTTTTAAAATTCCGGTACTGATTGTTACCAATCTCGGTAGTCTACTTCTTTGTCTCATCGCATTATGGCTTCTTCGTTCCCGTTCATTTAAGGCTATTGCTGCATTAATCTGGTTTGATTTGATCGGGCATTCACTGATATCAAGTGAAGTATTGGGCTGGCAAAGTGGATTTCACTTCTATTTGTTGTTACTTGTGCCGATGTGTTTTTTGTATACGTTCAGACTCCAGGCAAAAAAGATGTTCCCGATTACAGCCATACTGCTGATTTATCTGTTACTGGATTATCACGCTTATGGTCGCCCGGTCATGATTGAGCTCTCATCTACATCCGGTATGCTGGTGAGATATATCAATCTGATGATCAGTATCATTGGTTTGAGCTATCAACTTTATGTCTATAGATCTTTGTTGCAACAAGATGATGAATCGTCGGTACCTGAATCAACTTCTACCGATCAACTAACTGGTTTGGACAACCGTAGTGCCATTTTGTCAGAAATTGACGAGTTGTTTTCCTTGTCACCCTATGCGCGACAACCAATGGCTCTGATTATTGCTGATGTAGATCATTTCAAACGTCTGAATGAACAATATGGGTCGCATATCGGCAATAAAGTCCTCATTCATGTTGCACAAGTCTTGCATGATTCGGTTCGGCATAATGATCGCGCTTCTCGTTGGGGGGATGGTGAATTCTTGATTCTATTGCCCGGCGGTTCATTAAACTCTGCGGAACAAATAGCAAAACGGGTACAAAGAAAATTACTTGGCACCCCATTGCAGATAGATGGTAAAACTCCCCTTGTCTCTCTGACATTTGGTGTCGCAGAATTATTGCCTGATGAAAACTTCAACCAATGTCTGATACGCGCGGATTCTGCGTTGCAACAAGGAAAACAGAACGGCGGAAACCAGATCGAACTAGCATCTGTCGATTCCATTATTCCATCGTCGGCTTAACAGCCGGCGAATGTTAAAACAATCCATTTTCACTCTCGCCGACTTAACGCCCGGTTAACACATCCGTTACTTTATCTTGGTTTTATACCTTATTTGGATTTTTATTGAACAATAAGAAGCCAAAACCTGCAAATATATGGCGTTTTATAGTAAATTCGACCAAATATTCGGATGCTATTCATTCTTTTACCTGCCTTCTCATATCATCAGGCTGCTCCGCCTCCGTATATTTAGCGTCTGACTACAGATGCATAACAAGGAAGAATCCCAGTGACATGATGTCTCTTCGCTTTATTTACATCTACTTAGGAACAAAAACATAATGAAAATGAATAAACTGACGGCCATGATTCTGATCAGCATGCTGGTTGGTATCCTGACTGGCCATCTGTATCGTTCGAATGTGACGGATCCGGCAGCCATTGCTGCTTTTGCATCAAACATTTCAATCCTGACTGACATCTTCCTGCGATTAATCAAGATGATTATTGCCCCATTGGTGTTCTCAACGCTAGTTGTGGGCATCGCTAAAATGGGTGATAGCCAGACAGTAGGCCGTGTAGGTATTAAGGCCATGGCTTGGTTTATGACTGCCTCATTGGTTTCTCTGGCGCTGGGCCTGGTTATGGTAAACGTATTGCAGCCAGGTGTTGGCCTGAATCTGCCATTACCGGATGTAACTGCAAAATCTGGTATCAGCGCGACCGCAATTACGCTGAAAGATTTCGTTACCCATGCCATTCCTAAAAGTGTTGTTGAGGCAATGGCTACCAATGAAATCTTACAGTTAGTCGTATTCTCTCTGTTCTTTGGTGTTGCAGCTTCTGGCATGGGCGAAAAAGCCAAACCAGTTGTAGCTGTGATGGAAAGCATTGCCAACATCATGCTGAAAGTGACCGGTTATGTAATGAATTTTGCACCGTTCGCTGTGTTTGGCGCGATTGCTGCGCTGATCGCGAAACAGGGCTTAGGTATTCTGCTGACTTACGGTACCTTCGTTGGCGAGGTCTATGGATCGATTCTGGTTCTGTGGGTTCTGCTGCTGATCATGGGTAGTCTGTTCCTAGGTCGCCGGGTTCTGTCACTGCCAAAATTCATCCGTGAACCAATTCTGCTGGCCTTCTCTACCGCAAGCTCTGAAGCTGCTTACCCTAAAACACTGGAAGGTCTGAAACGCTTCGGCTGCTCCGAAAAGATCTCCAGCTTCGTATTGCCGGTTGGCTATTCATTCAACCTTGACGGCTCCATGATGTATTGCACCTTTGCGACCATGTTCATCGCTCAGGCCTATGGTATGGAAATCACCATCGCCCAGCAGATTACCATGTTGTTACTGCTGATGGTCACGTCAAAAGGTATGGCAGGTGTACCGCGTGCCTCTCTGGTTGTTATTGCGGCAGCCATGGCACAATTCAATATTCCGGAAGCCGGTCTGTTATTGTTACTGGGCGTGGATCATTTCCTGGATATGGCTCGTTCTGCCACTAACGTGATGGGTAACGCGATTGCGTCTTCTGTCGTCGCCAAGCTGGAAGGTGAATTAACTGATTCAGTCGATGCTGATGACGATGAGCTGCAGGGTAATACCATATTGGTGGAAGAACAGGCTTCCAGCTAATTGGTTTAATCCTGACCATAAAACCGAAGCCCGCATTTCGCGGGCTTCGTCATTTCAGATGCAGACTGATTATTCCACGTTTTGGATCTGTTCGCGCATCTGCTCAATCAACACTTTCAGCTCAACCGCTGCCTGGGTCACTTCTGCATTGATGGATTTAGAAGCCAGAGTATTCGATTCGCGGTTGAATTCCTGCATCATGAAATCCAGACGACGACCACATGCGCCACCTTTACTGATGATTTTACGGGTCTCAGTGACATGCATATCCAAGCGATCCAATTCTTCTGCCACATCAATTTTTTGTGCCAGCAGAACAATTTCCTGTTCTATACGGGTAGGTTCCAGTTCGACTTTGGCTTCTGCCAAGCGATCCAGCAAGCGCTGACGCTGCCAGTTGAGAATAGCGGGCATGTGTTCCCGTACTTTTGTTGCTTCAACCGCAACACCTTCCAGCCGCTGCTCAAGCAGGGATTTCAATTTGTCACCTTCGGAACGGCGTGCCGCGATAAACTCTTTGAATACTTCATCAAATGCCGCCAACAAGGTGACATTCAGCGCATCCATATCCTGTTCTTCACCTTCCATCACGCCGGGCCAGCGCAGGATGTCCACCGGATTAAGCTGTCCTTGTCCGGCACGATCAATCACCCATAACGCATTATCAATCAGCTGTTCTGCCAGCACTTCATTTATCTGCAATTGCCCCTGGCTGACCTGACTTTCAAAACGCAGGTTGCATTCAATTTTGCCGCGCTCTAAACCCTGACGGAAACGCTCACGCAATACCGCTTCCAGATTGCGGAAGGACTCGGGTAAACGGAAATAGGTTTCCAGATAGCGCTGGTTTACGGAGCGGATTTCCCAGACTGCCGTTCCCCAGTCCCCTTTGAATTCTTTACGGGCGTAACCGGTCATACTATGGATCATGGCGTGCTCTTTAAGTAGCGAGGAATTGTTCCGATTATACCCAACCCACCCCCTAACGTCAGTAGCCATGCAATACAGGCATAGATCACGTATAATTCGCGCAATTCAATACTGTCAGGAATCATCATGCGTCCAAGCGGAAGAACGCCGGAACAACTGCGTCCCATCACTATTACCCGTCAATATACCTGCCATGCTGAAGGCTCGGTACTGGTTGAATTTGGCCGGACTAAAGTACTGTGTACGGCTACAGTCACCGAAGGTGTCCCTCGTTTTCTGAAAGGAAAAGGTCAGGGTTGGGTTACCGCAGAATACGGTATGCTGCCACGCTCCACCCATTCACGTATGCACCGTGAAGCCGCATCAGGCAAACAGGGTGGCAGGACGTTAGAAATTCAGCGCCTGATTGCACGCTCGCTGCGCGCAGCCGTCGATCTGACCAAACTGGGTGAAAATACCATTACTGTTGACTGTGATGTGCTGCAGGCTGATGGTGGTACTCGTACCGCATCCATCACCGGAGCTTGTGTTGCACTGGCTGATGCATTGAACTGGATGCAGGAAAAAGGCACTCTGAAAACCAACCCGATGAATTTCATGGTAGCCGCGGTGTCTGTCGGTATCTATGAAGGTATTCCGGTATGTGACCTGGATTATGATGAAGACTCCAGCGCCGAAACCGATATGAATCTGGTGATGACCGAAACTGGCAAAATGATTGAAATCCAGGGAACCGCAGAAGGCGAACCATTCTCTCAGGAAGAACTCATGCAGTTGCTGGAACTGGGCAAGCAGGGTATTCAGCAAATCATTCAGCATCAGCGTCAGGCACTGGTCTGATATTCAGGTAACAAGGAAAAATCACGATGAAGGCATATCAGCGCGAGTTTATTGAATTTGCTCTGGAAAAACAGGTACTGAAGTTTGGCGAATTCACCCTGAAATCAGGTCGGAAAAGCCCTTATTTCTTCAATGCCGGCTTATTTAACTCGGGTCGCGATCTGGCCAAACTGGGCCGTTATTATGCGGCGGCACTGGTGGATAGTGGTATCGCGTACGACGTACTGTTTGGCCCGGCCTATAAAGGGATCCCGATTGCCTCTGCGACAGCAGTACAGCTGGCAGAATTGCATGATCAGGACGTTCCATGGTGCTTCAACCGTAAAGAAGCCAAGGATCATGGTGAAGGTGGCAATCTGGTCGGCAGTCCGCTGAAAGGCCGCATCATGCTGGTTGATGACGTTATCACCGCCGGTACAGCAATCCGCGAATCGATGGATCTGATCCAGGCGAATGGCGCGGAACTGGCAGGCGTTCTGATAGCGCTGGATCGTCAGGAAAAAGGCAAAGGCGAGTTATCCGCCATTCAGGAAGTACAGCGTGATTACAATGCACCGGTGATTGCGATCATTACACTGGGCGATCTGATCCGTTATCTGGAAACCCAGCCGGAAATGACGGAACATCTGGAAAAAGTGAAAGCATATCGCGCCAGTTACGGCGTCTGATTTCTCTGCCGGTACCCGGACAGATGACAAAAAAGAGGAGTGATAAATCACTCCTCTTTGCATTTCAGCAGGAAGAATTAATGACGACCAGATGAGCCGAAACCGCCTTCACCGCGCTCAGAGGCATCAAATTCATCCACGACCGCAAAGCTTGCCTGTACCACCGGCATAAACACCAATTGCGCGATGCGCTCACCCGGCTGGATGGTAAAGGTGGTATTACCGCGATTCCACACAGAGACCATCAGCTGTCCCTGATAATCAGAGTCGATCAGTCCGACCAGATTTCCGAGCACAATGCCATGTTTATGGCCTAAGCCAGAACGTGGCAGAATGGTGGCACACAGTCCCGGATCAGCAATATGGATCGCCAGACCTGTAGGGATCAGCTGTGTATCGCCAGGGACCAGTTCAACCGCAGCATCCAGACAGGCGCGCAGATCTAAACCGGCAGAACCGGGAGTCGCGTATTCAGGCAGTGGAAATTCATTTCCGATGCGGGCATCGAGGATCTTAAGTTCAATCTGTTTCATGTTGATAGCGCTGTATGATTAATGAGATGAGTTGTTGAGCGACCTGTTGCTTGCTGGCCAGAGGCAGTTCCTGTTGTTCATCCTGCCAGAATACCGTCAGTGCATTCTGATCAGAATTGAACCCCTGCCCTAAGCGGCTGACATCGTTGGCGGCAATCATATCTAGCCCCTTGCGTTGCAGCTTATCCAGCGCATAACGAGCCACATCCTGTGTTTCGGCGGCGAAGCCTACCACAAAAGGTTTATCTGTGCGCGCAGCGACGCCGGCAATAATGTCGGGATTTTTTACCAGCTGTAGCGTCAGAGTGTCACTATCCGCCTGTTTCTTCATTTTCTGCGGGGCAACCGATTCCATACGGTAATCAGCCACAGCGGCGCAGCCAATAAAGATCTGATGCCGGGATACTTCGGCGTCAACCGCTGCCTGCATATCCAAAGCGCTCTCCACATTGATGCGGTTTACATTTTTGGGTGTAGGCAGATTAACGGGGCCAGCGATTAATGTGACTTTTGCGCCCAATGCTGCTGCCGCCTCAGCCAGGGCAAAACCCATCTTGCCGGAGCTGTGATTGCTGATATAACGTACCGGATCGATCGCTTCACGCGTTGGTCCGGCCGTGATCAGAAAAGAGAGTTCAGAACGAAGCTCTGGCTGGAAAAAGCGGGTTACTTCCTCCACGATATCCAGCGGATCCAGCATGCGTCCAGGTCCCACATCCCCACATGCCTGGCTGCCGATACCCGGTCCCCAGATCTGGACACCACGCTCGGCCAACACGTTCAGATTATGCTGGGTTGCCGCATGCAGATACATCTGCATGTTCATCGCAGGCGCGATCGCCAATGGCGCCGGACTGGCCAGACAGAGCGTCGTCAGCAGCTCATCGCCCATCCCGGTGGTCAGGCGAGAGATAACATTGGCAGTCGCAGGGGCCACCAGAACCAGATCAGCCCATTTTGCCAGCTCGATATGCCCCATACCCGCTTCGGCTTGCGGATCAAACATACTGTTGGCGACCATGTTGCCTGAAACGGCCTGCAGAGTGAGCGGCGTGATAAACTCTTTTGCCGCGTCACTCATCACAACCCGAACTTCCGCCCCCTGCTCACGCAACCGGCGAATAATTTCAGCACTTTTGTAAGCCGCAATACCACCGGTGACACCAAGCAAGATCCGTCTTTGTTGTAATGACATTGCTTTTCCCTCATTTCCGAACTTACGGCATAGTACATGATGGCGGCTGTTTAATTCCACGCTCGCCTGAGCGATAATTCATACTATATATCTCCTGAATCCCGACTGAATGAACCAGAAAAGCTTGGCGGTACTCAGCACGCTGCGCCGCATAATTCGCACAATTGACCAAAATGAAAAAGAACTCAGCCATTTATCCGGTTTAACATTACCCCAGTTGCTCATATTACAAACACTGCGGGATGAACAACCTGTAACGACCGGAACCCTTGCTAATCGCATGGATCTGGCACAGGCAACAGTGACCAGCATTCTCGATCGACTGGAAAATAAAGGACTGGTTGAACGTCAGCGAAATCAGTTGGATAAACGTAAAGTATGGATCCAGCTCACGCCTGAAGGTATATCCCGTCTCAATGCCGCTCCGGACACACTACAAAGCCGTTTCATTACCCGTTTTCAGAATATGAAAGAATGGGAACAATCCATGTTGATTGCGTCTCTGGAATGTATTGCTGACTTACTGGAAGCCCCTGAAGTTCGCACAGCACCGATGCTTGATAGCGGAGAACTCACCCGT
The DNA here is from genome assembly GCF_014202415.1 of Tolumonas osonensis. GTDB lineage: Bacteria > Pseudomonadota > Gammaproteobacteria > Enterobacterales > Aeromonadaceae > Tolumonas > Tolumonas osonensis. The sequence goes on from NZ_JACHGR010000012.1 coordinate 7,754, forward strand.
CCCGGCGAGTAATTAGTACTCGCTGTTTCCTTTTTGTTACTCGTCTTTCTCCGTGACAAGGTCAGCTCACGACCACCCATCCTCTTTTGGATCCAGTCAAAATACTTCGATACGTTAAACAATAAAACCATTTTTCACCAAAAAATAACCAAACAAACCAAACATAAATCGTATTGCGAATAAATAATTTTTCATTATTTATCATATAAATGAAGAAAAAAAGACCAAAAAACAGGCATGAATTACTTGAATATAATGATTATTTTATTATGTTAATAAATAATTGCATTGCTATGCAAATAATGAAGGCTATGATTTATTAACAACCGAAAAGGGTATCCATGACCATAAAACTGGAAGTAAAAAATCTGTTCAAGGTGTTCGGAGAACATCCTGAACAGGCTTTTAAATTACTGAATAAAGGCCAGGATAAAGCTGCTATTTTTAAGAAAACGGGTCTGACTGTTGGTGTACAGGACGTCAGCCTCAGGATTAATGAAGGCGAGATATTTGTCATCATGGGGTTATCGGGTTCCGGTAAATCCACACTCGTCCGTCTACTTAACCGCCTGATTGAACCTACCCGGGGTCAGGTTCTGCTAGATGGGAAAGATATCGCTGCCATTTCTGATGATGAATTACGTCAGGTTCGCCGCAAAAAGATCAGTATGGTGTTCCAGTCTTTCGCCCTGATGCCGCACATGAGTGTCATTGATAACGCGGCTTTTGGCCTGGAACTGGCTGGGGTCGATAAAACGACGCGCCACGAGCGGGCATTAAAGGCTTTGGCACAAGTGGGACTGGACAATTGGGCTAACGCTTATCCTGATGAATTATCAGGTGGCATGAAACAACGCGTCGGGCTGGCCAGAGCGCTGACAAATGATCCTGACATTCTGCTAATGGATGAAGCCTTTTCAGCGCTTGATCCGTTGATACGAGCCGAAATGCAGGATGAATTATTGAAACTACAAAACCGGCAACAGCGGACGATTGTATTTATTTCCCATGATCTGGATGAAGCCATGCGTATTGGCGATCGGATTGCCATTATGCAGGATGGCGAACTGGTACAAGTCGGCAGCCCCGACGAAATCCTGAATAATCCGGCCAACGAGTATGTTCGCGCATTTTTCCGTGGAGTTGATCTGGCCAATGTCTTTTCAGCACGGGATGTGGCTAGTCGCCGGCAGCTCCCATTAATTAAGAAACATGCAACAGATGGCCCGGCAGCAGCGCTGAAGCAGCTCAAAGATCAGGAACGAGATTACGGTTATGTTGTTGATCGGGCGAGGCATTTCATCGGAGTGGTTTCTGTTGAATCACTAAAGTCAGCTACTTCTAATAAACAGAATCTGGATGCTGCGATTCTGGAAAAACCGGCACCAATTTTGGCAGATACACCGGTAAACGAGTTGATCGGTCTGGTTGCGGAAGCGCCCTGTCAGGTGCCAGTCATCGACAGCGACGGTCTTTATATCGGCCTGATCTCTAAAGCCAATCTGTTACAAACTCTCGATCGGAATAATGCCGCATGATAAAACGACACCTACTAATCCTGTTTACGTCTTTTCTTTTATTGAGCCCGCCAGGTTGGACCAGTGAAGCGACTCAGCCAGAACAGGATCCCTGGAGTGAAATGAATGTCGCTGCAGAACAAGCTGCAGCGGATAATCCGTGGGGAAATACCGCGCAAGCCGATACAGACAGCAATGACTGGCTGTACACCGCCCCTGAATCAGAAAAAAACACGTCTGTTGATTACTGGCATCCCTTTCAAGAAGCCAGGCTCCCGCTGGATCAGTGGATTGAGTCAGCCATTGACTGGGTGGTGGATAATTTCCGTCCGGTTTTTCAGCTGATTCGGGCGCCGGTAGAAATCAGCCTGACCGGTATTGAAACCGTATTACAAACCATACCATCTCCGATAATGATCCTGCTGCTGACATTATTGTCGTGGCAGCTGGTCAGTGGCCGCATGGCTGTGGGAACAATGCTGAGCCTGATTATTATTGGTCTGATTGGTACCTGGATGGAGGCCATGACAACCCTGGCCCTGGTTCTGACATCGTTACTATTCTGTCTGATGCTGGGTCTGCCGTTCGGTATCTGGCTAGCCCGTAGTGATAAGGCAACCACGATCATGCGCCCGTTACTGGATGCAATGCAGACCACGCCAGCCTTCGTCTATCTGGTCCCGGTGGTGATGTTATTCGGGATTGGCAATGTACCTGGTGTGGTTGTCACGATCATATTCGCACTCCCCCCCGTGATCCGACTGACCATGCTGGGCATCCGCCAGGTACCTGATGATCTGATTGAAGCAGGTCACTCATTCGGCGCCAGCCCGCGTCAATTATTATTCAAGGTACAATTGCCGCTGGCAATGCCAACGATCATGGCTGGCGTTAACCAGACTCTGATGCTGTCACTCTCAATGGTTGTGATCGCATCCATGATCGCAGTCGGCGGCTTAGGCCAAATGGTCCTCCGGGGGATCGGTCGTCTGGATATGGGGATGGCCTCTGTCGGTGGAGTCGGAATCGTCTTGCTCGCCATTGTGCTAGATCGACTGACTCAGGCAATGGGGCAAAAATCTCACAATAAAAATGCCAGATACTGGTATCAGCGCGGACCGGCAGGTCTTCTTTTCCGGTTAACAAACCGGGTCTGACTTATCCCATCAATTATTATGGAGAGAACGCAATGTTTGAACCGAAAAACATCATCGCTGTGAGCACCCTGTTGTTAAGCTGCAACCTCATGGCCAGCACAGATCTGCCGGGCAAAGGCATTTCGGTGCAACCTATCCAGAGTACGATCGCGGAAGAATCATTCCAGACATTACTGGTCAGCAAAATGCTGAAAAAACTGGGCTATGATGTCAAGCCTGCACAGGATGTCGATTACAACGTTGGCTACACGTCGGTAGCCAATGGTGATGGTACTTTCCTGACCTTTAACTGGTCACCGTTGCATGATGACAAATATGCCAAAGCCGGTGGAGACAACAAATTCTATCGTCAGAATGTCTATGTCTCCGGTGCGGCACAGGGTTATCTGATTGATAAAAAAACGGCTGAACAATATAAAATTACCAATATCGCTCAGTTGAAAGATCCCACACTGGCAAAACTGTTCGACGCGAACGATGATGGAAAGGCCGATCTGGCCGGCTGTAATCCGGGATGGGGCTGCGAAGCCGTTATCAATCACCAGATAAAAACCTATGGTCTTATCGATACCGTGATTCACAATCAGGGAAATTATGCGGCGATTATTGCTGATACAATTACCCGCCATAAAAGTGGAAAACCCATTCTTTATTATACCTGGACGCCGTATTGGGTCAGTGGCGAACTGGTTCCCGGTAAGGATGTAATCTGGCTGGAAGTCCCTTTCTCATCGTTGCCGGGTGATCGCCGGGATGTGGATACCAAACTGCCGAATGGCAGGAATTACGGCTTCCAGATGAATCAGATGCATATCGTTGCCAATAAAGCATTTGCCGAAAAAAATCCGGCGGCAGCCAAGCTGTTCGCCATTATGAAATTACCCATTCATGATATCAGTGCCGAGAACATGCAAATGAAAGCGGGACAAAACAAACCTGCCGATATTGAACGCCATGCAGATGGTTGGCTGAAAGCACATGCTAAGCTGGTCGATCACTGGCTGTCTGAGGCTAAATCCGCAGCAAAATAAATATGACCTGAAGCCTGTTATGACAGATTATAACTCAAGGGGCTCAGGCCCCTTGTCTGCGCTATCATAATGTACTGTCGGCTTTGTCAGTTCTGTTTCCAAACCATTCTCGTTATAACCGGATTTTTCTTTTCAAGGATATATCGTGGCAATAACAGATTGGCCCGAGGACGAACGTCCGCGCGAGAAACTCTTACAGCGCGGAGCCGCAGCACTGAGTGATGCCGAATTATTGGCAATCTTTCTGCGAACCGGAGTAGCTGGTTGTAACGCCATTGAACTGGCCAGAAATCTGTTGCTGGAATTTGGTTCATTGCGCACGCTGCTCGGTGCGGAACAAGAACGATTTTGTCAGGCGCACGGCCTTGGGCCAGCAAAATATGTCCAGCTACAGGCCGTACTGGAAATGAGCAATCGTTATCTGGCGGAATGTCTGCAACGGGGGGATGCCCTAACCAGTCCGCAATTGGTCCGACGCTATCTGCAGCTCCAGTTACGGGAACGGCCCCGGGAGGTATTTGCCATGTTATTGCTGGATAATCAGCACCGCGTTCTTCAGTTTTGCGAATTGTTTTTTGGTACTATTGATGCGGCCAGTGTTTATCCACGGGAAATCGTGCAGACGGTGCTAAAACATAATGCTGCAGCGGTCATTCTCTGTCATAATCACCCTTCGGGCGTAGCCGAACCAAGTCACGCCGATCGCCATATCACCGAGCGCATTTGCGACGCTTTACGTCTGATCGACGTGCGGGTGCTGGATCACTTTGTGATAGGAGACGGAGATCCCGTCTCTTTTGCCGAACGCGGATGGTTATAAAACGATCCTGACAAGGCCTTTTTACTTGATCTTGTCGGGGCGATGCTGTATAAAATGCCGCCTTCTATCTATGTGCTCTGCTATACGGCAGCGGGGCAACAGAAAATGCGCGAGCAGAAGTAAGATTTTTGGAGAGACAACAATGTCTAGAGTGTGTCAAGTAACTGGTAAGCGTCCGACAGTGGGGAACAACCGTTCTCACGCTAAAAACGCGACCCGTCGCCGTTTCCTGCCTAACCTGCAATCTCACCGTTTCTGGGTTGAAGGCGAGAAGCGTTTTGTAACCCTGCGTTTAACACCGAAGGGAATGCGTATTATCGACAAGCTGGGTATCGAAGCTGTTCTGGCTGATATCCGTGCTCGTGGCGAAAAAGTGTAAGGAGATAAATCATGGCTAAAGGTGCTCGCGAAAAAATTCGTCTGAACTCCAGTGCCGGTACTGGTCACTTCTACACTACGACCAAGAACAAGCGCACCATGCCTGAGAAAATGGAGATCAAAAAATTTGATCCTGTTGTTCGTCAGCATGTAATCTACAAGGAAGGCAAGATCAAGTAATTGGTCTGCTGTCCTGAAAAACCCGGTCTTGTGCCGGGTTTTTTGTTATCAGCCCGGGTCATTGCTTCTGACCGGCGCGTTATTTTTTTCCTGTTACTTGATAGGAGCGCACGATGGCTGCTGCAGGTACGCTATTTATTATTTCCTCTCCCAGCGGAGCAGGAAAATCCAGCCTGTTAACGGCGTTATTGTCACGTTATAACAGCGATGGTCGTATGGCACTGTCTGTTTCTCACACCACCCGCGCCATGCGTCCGGGCGAAGAAAACGGCATACATTACCATTTTGTCAGTAAAGACGAATTTCAGTCCCTGATTGCCCGCGACGCATTCTTTGAATGGGCTGAAGTGTTTGGTAACTATTACGGCACATCAAAAGAATTGATCGAACAGGCGCTGGCCAAGGGTATCGACGTATTTCTCGATATCGACTGGCAGGGAGCCCGGCAAATCCGCGAGCTGTATAGCGAAACACAATCTATTTTTGTGTTACCGCCCAGCTTGCCGGTGCTGGAACAACGCCTGATTGGCCGCGGACAGGATAGTGAAGAGGTGATTGCCAAACGCATGGCGCAGGCAGTCTCTGAAATGTCGCACTATCCTGAATATGACTACCTGATCATCAACGATGATTTTGAACAGGCATTGCAACAATTGCATGCCATTGTACTGGCGGGTCGCGCAAAACTGCGTCCGCAGGCTATTTGTCATGCCGATCTGCTGAATCAGCTACTGGCAGGATAAATTAAAACCAAGTAGAATTTTCACCCTCGATTTATATGGGAGTTTGCTATGGCACGCGTTACTGTTGAAGATGCGGTAAAACAGGTTGGCAACCGCTTTGATTTGGTTCTGGTGGCCGCTCGCCGCGCTCGTCAGCTTGCCGTTCAGGGCAAAGATCCGCTGGTGGACGAAGAAAACGATAAACCAACCGTGATCGCACTGCGCGAGATCGAAGAAGGTTTGATCTCTGATCAGTTCATGGATGCGCAAGAGCGTATCGAACAGCAACAGCAGGAAGCAAGCGAACTGGCAGCCGTGGCTGCACTGACTCAGGATCGTGATTACGGTTTCTAAGCATTCATTTGCTGATTACAAACGGCACCCTAGTGGTGCCGTTTTTGTCATTATTTACAAGTGAGCGGAATAATCGCAAACTGCAGGGTATGGTTTTACGCCGATGGATCGTGAAGCGGGGTCACTTTTGTATCTGTTTGAAGATTTAAAAACATTGCTGGGCACATATTTGCCTGCGGAACAGGTGACTCAGGTCCAGAATGCCTTTCAGGTTGCTCGTGATGCACATGAAGGACAAACCCGTTCCAGTGGTGAACCGTATATCACACACCCGGTGGCCGTGGCGACGATCCTGGCTGAAATGCATCTGGATTATGAAACCATCTCGGCGGCATTGCTGCATGATGTGATCGAAGATACCCCTGTTACCAAAGAGCAGCTGACCGCACAGTTTGGTCCAGCCGTAGCGGAACTGGTGTATGGTGTATCCAAACTGGATAAGCTCAAATTCCGGGATCATAAAGAAGCACAGGCAGAAAACTTCCGCAAAATGGTCATGGCCATGGTGCAGGATATCCGCGTCATTTTGATCAAACTCGCCGACCGCACCCACAACATGCGCACACTGGGCGCCTTACGCCCGGATAAACGTCGCCGCATCGCACGTGAAACACTGGAAATCTTTTCTCCAATCGCTAACCGCCTGGGTATTCATACCTTCAAGACCGAGCTCGAAGAGCTGGGGTTTGAGGCGCTCTATCCGATGCGGGCACGCATTCTGCGCGAATCGGTTAAACGGGCCCGAGGTAATCGCAAAGAAGTCATCGACTCCGTGCATGAGGAGATCTGTGGCCGGTTGCAGGAAGCCGGGATCAAGGCCGTTGTATGCGGTCGGGAGAAAAACCTCTACTCCATCTATAACAAGATGGTGAAAAAAGAGCTGCGTTTTTATGAGGTCATGGATATTTACGCTTTCCGCGTGATCGTTGATGACATAGATACCTGTTACCGTGTGCTCGGTCAGATGCACAGCCTGTATAAACCCCGCCCCGGCCGCTTCAAAGATTATATCGCTATCCCGAAAACCAATGGTTATCAGTCGTTGCACACCTCGTTAGTAGGTCCGCACGGCGTACCGGTCGAGATCCAGATCCGTACCGAATATATGGATCAGATGGCCGATAAAGGGGTCGCGGCCCACTGGGCCTACAAAACCAATGGGGATGCTACCGGCAGTACCGCACAAATCCGGGCGCAGCGCTGGATGAAGAACCTGCTGGAACTGCAGCAAAGCGCTGGCAGCTCATTTGAATTTATTGAAAGCGTCAAAACCGACCTGTTCCCGGACGAGATTTATGTGTTCACGCCGGAAGGCCGGATTCTGGAATTGCCGGCCGGAGCTACACCGGTCGATTTTGCCTATGCAGTGCATACCGATATCGGCAACAGCTGCGTTGGCGCCCGTGTCGAACGCCAACCCTTCCCACTCAGCCGCCCACTTACTTCCGGACAAACCATCGAAATTATCACCGCGCCGGGCGCACGACCGAATGCAGCCTGGCTGAACTTCGTGGTGACCTCCCGGGCCCGGACCAAGATCCGCCAGTTCCTGAAAAATCTGCGGGCAGAAGAATCCATTATTCTTGGCCGGCGGCTGCTCACGCACTCGTTGGGCGGGAAGAAGATTGAAGACATCCCTGCGGAAAATCTGCAGCAGGTATTACAGGACACCCGCCATGAGTCGCTGGATGGTCTGCTCGCCGATATTGGTCTTGGTAACCAGATGAGTGTGGTCATTGCCCGCCGTCTGTTAGGGCGACATGACCAGGAACCGGAGAAAAAAATGTCCCCGGCATACCGGAAACTACCTATCCGGGGTGCAGCGGGAATGCTGGTCAGCTTTGCCAAATGCTGCCGCCCAATCCCCGGTGATGCCATCATTGCCCATATCAGCCCGGGCAAGGGGCTGGTTGTGCATCAGGAAAGCTGTCCGAACATCCGTGGTTATAACCGTGAACCGGATAAATATCAGCCAGTACAATGGGATATGGAGCATCTCGGTGAACAGGAATTCAAAACCGGTATTCAGGTGGAAGTCGTGAATCATCAGGGTGTGCTGGCACAACTGGCCAACGTCATTGCAGCGACAGGTGCCAATATCCACAGTATCAGTACCGAGGAAAAGGATGCGCGGGTTTATCAGGTCAACCTGCTGATCACGGCAAAACACCGTGTCCATCTGGCGGATATTATGCGAAAAATCAGGGTCATGCCGGATGTATTACGCGTTAACCGCACCACCAGCCGCTTGCGAATCAAAGAATCGGACGCATGAATCCTGAACGGCTTGCCCGCATACGGCTGATGCTCTCTTTGCGTCAGCCCGATCTGACGGTCTGTCTGGAACAGGTCAATAAAGCGCACAACATCGCGGCCATCATGCGTACCTGTGATGCCGTCGGCATTCACGAAATGCATGCGGTCTGGCCCGAAGAACTGCGGGAAAATAACCGGGCAGCCAAAGGCAGCCACAACTGGGTCAAACTCAACAGGCATGATTCCATTCAACAAGCCATTTCGGTGCTGAAACAGCAGAACATGCAGATCCTGGCGACCAATCTCTCTTCCCGCGCGGTTGATTTTCGTGACATTGATTACACCAGACCCACCGCGATCCTGTTCGGTGCCGAAAAGTATGGGATCAGTACGGAAGCCTTGGCATTGGCCGACCAGGATATCATTATTCCGATGGTCGGCATGGCGCAGTCGCTGAATGTCTCCGTGGCCAGCGCACTGATCCTGTATGAAGCACAACGCCAGCGTCAGCAGGCCGGATTTTATCAGCGCGGCTGCCTGTTGCCGGAGAATGAGCAACAGCGCCTGTTATTTGAGGGTGGCCATCCGCGTCTGGCTGCCTTCTGCCGCAGTAAATCACTGGAATATCCGGTTATCGGTGAACAGGGTGAAATTCTGGCCAGTGAAGCGTGGTGGCTGAAATTACAGCTTAACCCTGCCCTGTGGGACGAAGCGCATAGCCCGGCTACACCAGAATAAACCTTCATCCGAAGAAACCTTCATTTCAAATGAACGTTAATGCGCTGTTACCATTCCTCCGCTATACTGTAACCGCTCTCATAATCCGCTATTTAGCCGCTGTAACGAGGTTCCAGCATGTATAAAGTCGTTATCTCTGATCTGGATGGTACTCTGCTGAATAACCAGCATCATGTTTCCCCGCATACCCGAAAGGTTCTGAAAAAACTGGTAGCCGAAGGTACCAAGTTTGTTGTTGCTACGGGTCGTCACCATATTGATGTGAAAGCGATCCGTGATGCATTGGGACTGGATATTTATCTGGTGACATCCAACGGTGCGGTCGTCACCGATAAACAGGACGAGATCATTTTTAACCGGACCCTGCCGGCCGATATCGCTCAGCAACTATCAGAAATGCCGCTGCCGGATCCGGAAATTGCCGTCAACATTTATACTCCGGAGGCCTGGTTTACTGACCGGGATATGCCGGAGTATCTCGAATATCATCGAGATACAGGCTTTTGTTATACCAAGACCGATCTGACCACGCTGGATAAAAACAGCATCAATAAATTCTTCTTCATTGCCGAGCATGAGCCCTTACTGGAGCTGGAAAATACCCTGCTGGAACGGTATGCCGGTCAACTGAGTATCGCCTTCTCACAACCGGATTGTCTGGAAGTCATGGCATTAGGTGTGAATAAAGGTGCTGCGATCTCCTCCATTCTGGAACAGCATGATATTCCGCTCAGTGCAGCCATCGCTTTTGGGGACGGGATGAATGACTATGAAATGTTATCCATGGTTGGACATGGCGTGGTTATGGGTAATGCGCACGATCGTCTGAAAATGGCCTTGCCGGATCTACCGCGGGCTGGCATCAATGACGAAGATGGCGTGGCGGAATATCTGCAGCAGCTGTTGCTGAATGAGTAAGCTTTTTTAACACCTGCTGCGGCGAAGAAAAGCAAGATCGTATAGACTGGGCAGAATATTTTTTGTACGGGGAGCTTTATGCCGTTGTCACGTTTTGTCTTGTCTGGTCTGCTGATTGCACTGGTAGGATGTAACACTACCAGTGTTCCCGGGAAAAACACCCAGCCCAATATCACTTCCGATTTATCAGCAAAACTGCAGCAGGAACTGCCGCCGCTGTTCACAGGAACGATTCAGCGACAGAATGAGCAGAGTGTTTTCACTCCTTGCGGCAGTAACCAGCAATGGCAGCTGGTGCTGGATGATAATTTCTGGCAACAGTGGCAACAACTGGGCTCTCCGCAAACCCTGCAGGCCAGCTTAAGTGGTCAGCTGGTTGCCGGTGAAGGCCGGGGGGCGCCCTTCCGCCTCGAAGCCGAACAGGTTTCCCGCATTACCACCGATCAGAGCCTGTGTCAGAGCAGCAGTACAAACTATCTGCTGAAAGCCGGCAATAACCAGCCGTTCTGGTCCCTGGTGATTGATGGTCAGCAAGCCTCTCTCACGACACCGGATGGGGTAGACAGCTATCAGCTGGACGAAATCAATCATCCGGCAGACAAGCAGTTACAGCTGGTACTGGACAATCAGTCCGGTAAACAGGCCACGCTGGATCTGCGCGCCGGTTACTGTCAGGACGGCAGCAGCCAGCAATGGCTTGGCTACTCGGTCACTTTGCAACTGGATGATGGCCAGACTCTCACTGGCTGTGGTGAGCAAGGACAATCGCTGATGCAACAGCAACCAGCGCGGAACTGGCAGGGGCGTGATGATGCCCAGCAAGCCGGGGTCCGTCTGGTTCTGGACAGCAATTATCAGGCAAAAATGATCTATACCCGCGAAACGGGTCCGGAAGTCACTTATGAAGGTGTGTGGCAACCGCAAAAAGATCAGACCCTCCGGGTGATGTTTAATCAGCGGATGGGCTTACCGACTAATGAAAGCATTCCTTTCCGCTGGAAAGACAATACACTGACCGCCGATTACCGTGAGCTGCAGGCAGGCAAAGCCTATTTTGATAAGCCCTTGGTACTGACCACCAATGATGGCTCTAGCCGTGAACCGGCCACCGACAACGGCTCGACCGCAACAGCATCGGGAGCAGTCATTATTGCGCCACCAGCGGCACAGGAGGTCCCTGCCGGGGAGAGCAGTTTCGCACAGAATGAAACCGTCCTGAGCGGAACAGGCGCCACCGCGGTTCCGGTTCCCGTGCCGGCTGCTGCGGCAAGCTTTTCTGCCGGTATGCTGCAAGCCTCCACGCAACCCGACAACGCGATTGAACAGACCCTGCGCCAGTTCCTACAAAGCAATGGTGGTCAGGCCAGTGGCACGCAATACCGCTATGTCAAAACCGACCTGAACGGCGACGGCTCCATTGATGCGCTGGTGGAGATGAACTGGTGCGATAAATCCGGTTGTGTCTGGCTGGTATTGCAGGGCAACAGCGGACAATACCAACAGGTAGCCAGACTGGAAGGTTTCTCCGGTTCCGTCATGGTGTCACCGACCGCCCATAATGGCTGGGCCGATCTGCTGGTGCCTTCCACCGATCAGGCCAATACCTATCTGTCACTGGAACATGATGGCAGCAGCTATCCAGCCCGTCCGGCCACCAGCAATCAGCAACCAGACCCAAGCACTTTACTGCAGCTGAAATTCGACGGTGATAACTGGCTGACCATGCCTTAATCCCTCATGATGGGATGGCCTGCACAGCCGTCCCTTTGCTGGAAATTCCGCCAGCGTTCGTTATAATCCACGCCCTTTTGACTGACAGAGAATTTATCACCATGGCTCGTACTGCTTGCGCGTTGCATATTCTGGTTAAAACCGAAGCTCAGGCGCTGGAGATTCTGAAACAACTGGAAGCCGGTGCCAATTTCCAGCAGCTCGCCAAAAAATACTCTACCTGTCCGTCAAAAAAGCGCGGCGGTGATCTGGGAGAATTCAAAAAAGGCGATATGGTGGCTCCATTCGATAAGGCCGTATTTTCCTGTGAACTGTTACAGCCTGTCGGGCCGGTCAGAACCCGGTTTGGTTATCACATTATTAAAGTGCTGTATCGTTCATAACAAAAACGGAGGCTGCAAGCCTCCGTTTTAATATCTCTGCTTAGCGCGTATTAGTGCGCGCTTTCCAGTGCCTCTACCGAGAGGCTGTTATGATGCAGCCAGCCCATGTCATAGAACCATTGCGTCATATCTGGCAGCAGGTACATGACACAAACCAGACCCACAATTGTCATGACGATGGTATAGGGCAGTGCCATCCACATCATCCGGATATAAGAAAGGCGAACCAGCGGTGCCAGGGTGGATGTCAGCAGGAACAGGAATGCAGCCTGCCCATTTGGTGTCGCCACGGATGGCAGGTTGGTGCCGGTATTGATAGCCACGGCAAGCAGATCAAAATGATCCCGGGATATTGCCTGATTAAGCAATGCAGTCTTTACTTCGTTGATATACACAGTACCGACGAAGACGTTATCACTGACCATGGATAACAAGCCATTCGCAATATAGAACAGTGTTAACTGCATCTCCTGAGGCGCATCCAGCACCATGCTGATTAATGGTCTGAATAATTGCTGATCAATGATGACTGCCACCACAACAAAAAAGACCGACAATAACGCGGTAAACGGCAGTGACTCGGTAAATGCACGACCAATCGCATGTTCATCGGTCACGCCGGTGAACACGGTTGCCAGAATAATCACCGTTAAACCAATCAGACCTACGGCAGCCAGATGGAATGCCAGTCCAATGATTAACCAGACACAGATAATGGCCTGACAAATCAGTTTGAGCCGTTCCTGCATGGTTCGATGCTGGTCTTCATGCGTCGCGGTTTCTTTCAGGATCTTGTAAACCGACGCAGGAATGGTGGCGCCATAGCCAAACCATTTCATCTTTTCAACCAGGATACATACCGCCAGGCCGGATAATAATACCGGCAAAGACACCGGGGACATCCGAATGAAAAACTGCCCGAAGTTCCAGCCTGCCGTTTCGCCGATGATCAGGTTCTGCGGTTCACCCACCAGGGTACAAACGCCACCCAGCGCGGTACCCACCGCTGCATGCATCAGCAAACTGCGCAGAAAGGCCCGGAACTGTTCCAGATCGGCGTAGTGCTGCTTATGAATACCCTCATCATTGTTAATGTTGTATTCCGGATGTGTTGACACAAATTTGTGATAAACGGAATAAAAACCAACAGAAATACTGATAACAACCGCTACCACGGTCAGGGCGTCCAGGAATGCAGACAGGAACGCGGCCATGATCGAAAAGGCCAGCGATAAAACCAGTTTTGAACGGACCGAGATCAGCAGGCGGGTAAACACAAACAGTAGCAGCTGACGAACAAAGTAAATGCCTGCCACCATAAACATCAACAGCAGTAATACTTCCAGGTTGGCACTCAGTTCATGCTTCACCTGATTTGCTGACGTCAGGCCGGTCGCTACCGCTTCCAGCGCCAGCAACCCGCCAGGCAGCAACGGATAGCACTTTAGCGCCATGCTGAGGGTAAAAATAAACTCCGCCACCAGCACCCAGCCGGCGAAAAACGGATTGGCAGCAACCAGAAACGGGTTAATAACCAGGAAAAGCAGAATAGTGATTTTGTACCATTTGGGTGTACTGCCAAGAAAGTTGCGAGCGAGTGCTCTGGTAACGCTTGTTTGCATGGGGTTCTCCGCGAACAATAATGATAAAAAAGCTCCAGCCGGTGCAGCATGGCTTTGCTGCCCGGTTATGTCGGCCTGCGGACATCTAAAAAATGCATAGCAATCGCCATACCAGATAAGCTTTTGTTTATCTCGGTAATCATTGCTATTGCCTTCTTTAAATGCTTTGCTGATTATGTATTTTTAATCTCTTAGAGGGAATGATGATGCAACATAAATCACTGCAATTTTTAATGCTATTTGCCGGAACTGTGGCATTAAGTCACACTGCAGTTGCAGGTGAAACCCTGGATAGAATCAAAGAACGCGGTGAACTGATCGGCGTGATGGATCAGGCCTATCCCCCTTATTCATTCCTGAATGACAAGAATGAAATGGACGGCATGGATGTTGAACTGACGAAAGAATTTGCCCGCCGTCTGGGTGTCAAAGTCAGAATTGAAACCCCGGCATGGGAAGTAACAACCGCAGGTAACTGGCGTGGCCGCTGGGATATCTGTATCTGTTCCATGACCGCGAATGAACAGCGTGCCCGTTCATTGGATTTCGTTAGCCACTACTACAGCTCACCTGCTGTCCTGGTAACCTCTACCAATGGCACTCCGCTGACTAAAGTTGCCGATATGGAAGGCAAAAAAATCGCAGCGCAGCAAGGTGGTTCTTACGAACAATATCTGATGAAAAACATGAAGGTGGACGCCTACGGTGCTGGTCCGGTTACCTATCCGTTTAAAGCGGTTCAGGTAATGCCGTATGGCAGCGAAGATCTGGAATATCAGGATCTGGCACTGGGTGCCGGTAAACGTATTGATGGTCTGGTTTCCAACTTGGTTACCGCCACAGAACGTATGCAGAAAATGCCGGGCAAATTCAAAATTGTCGGCGAGCCGCTGTATGAAGATCCAAACTGGGTGGCGATCGACAAGAATGGCGATCAAGAGTGGCGCGATACTGTCGTGAAAATTTTCGACGAAATGCGTAAAGACGGTACGCTGAAAAAAATCACGGTGAAATGGATCGGTACCGACATCTCCCGTTAATTGTGTCTCCCAGTCAGACAACGAAACAAGGGCGGCTTTTCGCCCTTGTTTATGCTTAGTTGACTGCATTTTGTGACGTATTCCGCTAAACTAGCACCTTTCCGTATCGATTCCACCTGAAAGGATTGCTCATTGAACCGCAACACCATCATGACCAGAAAATTTAAGTGGCAGGTTTCTTTGGTCTGGCTGGCGCTGATGATCGGCTTTATCTGGTTTATTGCCAAATTCGATCTCGATATGGCCTATGTATGGGAAAAGCTGCCTTTCCTGGCGGGTCTGCATCTTTCACCTGATGGTTTTATTCAGGGTGTCCCGCTGACCATTTATGTCTGCGTGATAGCGATGCTGGCTTCCGTTATTCTGGGCTTGTTGGCGGCGCTGGGGCGTCTGAGCCTGAACCCTCTCGCCTACGGAATATCCACTTTCTATACCTCGTTCTTCCGCGGCACGCCGTTGCTGCTGCAGGTATTGCTGATCTATCAGGGGCTACCGCAAATTGGTCCGATTCCGACAGCAATTCCATCCGGCATTATTGCGCTGGCACTTTGTTATGGTGCTTACCTGAGCGAAATTTTCCGTTCCGCTATCGTGGCGATTCCGCGTGGACAATGGGAAGCCGCAATGGCGCTGGGGCTGAAAAAACATCAAACTTTCCTGAAAGTGATCCTGCCACAATCCATGAAAGTGGCGATCCCGCCGAGCATGGCGATGTTCATCGCAATGCTGAAAGACTCGTCGCTGGTTTCCGTGATGGGCTTATGGGAAATCATGTTCCTGGCTCAGAGTTATGGCCGTTCCGCATACCGTTATATGGAAATGCTGATCACCGCGGCCGTGATTTACTGGATCCTCTCTTTCCTGCTGGAGTTGATTCAGGCCCGGCTGGAAAAAGTCTTCCATGGTGGTAAAACCCGTTAGTTTACTTTTTATCCCCGAGGTGCGTTGTTGACGAAATATCAGGTTTCAGCGAAAGAAAAACGCATCCTCCCCTGGCTCGCCGCCGTCGGGTTCTTTATGCAGGCACTCGACGGCACGATTCTTAATACCGCCCTGCCCGCTATCGCGGCCGATTTTCACGAAAGCCCCCTGCAGATGCAGGCAGCCATCATCAGCTATATGCTGACTGTCGCCATGCTGATCCCCGCCTCCGGCTGGCTGGCTGACCGTTTCGGTACCCGCAATGTCTTCCTGTTTTCTATTTTTCTGTTTACCACTGGCTCATTTTTCTGTGCAGAATCAACCTCGCTTTCACAGATGGTGGTTGCCCGTATTATTCAGGGCGTTGGCGGTGCATTGCTGGTACCGGTAGGCCGGCTCACGATATTACGCGTATTTCCCAAGGAAGAATTCCTGAGCGCCATGTCGATGGTGGTCATTCCCGGTCTGATTGGTCCGTTGATCGGCCCGTTACTGGGCGGCTTGCTGGTGGAACATGCGACCTGGCAATGGATCTTCTTAATCAACCTGCCGATCGGCCTGATAGGCTGTGTACTGGCTTTTTTCTTCATGCCGAATATCCGGGAGAAGACCACCTCCTTTGACTGGAAGGGATACTTGTTCTTTAGCTGTGGCGTCGTGTTGCTGTCGCTGGCCATTCAGCGACTGGGCGAACCGGATGCCAGTCTCACCGCATTCCTGTTACTGGCCATACCGGGTGCTCTGGGGCTATACACCTATTTCTGGCACAGCCAGCGCTATCCACATGCGTTGTTCAGCCGGGCCTTGTTCAGAATCACCAGCTTCCGTATTGGAATTCTGGGCAACCTGATAGCCCGGCTGGGCAGTGGTTCGATCCCTTTTCTCACACCGCTGTTTTTGCAGGTAGCGCTTGGTTTCAACCCGACACATGCCGGCCTCACGATGGTCCCGATTGCCCTGGGCGCAATGAGTACTAAATTACTGGCGAACTGGGTGGTCAGGCGACTGGGTTTCCGGCCGGTATTAATGCTGAATACCCTGCTGCTCGGTGCCCTGATTGCCGGTTTTTCTTCCGTGAGCAACGAGACGCCCTATGCGTTATTACTGCTCTATCTCGCTTTGCTCGGTGTGTTCAATTCCATGCAGTTTACCGCGATGAATACCCTGACCTTAAGTGAACTGGAGCGGGAAGAGGCCAGCAGCGGCAACAGTTTGTTGTCCGTGGTAATGCAACTTTCCATGAGTCTGGGTGTCGCCGTATCCGCCACGTTATTTGCCTTGTTCTACGGTAGTGGTGCGGCACTGAAAGGTTTACAGGCTAATGGCTGTCAGCAGGCCGAGATCCTCTCCGCATTTCATGATACCTATATCACGGTTGGTTGCCTCAGCATGCTGGCAACGCTGATTTTCCGCCGATTACCCCAAAAAAATCATTCGCTTTCTTCTGCGGAAGAAGAGCCTGTCATCAGGAGATAACCATGTTTAAAGCCTTACTGTTAGAACAACAAGATAAGCAAACTATCGCTACAATTACCCAGCTGGATGAAAGTCAGTTACCCGCCGAGAATGTGACCGTCGCAGTAAAATACTCCTCGCTGAATTACAAGGATGGTCTGGCGATTACCGGCAAAGGCAAGATCGTGCGCCAGTGGCCGATGGTACCGGGTATTGATTTTGTCGGTACCGTGCTCGATTCGACAGACCAGCGGTATAAAGCCGGTGATGAAGTCGTACTGACCGGCTGGGGTGTCGGCGAAGGTCATTGGGGCGGTATGGCAGAAAAAGCCCGCGTGAAGGCTGACTGGCTGGTGCCGCTGGCTGCAGGTCTCACTCCGCTGCAAAGCATGCAGATCGGTACTGCCGGTCTCACAGCGATGCTGTGTGTCATGGCTCTGGAAGAAGCTGGTTTAACCCCTGAACAGGGTGAAATTCTGGTGACCGGTGCCAGTGGTGGTGTCGGTAGTGTCGCCGTCGCCCTGCTGGCGGCGCTCGGTTTTAGCGTGGTAGCTGCAACGGGCCGTGAAGCCAACCATGACCTGTTGCTCAAGCTGGGTGCCAGCCGGATTATTTCCCGCGATGAACTGCTGACTCCGATCAGAGCGCTGGATAAACAAGTCTGGGCGGGTGCCGTCGATACCGTGGGCAGCGCCGTACTGGCCAAGATCCTGTCGCAGGTTAATTACAACGGCGCAGTGGCTGCCTGTGGTCTGGCGGGTGGTTTCGATCTGCCGACGACTGTCATGCCTTTCATTCTGCGCAATGTGCGTCTGCAAGGCGTCGATTCGGTAATGTGTCCGTTTGCCCGTCGCCAGCAGGCATGGCAACGTCTGGCACAACTGCTGCCCACCAGCTTCTATGATCTGGCCTGCGAGGAGATCTCGCTGGAAGAAGCGCCGGCAGCCGCTGATAAAATCATGAACGGCAAAATTACCGGCCGTGTCGTTATCAAGGTCGCCTGATACCGCTTGTTTTTCCGGAGTGCGGCCTTCTGCGGCACTCCGCATCCTGACCAGACACACCAGAACACCAATTTCATCAGATATCCTTCACTGATGCCTTTACAGCGTCAAATCACAGCAGTTAGATTGAACACCATTTCCCATTATTTCATTGCGACAAGGACGATTTCTCATGAAAGACGCAACACTGGCGCTGCACCATGGCTTCCAGAACGACCCGACAACGAAGGCTGTCGCTGTGCCAGTTTATCAGACTGTGGCTTACGAATTTGATAATGCCCAGCATGGCGCGGATCTGTTCAATCTGGAAGTGCCGGGCAACATCTACACCCGCATCATGAACCCGACCAATGACGTGCTGGAAAAACGTCTGGCGGCACTGGAAGGCGGTATTGCCGGATTAGTCGTTTCAGCCGGGAGTGCGGCGATCAACTACGCCATCCAGACGCTGACCCGTGCCGGCGACAATATCGTTTCAACGCCGCAACTGTATGGCGGCACCTACACATTATTCGCGCACATGTTCCCAAGCTTTGGTGTCGAAGTGCGTTTTGCCCGCGACGACTCCCCGGAAGCGATTGCTGAGCTGATTGATGACAAAACCAAAGCGGTCTATTGCGAAAGTATCGGCAACCCGGCAGGTAACATCGTTGATCTGGAAGGACTGGCGAAGGTCGCGCATGCCAAAGGTGTACCGCTGGTGGTCGATAACACCGTGGCTTCACCGGTACTGTGCAAACCAATCCAGTTTGGCGCGGATATCGTCGTCCACTCCATTACCAAGTATGTCGGTGGTCACGGTAACTCGCTGGGCGGTGTGATTGTCGATTCCGGTAAATTCCCGTGGGCGGAACACAAAGATCGTTTCCCGCAATTCAGCAATCCGGAAGCCTCTTACCACGGCGTCATCTACACCGAAGCATTTGGTCCGGCCGCCTTTATTGCCCGAGCCCGTACCGTGCCACTGCGTAACACCGGCTCGGCGCTGTCGCCAATGAACGCCTTCCTGCTGCTGCAGGGGCTGGAAACGTTGTCGCTGCGTATGGAACGTCATGTGGAAAACGCCCAGAAAGTCGCTGAATTCCTGCAGAATCACGCCAAAGTCGCCTGGGTCAGCTATGCCGGTCTGCCAAATCATCCGCATCATGCGCTGGCACAGAAATACATGGATGGCACGCCGTCTGCGATCCTCTCTTTCGGTCTGAAAGATGGTTATGAAGCCGGTGTCCGTTTCTACGATGCGCTGAAAATCTTCAAACGTCTGGTCAACATCGGCGATGCCAAGTCACTGGCCTGTCATCCGGCATCGACCACTCACCGTCAGATGACAGTGGAAGAACAGGCGAAAGCCGGTGTGAAACCGGAAATGATTCGCCTGTCCGTCGGTATTGAAGCGATTGAAGACATTCTGGAAGATCTGGATCAGGCACTGCAAGCCTGATTCTGGTTGTACCAGACATAAAAAAGAGCGCCGTCATGGCGCTCTTTTTCTTTACGATAACCTGAAGCGTAAATTACTGGGCTGTCAGACCAGTTTCATAACTCATGATCACCGTCTGCTCCTGCTGGGCGGCATGCAGCCAGGCCTGCATATCTTCATCCTGTAACATCCTCTGCAGATATTCACCTGCCAACCCCTGACATTCGATGCCATAAGTATTAAAGCGGAAGGCAACCGGCGCGAACATGGCATCGGCAATCGTAAAATGACCGAACAGCCAGGGACCGGATTGGCCGTAGCGTAACCGGCATTCCGTCCAGATGGCCTGAATACGTTCAATATCCTTATCCAGGGCTTCATCGTGCTGAATAACGCGGCCTTCAGCCCGACAATTCATCGGCATCCTGCCGCGCAGCTCCATGAAACCGGAATGCATCTCGGCGCTGACAGAACGTGCCATGGCCCGCGCCGCCTTGTCTTCCGGCCAGGCTTGCGGATAGGCTTCGGCCAGATGTTCCATGATCGCCAGCGAATCCCAGATGGCCAGCTCTCCATCCAGCAATACCGGAACCTTACCCGCCGGAGAAAACTGTACCACCTGTTGTTTAAAGTCCTCTGTCTGCAGCAGAACCGTGGTTTCCTCAAACGCAACGCCCAGCTTGCGTAACAGCAGCCAGGGACGCAGAGACCAGGAGGAATAATTTCTGTTAGCAACGATCAGATGTAACGCAGGCATGGCACACTCCTTGACTTATATCCGGCAGATTACTTCAGCAGATCTTTATGTACTTTAAACACAATCTTACGCAGTTGGCCCGGTTCGGTCAGGGTACACAATGGCGTATGCAGTTCACCCGGCGCGATGACCACAAAATCACCGGGCTGCAGACCCACATAGGTGGTTGATGGCTCATCCATGAAATAGAGATCAGGGTGCGGATTATCTGCCCGATCCAGTTCCACGGTATGCGGGCCAATGCCAATCCACTCCTCGCCTGACAACAGTAACTGAATATCCAGATACGTATCATGAAATTCAGCGCGGCGTTCGGTCACCAGCTGTGAGGTATCCATCGATACAATCATAAAGAGGGGATCTTTCGGCATATCGGCTGGTGCAAATTGCGCCGGCACCGTCAGATCTGTTTTGCCTTTTGGCAATTCCAGTACATCGGCATTGGTAGCGACGAAGTCACGCAATACAGCCGCAATCAGCGGATGCAGTAAAATGTCATCCAGTTCCTGTAAGTTACCAATAAACATAACAAGCTTGTCCTCAAAAACCGGCACCACTGCACCGGATGGTTAGCCATTGACTGTCACCAGCATAAATAACTGTAGACAGGATCACAAACCTGATTCCGTTTTCTGCGGGTATTTTGCAAAGAACACCTTGAATCGGGCAATTCTACATTTGCCCGCTTGCCTAAGCCGGGAAAAATCCCAACAATAACTAAAAGTTAGTTTTCCCGACCTGCCATGACTAAACGCTTAACTATTCTCGACATCGCCAGACTGAGTGGCGTCGGCAAATCCACTGTCTCACGGGTACTAAATCAGGATCCCAACGTAAACCCGCAGACACGGGATCGGGTGGAAGCTGTGATCCGCGAGCATGGATTTGAGCCGAGTAAATCCGCACGCGCCATGCGTACCAACAGCGCACGGCTGGTCGGTATTATTGTGTCACGGCTGGATTCCGCCTCCGAAAACCGAGCTGTCCGTGGCATGCTCGAAGTGCTCTACGCCCGTGGCTATGATGCCATGCTGATGGAGAGTGAATTCGACCCCGCGAAAGTGGATGAACATTTAGCCTTACTCGCCCGCCGTGGCGTGGATGGCGTGATCCTGTTTGCCTTCAGTTCGCTGGAACTGGAACACCTGCGCGCCTGGCAGGATAAGCTGATCCTGATGGCGCGCGACTGGCCGCAGATCTCCTCCGTCTGCTATGACGATCAGGGTGCGATCCGGCAGATCCTGGAGAAACTCTATGCCGCCGGCCGCCGACAGATCGATTTTATCGGCGTCGATCAGAGTGATGCCACCACCGGTGCCCTGCGTCTGCAGGCTTATCAGCAGTTTTGTGCGGAACATCAACTGCCCTGCCGTTATCTGACCGGCTCGCTGGATGTACAAAGTGGCTATGATCTCACCGCCAAGCTGCTGACGCCTGCAACCGATGCCGTGGTCTGCGCTACGGATACGCTGGCGATGGGCGCCGCCAAATATCTGCAGGAACAGCAGCGCCATGACGTACAGCTCACCGGTGTGGGTAATAATCCCCTACTGCATTTCCTCTTTCCACAAGTGTTATCGGTGGATCCTGGCTACAAACAGGCCGGACGTCTGGCGGCAGAACAATTGCTGTTACAGCTGGAACAGCAGGCGGAACCCTGTGCACAGATAGCACCGTCCCACGACTTATAAATTCCGAGCCCCCGAAACCACGCCTTTCTGATCCTTAAGGATCCCGGTTTATCGCTGGATCTGTGAACAATCACGCAAATTGGGAACGTTCCCTTTTGCATTTTAAGTGTTCAGTTTCATACTAATTGGGAACGTTACCAACTATATTTAAATCATATGCCATCCCGGCAATATGGTTTGGTTTACCAGGGGACACACATGAGCAAATCATTCTCTCAGGACGTTACTCGTCTGATCAGTCTGGTCGGTGGCAAGGACAATATTGCCACTGTCAGCCACTGTCTGACCCGTCTGCGTTTTGTACTGAAAAATACCGCGCTGGCGGATATCAAGGGCATCGAAGCGCTGCCGTCAGTGAAAGGCTGCTTTACCAATGCCGGTCAGTTCCAGGTGGTGATCGGCACCGAAGTGGATCAATTTTTCAAATTGCTGATCGCCGAAACCGGCGTCGATGCATCCTCCAAAGATGCGGCCAAAGTGGCTGCCCGTCAGAACATGAATGTACTGGAGCGCGTCATATCCCATCTGGCAGAAATCTTTGTGCCACTACTACCGGCCATTATCACCGGCGGTCTGATCCTCGGCTTCCGTAACGTCATTGGTGATATCAAGATGTTCGATGGCAAGAGCCTGACCGAGATCAGCCAGTTCTGGGCGATGGTGCACTCATTCCTCTGGCTGATCGGCGAGGCTATTTTCCACTTCCTGCCTGTCGGTGTGTGCTGGGCAACCGTACGCAAAATGGGTGGCAGCGAGATCCTGGGGATCGTGCTGGGCATCACGCTGGTCAGTCCGCAGCTAATGAATGCCTATCTGATCGGACAACAAGCCCCGGAAGCCTGGGATTTTGGCCTGTTTGCCATTCAGAAAGTCGGTTATCAGGCGCAGGTGATCCCCGCGATTCTGGCTGGTGCTTTGCTGGCTTTGATTGAAACACGTCTGAAACAGATCATCCCAGCCTATCTGTATCTGGTGATCGTGCCGTTTGTTTCCCTGCTGCTGGCGGTCATTCTGGCGCACAGCCTGATCGGGCCATTCGGCCGCTGGATTGGTGACGGCGTGGCTTTCGCCGCCAAATCCGTGATGACCGGTGGTTTTGCGCCGATCGGTGCTGCCCTGTTCGGCTTCCTGTATGCGCCGCTGGTGATCACCGGGGTCCATCACACCACCAACGCCGTTGACTTGCAATTAGTACAAAGCATGGGCGGCACGCCGATATGGCCACTGATTGCCTTATCGAACATTGCTCAGGCATCTGCGGTACTGGGTATCATCCTGATCAGCCGCAAGGAAAACGAACGTGAAATCTCCGTACCGGCGGCTATCTCGGCCTACCTCGGTGTCACGGAACCAGCGATGTACGGTATCAACCTGCGTTACAAATTCCCGATGCTGTGTGCGATGGTGGGTTCGGCACTGGCGGCGCTGGTCTGTGGTTTCAGCGGTGTACTGGCCAACGGTATCGGTGTCGGCGGTCTGCCAGGCATTCTCTCTATCCAGCCACAATTCTGGGGGATCTATGCCGTTGCCATGCTGATTGCGATTGCCGTACCTCTGATGCTGACCATGGCGGTATACAAACATAAATTCCGTAACCAGACACAGGCTGAATTGTCAGCCACTGAAGTCGCTTAATCACCCAATAACAATAATTTCCGCTGCGGTATCACGCCGCAGCCATTTCTTGGAATGGAGAAGTTTTAATGTCTTATCCGCAACATGACTGGTGGCGTCAGGCCGTGGTTTACCAGATCTACCCAAAAAGCTTTCAGGATTCAGGAAACAAAGGTACCGGCGACCTGCAGGGCATCATCCGTCGTCTGGATTACCTGCAGCAACTCGGTGTCGATGCCTTATGGCTCACCCCAATCTACAGTTCACCGCAGATCGATAATGGCTATGATATTGCCGACTACTATGCGATTGACCCGGCGTTTGGCACCATGCAGGATTTCGAACAGCTGGTTGCCGCCTGCAAACAACGCAATATGCATCTGATCATGGATATGGTGTTTAACCATACCTCCACCGAACACGTCTGGTTTAAAACCGCACTCAGCGATCCGCAAAGCCGGTTCCGTGATTTTTACATCTGGCGCGATCCGGTAAATGGCCAAGCATCGAATAACTGGCAATCCAAATTCGGTGGCAACGTCTGGGCTTTCGATCAGCCAAGCGGACAATACTATCTTCACCTGTTCAGTGAGCAACAGGCCGATCTGAACTGGGAAAATCCGGAAGTCCGCGAAGAGATCAAAAAAGTACTGCATTTCTGGGCCGATAAAGGCGTCGATGGTTTCCGCCTCGATGTGATCAATCTGATCTCCAAACAGCAGGATTTCTGCGATGACCGCACTGGTGATGGCCGCCGCTTTTATACCGACGGTCCACGGGTACATGAATATCTGCAGGAGCTCGCCCGTGACGTTTTTCTGCCCCGTAACTGCATGACCGTCGGTGAAATGTCCTCCACCACGCTGGCACACTGCCAGCAATATTCGCAGCAAGATGGCCGTGAGCTGTCGATGGTGTTCAATTTTCACCACCTGAAAGTGGATTACCCGAACGGCGAAAAATGGCAACTGGCCGAGCCAGACTTCATTGAATTGAAAAAGATTTTTTCTGAATGGCAAAGTGGACTGCATCAGCAGGGCTGGAGTGCGCTGTTCTGGTGTAACCACGATCAGCCGCGCATCCTCTCACGCTTCGGCCACGAAGGCGAATACCGTGAAAAATCCGCCAAGATGCTCGCCACCGTATTACACATGTTACAAGGCACGCCGTACATTTATCAGGGGGAAGAGATCGGCATGACCAATCCTCATTTCTCCCGGATCGAGGATTACCGTGATGTGGAAAGTCTGAATGTCTATCTCGCGCATCAGCAGCAAAAGATCCCGGCCGAAGATACCCTGCAAATCCTGGCTGCTCGTTCGCGGGATAACAGCCGCACACCGATGCCGTGGGATACCTCTGCCGGCGCCGGTTTCAGCCAGGGTACACCGTGGATCCCGCTTGGAGACAATGCCGATGATATAAATGTGGCCAAGACGCTGGCAGATAAAAACTCCGTGTTCTATTACTATCAGCACCTGATCCAGTTACGCAAACAACAGCCTGTGATCGTTAACGGCAATTATCAGGATCTGCAGTCGGACAATCCGGATCTCTGGTGTTATCAGCGTGATG
This sequence comes from Tolumonas osonensis, assembly GCF_014202415.1. Taxonomy (GTDB): domain Bacteria; phylum Pseudomonadota; class Gammaproteobacteria; order Enterobacterales; family Aeromonadaceae; genus Tolumonas; species Tolumonas osonensis. The sequence continues at coordinate 33,038 of NZ_JACHGR010000012.1, forward strand.
ATGGCCAGCATAAGTTGCTAGTCGTGGCCAACCTACGGGCTACGGCCACACCATTTGTCCTTCCCGAACACGGGCTGCCGACAACAAGCGAATGCCTGATTCACAATAGTGAAACCACACCGCAGCTTTGCTCCCGTGAGCTGCAACCTTATGAGGTCATGGTCTGGCTTGGCAGGTAAATCGTAATTCCGTGACGCAACAACAACACGCCAGCTTGTTGATAACCGGCTGGCGTGTTAAAAAATTCCGCATACTCTCCGTATGAGGACTTATTATGTCGCAGATCGATGACCACCTGCTGACTCAACTGATGGATGCCGCCAAAGCCAGCATCCGTCATGCCTATATGCCCTACTCAAACTATCCGGTCGGCGCCGCAGTATTAGCAATGGATGACCAGATCATTGCCGGGGTGAATATTGAAAATGCCGCCTATCCTGCCGGCACCTGCGCAGAACGGGTTGCCCTAGGTAACGCCATCAGCCAGGGACACCGTGAATTCAAGGCTATCGCCGTGTTTTCACCAAAGGGCGAAATCAGCCCGTGCGGCGTCTGTCGTCAGTTCATCTCCGAGTTCGGACCAGACATCCAGATCCTGTTCCACTGGCAAGGCCAGTTGCAGCAAATGCCAATCAAAGACTTGCTGCCATTTTCTTTCAGCCAGACTCAGTTAAACGCTTAAGTATGCTGATCTGAAACTGATCTCTCCCGTACTGTATTTGACCAGCTATAGTTTCAGATAAAATAGTAACGGGAGAACAACCTGTGCATACGTCAGATCAGCCTTCACTCCGAGATACCCAAATAGCCCCGGTCAGTTTATTACCCGCGCCAACCCATACCCTCAGGTTGCAAGGCACGGATGTCGCTGCCAAACGACAGGAACTGCTGGATTATTTTATTCAGACCTACGATCTCTACGATTCGCTGTTTGATTGTCTGGCCTGTGACGATGCCTGGTACAAGAAATCCATTCCGCTCCGTCATCCGCTCATTTTCTATTACGGCCATACGGCGGCATTCTTCATCAATAAACTATTGGCTGGACAGTTCATCCCGCACCGTATTGATGCAGATATCGAAGCGACGGTTGCGATCGGTGTTGATGAAATGAGTTGGGATGATCTGGATGAGAAACACTACCGCTGGCCAACAATTTCTCGGCTACGGGAATACCGCCAACAGGTCAGATCCTGCGTCATTCAATTCATTCGGGATATGCCACTAGAATTACCTATCACATGGGAAAGCCCTGCTTGGGCAATCCTGATGGGCATAGAACATGAACGAATCCACCTGGAAACTTCATCGGTTCTAATCCGCCAGTTACCGCCGGAAAGAGTACAGCCGCAGACTCGCTGGCAGTATTGTCCGTTACAGCGGAATAACATTGCCGATGTCCCGCAAAACGAACTAATCACAGTAGCCGGAACAACCATCCAGCTGGGTAAACCAGAGACCGATGCCACCTATGGCTGGGATAATGAATATGGCCATCGCGATATCCAGCTGGAATCGTTTCAGGCCAGCAAATATCTGGTCAGCAATGCCGAATATCTGGCGTTTGTTCAAGACGGCGGCTATCAGCAACCGCAGTGGTGGACTGAGGAAGGTCAGGGCTGGCTAAATTTCACCAAAGCGGATAAACCGACATTCTGGCAAGGAGATGCAGCGCAACCACAGTCATTACAACTCCGGCTTATGTGTAAGGAAATTCCCATGCCATGGGACTGGCCAGTCGAAACCAACCAGCTAGAAGCCGCTGCGTACTGCCGCTGGAAAGCCGCCAGAACCGGCTTACCGATTCAGCTACCCAGTGAAGCTGAATGGATGGTATTACGTAATACGATTGATGTTGATAAGCCTGATTGGAACAAGGCACCGGGTAACATCAATCTGGAATACTGGTCATCCTCCTGTCCGATCGACCAATTTCGACAGGGACAGTTTTATGATGTAATTGGTAATGTCTGGCAATGGACCAGTACAGCCATTGATGGTTTCGAAGGATTCAGGGTTCATCCGCTATACGACGATTTTTCGACTCCAACATTTGATGGAAAACATAGTCTGATCAAGGGGGGGTCCTGGATCTCGACCGGTAACCTGGCGATCAAGAATTCACGCTATGCCTTCCGCCGGCATTTTTTCCAACATGCGGGCTTCCGTTATGTCGTTTCCCGTTATCAGGAACCCACTCTGGTTAATCCATACGAGACCGATCCACTGGTTGCACAATATCTTGATTCACATTATGGTCCTGAACGTTTCGGTGTTTCCAATCATTGCAAAATACTGGCCGAAATAGCGAATCAGATCTGTTCGCATAAAACCAGAGCATTAGATATCGGTTGTTCCGTCGGTCGTGCCAGCTTCGAGCTGGCAAAATATTTCCGGCATGTAGATGCCGTGGATTACTCAGCCCGGTTTATCGATATCGCACAGATCCTGGCGCAACAAAACAGTTTCCGCTATGCCATGACCAGTGAAGGTGATTTAGTTGATTATCGCGAAGCAAAATTAACTGATTGTCTGTTATCCCCTGATTTGGCGAATCACATTCACTTTACCCAGGGCGATGCCTGCAACCTGAAAAACAAATATCAGCATTATGATCTGATTCTTGCCGCTAATATGCTGGATCGTTTACGCGAACCGGCTCGTTTTCTTAAGGATTTAGCTCACCGGTTACGGGATGATGGTATTTTAATGATCTGCTCGCCCCATACCTGGCAGGAGGACTCTACAGCTAAGTCTAATTGGTTGGGAGGCATTCGGGAGAATGGTGAAGCGCTAACAACGTATCAGGCTCTGCAGCGTATCCTGAGCCAAGAGTTTGAGGAAATAGCGAAGCCGCAGGATATTCCATTTGTGCTGCAAGAAACAGCCCGCAAATATCAGTATTTATTGTCTCAGCTAACCATCTGGCGCAAAAAATAGACCAAAAACAAAAAGCCCCGAACTCATGTCCGGGGCTTATGATTTGAGAGCCTGGCAGTTTCCTACTCTCACATGACGAATGTCACACTACCATCGGCGTAACAGCATTTCACTTCTGTGTTCGGAATGGGAACAGGTGGTTCTACTGTGCTATGGCTACCAGGCAAATCTGGTTTAATAAAAAAGCCTTAGCTGAAACTAAGGCTTTTCTTTAAATTAGTGGCGGAGTGGACGGGACTCGAACCCGCGACCCCCGGCGTGACAGGCCGGTATTCTAACCGACTGAACTACCACTCCGCGTATTTCTTCATGC
>NZ_JACHGR010000013.1 GCF_014202415.1 Tolumonas osonensis
GATGGCTGCAGTCAGAGTGGTTTTACCGTGGTCAACGTGGCCGATGGTACCAACGTTAACGTGGGGTTTTGTACGTTCAAATTTTTCTTTAGACACGACTTTGTCCTTCCTAATGAGTTATTTCCGCCTGAAAAATCAGGCGGAAAAGTTACATATCAAATTATTTAGAGCGACGATCTTCGATAACTGCTTGCGCGATGTTATTCGGAGTCTCAGCGTACTTACCAAACTCCATAGAGTAAGAAGCACGGCCCTGAGTAGCAGAACGCAGGTCTGTTGCATAACCGAACATTTCTGACAGTGGCACCAGCGCACGAACGATTTTGCCTGATGGACCATCTTCCATGCCTTCGATAATGCCACGACGACGGTTCAGGTCGCCGATTACATCACCCATGTAGTCTTCCGGAGTTTCAACTTCAACCTTCATGATTGGCTCAAGCAGAACTGGGCTGGCTTTCATGAAGCCATCTTTGAACGCCATAGAAGCAGCGATCTTGAACGCCAGTTCAGAAGAGTCAACATCATGGTAAGAACCGAAGTGCAGACGAACACCCAGATCTACTACTGGATAACCAGCCAGAGGACCAGATTTCAGCTGTTCACGGATACCTTTATCAACACCAGGGATAAATTCACCAGGAATTACACCACCCTTGATGTCGTTGGTGAAGGTATAACCAGCACCTTGTTCCAGCGGGAACATGTCGATCACAACGTGACCGTACTGACCACGACCACCAGACTGTTTGGCGTGTTTACCCTGAATATCTTTCGCTTCGTTACGGATGGTTTCACGGTAAGCAACCTGTGGTTTACCCACGTTTGCTTCTACCTTGAATTCACGACGCATACGGTCAACGATGATTTCCAGGTGCAGTTCACCCATACCAGCGATGATGGTCTGACCTGATTCTTCGTCAGTCCACACGCGGAATGATGGATCTTCCTGAGCCAGACGACCCAGCGCCAGACCCATTTTTTCCTGGTCAGCTTTGGTTTTTGGCTCAACCGCAACAGAGATTACTGGCTCTGGGAATTCCATACGCTCCAGAATAATTGGCGCAGACTCCACACACAGAGAGTCACCAGTAGTCACGTCCTTCAGACCGATCGCAGCCGCGATGTCACCAGCGCGAACTTCTTTGATCTCTTCACGTTTGTTAGCGTGCATCTGAACGATACGACCGATACGATCTCTCTTACCTTTAACAGAGTTCAGTACGGTATCACCAGAGTTAACCACACCTGAGTAGCAACGGAAGAAAGTCAGGTTACCAACGAACGGGTCAGTTGCGATTTTGAACGCCAGTGCAGAGAATGGCTCGTCATCACTTGGATGACGTTCTGCTGGTGTACCATCTTCCAGCTGACCAGCGATAGCTGGTACGTCGATTGGTGCAGGCAGATATTCAATTACCGCATCCAGCATCGCCTGAACACCCTTGTTCTTGAATGCAGAACCACAGGTAACCAGAACGATTTCGTTGTTCAGGACGCGTTGACGCAGAGCGGCTTTCATTTCTTCTTCAGAAATTTCTTCGCCGCCCAGGTATTTTTCCATCAGGTCTTCTGATGCTTCAGCAGCAGCTTCAACCAGATTCTGATGCCATTCATCAGCCAGTTCCTGTAACTCAGCAGGGATATCTTCATAAGTGAAGGTAGTGCCCTGGTCTGCTTCGTTCCAGTTAATGGCTTTCATTTTGACCAGATCGATAACACCTTTGAAGTTATCTTCAGCGCCGATTGGCAATTGCAGAGGCACTGCATTACCTTTCAGACGAGTTTTGATCTGTTCAACAGCACGCAGGAAGTTCGCACCGGTACGGTCCATTTTGTTGATGAACGCGATACGTGGAACTTTATACTTGTTAGCCTGGCGCCATACAGTTTCAGACTGCGGCTGAACACCACCTACTGCACAGTAAACCATTACTGCGCCGTCCAGAACACGCATTGAACGCTCTACTTCGATAGTAAAGTCAACGTGACCTGGGGTGTCGATGATGTTGATACGGTGTGGTTGGAATTGTTTACCCATACCACTCCAGAAACAGGTAGTCGCAGCAGAGGTAATGGTAATACCACGCTCTTGTTCCTGTTCCATCCAGTCCATGGTAGCAGCGCCATCATGAACTTCACCAATCTTGTGGTTTACACCGGTGTAAAACAGGATACGTTCAGTAGTCGTTGTTTTACCGGCGTCGATGTGTGCGCTGATACCGATGTTACGGTAACGCTCAATGGGTGTTGCACGAGCCACGATAGATATCCTCTTACTAAGGTTGTGCCTTAGATGACGAAACCGAATACAGGCCACCCGAAGATGGCCTGTATGACCGGATTACCAGCGATAGTGAGCGAATGCTTTGTTCGCTTCAGCCATACGGTGCACGTCTTCACGTTTCTTAACCGCAGAGCCTTTGTTTTCAGCCGCATCCAACAGTTCACCTGCCAGACGCTGAGCCATTGATTTTTCACCACGTTTGCGAGCAGCTTCAACCAACCAGCGCATAGCCAGGGCATTACGACGCACAGGGCGAACTTCTACCGGAACCTGGTAAGTAGAACCACCAACACGGCGGGATTTAACTTCCACGTTCGGACGAATGTTGTCCAGCGCACCTTCAAAAGTAACTAAGTGGTCTTTACCACTCTTCTGAGCAATGATGTCCAATGCACCGTAAACGATGCTTTCAGAGACGGATTTTTTACCGTCAACCATTACTACGTTGATAAATTTAGCCAGCAGCTCAGAACCGAATTTAGGATCTGGCAGAATCTTACGCTGACCAACAACGCGACGTCTTGGCATTTTACGTTCTCCGTAAACTTCAGGGATTACCCAAAACTAAAATATAGTTTAAAAAAGTGTTTGGCCTTACTTAACGGAAAACCATTAAGCCTTAGGCTTCTTAACGCCGTACTTAGAGCGGCTCTGCTTACGGTCTTTAACACCTGAGCAGTCCAGCGCGCCACGTACAGTGTGATAACGCACACCTGGCAAGTCTTTAACACGACCACCACGGATCAGAACAACAGAGTGTTCCTGCAGGTTGTGGCCTTCACCACCGATGTAAGAAGTTACTTCGAATCCGTTAGTTAAACGAACACGGCACACCTTACGCAGTGCTGAGTTAGGTTTTTTAGGAGTGGTAGTATATACACGGGTACATACACCACGTTTTTGTGGGCAAGCATTCAAGGCAGGAACGCTGCTTTTTACAACTTGCTTAACGCGCGGCTTGCGAACAAGCTGGTTAATAGTTGCCATTAAAAGCTCCTGATAATAGCAATAGCTTTACAAACATGTGAAAAATCCTCCCCGCAGATACGGGGACGCAAAATTTTATGCTTGTCTGTATTTTGAGTCAAGATTTATACAGCTTTTGATGACTCATTCAGAGTTTAAGAAAAAGTATAGGCGACGAAAGAGACTTTACAGGATAATTTTACCAGCACAGAGGGCTGCCATATGTAACCACCAGATCCACATACCCCTCCATAGTAATGATTTTCCCTACTTTTGCCTTTAAAGCTCGGGCTTGTAGATCTTCATGTAAAACATAGACCTCTCTATTCCCCAATATAGAGCTCCATTTATCTACCGCAGTAGCGATCACTGCATCCTGAACCAAAACCAGCTGATCATCTGACTGCATGAATTCAAGACAGTTTTGTAGTGTGGTTTGTGCGAATGGTGATGAGGAAATAACATGCAGCATAGTATTTCTCAGAACATCAGTTTTATCGGATATGCCAGCAGTGCTTGCCGGAATTCGTCTGCAGCAAGAACTGTTACAGGCATCAACAGTTGCGAAGGGTCTATATTCCGCTCGCTTAATGCGGTTTCAGCGACATAGATATGTTCAATATCATACAGGTCACATAGCTTAAACATTGCAGTGTGATCTTTGGTCAGTATTTTTTCCGGTTGCTGATTTTTTATCAGCTGATATACACCATCATCCATAAAGAATGCAGCTAATTCATCGGTATAGACTGATGTTGCCAATAAGGCATCCACTCCTTCCCTGCCAGTTGCATACCCATAAGGAGCTTGTCTGAATATGAAAGCAATTTGATTCATAGCCACCTCAGAATCTGACAACCCGATCTGCTGTTAACAACATTTCGGCTAGCTGCCCCAACCCCGACAGCAAAAAAGGAGGTTCAACATTGTATCCCGGCATCCCAGCTTCCTGTGCTGTAAGAGCATCCAGGATACCGCGCCGCTGTGCAGCAGCGATGCAGGTATGTAATTCAATATTGTATTTATTGGCTAATTCAACCCATAACGCATGTAAATCGGGCTCATCAGTTGCTGGAGCGGAAAAAACGTTCGCATTGCTAACACCATCCTGATAAAAAAACACGCCAATGATAGCGTGTCCTTTTGCCAGAACTGCCTGGGCAAACTGATAAGCCGAAGCCGATTGTTGTGTACCATAGCTCGGTCCGGTAACCAGAAGGGCAAAATTCATCGGCATGCTACTTAGCTACATAAGCAATAGCTTCAACCTCAACCAGAACATCCTTGGGCAATCTGGCAACTTCAACACAAGAACGAGCCGGCGCATTACTGGTGAAAAAAGTGGCATAAACTTCGTTAAAAGCGATGAAGTCATTCATATCTTTTAAGAAACAAGTGGTTTTGACCACGGTATCTGTTGATGCCCCAGCAGCTTCCAGAATAGCTTTCAGATTTCGTAATGACTGCTCCGCCTGAGCTTTGATATCACCGGTTACCAACTGCATGGTTTCAGGAATCAGCGGGATCTGGCCTGATGTAAAAATTAAATCACCTAACTTAGTTGCCTGAACATAAGGACCAATTGCTGCAGGTGCTTTTTCGGTTGCAATAATAGACTTGGACATCATTCCCTCGTTACCCGTTAACAAAATTCAGCTGATAGTAATACCAGCCATGGATCTGGTGCAACTTTACACATAAAAAAAAGAGGCCCTGAAGGGCCTCTCGGATAATTACGCATTAGTAATGCTTATTCTGCATTCAGGTTACCAGCTGCATTCAGCAAATCGGCCAGATTCTGTTCTGCCTCATCCGCTGTCACTTGTGGTGCCTGAGGCACTACTGCCTGTGCTGCGTTTTTACGTTTCTGCAGACGGTTGTGGTGATAAGCAAAACCAGTACCAGCAGGGATCAGTCGACCAACGATCACGTTTTCTTTCAGACCACGCAGATCATCAACCTTACCGGACACAGCGGCTTCGGTCAGTACGCGGGTAGTTTCCTGGAACGATGCTGCAGAGATGAAAGACTCTGTATTCAGCGACGCTTTGGTAATACCCATCAGTACACGACGGAAAGTTGCAGGCTGTTTACCTTCGGCAACCAGCTTACGGTTTGCAATCTTCACGCGAACCACGTCAGCCTGTTCACCTTCCAGCAGATCAGAATCGCCTGGATTGATGATTTCACACTTACGCAGCATCTGACGCACGATCACTTCGATGTGCTTATCGTTAATTTTTACGCCTTGCAGACGGTAAACGTCCTGCACTTCGTTAACGATATAGTTAGCTACCGGGCTGATACCACGCAGACGCAGAATGTCGTGTGCAGATTCAGGACCATCCGCCAGCACTTCACCTTGCTGAACCTTTTCACCTTCGAACACGTTCAGGTTACGCCACTTCGGAATCATTTCCTCGTAAGCTTCACCACCGTCGGTCGGTGTAATCACCAGACGACGTTTACCCTTGGTTTCTTTACCAAAGGAAATGGTCCCTGAAATTTCCGCTAGGATAGCCGGTTCTTTCGGTTGACGGGCTTCAAACAAGTCAGCAACACGAGGCAGACCACCGGTAATATCCTTGGTACCACTGGATGCCTGTGGAATACGCGCAACCGCGTCACCCACGTTCACCTGTGCACCGTCTTCCAGCTGAACAATCGCCTGACCAGGCAGGAAGTATTGCGCAGCCACTTCAGTACCCGGGATCAGAACGTCTTTACCGTTTGCATCCACCAGTTTCACCGTCGGACGCAGTTCTTTACCGGTAGAGGTACGTTCGTTGACATCCAGAACCACGATGCTGGACAAACCAGTCAGTTCGTCGGTCTGACGAGTGATGGTGATGCCTTCGATCATGTTCTCGAACTGGATACGACCCGCCACTTCAGTAATGATTGGGTGGGTATGAGGATCCCAGTTAGCAACGATTTCACCAGCCTTCACAGCCTGGCCATCTTTCACTTCCAGCACAGAACCGTATGGCAGTTTGTGACTTTCTTTCGTCCGTCCCAACTCATCCATAATGGTCAGTTCTGATGAACGTGAGGTGATAACCAGCTTGCCTGCACTGTTCTCAACAGATTTAGCATTCTGCAGTTTGACCACACCAGTATTTTTAACTGATGCACTGCTTTCTGCCGCTGCCCGCGATGCCGCACCACCGATGTGGAACGTACGCATGGTCAGCTGTGTACCCGGTTCACCGATAGATTGTGCTGCGATAACACCAGTAGCTTCACCGTTGTTAACCAGATGACCACGTGCCAGATCACGACCGTAGCAATGCGCACAGATACCGAAATCAGATTCACACGCGATAGCAGAACGGACTTTAATACGATCAACGGAATTACGTTCCAGCGTGTTACACCACTGTTCATCCAGCAGTGTGTTACGCGGGATCAGTACATCCTCGGTACCTGGTTTCAGCACATCTTCAGCAACGACACGACCCAGTACACGTTCGCGTAATGGTTCAACAACATCGCCACCTTCGATCAGCGGAGTCATCCACAGACCTTCAGAGGTACCGCAATCCAGTTCGGTGATCACCACGTCCTGAGCCACGTCAACCAGACGACGAGTCAGATAACCGGAGTTCGCTGTTTTAAGCGCGGTATCCGCCAGACCTTTACGCGCACCGTGAGTTGAGATGAAGTACTGCAGTACGTTCAGACCTTCACGGAAGTTCGCTACGATTGGCGTTTCGATGATCGAGCCGTCTGGCTTAGCCATCAGACCACGCATACCAGCCAGCTGACGGATCTGAGCGGCAGAACCACGCGCACCGGAATCGGCCATCATAAATACGCTGTTAAACGATGCCTGGACTTCATCTTCACCGAGGGTGTTCTGTCTTGTCTCTTTAGACAAGTTTTCCATCATCGCTTTGGATACACGTTCGTTCGCGCTTGCCCAGATATCGATAACTTTGTTGTAACGTTCGCCGGCAGTTACCAGACCAGACTGGAACTGTTCCTGGATTTCAGCAACTTCCGCTTCTGCGGAGGCAATGATTTCCTTTTTCGCTTCCGGAATAACCATGTCGTCGATACCGACAGAAGAACCTGACAGTGCCGCATAGTGGAAACCGGTATACATCAGCTGGTCAGCAAAGATAACGGTATCTTTCAGACCTTGCTTGCGATAGCAGGTGTTCAACACTTTGGAGATCTGTTTCTTGCCCATTGCCTGGTTAGAAACATATTTGATCCAACGTTCCGGATGCGCAGCCAGTTCGGCTTTACCCGCTTCCGTCATCGGTAGTGGTGGATCAATCAGCGCATATTCCATACCTTTTGGCAGGATCAGCGACAGGATCGCACGACCGACGGTGGTGTTTTTCAGCTCGATTTTGGCAACCAGCTCACCAGCTTCGTTTTTCACATATTCGGTGATACGGCATTTTACACGGGCATGCAGTGACGCCAGGCCAGCACGGTAGACTTTCTCAGCCTCTTTCGCACTGGACAACACCATGCCTTCACCTTTGGCACCAACACATGAGCGGGTCATGTAATACAGACCCAATACCACGTCCTGAGAAGGAACGATGATTGGTTCGCCTGATGCAGGAGACAGGATGTTGTTGGTTGACATCATCAAGGCACGCGCTTCGAGCTGCGCTTCCAGTGTCAGCGGTACGTGTACCGCCATCTGGTCACCGTCGAAGTCCGCGTTGAACGCAGAACACACGAGCGGATGCAGCTGAATAGCTTTACCTTCGATCAGAATCGGTTCGAACGCCTGAATACCCAGACGGTGCAGTGTTGGCGCACGGTTCAGCATGACAGGATGTTCACGGATCACTTCATCCAGAATATCCCATACCACCGCTTCTTCGCGTTCAACCATCTTCTTCGCAGCTTTGATGGTTGTTGCCAGACCACGGGTTTCCAGCTTGCCATAGATGAACGGCTTGAACAGTTCCAGCGCCATTTTCTTAGGCAGACCACACTGATGCAGACGCAGAGTAGGACCTACGGTAATAACCGAACGGCCTGAATAGTCAACACGTTTACCCAGCAAGTTCTGACGGAAACGACCCTGCTTACCTTTGATCATGTCAGCCAAAGATTTCAGAGGACGTTTGTTTGAACCAGTGATAGCACGCCCACGACGGCCGTTATCCAGCAACGCATCAACCGCTTCCTGCAACATACGTTTTTCGTTACGTACGATGATATCCGGCGCAGCCAGATCCAGCAGACGTTTCAGACGGTTGTTACGGTTGATCACGCGACGATATAAATCGTTCAGATCTGAAGTAGCGAAACGACCACCATCCAGCGGAACCAGCGGACGCAGATCCGGAGGTAAAACTGGCAGTACAGTCATGATCATCCATTCTGGCTTGTTGCCAGATTGCAGGAATGATTCCATCAGCTTCAGACGTTTTGTTGTCTTTTTACGCTTGGTTTCGGAATTAGTCTGGCTCAGTTCTTCGCGCATTGTCGCGATTTCATGTTCCAGATCCTGCGCACGTAACAGTGCCAGGATTGCTTCCGCACCCATTTTGGCATCGAATTCATCGCCGTATTCTTCCAGTGCATCCAGATACTGTTCTTCTGTCAGCATCTGACTACGCTCAAGGCTGGTCATGCCTGGATCAACAACAACGAATGATTCGAAATAAAGTACACGTTCGATATCACGCAGGGTCATGTCAAGTAACAGACCAATACGTGACGGCAGTGACTTCAGAAACCAGATGTGAGCCACAGGAGAAGCCAGCTCAATATGACCCATACGCTCACGACGTACTTTGGTCTGAGTAACTTCTACACCACATTTTTCACAGATCACACCACGGTGTTTCAGACGCTTATACTTACCGCACAAGCATTCGTAATCTTTGACTGGTCCGAAGATGCGAGCGCAAAACAGACCGTCACGTTCTGGCTTGAACGTACGATAATTGATGGTTTCAGGCTTTTTAACTTCACCGAATGACCAGGAACGGATCATGTCAGGCGAAGCCAGACCGATCTTGATACCGTCAAACTCTTCAGTCTTGCTCTGCGCTTTTAAAAACTTGAGTAAGTCTTTCACCTGTATCTCCCGTCAGGAGTTTAACTTCGGTATGCCATAAAGCGGCATACCGTTACTATTCAGTGTCCAGCAAGTAAGGACTTTCGTCCTTACTCTTCTTCCAGCTCGATGTTGATACCCAGAGAGCGGATTTCTTTCAGCAATACGTTGAAAGATTCTGGCATGCCTGGCTCCATGCGGTGGTCGCCATCCACGATGTTCTTATACATCTTAGTACGACCATTCACATCGTCCGACTTGACAGTCAACATTTCCTGCAGAGTGTAAGCTGCACCGTATGCTTCCAGTGCCCACACTTCCATTTCCCCGAAACGCTGACCACCGAACTGTGCTTTACCACCCAGAGGTTGCTGAGTAACCAGACTGTATGAGCCCGTAGAACGCGCATGCATCTTGTCATCAACCAAGTGGTTCAGCTTCAGCATGTACATGTAACCAACGGTTACTGTACGCTCGAACGGCATACCGGTACGACCATCGAACAGTGTGATCTGACCTGATTCTGGTTTATCCGCCAGCTTCAGCAGTTCTTTGATTTCGCGCTCTTTGGCACCATCAAATACCGGAGTAGCAACAGGCAGACCTTTGCGCAGGTTCTGAACCAGCGTACGAACATCGTCATCGCTCAGTTCATTAACATCTACACGTTTCTGATCACTGCCGCCCAAGTCATAGACACGTTGCAGGAACTCACGCAGTTCTGCCAGTTCGCGCTGCTCTTTGACCATGCGATCGATTTTCTCGCCGATACCTTTCGCAGCCAGACCGAGGTGAACTTCCAGAATCTGACCAATGTTCATACGAGATGGTACGCCCAGAGGGTTCAGCACGATATCAACCGGATTACCGCTTTCATCGTATGGCATGTCTTCAACCGGACAAATTTTGGAGATAACCCCTTTGTTACCGTGACGACCCGCCATCTTGTCACCAGGCTGGATGCGACGTTTTACTGCCAGATAGACTTTAACGATCTTCAGTACGCCCGGAGCCAGATCATCACCCTGGATGATTTTCTGACGCTTGGCTTCAAACTTGCGATCAAACTCTTCTTTCAGCGCAACATGCTGTTCAGCAATCTGTTCCAGCTCAACCTGTTTGCCTTCGTCATCTAATGACTGTTCCAGCCATTTTTTACGTTCCAGCTTGGATAATCTCTCTTCGCCGAAACCAGTAGCCAGCAGCAATGAACGGGCACGGTTGAAAATGCCGTCTTCCAGGATCTTGAACTCTTCGGTCAGATCTTTCTTGGCATCACGCAGTTGCATGTCTTCAACTTCTTTGGCGCGTTTGTCTTTTTCTACGCCATCACGAGTGAAGACCTGAACGTCGATAACGGTACCGTATACACCATTCGGCACACGCAGCGATGAATCTTTCACATCTGACGCTTTTTCACCGAAGATAGCACGCAGCAGTTTTTCTTCCGGAGTCAGCTGAGTTTCACCTTTTGGCGTCACTTTACCAACCAGAATATCGCCACCCTTCACTTCAGCGCCAACGTAAACGATACCTGACTCGTCCAATTTGGACAGAGCAGCTTCACCTACGTTAGGAATATCAGCAGTGATTTCTTCCGGGCCTAACTTGGTATCACGGGCGATACAAGACAGTTCCTGAATATGAATCGTAGTCAGGCGGTCTTCCTGTACAACACGTTCTGAAACCAGAATCGAGTCTTCGAAGTTATAACCGTTCCAAGGCATGAACGCGACGCGCATGTTCTGACCCAGCGCCAGCTCACCCAAATCGGTGGAAGGACCGTCAGCCAGTACGTCACCCAGCATGACCGGTTCACCAACAGACACACATGGGCGCTGGTTGATACAGGTATTCTGGTTAGAACGGGTATATTTGGTCAGGTTATAGATGTCGATACCGGCTTCGCCTGGTAACAGTTCATCGTCATTAACCTTGACAACAATACGTGAGGCATCAACGTAATCAATAACACCACCACGTTTGGCAACCACAGTTACACCGGAGTCAACGGCCACAGCACGTTCCATACCAGTACCAACCAGCGGCTTGTCAGCACGCAGAGTCGGAACGGCCTGACGTTGCATGTTCGAACCCATCAATGCACGGTTCGCGTCATCGTGTTCCAGGAATGGGATCAGTGATGCCGCAACAGAGACGACCTGCTGAGGACTGACGTCCATATACTGGATCTGCTCCGCATTCATGAAGGTGGATTCACCTTTATGGCGGCATGGAACCAGCTCGTCTTTCAGACGACCGTTTTCATCCACATTGGCATTCGCCTGTGCAATCACAAAGTTACCTTCTTCGATTGCAGACAGGTAATCCACCTCATCAGTGATCACACCGTCGATGACTTTACGGTATGGCGTTTCCAGGAAACCGTATTCGTTGGTACGGGAGTAAACCGCCAGCGAGTTGATCAGACCGATGTTCGGACCTTCAGGTGTTTCGATTGGACACAGACGACCATAGTGAGTCGGATGTACGTCTCGAACTTCGAAGCCGGCACGTTCACGAGTCAGACCACCAGGACCCAGTGCTGAAATACGGCGTTTGTGCGTAATTTCAGACAGCGGGTTGTTCTGATCCATAAACTGTGACAGCTGGCTGGAGCCAAAGAATTCTTTAACGGCAGCTGAAATTGGCTTCGCGTTGATCAAATCCTGTGGCTGAACGGCATCCAGGTCACCCAGAGACAGACGCTCTTTTACGGCACGTTCAACACGAACCAGGCCCACACGGAATTGGTTTTCGGCCATTTCACCGACGGAACGGATACGACGGTTACCCAGATGATCGATATCATCCACGTCATCTTTACCGTTACGGATAGCAATCAGCTGTTTCATCACGTCGACAATATCATCTTCGGACAAAATACCAGTGCCAATATGCTCCGGACGTGCCAGACGGCTGTTAAACTTCATGCGACCAACCGTTGACAGATCGTAACGGTCAGCAGAGAAGAACAGGTTTTCGAACAACTGTTCTGCAGCATCTTTCGTTGGCGGTTCACCCGGACGCATCATGCGGTAGATTTCTACCAGCGCTTCCAGACGATTTGCGGTCGGATCAATACGCAGTGTTTCTGAAATATAAGGACCATGATCCAGTTCGTTTGTGAACAGGACTTCAAACTGTTTAAATCCAGCTTGTGACAGGTTAGCAATAGCTTCCAGGCTCAGTGCAGTATTTGCATTGATCATCACTTCGCCCGTCTGTGGATTTACGTAGTCTCTGGCAGAAATCTTGCCAACGACATACTCAACCGGTACCTCGATCTGGGTAACACCGGCTTTTTCCAGCTGACGAATGTGGCGAGCTGTAATTCGGCGGCCTTTTTCAACCACCACATCACCACCGGCAATAATATCGAAAGTCGCAGTTTCACCACGCAGACGTTCCGGTACCAGTTCCATCAGAACTTTGCCGTCTTTGATTTCGAATTTAATGGTCTCGAAGAAAGTCGCAAGGATCTCTTCAGTAGTAAATTCTAATGCGCGCAGAATAATGGTCGCCGGCAATTTACGGCGGCGGTCAATACGCACAAACAGGTTGTCTTTAGCATCAAATTCGAAATCCAACCAGGAACCACGGTAAGGAATAACGCGTGCGTTATACAGAACCTTACCTGAAGAGTGGGTTTTACCCTTATCGTGATCAAAGAACACGCCTGGGCTGCGATGCAGCTGGGAAACGATAACACGCTCAGTACCATTGATAACAAAAGTACCGTTATCGGTCATCAGCGGGATTTCGCCCATGTATACTTCTTGTTCTTTAATTTCTTTGACAGTGCCTGCCGCCGCTTCTTTGTCAAACAGCACTAAGCGCAACTTCACGCGCAATGGAGCTGAATAGGTGACGCCACGGATCTGACACTCTTTTACGTCAAAGACCGGTTCTCCCAAGCGATAGCTGACATATTGCAGCTCCGCAGTACCAGAATAGCTGGTAATGGGGAATACGCTGCGGAATGCAGCCTCAAGCCCGTACGCCCCTTCCGGGTCGGCATCAAGGAATTGTTTGAAGGAGTCCAGCTGAATGGACAAGAGATAAGGCGTTTCCAGTACCTGATCACGCTTACCGAAGTCCTTACGAATGCGTTTTTTTTCGGTATAAGAGTTAACCATAGGGTTCCTCAGCTCGCTGATAAGTGACCCAAGCTGCTCTGGCCAGAGCAGTTCTGTATCATTGCTACGATCGTACGTTTCGTACGTAATTATAAGCCCAGGTGAGCAATGTGAAATCCTGTGGCTTACAGCGCAAAAGGGCCGGTGAAATTTCTTCACCAGCCCTAGCCTGTTTTATCAGGCCGCTAACCTACTGTTAAGTAGATTATTTGATCTCAACAGAAGCACCTGCAGCTTCCAGCTCTTTCTTCAGAGCTTCAGCTTCTTCTTTAGAGATTGCTTCTTTAACTGGAGTTGGAGCCGCTTCTACCAGGTCTTTAGCTTCTTTCAGACCCAGAGAAGTTGCACTACGAACTGCCTTGATTACTGCTACTTTGTTAGCACCAGCCGCAGTCAGGATTACGTCGAATTCAGTTTTTTCTTCTACAGCTTCTGCAGCAGCAGGAGCAGCTGCAACAGCAGCAGCAGCAGAAACACCGAACTTCTCTTCCATAGCGGTGATCAGTTCTACAACTTCCATTACGGACATAGAAGCAACTGCTTCGATGATTTGATCTTTAGTGATAGACATGAGAAAAAATTCCTGTCGTTGAAGTATTAAAAATAAAAATAATCTGTTCTGTTACAAGAATTAAGCCGCTTCGGCTTCTTTCTTGTCGCGCAGAGCTGCCAGAGTACGAACCAGCTTGCCAGCTGAAGCTTCTTTCATAGTCGCCATCAGTTTCGCAATTGCTTCTTCGTAAGTTGGCAGAGTTGCCAGACGATCAATTTGAGCTGCAGGGATGAATTCACCCTGGAACGCACCACCCTTGATAGAGAACTTGTCGTTCCCTTTAGCAAACTCTTTGAACAGACGAGCAGCAGCGCCCGGGTGTTCGTTAGAGAACGCGATCAGGGTTGGACCAACAAATACGTCTTTCATGCATTCGAAGTCGGAACCTTCTACTGCACGAGTCAGCAGAGTGTTACGAACAACACGCATGTAAACGCCTGCTTCACGAGCAGACTGACGCAGAGCGGTCATCTTGGCTACGGTTACGCCGCGTGAATCGGCAGCAACAGCAGACAGTGCGCCTTTGGCAGCTTCGCTGACTTCAGCGACAATCGCTTTTTTGTCTTCGAGTCCTAACGCCATTGGCTTACTCCTGGAAATAATCTGGGCGAACCCAGAGCTGTCAACACCTCTCTTTTCAGAGAGAACTCGGTGGCAGATCCAGAAGAAAGAAATCTTTCTCGCTGGGTTCCGGCACCGTCTACGCAGGAAAATTAAGGTTTACACCACCTGCGGTCTTGGACGGGAGTCGAGACCCCCAACCAAACTAAGGGGCAAGATTATAGACTATAACCTTGCCCCTAGTAAATATGCGCTTACGCAGCGTTGGTATCCAGAGAAGCCTGATCAACAGCCATACCTGCACCCATAGTGGTAGACAGGCTAACTTTCTTGATGAATTGGCCTTTAGAAGTAGATGGCTTCGCTTTTTTCAGCGCAACCAGCAGTGATTCCAAGTTCTCTTTCAGCTGAGCTTCAGTGAAGTCAACCTTACCAATGGTAGAATGGATGATACCATTCTTGTCGTTACGGTAACGAACCTGACCCGCTTTAGCGTTTTTAACTGCTTCAGCAACGTTAGGGGTTACAGTACCAACTTTCGGGTTTGGCATCAGACCACGTGGGCCCAGGATTTGACCCAGCTGACCAACAACGCGCATTGCATCCGGAGAAGCAATAACAACGTCAAAGTTCAGTTCACCACGTTTAACCTGTTCAGCCAGGTCGTCCATACCTACCAGGTCAGCGCCGGCTGCAGTTGCAGCTTCAGCGTTAGCGCCCTGAGTAAATACAGCTACGCGAACAGTACGACCGGTACCGTGAGGCAGTACAGTTGCACCACGAACGTTCTGGTCTGATTTACGAGCGTCGATGCCGAGGTTAACAGCTACGTCAACGCTTTCAACGAACTTAGCAGTAGCCAGTTCTTTCAGTAAGGCAACAGCTTCGGTGATGCCGTACTCTTTAGTACCATCAACCTTTTCACGAATTACGCGCATGCGCTTAGTCAGTTTAGCCATTGTCTTATTCCTCCACTACCAGACCCATTGAACGGGCAGAGCCAGCGATACAGCGGGCTTTCGCTTCCAGATCAGCACCAGTCATATCTGGTTCTTTGGTCTTAGCGATTTCCAGCAGTTGAGCGTGAGTCACTTTACCAACTTTGTCTTTGTGTGGTTTGGAAGAACCAGACGTGATACCAGCCGCTTTTTTCAGCAGGAAAGAAGCAGGTGGAGTCTTAGTTTCGAAAGTGAAAGAACGGTCACTGTATACAGTGATTACAACTGGAGTAGGCGCGCCTTTTTCCAGTTTTTCTGTACGAGCGTTGAACGCTTTACAGAATTCCATGATGTTAACACCGTGCTGACCCAGTGCTGGACCAACTGGCGGAGATGGATTCGCCATACCGGCTTTAACTTGCAGCTTGATATAAGCTGAAACTTTCTTTGCCATTTTTAAATTACCTCAAATGTGGGTTCTAGCGCCTCGGAGTAAACTCGTCATAGGCTCCCCAATAGAAAAGGGGCAGCGAATTATAGGGATAACCGCTGCCCCGTACAACAAATAATCTTAAACTTTTTCTACCTGGCTGAAATCAAGTTCAACCGGTGTAGCACGACCGAAAATCAGAACAGAAACCTTCAGGCGGCTCTTCTCATAATCCACTTCTTCAACCGTACCATTGAAGTCAGCAAACGGACCGTCTGATACGCGAATGACTTCGCCTGGCTCAAACAGAGTCTTATGTTTTGGCTTATCTGCAGACTCCTGCAGGCGGTTCAGAATTGCATCTGCTTCTTTGTCGGTAATAGGTGCAGGACGATCGGATGTGCCGCCGATGAAACCCATTACACGAGGAACGTTACGAACCAGATGCCATGTTGCATCGTTCATGATCATTTGAACCAGGACATAGCCCGGGAAAAATTTACGTTCGCTTTTACGTTTTTGCCCGGCGCGCATTTCTACGACTTCTTCGGTAGGGACTAACACCTCACCGAATAGATCTTCCATGCCGTGCATTTTGATATGTTCTTTCAGGGATTTGGCTACGCGGCCTTCAAAACCGGAAAAGGCCTGCACAACATACCATCTCATACGTTGTTCTGACATTGATTACCCCTTCATTCCGGTGATTAACTCGACCAGCCAAATCAGAGCACCATCGATTAAGAATAAGAATAGGCCCACGACAACGGTAAATGCAAAGATGATCAGGGTTGTCTGAATAGTTTCCTGGCGGGTTGGCCACACTACTTTACGGACTTCCTTGATGGATTCACGACTAAAAGTAAGCAGTGCTTTACCCTGAATCGTCTGCATTGCGGTCACCGCGGCTATAGCAAACACAATGACTACTGCGACAATACGGATCAACAGTGACTTTTCAGCAAAAACTGAATTACCAACCACCGCAGCTGCCAGAAGAATGAAAACCAGCCCCCACAATGCGATGTTTTTTCCTTTGCTTTGGCTCTGGCTCTCGGTATTCACACTCATACAATCTACCTGTATTCGCTTTTCAGTGCATTAAATCCGCTATTTGCGGTATTGGCAGGGGCGGAGGGATTCGAACCCCCAACCATCGGTTTTGGAGACCGCTGTTCTACCAATTGGAACTACGCCCCTAAGATAACAAAGCCCCGATTATAGGGGCTTTGTTTATATTTGTAACCGAAAAAGAATTATTCGATTACTTTAGCAACAACACCCGCGCCTACGGTACGGCCGCCTTCACGGATTGCAAAACGCAGACCTTCATCCATCGCGATTGGGTGGATCAGGGTGACTACCATCTTGATGTTGTCGCCTGGCATTACCAT
>NZ_JACHGR010000014.1 GCF_014202415.1 Tolumonas osonensis
ATCTTTACTGACGTAACTCGCTGATTCCTCAGTTCGTTGCGGCGTCTGCCGTGTCAGTGAGGGCGCATTATAGGGAGCAAAGTTTTTTGATCAACCCCTTTTTTGCAAGATCTTTTCTGATTGCTGCTTTTTACAGCAAATTGCCGTTATATCCAGCAATTTGCTGTGTTAAAGGCTGAAATTACGCTGCTGACGTAAAGAAACCTGCGTATGACAAGATCAAAATGATCACACCTGCGATGATTCGATAAACTGCAAAACCACGGAAATTGTGCTTACTGATATAACGTAATAACCAACCGATAGAGAGTAAGCTGACAATAAATGAAGATATCAGACCCACACTGATGTTAACGATACCGTGCTCACCGACTCCGTTCAGATCTTTGAGCAGCGAATAAATACTGGCAGCGCCCAGAGTTGGAATAGAAAGGAAGAAACTGAATCCTGTCGCAGTAGAACGATCCAGACCGGTTAACATCCCACCCATGATGGTCGAAGCGCTACGGCTTACACCAGGGATCAAAGCACATAACTGAGCACAACCAATCGCCAGGGCCTGCTTGAGGGTGATCTGCTCAAATGCCAGTGTGCGGGGTTTAAACGCTACACCTTCGATCCACCACATGATAATACCGCCCACGATCAGACTGCATGCTACAGTAACGCTGTTGAACAGGTATTCCGTAATATAGTGGTGAAATGCCAAACCAACAAAGGCAGCAGGCAGGAAAGCGATGATCACCGCAGCCCAGAAACGGCGTACCGCAGCATCAGTGGCTACATTTTTCACTTGTTGCAGAATGGTCTGAAAGTAGAACCACATGACAGCTAGTACACCGCCGAGCTGAATAACAACTTCAAACGTTTCACTACCTTCAAATTTCAGTAGTTCTTTCGTGACAATCAGATGCCCAGTGCTAGATACAGGCAGAAACTCTGTTATGCCTTCCACGATCCCCATAATTAAACTATTCAAAATGTCTGACATACTGCAAATCCCAGTGCTAAATGCTCAAAAGAGCCGCAAGTTTACGTAAAGCCATATGGCAGAGCCAATATATTTCTCGTTGCGCTTATGACTAATAACTTAGTGTGATATCTCTGTTAATGGATAACCGGGATTTTTTCCTGTATCTGTCTCTTGAAAAAGAAACGTTAAAGTTTCAGCCTATGGTTAATAAATCAGACAAGAGATAGATGAACATGGCAGATATAGCTGTTATTGCCTTAGATATGGACGGTACATTATTAACCAGTGAGCATTCCGTAACCCCTGAAACGATTGACGCTCTGCAGCAAGCAAGAAGTAAGGGAATTGAGGTTATTCTGGTGACAGGGCGTCATCATATGATGGCCTGTCCAACTCACCATCAGCTGAAGTTGGACACCCCTTTGATTTGTGCCAACGGTGCTTATATTTATGATGCACAGACAGAACAAATCACTATCGGGAAACCATTACAAAGCTGGCAATGGCATCAATTATTCCCCCTGATTGACTCATTAAAACTGGATGCGATTTGTCATTTTTCAGACGGGATTGGTCACCGCCCGGATAATGAACATGTTCTTAAAATTAAAGATCACCTGTGTCACCTTCCATCAGGATTCAATAAGTACCCAAACTTTATTGAACACCGTTCTCTCGCCACCTTATGCGAAACCCATATACCTTTATGGAAAATAGAACTATCACATGCAACCGCCAAAGGGATTGATAGCTTTATCGCCGCATTACCTGAAAATTTAGCGATTAATTATGACCGGACTGCACCTAATGGTCTGGAAATAGTCAATATGGGTAATAGTAAAGGTAACCGTCTGGCTGAGTGGGTGGTAAACCGAGGGATGAATCTGGAGCAGGTCATTGCATTTGGTGATAACCACAATGACATCAGTATGTTTCAGAAAGTTGGCTTAGGCGTGGCTATGGGTAATGCGACACCAGAAGTACAACAATACGCTGATTTTGTCACCTGCAGCAATGATGATAGTGGTATTGCATCTGCCCTGCACCGCTGGGTACTGTAAGCGGATAATGCAACAAGCCAGGGAAATTTCATTCCTGTAGGTTGACATTATATTCTTAAACTAAAACACCCTTTTTTGATGAAAAATCAATCAATTTAGGGTGTTTTTTTACATTTAATTCAAGAATAAATATTAGAAAAAAATAATATAAAGCCGTATTTTTTTAACAAAACTTTCTTAAACTTTTATAGTTGATTGTTGTTAATTAAGAACTAATCCATGTTTTTATAACACACTGCACCATTCTGGCGTTCAAATCATGTGTGTATGTTCAACAATAGAAAGATGTCTTAAAAATCATCACCGAGCATATTAATCGATTTTCCAGTCACATCACCGATAGAAACACTAAGCAGCAGTTGCCTACAATAATCAGGGAAATAACGGCGGTATTGTTTTTCGCCGAAGTCTGACTGTCATCAGAAATATGGTTGTTCCCCCAATTTGCAAAAGATGACTTTTAACACATGTATAGTCTTATCAATCCAACTGTCATTGGTGATAGTGTATTATCTGCATTTTGGGTGTAGCTAATGCTGCTAAGTGATTGTGGTGGTGCAAAAATAAACTCTCCGTTTAACCTCCGGAAAGTCGCTTCCACACCTTTAAATAGTCCTCACCAGACAGTGATGAATTATCAGGCCTTAAACGAGCCCAATCATCTGATTTCAAAGATTTCAAATATTCACTGGCTTTTCGAGGCGACAGAGTATTTTCCGCACCAGCTTCGGTTCGAGCCTTAAAGTCTTCACCGGCACGTTCAGCAATGCTTCGTGGAACGCTGTTCATGCGCATCAAAACACCTTCTTCGGTTTTCACACCATGGTAAAGCATCGCAGGGAGGTTATTTAATCTACGCTTTTCTTCGTCTGTCATGGCTTCAAAATCAAGCCCTGAAGTTGGCATTTTACTTAATGCCGACAACCCCCAAGCGCCATTGTTGGCCAAGTCTCTATACACGGCTCTACAAGCTTTAGAGATTTGATCTGTAAGGTTATCACCTTCAAAATAAGTCTTCGCTATAGATTCAATGGAACTACCTGTTACCCAAGCCTGGGTAATATCAGCAAGTTTCCGATGACTATTACCTTGCCCTTTACTGATTTCTCGCAAGCTCTCTTGTAACTGTGGAACCCTGAGCATAATCCCCATTAAGCTTGGCAACACAGACTTCGATTTATCGCCAAACAGACTCGAAGGCTCCCAATCTGCAAGCGTTAATTTGTTTTCAAGGTTATTCAAATCCAATAATGTTGAACGAACTCCCTCTGGTGAGAAGCCGGTAACATCAGCCAACGATGCATTTTCTGGATGCTCAGCTAACTGTCTAACATATCCTTTAGTGGCCTCAAGAAGAGCATCGGCTTTTTCTTGCGAAGCTTGATCAGCCTTAGCTCGAAGAGAACCAAACCCGTAGGTATTTCGCAATAATTGTTCGGCCTCACCAATCACAACGTCCAAGTTACGTTTTTCATTCCACAAATGAGCGATATAGCTTCTGAAGTCAGCCCATTGCTCTTGCTGCATAATCCAAGATAAGTTTGCTAATTCACCCGCAGCTTGAAGATCATCCAGCATCCCTTCCAGTCGAGAAACTAACGATGCGGTTGCGTCACTAACATACTGTCTGATTTCATTCGGCTGTGCACCTGCTGCAATACCGATAACGCCGACGCTGTCGTGGCCTATACGCCCAGCACGCCCCGCGAGGTTCCAAAATGCCCGATGCGACATTTCATTGCCGTAAGGCAATTTTCTCGTCGCAAGAAAAACTGATGAAACAGGGAAATTAAGCCCTTGTGCAATGGTTGTCGTCGCACACATCACTCGAATATGGCCAGCTTCTGTAAGCCACTCGATTAATGAAAGCGCCTCAGCAGGTAAACCAGCATGATGCACAACGACACCTTTTGACAGCATATCAATTAACTCGAAGTCTTCACTAATCTCAGCAGCAAGAAAACGCTGAACCAATTTAATGTCTTCGTGCACCTGAACGAAAGGTTCAAGCTCTGCGGCAACTTTACGAGCAATACTCCAAGCATCTGGAATCGTCTGCGCTACAGCAATGCTAGTACCGCGCTTAGAGAACACCTTAGCCATAGCGACAGCTTGTGTCGTTACACCCTTAGCCTTTGTATAATTCAGCTTTTGCAGAGGCCTATTACCATCTACTTTATGGGTTCCCTTAAGGTGAATCGTCCGTTGAGTGGTCGTCAAAGTTTCAAAACTTAAACTCCAATCACCAGCTTTTTCACCTTTATGAATATCAAATAGACCAACAATTCTCTCATTGGGTTGCCAAGCAGAGGTGCCCAAGCTAATGCTTCGGCCACGATCAGCCGCTAGCCATTGAGCTAAATCGTTAGCATTCGGAACAAATGGCATCAAGAGTAAGAAGTTCGCCCGAGGTGATTCTTGCTTAATCGTTGCAAGCAGAAGTTCAATCCGCAATCCACGCGATTCATCTTCAATATTGTGAGCTTCGTCCATAACGACCAAAGCAAGTGGGCGAGCTACTTTTTTATTCCTCATCACCAATTGAAGTTTCTCTGGTGTAGCAACCAAAACCTGAAAAGCACGTGCTTGATCCAAAAGAGCTTCTTCAAAGGCATCCACTTCAACGGCGCCAGTTAACGGCTCAACTTGAATACCTAATGGGCCAAAATCTTCACGTAATCGACGGGTAATTTGAGAAACCAAAGCGCGAGTTGGCGCAACATAGGCCACCCAACCATCATCCTGATCAAACTGATTCAGCGCTTGCAACATGCGGAACTGTGCCAGCGCGGTTTTACCGCCGGATGTAGGCAAATCAACAATTACCGCTCTACTGGCTTGATCGAGTAAACCTTGCTCTTGCAGTGCCGCTCGTTGCGGAGGTAACAGTTCAAATAAGCTCTTGTGCTTAGTCACATGGGAAACAAAGCGGGTCACACGGGAGTTAACCGTATGCGCCACCCACCATAAAGAGCCAGCGACCATTTTTCGGCTTGCGACATGTAACCAGCGTAAAATCATTTCGAGCTGCGGGTCTTTCGAGGCTTGTGCCGCTTTTTGCGCCGCTTCAAAATGCTGATCTAATTGTGCATCGATCGCTACCGGTTCGCCTTGCAGCATGTACACCGCTAAACGCTCTGTTGCTTTGGCCCAGTGATAAAGCGCCACTAAACGCATTGCTATGCTTTGCGCCTCTGCACCTTGAGTTTGTTCTAGTAACGCTTTTTCGTAGTTCGCTTGATCGTTTCGTAAACCAAGTACAATCTCTGAAATCTGATCTAAGTCGTCCCAGCGGTTTTTACGTAGTAGTCGTAACCAACAATCAAAAATTCGGTAAAGCAGACGCTTATCCCAAGTAACACCTGCCACACTGGGTACTGCTAATGTACTGTTCTGCTCTTCAAACCATCGACGTAAATCGGTCCAGCGATCGGCGCAATACGCCAAACCCGACACATGCAACACATGAAACAAGCGCGCCTCATTGTCACTCGGTACGGGTAACACACGATAAAGCCCGAACGCTCGAAACGCGCCAGCTTGTGCAAGCTCACGAATATTTTTATTGTCCTGATTGGCAACAGGGTGCAACAAAGCGCCAATGCCTTCGATCGCGGCCAACTCATACGCTGTTGCTACTTGCTCTAACAAGTCACTGTCAAACTCAGTTGCCGCATGTTCGAGTAGATTACCCAGCGCCACATCAACCAAGCGCCGCTCCGCCATTTCCATAGCCGTATCACGCCGCTCAGCGCTAATGGACTGAACAGCCCAATGCTGATCTACCTGTAGTAAGTGCTCTTGTGAAAGCGTCATGACGCCTCCTGCATAGCCGCTTGAGCACGAGCAGACAGCGTACCAATCATGTTTAGGGGAAGGTATAAAGCGTACATTTCAATATCAGTTTGCACTGGACAATCGGCCGCCAGTGCTTTTGCTCGGCCAGCAATATCAGAAGCGCTTGGGGCAATATCGCGCACCAAAACACCATAAACAGCAACGTCCGTTGTGTTCGAGCTCAAATAGCGTTTGGCAGCGCTTTTAAACATCGGTTCCCAAGGTGCTCGCACCGCATGGAGTCCTAAATAACGTAATAGGGCATCTTTTACTTGGCGATTATCTCGTAGCCCAAACAATTGGGTACCCAAGCTGGTCATCACGCTTGGTGGCGCTTTGTTCTCTTCAGACGTTTTTACTTCACCAAACGCAAAACGGTAGGAAAGCTCAGCATCGTTTACAGGTTGAAATCCAGTCAAATCGCACCCTGCTGGGCTGGCATTCGGGTTTTTAAGATCACGCCCTGTGGGCCACGGAAACACGCAATTGCCTTTATCTGCCACAAAGGCTTCGGCAATGGCTTCGCCTACTCGCCAATTATCTGGCACGGTTTCATCGATCAGCGCTTGGCGTAAACCCTCTTGCTCAAATTCCGTGCTCACCACACTGCCAAGTAACTCTTGGAGCTCATCATTGCCTGCGGTATCTTGCAAAATATGCTTTACGGGGCCAGCTAACATCTCGCTCACTTGCTCGTCCTGATAAGACAAGCCATGAGCAATAACAGGCTCGGTGCCAGCATCATAAGCAAGCGTCGGTGCAGGCATAGACATTAAACCAATTCTCCCTTAAAGGCTTTATCTAAAATTGAAGGCATCAGAGCCTCTAACTCAGTTGCATTTTCTGATTGAGCTTGTTTGATTTTTTCAACATAGCTTTGCAGTTGATTAAACCAAAGCTGCTTATCGTAATCAGGAACAGGAACCTTAATTTTCTCTAATCTTTTCATCGCTAAGGTTCGGTTTCGGTCTGCACTACCAGGCGAAGCTGCCTGTACTTGTTCAATACCCTCTTGAGTCAGAAGATAAAACGCCAGAAAGTTTGCAGTTGTTACCCCTTCTACAGGCACACATGTGATATATCTGTGCGACCCAACTCGACCGTGATCATTATCTCCAGCAGCAGCAATAGCGCCTTCCCAAGCCTTAATATTACTTAAGACCAGATCACCAGAGTGGACGGCATACAGCTTTTGCCAATCGAGTTCCGCACCGATTAACGTGGGCTTGTGGAAAATACCTTTGCCAAAAGACCGAGCACCCAGTTCTGGATATTCGCCATTAACTGTAATTTCAATTTGTCTTCTAACAATCGGAGCCACTTCCGACATCGGCTTGTAGACAGCGCCTTCAATTAACTTATGAAAGGCACTACTCAGCATTGCTTGCGCATCAGCCAACACTGTAGATCTCAAATCAATAACAGCGCTTCTCTTTTGCTCCAATAGCTGGATGCTTTTTACAATACTCTTTTGTTGTTCTATCGAAGGAAGCTCAATATCTAATCTTTCAAAAAATATTTCTTTGAATCTGTTTCGTGTTCCAGGCGTGGAGCCAGAGCAATCAGCTTCAACCATTTTTTGGACATGAGGAAGACCAAACCAATAAACCAAATATTCAGGTATTACTTTTGATGTATCTAATTCATACAAAGGAAATTCATTAGACACATAACAACCATCCATCTCCTCAGGTATAAGTCCAAACGACCCTTGCCAAGCAAACAATCGGCTGTAAATAAAATCACCAGCTTTAACTTTATTTAGCTTTGCGGCTGATATTTCTGAACCTGACTTGGTTTCTCTAATAAATGGTCCGCCAATTTTAGAGCGCATGCCAAGCATTCTATAAACCTGACCAGACTCAACTGGCTCATATCTATCGATTTGTAGCGCAAAATCACCGATCATATTAGATTTCCGCCTGTAAATGCGCTTTCATTTCTTTCAGCAAATCCAATATTTCTAATTCTTTTCCTTGTATTTTTTCAATTAATTGAATTGGCGGTAAATGCTCAAGCGCCTCTAAACTATAAGGATTTTTACGATCTAGATTAACTTCGAGAAGTTTGCCA
This sequence comes from Tolumonas osonensis, assembly GCF_014202415.1. GTDB lineage: Bacteria > Pseudomonadota > Gammaproteobacteria > Enterobacterales > Aeromonadaceae > Tolumonas > Tolumonas osonensis. The sequence goes on from NZ_JACHGR010000014.1 coordinate 7,945, forward strand.
TCGTCATGATACTTGAGAACATCATTAGCCTTTATAGTCCAAGCTTGATTTGTAACTTTGCGATTACCCCACCATGCTAGGCAGTCACTAAACTCACAATACTCCATCGGTTTAGTCTTGGTGTATTTTTTTCGGCCTTCCGGTGTCTCTATTTGATAGAACCAAATATCTTCTGTTGGGCCAGAACGATCAAAGAAAAGAACGTTTGCTGGAATGTCGGTATAAGGCGCGAATACCCCTTCCGGCAAACGAACAATGGTATGCAGATTAAAGTTCTTTAACAGCTCTTCTTTAATGCGTGCGCTGATACCATCACTGAATAACGTGCCATTTGGTACAACAACCGCGGCGCGACCGCCATTGTCTGAACCATGACCAGGGCGTTTGAGTTTACGCATGATCAATTGAAGGAACAGCATTGCGGTTTCGGCGGTTTGCATATCTTCCGGGAAGTTACCAAGAATGCCTTTTTCTTCCTCACCACCAAACGGTGGGTTGGTTAAGATCACATCCACACGATCTTTGTCGCCCATCTCTCGTAGTGGAAAACGCAGGCTATTTTCTGGGTCAATTCTTGGGTATTCCAAACCATGCAATAACAGGTTCATTTGTACCAACAGGTAAGGCAACGATTTGGCTTCACCGCCAAAGATACTGCTTTCTTGCAATACTTCGCGGTCTTCGACTGTTTTACACTGGCGCTCTAGGTGTTCGAACGCTTCAACCAAAAAACCACCCGTGCCGCAGGCTGGGTCCAATACAGACTCACCCAACTGCGGGTCCATCACCTCAACCATAAAGCGAACCACTGGACGCGGAGTATAAAACTCGCCGGAGTCGCCAGCAGCATCGCGCATTTCACGCAGCATGGTTTCGTAAAGGCGGCTTAAGGTGTGCATCTCTTCAGATGAGTTGAAATGAATGCCGTTTATTTTGTCGACAACATCACGTAACAAATAGCCGTTGATCATGCGGTTTTGCATGCCTTTAAACACGGTCGCAATCACATCTCTGCGATCACCACCGTTGTCACCTTGCAGGCTACGCAAGTAGGCAAACAAACCGATGCCACGCGTGCCATCAGGTCGCATTGCTTCATCATTGTTAATAAAGGCAATCAGCTCGTCGCCGGTGATACCACCTTCAATTGCTGCCCAGTCTCGCCAGCGGTATGGCGCTTCGATGGCTGGCTGAAAGCTTTTTCCTTCTAGCACGGCTTCGGTTTCTCGCATTTGTTCTAAGTCGTCGAGAAACTTCAAAAACATGATCCAAGTGAGCATTGGCAGGCGGTCGAGATCGCCATTTAAGCCTTTATCTTTACGCATGATTTGCCGAGACGATTTAACAATCGCACCTAATTGCTGGGCGGTGGTCATCGGCTGATCTGCTTTCTTTGTTCGTGCCATAAATCGTGTCGTCACTTCTGTTATTGCTGGCTATAGAGCAGCGTTTGTAATTGGTCCACGGCGTTTTTCATTTGCAATGCGCCGCCAAAGAGATTGGCTATTTCCATCACATTGCCATATTCAGAAATAGGCGGTACCTGTAGCGAATCCGGAATACTGAATTGCTTGGGGCCGTGGTCGGTGTATTTGTCCAGTAAAGACGTTAAGATCGCGCGGGCCTCTGGGCCGTACTGATCAAAAAAGTCCGGTTTGTTTTTCTTCAAATAGTCAGCGCGCTCTTTTCTGGTTCGCAGCGGTACGTTAAATGCTATGTGACAAAGTAAATCCAATGGATCTGCATCGGTTTTACCCGACTCTGCCACCAAATCATCAAACTGGATCCCGCGCTCTTGTAATTCGAGAATGATCTCTTCTCTCTTTAACGGGTTAGCCCAGCTATCTTTTAGTTCATCCAGTGAGGAAAAGAGGGTCTTTACCTTTTCTGCGGTGTAGTCGGTATATTGGATGACACGAAGCTGTTTACCGTCTTCGTCTAACTCATAGACCAAATGAGACGTAATTTTAACGCTGCCACCGTCTACGTAGTACTTTCTCGGTTCGTGCTCCTCTTCATCATCAGCGCCTTCACCTTCAGTATTCACTTCGTATTCAACCGTCTCTTCAGCAACCTCTAACTCTTCACTCTCTGGTGTTAAAGTGTCATCCACCACTTCTTCACCGTCCTCATCAATCACCACTTCATCTTCAATTTCTGGGTAACCGTCAAAGTCAGGATCAGCAAAATTTTGTGTGGCGGAGCCGGTATAATCAATGATGTTGAACCACAGCTTGCCGTAATCTTCGCGTAGGCGAGTACCACGGCCCACAATTTGCTTGAACTCACTCATTGAGTTCACAACACGCGCAAGCACAACATTTTTACAGGTTGGCGCATCGACCCCCGTTGTTAATAGCTGTGAAGTGGTCAGTATCACTGGGGTACTGGTTTCCAACTCTTGAAAACGACTGAGGTGCCCTTTGCCAATTTTCCCTTCTTCTGATGTCACACGTGCAACGTAATCTGGATGCTTGCGTGTCAAGTCAGAATTCAAGTTATTGAGCGCCCGACGCATTTCATCGGCGTGTTCTTGATCGACACAAAACACGATCGTTTTTGCAAAACGATCGGTTCGCTTCATAAAGTCGGTGAGATGCTTAGCAAACGCATCTGTTCGAGCCTTTAACGCGATAACCCGTTCAAAGTCCTTGGTTTGGTATTCACCATCTGGGATTTCTCGTCCAAAGCGGTCTACATCGCCTTTGCTTGGTCGCCAACCTGCCGCATCGACTTCCGAAATAACTCGGTGTACGCGGTATGGCGCAAGAAATCCGTCATCAATACCTTGGCGCAAACTGTAGGTGTAGATGGGGTTGCCAAAATAGCGATAAGTATCGCGGTTATCTTCACGCAGCGGCGTCGCAGTCATACCGATTTGAAAGGCTGGCTCAAAATACTCCAGAATTTCGCGCCAGTTACTGTTGTCGCGGGCACTGCCTCGGTGACATTCATCAATGATAATTAGATCAAAGAAGTCTTGCGGAAATTCTTTATACAAGCCAGGACGACGCTCATCACTGGCAATGGACTGATAAATGGCAAAATAAATTTCACGACTTTTAACAACTTTGCCGCCTTCAATTTTGTGCCTGGCATCACCAAACGGGGTAAATGTTTTATCCTTTGGGTCATCGACCAACACATTTCTATCTGCCAAAAATAGAATACGAGGCTTTCTGTAGTCTCCCGTGCGATTCCAGCGAGCACTCCACAGCTTCCAACTAATTTGAAAAGCGACGACAGTCTTACCCGTACCCGTTGCCATCGTAATTAATGAGCGCTTTTTACCTTGAAGCACCGACTGAACTGCCCGGTTTATGGCTATTTGTTGGTAGTAACGCGGGGAATAACCCGAAACATGGTGGTAAGGGGACAGCAAGGTATCAAGATCTTCATCCTTTAAACCTTCATCGCCACAAAGCCGCTTGAATAACTCATCAGGGGTTGGGAAAAGCGACAATAAATGCTCTTCACCAGTGGTGTAGTCAAACTCTAGGATCTCATGACCATTGGTTGAGTAAGCAAACTTTAGCCCTAAGATTTCTGCGTAATCTTTTGCCTGTTGCATCCCTTGCCCTACAGGGCTGTTTTCAGGTTTAGCCTCAACAACGGCAATAGGAAAATCACGAGTGTACTTAAGTAAATAATCAGCTCGCTTTTGCTCCCCACGCTGAACTTTGCTGCCCTTAAATTGAACTCGACCATCGGTAAATGTGTACTGTTCAGTTATTGCGCTAGGATTGTTTTCCCAACCAGACTCTTTAAGTTTTGGCGTCACATAGACTCGACAAGTATCCGCTTCGTTCAAGGCCATACTATTTATCTTCCTTGTTATCTTCCTTAAAGACATCAGAAGCTCCGCCCGACCTTACCCACAAGTCTACTTCGTCAGCTTTAAACTTCCACGGTCTGCCTACCCGATGAGCTGGCATCGACTTCTTGTTGATCCACGCGTAGACAGTGTCCTTGCTTACACCCAAATGTTCTGCGATTTCTTCAACAGATAACCAGCGGTCTGTAGCCACAAGAGCACCAAAAGTTTAACAGATTAAAGTCAGTATTGAATTCTGACATAAAAATCGCAGTAGATATATTGGCTCAAATCAGATTAGAGCTGAATAAGGATGAATTAGTAGGAACAGGCTGGATTTATTGTCTTACACCCGGATTCGAGGCGGAGTATGAATTCGACGGATCGTGACTTGGGAAAAAACTCCTATCGATGCTTGATGACCGGAAACTATCACAGAACTGACTGAGCCAGCCTATTAATCTAATAACCGTTTAAGCCTATTAAGTCCTTGTATGGTTAATGAGTTCAATAAAACGGGTAAATTAGAGGCCCACCCTCAATGGCCGTTGAGGGTCTTTATGCAGTAGCTCGATTCAAGTTTGGCTCCTCATTGAGAGA
>NZ_JACHGR010000015.1 GCF_014202415.1 Tolumonas osonensis
TGGTTGATTAGCTGCTCTTCCTGTGTCACATCCCGATGTGCCGGGTTCGTTCGCGCCTCTGAGTTGGCTTGCATCGTGAAATTTGAAAACAAACCACTGGACGGTTGTTTTTAATTATACGTTACAATCCGGGAACCGCAATCAGCGGGAACCGCAATCAGCGGGCTCGTCGGTCATTGACGCAGATCAATTCGAGCTGCCGGCTTGGGTTCAAGGAAGGCCCTGATTTCTGGTAGAGCCGGTGACCGGCCCGTGGGAACACCCCTCAGATCTTTGAACAGAGCCTTTGAATGCTACCCAAGAAAGATGACGCGCCCGACAAGCGCCGCTACCTGTCCTCTGCCGCCAGAAAAGAAGAAATACTCGACGCGGCCTCGGTCGAATTCGCGGATCGGACGTACAACGCCGTGTCAATGGAGCGCCTGGCGGAATGCGCAGGCTTGTCCAAGGCTGGCATCTACGCCCACTTCAAAAGCAAGGAAGAAATTTTTCATGCCTTGCTCGAACGTACGACAAAGCAGATTTGCGATTTCCAGGGCTGGCTCCCGGATGAAGATCTGACGTTGCCAGAGCTGGTAGATGTCTACCTGGATCGCCTATACGCGACCTTTAGCTCCCCTGCCACGATGTCGATTTACCGGCTGCTTCTGGCCGAAAGCGCCAGAACACCAGAGCTGGTGCAGCGTTGGCACAACGAAGTTGCGCACGGACTGAAAGAGCGGGCGCAGCTCATCATCCAACGCAACATAGAACGGGGCATCATTCGTCCGGGCGTCTTGACCGAGCACTTTTTCCCGCTGGCACTCGCTCCCGCACTGCTATGGCTGAGCTCGTCAATGCTATCCAGGGGCAACCCTTCCATAGCGCTGGTGCAGTTACAGGATGCGCATCGGCAACTGCTGCTTGAGCTTTTGGAGCCTCGATGAGCAAGGTGACGCAAAAAGTCAGGCACCTCCCCATGCGCCTGGTGATCGGCATTGCGGTGCTATTGCTGACTGCGTGGGGCGCCCTGGCCCTGTGGCACCAGATGCCGCAACATCCAGGGGCTCGCTGGATCGCCACTCTGGCGTGGTCTGCCTCGGGGCTGTCCGTCGCGGTGTCGCTGGCAGGCCTGCTTGAAAGACGGACACGCAGGATTGCCGGATTCGTGTTCGGGGCCGCAACGGCAGCCCTGCTCATGTGGTGGGGAGCGCTGCAGCCATCACACCAACGCGCATGGGCTGACGATGTCGCCCAGTTGCTGGAGGCCAGGATCGACGGCGATCATGTTCAACTGAAAAATGTACGCAACTTCGAATGGCGCAGTGAAACCGATTACACGCCGCGTTGGGAGAACCGTACCTACGACCTTACCCGCCTGCGTAGCGCCGACCTGGTACTTTCCTACTGGATGGGGCCGAACATCGCTCACACGCTCGTATCGTTCGGCTTCGACGATGGCGAGCGGGTGGTGTTCTCACTGGAAATACGCAAGGAGCGCCACGAGACCTTCTCAGCGGTCGGCGGATTTTTCCGTCAGTTCGAGCAGATCCTGGTAGCCGCCGATGAGCGTGACATTGTGCGTACGCGCAGTAATGCGCGAGGCGAGGACGTTTATCTCTATCGGTTGCAGATAAGTCAGGCAAAAGTCCGCGCGTTGTTTCTGGAGTATTTGGATGCGGCCAATGGCCTGCGGCGCGCGCCACGCTTTTACAATACCTTGACCAGCAACTGCACGACCATCGTGTTCGAGTTGGCTCGGCTCATTGCGCCAGCGTTGCCGGCGGACTATCGCCTGCTGCTGTCCGGACACTTTGCGGAATACATCCATGACCTGCACGGATTGACGCCCGGCCATCGCTACGCAGAACTGCAGGCACTGGGGCACATCAACGAACGCGCACTGGCCTCTGACGCATCAGGAGACGACTTCTCGATGTCGATTCGACAAGGTGTGCCCGGCGTGCCGGCCGACGAGGTATCTCCATGAGGTTCCAGCAGTCTTGCCGCATGGCAGTGTGGCTCGTCATTGCCCCGCTGTTGCTGGGGGGCTGCTCGATCCTGCGTGAGTTCGGCCCAGTGGTTGAGGTTCATACACTGGATGCGGGCGAGGCCATCGAACTCAAGCGCGGCGATATCCTGACACGCGGCAAACTCAGCGATGCGACGACCCAGACCATCAGGGTGGCGGCATTGGATGCGCAGGCTTGCGCAAAACCGATCTCAGCGGATTGCGTCGAGGCCCTGGCCGCCGTGACCGGCGTTGCCGCGGATCGACGCCTGGCTGCACTGTCCGAACTGTGGCTGGCGCAGGCTCAGGCCATGAAGCCCGGATCAGAGCAGCAAGCCGCCTGGCTTGAGACCATTCGTTATGCCTATGCCTACCTGTTCTTCGGTGACCATACGCCTGGGGAGCGAGCCTTCGAGGATCGCCAGACGCAAGTGCGGGATTGGTATAACTATGCGGTCGAACGTGCCGCCACCGGGATGTTCGAGGTTCGGCAACAAATGTCTACGCAGTTGCCAGCGCAGACCCGCTGGAACATTGCAGGCTGGGAGCTGCAGCTGGATATGCGCAGCGCGCGCTTGCCGGGCAGTACGGCGGTGCCAGCCGAACTCCTGCCAGCCTCGTCCCTGTCTTTCCGCGGACTGCGCAGCCTCTACCGGCGCGACGGTTTCGGCGCCGAGCTGGTGGCGGTCATGCCGGACGAACCCCTGACTTCCGCCCCCACCCGGGATGGCCATCCAGCGGCCAAACGCAATCAGCAGCCTCTACCCTGGAGCGAGATGCCCGCGCCGTCCATGACGATTCTGCTGCACCCGGACGGAGACGACCTGGACAGCGTGCTGCATACCCGCACTGTCCGTTTGACGGTGCATGACCCCTATGTGGAGTCGGCCATCATGCTGCGCGGGCAGCGCGTACCGCTGGCGGCCAATTTCACCGCCGGCTACGGACTGTGGCTGGCCCGCGCCAACTTCAACCGGCAGTCGCTGCGCAGCCTGCTTGGGCGCGAGGGTGGAATCGACCGTCCGCACGTCTACCTGATGCAGCCCTACGATCCGAACCGACGGATCATCGTCATGCTGCACGGACTGGCCAGTAGCCCGGAAGCCTGGGTGGAACTCGCCAACGAAATCCTGGGCGATGAGGCGCTGCGCCAGCATTACCAAATCTGGCAGGTCTACTATCCGACCAATATGCCGATCGCATTGAACCACGCGATGATTCGCAGAGCGCTCGGGGATACGCTGGCGCATTTCGATCCTTCCGGCCAGGCGCCGGCATCGTCCGACCTTGTACTGGTGGGGCATAGCATGGGCGGGGTCATCGCGCGGTTGATGGTGTCGTCAACCGACCAGTCGCTGGTGCAGCTGGCTGCGGATCGCAGTCGGCTGACGCCGCAGCAGATCAAACGCATAGATCCGATGTTGCGTTTCGAGCCCTTCCCGCATGTCGGCCGCGCCATCTTCATCGCAGCACCGCACCGGGGCACGTCGGTCGCAGGTGGACGCCTGGGGCGCTGGATGGCGGGATTCATTCGCTTCCCCGTTACGGTGCTCGAAGAACTCGCCCACACACTAGCACCCAATGCGGCGGCCAGCAGCCACGAAAGCCTGGGGCATATCCCCAATAGCGTCGACAACCTCGACGAGAACGATCCTTTCGTGCGCGCGGCGGCGGACTTTCCCATCTCTGCCCAGGTGAACTATCACTCGATCGTGGCCCAGGCCAATGCCGAAGTGGCCCTCGCTGATTCCGATGATGGTCTCGTGCCTTACCGCAGCGCTCATCTTCCCGGGGCGCAATCCGAGAAAATCATCATTTCAGGACACAGCGTGCAACAGAGCGCGGCGGCAGTGCTGGAAATCCAGCGCATTCTGAGAGAGGACATTGCTCTGCGGGAAGCGCATTTCATGCAGCCATAGACAACTGCCATCTGCTGTACGCAGCCGAGCTGATTTGGGCAAGCTTCTATCTTTCAGATGGGCGTAGTGCACTCCTCTGTAATGCGTAGGTCGTAGGTTCGATTCCTATTTCCGGCACCAGATTTAAGCTAACAAGCTGTAAGAAAGTATCGAAAAATCAAGGAGTTGGCCGGGTTCCCGTCCAGCCCCTTTTTTCATGCCCTCCCGGTCCGTCCCGGTGTTAGTGCCGACCCAAAACTGACCATCTGGGGGTGCGGACGAAAACTTGGACTACCAGGAGGTAGTTCATGTATTCCTACGAAGATCGAATTCGAGCGGTTGAGCTCTATATCAAGCTGGGCAGGCGCGTCAGGCCCACGATCCGCCAGCTGGGTTATCCAACAAAGAATTCTCTGAAGGGCTGGTACAACGAATACCAGCAGAAGCTCGACTTGCCAGCGGGCTATGCGGGCCGGAGACCCAAGTTCTCGAAGGAACAGAAGGCGGCAGCTATCGAGCTTTACCTCGCTCACGACCGCTGCATTGCGGCCACCATGAGGGCACTGGGCTACCCCTGCAGAGGGACGCTAACCGCTTGGATTCGCGAGGCCCTTCCTGAAGCCAGAAGGCGTGTCGTCGGCAGTACGGTGCGACGAAGGTATTCCGGGGAGCTGATGCAAGCAGGAGTCATGGAACTCTGCACTCGCGAGGAAAGTGCCCAGGCTGTAGCCGACAAGTTCGGCGTGTGCCGGCCAACGCTGTACAACTGGAAGAACCAACTTCTGGGACGTGAAGCACCCGCATCCATGAAACGTACCAATCCATCTTCGCCTTCGCAGGAGCGCGATGAGCTCGAGCGCCAGGTTGAGTCCCTGCGCCGCGAAGTCAGGCAACTGCGCCTCGAGCAGGATCTTTTGAACAAGGCCAACGAACTGTTAAAAAAAGGCCTGGGCGTCGACCTGCAGCTCCTGTCCAACCGGGAGAAGACACTGCTGATTGACGCCCTCAGGGAGCACTATGGCCTGCCAGAGCTCCTTGCACAGTTGGATCTTGCGCGCAGTTCGTATTTCTATCACCGGGCCCGCGCAGCGGTGGGCGACAAGTACCTGAAGGTTCGGCAATCCATCACCGACATCTTTGAGTCGAACCACCGCTGCTATGGCTACCGCAGGCTGCAGGCATCTCTGACCAGGCAGGACGTCACGATCTCAGAGAAGGTTGTACAGCGGTTGATGAAGCAGGAAAGCCTGGTTGTTCCAAGGCCCAGAAAGCGCCGCTATGCGTCTTACCTTGGCGAAATCAGCCCAGCACCTGAGAACCTCATCGATCGCGACTTCCAGGCCGCGGTGCCCAACGCGAAATGGCTCACGGACATCACGGAGTTCCAGATCCCGGCTGGCAAGGTGTACCTCTCGCCCATCATCGACTGCTTCGACGGAATGGTCGTCAGCTGGACCATTGGGACCAGTCCGGACGCGGAGTTGGTCAACACGATGCTGGACGCAGCCATCGAGACGTTGGCCGACACGGCTGATCGTCCCGTGGTCCACTCCGATCGGGGCGGCCACTACCGCTGGCCGGGTTGGCTCTCAAGAATGAGCAACGCGAACTTCATCCGCTCGATGTCTCGCAAAGCATGCTCACCTGATAACGCTGCCTGCGAAGGCTTCTTCGGTCGGCTGAAGAATGAGCTGTTCTATCCTCGGGACTGGAAGACCGCCACCATTGAGCAGTTCGTCGAGGCGGTCGACTCGTACATCCGCTGGTACAACGAGAAGCGGATCAAGATCGCACCCGTATTCTTGTCAGCGGTGACAGCGCAGGCGGCGGCCTCGCGGCGGCGCTGGCATTGCTCGCGCGCGATAGGGGTAAGTATGCGATCGCCTACCAGCATCTGGTCTTCCCAATGATCGATGACCGCACGGCGATTGATCCCGACGTATCACCCTATGCAGGGGAGTTCATCTGGACGCAGGCCTCAGATCTGTATGGCTGGACATCATTGCTCAATTGCGCGCCCGGCTCGCGCGAGGTGTCCTGCTACGCCGCTGCGGCACGGGCAGAAGATCTTGCGGGATTGCCACCCACATTCATCATGTGCGGGGCACTAGACCTATTCCTTGAGGAGAGCCTCGAATATGCCCGACGGTTAATGCGGGCTGGGGTGCCCGTCGAAATGCACATCTACCCTGGCGCTCCACACGGGTTTCAGATGGTGCAGACAGCAGTGGTGAGCCAACAGGCAGTTCGCGACTCCACGGCAGCGTTGTCAAAAGCATTACGAGGGACGAGACACGAATGAGCGGTGATCCGCAGCTCATTCGGCGCAAATGCGATCAGCATGGATTTCTTTGAAACTGGTCGTTTTGCGTCGTATTGACGCGCAGAAGCGGCGCTCCGCACTAGTAGCTATAGTGCGGCGCCCTTTCGCCTTGGGAAGGCGTGGCGACGGTGGCGAAACATTGTCTTAAGAAGGCGACAGTCATCAGGGCGGCCTCTACGTCGGTTTGTCGCTATATTGCGTTTGCTCAAGGAAATCCACAATCCGTTCGTGGTAGTCCTGTCGATGACTCGGACGTCCACTGCCCGCCAAGGAATGCGTGCCCCCAGGGTAAAGGACCATCGTGGCGTCGGCCTTGCCACTGCGCACTAGAGCGGATTTCACCCGTTGGGTGCTGGCCCGGCTGCGCCACCATCGCTTCGACACCGTCGCCCAGGTCGATGCAGCCATCACCGAACTGCTATCGAGCGTGAACGACCGGCCGTTTCAGAAGCTGCCCGGCAGCCGCGCCAGCGTGTTCGCCGAACTGGATGCGCCGACACTGATGTCGCTGCCGCGCCAACCCTATGAGCTTGCCCGCTTCAAGACGGTGAAGGTCCACATCGACTACCACGTCGAGATGGAGGGCCACCGCTACAGCGTGCCGCATGCGCTCGTCGGCCAGGCCCTGGAGGCGCGCCTCACCCGCCACGGCGTGGAGTTGCTGCTGCGCGGCCAGCGCGTGGCCGCCCACGCTCGCAACGAGCGCCGCGGCGGCTACACCACGGTGGAGGCCCACATGCCTGCTGCCCACCGCGCCCACCTGGAGTGGACGCCTCAGCGGCTGATCGATTGGGGCCAACGCATCGGCATGGCATGCGGCGAACTCATCACCCGGCTGCTGCAGACCTACAAGCATCCCGAACACGGCTACCGCTCCTGCCTGGGACTGCTGAACCTGTCGCGCCGATATGGCGAGGCACGGCTGGAGGCGGCCTGCGAACGGGCCCTCGCTCTGGGTGCCTTCCGCTACCGCCATGTGCGCGACCTGCTGGCCAACAACCGTGACCAGGTGCCGCTGGATGCCGAAGCCGAATGGACCAGTCCGACGCACGCCAACCTGCGCGGACCGGGCTACTACCAGTGAGGACGACCGACCTCACCAGCCCAGAGCCCACCATGAACCCATCCAATCCATTGCACCCACACGCCATGCTCAACAACGCCACCCTGACCCAACTGCGCGCGCTCAAACTGCAGGGCTTCGCCGACGCCTTGCAGCAGCAGCAAGAACAGGCCGACTGCCTGAACCTGTCGTTCGACGAGCGACTGGCCCTGCTGGTCGAGCGCGAGGTCTACGCCCGAGGCGACCGCAAGCGGGCTCGGCTGCTGCAGCGTGCCCAGCTGAAGTACCCCACGGCCACCTTGGAGGACGCCAGCTTCGAGACGGTGCGCGGCATCGACAGGTCCACCTTGATGGGCGTCGCACTGTCGACCTGGATCGAGCGGGGCGAGACGCTGACCTTCGCCGGCGCCACCGGGCTGGGCAAGACGTGGCTGGCCTGCGCGCTGGCCCAGTACGCCTGTCGCCAGGGACACTCGGCGCTGTACCTGAGGGTGCCACGTCTGGCCGAGGAGCTTCGCATCCTCCACGGCGCAGGCACCTTCCGACGTTGGCTCGAGCAGCTTGCCAAGGTCGACGTGTTGATCCTGGACGATTGGGGGACGGGTCCGATGGACAGTGTCACCCGGGGTGACCTGCTGGAGGTCATTGATGACCGGGTAGGCCACCGCGCGACGATCATCACGCACCAGTTGCCCATCGAGCATTGGCACGCCTGGCTGGGCGACGCCACGATCGCCGACGCCATCCTCGACCGATTGATGCAAAGCTGCCGGCGCTTCAATCTCGAGGGCGAGTCGCGTCGCACCGGCAAGGCCGCGCGGGCGGCAGCCAAGTCAACAAGGGCAGTTCAGGAGGCCAGCCAATGATCTGAGCGAACCTGACCGCCCCTAAACTCTGCCCCCTGCGCAGCACCGCCATCGACCTGGGCGGTCACGATCACCGAAACGCGTGGTCACGTTGCCGAAATGACGCCGAATTCACCGCTCGGCGTGCCGGTCACGATGGACCGAAATGGGCGGTCACGTTCGCCGAAATACGCATTTTCTACCTGCGGCCTCCCATGGACGTGGAGATCGACCCGAAGACCGGGATCCTCCATGCCTACGCGAAGATCTTCGACAACTCCTGGTATCCCCACTCCCCAGGGTTTTTGCCCACGGCAGTGGTGGGTGCATCCCCGCTGGGAAAGGGATCAGCGGTGGTTGGGGTGGAGCACGGAGGCCGTTACCACGCTGCCTTGCGCCTGAAGCCTGAAGACGTGGCTGAGCTGAACCGGGTCGGGCGCGACGCTACCGGGGATCGAATCTTTTTCAAGGTCCTGAAGGGTGGCCTTCAGCCCAACGGCCTGCCAGACATCGTTCTCCAAGTCGACCGTTTGGAGATCGGCTACAAAAACCAGGTCATCGGCATTACCCCATCCAAAGACAAGGACGCTTGAATGAAGCCACAGACGAAGTTTGCCGCAGCCCTGGGGGTGCAGCCGGGTTGCCCCGTGCAGGTCACGTAAGGAACTGGCGCAAGCGCCGAGCTGCTGGGCCACTCCCAGCGATAGGGGTTGTTCGTCTTCCCCACCAGGTCGGATGCGCAGGCCTGGCGACAAACCGCCATGGATGTGCCCCCACCGGTCCAGTTGTAGTCGCAGTAGTGCATACCCGCGTAACCCTTCGGGAGCAACTTGACAGGTCGGTTGCGTTTGGGCTGTTCCCATCAAATCAACGACAGATACGGATTGTTTGGAGGCACCTCCGTAAACAACAAATGGGGGTCTTGCAAAAGGTAGCCATGCAGGCGCCGTGATTTTCGCGGACCTGTCACTTCGCTGGCCCAGATGTTCAAGCCGTTGGGATGCTTGCGATGCAACTGCAGCCGCTCGAAGCGCTTTTGCACCCATTGCCAATCTTGTTGGGTCTCCTGTTGTGTCAGCATGCCCACTTGTGGGTGTTCTTGTGCGTACCGCTGGAACACGCCAGGGCTGACCAGATACGCGGTGTCGCTCACGGTATGCACGAGCGCCTTCGCATCATTGATGATGAGCTTGCGTAAAGCGATGCCCTGGCGCAGCCACTCCATGAAATGCTCACCGGATGGCCGTGCGCTTAAGGGTGGCGGTGCAGCTATGGCCGTGGATACAGGCGACGTTGGCGAGGTCACAGCCATAGTCGGCATAGGTGCCTCGGAGCGTGCGGCAGATGTGCTGGCTGCATCGGCCTGCTCATTGTGAGAAACGTCGGGCGGGCCGCCCATGCCTACCATAGCTAACATGTCTTCCATGGCATCGGGCATGGCCGGGGAAGCGGGCGGGGGAGCCTGGGCAGCGATGTTGCCGCTTTCCTCCCAACGCTTCGGCTCCTGACCCTCGGCGGCTGGCTTTGTCGCGATCGCGGCCGGGGGTACGAAAGCATCGGTATCTTTGGCTGCAGGCGCTGCGTCGATTACCACGGTGCCAGCGAACGGTGTCGGCCGCTGGCCTGATTCCCAGATCAGCGCAGGAGCGATGCGCAGCAGCGTGAACGAGTGGGACCAGCCGCTGGGGCTGGTCACGGTCGCCCGCCAGACCGCCTTGGCGTCTGGTGTGGGCTGCAACATACCGTGGTCCTGCAGCACGTTGAACACCGCGGTGTTGTTCACAGGGATGCCATCGATACCCTGGGAAAGCAGGTGCGCACGCAGCTTGTCGGAGACCGTCTTGCTCACCAGCCACAGCGCGTCCTCGGTGAGCCAGCCATCGGAGGCCTCGGGCTGGTTCAGTTTCAACTCTTCCTTGAGCAGATAGCGCAGCCCGTCGAGTAGCTTGCGTTGCAGCGCATGCTTGGGTGCGGCCATGGCGCGCGCCGGATCGCCGCCCAGCTCCTGCGCTACCGAGGCACGGTCGGCTTGCACGACAAGCTCGCCCAGCACGCCGGCGTGCTCGTACTGGCCGGCCAGGACGTAGAGCAGCGGTCCCCACAGGTCGGGATAGCCACTGAGCCAGTCCAGGGCATCACTGTCGAGGAGTTGGCGGTAGAGCAAACCTGTCGCAGCGCTGTGGAGCCGAGCTGCTCGATCGTCGCGGTCGCGGACGCGGGATGGCCGGTGCAGCGGGCCATGCCAGGGGTGCCACAGCGAGCCGTCGGCCAGTTCGACGTGCAGATCGACGGCGATCTTGCCGATGTCATGCAGCAGCGCGGCATAGGCGACTGCGGCAGTCCAGGCTTCAGACTGCGCCGCCTGGTCTTCGGGGCTGGCCCCGATGGGCAGCAGATGCGACTGCCGCAGCTTCAGGCTGTAGGCGACGATTTCCAGGCCGTGGTCGAGCATGCCGCCGGGGTAAGCGTGATGATGCGCCTCGGAAGCCGGGAAAGCCTGGACCAGCTCGGCGTAGCGTTCCAGTGGCGCCCGGTACAAGGTGGCGAACTGCTTACGTGAGAGCGACGTGCGCTGCCAGATGTGCTCCAGCAGTTTCTGCCGGCGCGGGGTGGCCAGCAGCGATGCGGCCGACTCGGGCCGCATCAACCCTTTCGGGAGGTCGGATGCGGGAGGTGGCGTCGGAGCGGTAGCGACCGCGGGCCGTTTTCGCTGGAACAGAGAGAGCATGCGGATGTCCTGTCGCGGGCCGAGCGGGGTGCCTTTTTGCCTTTTCGAGGTAGGGCCATTCCCCTTGCAACCCATTCCCTCGCCATTTCGACCCTTTACAGCCTTTGGGTATAGGGCGACGGGTGCTGACCGTCCACCGCCAATGCGGGTTGCGGAAGGGCCGTATTGATACAGGAAGGCTGGCTGTTCACGCCCTACGATGGGCCGATTCTTGGACTCGGGAGAACGCTGTGAGGCCTCAGATTGACAAAGTAAGGAAATTTCCTTACCATGCAGGTATCGCAATCAGGAGAGTCGCCATGCCTGCCATCCACGAAGTCGCCACGCTGACCTCTAAAGGCCAGATCACGCTGCCCAAGCCCATCCGGCAGGCGCTCGGCGTCGATGCCGGCGGCAAGCTCGCGTTCGATCTGCGGGGCAGCGAAGTCGTCGTCACCCGTGTTGATGCCGAGCACGAGGACCCCGCCATTGGCGCGTTTCTGAGCCTGCTGGCCCGCGACATCGAAGCTGGCCGGAACGTCCGGGGCCTGCCCGAGGATCTGGCGCGCGCCATGCTGGAGCATGCTGGCCACGGTGTGAACCTGGACGAGGAGATCGACGGGAAAGTGGAACTCTGATGCAACGGCATGGCTGGACGCTGCTCTTCCACGACTGCGTGATCGAGCAGTTGCAGAAACTGCATGCGGCCGCGAGGCGCGCGCAGGAGAATGACCCGGCGGGCTTCGAGTCCAATGCCAACGTCAAGCTCTTCCGGGCCCTGAGCCAGTTGATGTTGGATGTGGTGCCAGGCGATCCGGCACGCGACGAGTACCGCCAGGGCAACACCTTGGGACCTGCCCACCGCCACTGGCGAAGGGCCAAGATCGGACGGCGGTTCCGGCTGTTCTTCCGGTACGACTCGAAGGCGAAGGTCATTGTGTACGCCTGGGTCAACGATCAACAGACACAGCGGACTTCGCGAACCAAATCGGACCCGAATCTCGT
>NZ_JACHGR010000016.1 GCF_014202415.1 Tolumonas osonensis
CACACGGCTGTGCACCGACGGCACACCCAACGCCTGCAGCAAGCTATACGGCGCGGCCTGGCAGGCGGCAAAGTCGCTGGGCTACATCCGCCTGATCACCTACACCTTACCCGACGAAGGCGGCGCCAGCCTGCGCGGCGGCGGCGCCTGGAGCCGTCCCAGCCGCCCCCTCGCCGATACCCCCGAGCACCTGCGCCGCCCCAAATGCCTGTGGCAGGCGCCGGGCGGCGCGGACAAAGGGAAGCACCCGGATGCCGATTGATTGCTGCCGCGCGCGCGAGGCCCGGCCATGCTGACCCCATGCCTGCTGACGTTGTCAGCGACATGCCAGGCAACCATCGGTCTTCGAGGTTGCGGTGCAGTTCCCACTGCGTGACCGAGCCAGCTCGCACCGCATCCATCCGCGAGCGGCCACCAGCCTCTGGTGGCGGATGCTTTCGCCTTATCAACCCACCGCGGGGTTACGCACCTTCCCCGCATGCGTGGGCCGGTGTGTCTCCGCTTCATCCCAATGGAGATTCACCATGAACACCACGTCCAACGAGAAATCGTATTTCGACCTCCACGCCTCGGGCATCGGCTACGTCCAGCGTGTCCGTGAAGTGCCCGTCCGGGGCGGCCGCCGTGCGCAGCCGTTCCTGGCTTGCACCATCGCCGCGCTGGTCGGCCCCGCCCGGGACCCCAGCTACCGCTACTTCGACGTCAAGGTCTCGGGTGCCGAGGCCAAGAAGCTCGTTCAGCGCTACATCGGCGTTGACGATCCCAAGCAGCGCCCGCTGGTGCGCTTTCGCCTCGGTGACCTGTGGGGCGATGCGTACATCCGCGACAAGGGTGAGCAGAAGGGTCAGGCCGCCGCGTCCCTCAAGGCGCGACTGCTCAAGGCCGAACTGATCGACCGGGCCGAACTGGCTTCGATCGAGCAGCACGAGCTGATCACCCGCGGCATCGGCTATCTCAATCGTGTGAAGGACGTCACCCCAAAGGCTGGCGACTCGTTCCTCTCTTGCACCGTCGCGGCACTGGCAGGGCCTGTCGATGAACCGGAGTATCGGTACTTCGACACCATCGTCGCCACCCCGGAAGCCGAGCACCTGGTTCGCCGGTGCGTTCAGGCCATCGAGGGTGACCGCAAGGTGCTGATCGCCTTCCGTCTGAACGACATGAAGATCGATCCGTACATCCGCACCAAGGGTGAGCACGCCGGGGAGCCGGCCGCAAGCCTGGAATCGACGCTGGTCCACATCGGTCTCATCAAGATCGACGGCACCCAGGTCTATCCGACGAGCCAGGCGCAACCCGAGGCGCCGCCGGCCGAAGACGCATCCGCGTCCGAAGCCGACGACGCCATCGACACGGCCACCGAGCCCGCCGAGCGCGAGCCCGAGGCGCAAGTCGAAGAGCAGGAGCCGGCATTGGCTGCTTCGTTCTGATACGGCATGGCCCCTCACGGGGCCTTGTCGCTTCTCTTCCCGCATCCGCCGCGTCCCCATGACGCGCGCTTGCGCATTTCATCCCCCGAGTTCCGCGTGGTCTCACCGCCGCGCGGTTGTCGCATTTCTCAAAGGAGATCAGCCATGTCTCTGGCATCCCGTTTTGCTCCGCAATCCCCGATCCTGCGCTCCGATCGTCCACTCTCGGACGACCGCATTCGTGCCGTCGTTCCGTCGATCTTCGCCGACGCTCCGCATGGGAGTCGGTCCGATCGATATGCCTACATACCGACCTCGACCGTGCTGACCAAGCTGCGCCAGGAGGGCTTCGAGCCCTTCATGGTGTGCCAGACACGCGTGCGCAACGAAGACCGGCGCGAGTACACGAAGCACCTCATCCGACTTCGCCATGCGAGCCAGATCAACGGCGACGAGGCGAACGAGATCATCCTGCTCAACAGCCACGACGGCACGAGCAGCTATCAGATGCTCGCCGGCATGTTCCGGTTCGTCTGCCACAACGGCCTGGTTTGCGGTGACACCACCGCCGACATCCGCGTTCCCCACAAGGGCGACGTGGCCAGCCAGGTGATCGAAGGTGCCTACGGAGTCCTCGAAGGCTTCGAGCGCGTGCAGAACGCGCGCGATGCGATGCGCACCATCAACCTCGATGAGGGCGAAGCGGAGGTCTTTGCAAACTCCGCGCTCGCACTCAAGTACGACGATCCAGCCAAGTCCACGCCTGTCACGGAGAGCCAACTGCTGGCACCCCGGCGATGGGACGACCGCAAGAACGACCTGTGGGCCGTCTTCAACCGCGTCCAGGAGAACCTCGTCAAAGGAGGCCTGAACGGACGCAAGGCCAACGGCCGCAATCAGCGCACCCGTCCGGTGCAAGGCATCGACCAGAACCTGCGCCTGAACCGGGCGTTGTGGCTGCTGGCCGAAGGCATGCGCCAGCTCAAGGCGTGATGCCACGCGGACCTCGCCCACCTCGGGCGAGGCCATTCCTCTCATCCACCGGGTGCCGTCGGCGGCCCGTCATTCATCATCAGGAGAACCATCATGGCAACCCCATCGGCTTCCGAGAAATCGGTTGCGCCCATCGTCGTCCCCGGCCAGCTCACGCTGCGTACCATCCGCGGCAAGAACGGCCCGTTCACGGTTGGCCGCCTCGCCACGCACCTCGGTACTTTCGAGGTCAAAGACCCGGAGCTGGAGCAGTACCCCGAAGGCAAGTACGACGGGGAATTCATCATCAGGTACATCTTCCCGAAGTCCTATCCGGTCGGCGGCGGCATGCGGTTCGAGATCCGTGCCAGCCTCGACGGCATGACGCTCAACGGCATCGACAAACTCAGCCGCGACGAAGCCCGCAGCTTCGCCACCCAGGACGTCGATCCGCTCGATGAAGAGCAAGGGGCGCAGCCTGCGGCAACGCCGGCCAAGCCCACCAAAGCGTCCAGGCCCGCCAAGCCCGCACCCGTGCAGGCGTCCGCGGACCCGATGGTCGATACCACGCCCTTTGGCGTGGATGCGCCGCCACCTGCTGCGGCTTCTGCCCTTGGCAGTACCGACGACGGTGACACTGCAATGTTCGGCCTGCTGTGGCCGCTGGGCGAGTCCGTGAAACTGGATTCGACCATCGACCGCCGCACCCTGCGCGCGCAGATCGCCCGCCTGGGCGAGCTGGGCTACGCGCTGGACTTCAAGACGCAGGAGTGGAGCCGTCAGGTCGAACCACAACCCGCGTGATCGCAGACGCCGCATGCGCGGTGTTCTTCATCCACCCGCCGGGGTTCCTTCCCCATGCGGGGGAGGCCCTGACCATCTTCTGGAGGTCTTCATCATGTCCACCATCGCTTGCGATATCCCCCGCTCCGCGCTGGATGAACCCGCGTGGCGGGCTCTCTGCGAGACGGCAGCCGCACAAGCCACCAAGGGTTGCGGACTGTCTCACGACTACTACGTCGAACGCTTCAGTTCGGCGATCGACGCGCAACTCGGTCGATTGCCCGAAGAACAGCGCGCACAGGCGCTGAAGATCGCACAGGAATGGGACTACGCAACACCGGCCGAACGGCAGGAAACCCAGGACTGGAATGCGGAGCATGGCTATTGCTCGCATGGGATCGAGTTCAGCTGCTGCCCGGCCGGTTGTGATCGCGACGATGACGACTGGGACTAAGGGTAAGGCATAGGTTTTCCTTCGCTGCACCTGCGGCATTCCATCACCCACTGGGGGTTCTTCCCCACGGGGAGGCCTCCAGCTCAACTTTTCGAGGAGGCCTCTCATGGGCTGGTATTTCTCTCCCCAATCGCGGTCTGAACTGATCACGGAACTGATCGCACCACAGCAGACCGAGCGCGTCAGCGCGAAGGTTATCGCTCACGCATTGCGCGGCAACGTGCTGTGGTCCGTGGTCGAACTGACCGCCAAGGTCGAAGGTGTGCATCGTGATCTCGCGCCGGGCCAGTCCCTGCGCTACATCCGCTGCGATCTGCTTGAGCGCAGCGGCAACCAGTGGGGCTATAAACCGCTGGAAGAGTCCATGCATCCGTACTATTACTCGTGCCCGCTGTCCTATCTGGACCTCGCACCGGAGCAGTCCGCCGACTGGCGTGCAGGCGTTCGCGCCTACCACGCACGGCGGCGCACACCCACGGCTGTCACGGCACCCGCCGCGGCGCTGTTGGCCTGAGCCAGGAGGAACCGACATGGACCCGATCCTGGCTGCACTCCCGCTCTCGCTGTTGAAGCTCGTTGAAGGCAGTTTGTCCAACGACGAAGTTTCCTCCGACGAGGAAATGCTGGGGTACTTCATCGACAACGGCCTCACCGAGGAGCAGGCACGGCAGGCGCTGACCTACCGCGACCAGTACCTCAACAACATCTACCTGGACGGCTTCACGCCGATCACCGCGGTGGACGAGGCGCTTCACTTCAATCCGCACACCCGACAGTTCGAGCCGGACTGAGCGGTTTTCTTCCACCCCCTGGGGCAGTACTTGCCCCAGCGGGCGGTGCTGTTCCCGTTCATCCGAGGACACCACCATGCCCGCAAACACTTCTTCCACGCTGTACCGCATCGACGAATGCCCGGACGTGATGGCCGACGCCTGCGTCGGCGATGACCAGGGCAACCTGATCTTCCTGTCCATCTGGGCGCGGGACACCGCCGTCCAGCAGTTCCTTGCACGCCTGACCCTCGGGCGCGACGAGCAGGGACTGGACCAGTTCCACGTCATCACCGACCAGGGCGGCAGCGTCCCGGTATTCATCGGCAACGTCGATCGCCTGGAAAAGCGCATCACGCGCGCCTACCGGCGAACGCTGTTCGGTTCGCTGTCCAACGTGTGGCTGTTCGACCGGCGCTGCGTCAAGCCCGACAAGGCCAACGCCAGCGCATTGGCACTGCTGCCACGTGACAGCGCCCACCGGCTTGACCGCCTGTGGATGCTGGTGCGGGACACCTGCCCGTTGCCGCTGCTCGACCACTGGCGCGAGACCGTGCTGGAACTGCTGCAAAGCCGCGAGATGCTGGCCCGCCTTCCGTCCGCCCTCGGGCCGCTGGAAGGCCATCGGCTCGCCATCGACGTGCCGGCGCTGAGCTTGGCGCTGGGCTCCCTGATCCGCAGTGACGCGCTCACCGCCTATCCCTATCCGGCCAAGATTTGGACGCCGGAAGCGGTGGCGGCTTGACCCACCCTCGGAGGCACGCCTTGGCGTGCTTCCGTCATTCATCCCCGCCAACCAGGAGACTTCCATGGCTCTCATGTTCCCGCGGCTCGCCCGCAATTTCGCCAAAAATGGGTACTACCCGACCGACGAACCCACGCTCGAAAGAGCCCTCAACGCACTGATGCCCAGCGACGGGCCGATGTGCATCCTCGATCCCTGCGCCGGTGAAGGCGTGGCAATCGCCGAAGCCTCTCATGCCCTCGGGCGCGAACAGGCCAAGGCGTTCGCCGTCGAATTCGACGCCGAGCGGGCGCGCCATGCCCGCGGCCTGGTCGATCACTGCCTGCACGCGGACCTGATGGACACGATGATCTCCAAGCAGTCCTTCGGACTACTGTGGCTGAATCCACCGTATGGCGACCTGTCCAAGGACGTCAACGGCAACATCGGCTATCAGGGCCAGGGCCGTGCCCGCCTCGAAAAGCTGTTCTATCAGCGTTCGCTGTCGCTGTTGCAATACAGCGGCGTGCTGGTCTTCATCGTCCCCGGCTACGTGCTCGACGCGGAGCTGGTCGGCTGGTTGACGCGCCACTACACCGATCTGCGTATCTACCGAGCGGTGGAAACGCAGTTCAAGCAGGTGGTGATCTTCGGCCGCCGGGTCCGTCAGCGGGAGCTGGCACCCGATGGCGTCAAGGCCGTGCGCAATCTGCTGCTGCAGGTTGGGCTTGGCGAAGTCGAAGCCGAGGAACTGCCGAGCGAATGGCCGTTCCTGCCGTACATCGTCCCCGCCAGTCCGGCCGAGCCGGAGCATTTCTTCCGCGTGACGATGGAGCCCGAACAGTTCGCCGACGAGGTTGGCCGGCTGCAAGGCCTTTGGCCGTCGCTGGACACGCACTTGGGGACCGCGCAGCAGTCGCTGCGTCCACCGGCGCGGGCCTTGTCCCACTGGCATCTCGCCCTGGCTCTGGCCGCGGGCGCGATCTCCGGCGTCGTGCGCTCCCAGACGGGGCGCGTGCTCGTCGTCAAAGGTGACACCCACAAGGACAAGACGCTCCAGCGGGAATTCACCGAACGCGAAGACGGCTCCATCGCCGAGACACGCATCCTCACCGACAAGTTCGTGCCTGTCATCCGCGCGTGGGACATGACGCCTGGCTCCCCGACACGGGGCGAGGTGTTGACCATCCGCTGATCCACCGGACGCGCTGCCGTCCTGCTGTACCACCTCGAAGGAGAAACACCATGTTCCCCAATCCATTCAAGCGGCCTGCGCCGCGCAAGCAACCCTTGTTCGCACCGAGTACGTTGAAGTTGAGCGAGAAGGTGCATTGGCTGGCTCGGCGAGGCCTGATCGACCCCTTGGCCTATGTCCAGCGCCATGTGCGCGGGGACTGGGGCGAGATCGATGAGGCCACCCGCCAAGCCAACGACGTCGCAATCCAACAGGACAACCTGATGATCTCCCAGTACCGGATCACGCCGGAACTGGTGTTGCTCGTGAAGACCAGCGAAGACCACCAGACCACGGTGGTCCAGCTTCCCGAAGAGCGCGACCTGATCTGAAGGCGCCGCCTCGTCATCCCATCCACTTGACGGAGCCACTTCACTCCGCCAGGGGTGTCGTGGCTCAATAGCCTTTCAAGGAGGAGCCCATGGCATCGCATCGCATCGAAACCTACTGCCAGAGGCTGGCGTTCCCCATCGGGGCGCTCATCTTCAGCCGAGGCATTGATCGCCTTGTCCGCGCGGGTCGCCTGGACCCGATTCCGTACTTCAGGCGCCACACCCGTGGCGACTGGGGTGACGTCAACGTCTGCCAATGGCACGCCAACGGCGTTGCACTTCAATCGGGCGCGTCGCTGGAATCGCACTATGTGATCCACCCGGGACTCGCCATTCGCATCATCACCGATGCGGGGCGCAGCGTCACTGCCATCGTGCTGCCGTCCGAAGACTGAGCACGGTTCACCCGCAGGCCACTCAGGCCAGCATCTTCAACCACCTTCGGCCGCGCGCCGATTTCCTTCCCACCACGGGGCATGCCATTGCCCCGCTGGGGGTGGTGCATGCCCCATTTTTCATTGGAGCATCACAATGTCCTTCGATCTCGAAACCACTGCCGCTGACGCCGCGCCCGTACAGGGCGAACTGCTCGACGCGGAATCATCCCCTCTGACCCTGAGCCTTCAGGATTTCGTCGGCGAGTTCGGCGACGAACTGCTCGACGCCCTCAACAGCGCCAACCCGCCTGTCTATACCGGCCAACCGCAGGCGCACCGGCAGCTCATCGTCGCCAGCCTCAAACGCAAGCTGTTCCCGGCCCAGGCCGAAGTCGTCCACGCCGCCGCCGAGCTGCTGATCGACCGTGGCGAACGCGCCGCGATCGTCAATGGCGAGATGGGCTGTGGTAAGACGACCGTTGGCATCGCCGCGGCCGCCGTGCTCAACGCCGAAGGCTACCGCCGCACTCTGGTCCTGTCGCCACCGCACTTGGTTTACAAGTGGCGGCGGGAGATCCAGGAGACGGTGGCCGGCGCCAAGGTATGGGTGCTCAATGGGCCGGATACGCTCGTCAAGCTCCTCAAGCTGCGTGAGCAGTTGGGCGTGCAGCCCACGGGCCAGGAGTTCTTCGTCCTGGGGCGCGTCAGGATGCGGATGGGTTTCCACTGGAAGCCCGTCTTCACCCAGCGGCGCACCCGCCACGGCGACGTGGCGGCCTGCCCGGACTGCGGCACGGTCATCACCGACCTCGACGGCGAGCCGGTCAACCCGGTCGCGCTCGAAGCCGAGGAGTACCGCAGGAAGTGCAGCCATTGCGCTGCGCCCCTGTGGACGCTGATCCGCCCGCGCAGCCTGTCCGGCAGCGACCAGTCCTCGGCCGTCCTCAAAGCCCTGAAGCGCATCCCGACCATCGGGGAAGTCACTGCGCAGAAGCTGATGCAGAAGTTCGGTGACGGCTTCCTGGCCTCGATGCTGGGCGACAACATCCACGAGTTCATCAACCTCATGGATGGCAACGGCGAGCTGGTGTTTTCCGACCGTCAAGCCACGCGCATGGAACGTGCGATGGCCAACATGGAGTTCGGCTTTGGCGAGGGCGGTTATCAACCCTCGGAGTTCATCAAGAGGTACTTGCCGCAAGGTACGTTCGACCTGCTCATCGCTGATGAAGCGCATGAGTACAAGAACGGGGGCAGTGCCCAGGGCCAGGCCATGGGCGTGCTGGCGGCGAAGGCTCGCAAGACCTTGCTGCTGACTGGCACGCTGATGGGCGGCTACGGTGATGATCTTTTTCACCTGCTGTTCCGAGCCCTTCCGGGGCGGATGATCGAAGACGGCTACCGCCCGACCACGAGCGGCAGCATGACCTCGGCTGCGATGGCGTTCATGCGCGATCACGGGGTGTTGAAGGACATCTACTCCGAGAGCACCGGCACGGCGCACAAGACGGCCAAGGGCACCAAGGTATCGGTGCGCACGGTCAAGGCCCCGGGCTTCGGCCCCAAGGGCGTCTTGCGCTGCATCCTGCCATTCACGATCTTCCTCAAGCTCAAGGACATCGGCGGCAACGTCCTGCCGCCGTATGACGAGGAGTTCCGTGAAGTCGCGATGGACACGGCGCAAGCCGCGGCCTACCGCGATCTGGCGGGTCGGCTGACCGCCGAGCTGAAACAGGCTCTGGCGCGACGCGATACGACCTTGCTGGGTGTGGTCCTCAACGTGCTGCTGGCCTGGCCGGATTGCTGCTTCCGGTCGGAGACCGTGGTGCATCCGCGCACGCGCAACACCTTGGCGTTTGTCCCGGCTCAGTTCAACGAGTTCGAGATCAGCCCCAAGGAGCGTGAGCTGATCGACATCTGCAAAGAGGAGAAGGCGCAGGGCCGCAAGGTCCTGGCCTACACGGTCTATACCGGCACGCGCGACACCACGTCGCGCCTGAAGGTGTTGCTGGAGCAGGAAGGCTTCAAGGTGGCGGTGCTGCGCGCGAGCGTGGATGCCAGCCGCCGCGAAGACTGGATCGCCGAGCAACTGGACCGTGGCATCGACGTGCTCATCACCAACCCCGAGTTGGTCAAGACGGGGCTGGACCTGTTGGAGTTCCCGACGATCGTGTTCATGCAGTCGGGCTACAACGTGTACTCGCTCCAGCAGGCGGCACGCCGCTCCTGGCGCATCGGGCAGAAGCAGCCCGTGCGTGTGATCTACCTCGGCTACGCCGGTTCCTCGCAGATGACCTGCCTGGAGCTGATGGCCAAGAAGATCATGGTCTCGCAGTCCACCTCGGGCGACGTGCCCGAATCCGGGCTCGATGTCCTGAACCAGGACGGTGATTCCGTCGAGGTCGCACTGGCCCGGCAGCTTGTCGCCGCATGACACGTTCCACTTACGGCCCTTCGGGGCCGTTTTTTTTGCCGCTCCCGGTAAATCGGACGCTGCCTGGTTCGCATTGTTTGCTGCCGCTCGCGGCCTGAGCGGCGATGGTGAGGGCTGGATGTTTCAGGACGCCGAGCTATGTGCCCCTCTCCACCGTGGTTTCACTATCCCGAACGCCGCCTTCTGGCGGGATTTCTCGGCCTGCTGTGGTCGGTGCTGGCCGGTGGCTGCGCGACGACGACTGCGCCGGTCGCGCCCGACACCATCGCGGAAGTCTTGGCCGCGCCTGAACCCGAGGCTTCCGAGTACATCCCGGTCGTGCGCTACGCCCGCTACACACTGGTCGAACTGGCACCCATGGCGGCGCAGCGCGACCTGTTGTTGCAGACCATCGACGTGTCCATGCCCGAGGATGCCCGCGCCACGGTCGGGGATGGGCTTCGGCACGTGCTCAAACGCAGCGGCTATGGCCTGTGCCAGACCGCGCATGCCGTGATCGAGCTGTACGCGCTGCCGTTGCCGGCGGTACACCTGCACCTCGGCCCCATGACCTTGCGCGATGCGCTGCTCACGCTGGCTGGCCCGGCCTGGGAACTGCACGCGGATGACCGCGCACGGCAAATCTGCTTCGAGCGGCCCGGCGATCGCGCGGTCGCCGAGTCCCCATCCGAGCCACCCGCCACCGAGGCGGTGCAGACGTTCCCGCTGGCACCCATGGTTTCGGGAGGCCAGCCATGAACGCCCCGCAACCTGCCCAGCGATCGACCGCCGCCGTGGTGGTGCAGAGCCTGATGTGGCTCTGGTTGATCTTCCTCAGCGTCTTGGCGGCCCTGGGCTACCAGGCCCTCAGCGACCAGGCCGACCAGGAGCGGCTGGATTCCCGCCTGCAACGCCTGGAAGCGCAGGCAACTGGC
>NZ_JACHGR010000017.1 GCF_014202415.1 Tolumonas osonensis
TGACCGTCTGCAAGTCGCTCGCTCCGGCGCCAGACACCCCGCCGCTGCCCGTGCCCGAAGCCTGGCCTGCGCATCTTGGATCAGGCACCGACGGCGCCCACGCGGGAGAGCTTGCCTGGCAGGCGTACTTCACCGACCCCTTGCTGCAACGCCTCATCGAGACAGCGCTGGAGAACAACCGCGATCTGCGCCTGGCCGCGCTGCGTGTCGAGGAAGCCAGCGCCGCATTCCGCATTCAGCGCTCGGATCGATTTCCTGCCGTGGGCGTGGGTGCCCAGGGTGGACGCGCCCGCGTCCCTGGCGATCTGAACATGTCGGGCCGGTCGCAGGTGGGCGGCGAATATCGGGCCGAGGTGGGTTTGAGCACCTGGGAGCTGGATCTGTGGGGCCGGGTCCGCAACCTGGAAGACGCCGCCCTGCAAAGCTGGCTGGCTTCCGACGCGGCCCGCCAGGCCGTCCACCTGGCGCTGATCGCCCAGGTGGCCGACGGTTATCTTGGCTTGCGCGAGATAGACGAACGCGTGGCTATCGCCCGTCAAACCGTCGCGACCCGCGAGGAGTCCTATCGCATTTTCCGGCGCCGCGTTGAAGTCGGCTCGACCTCGAAGCTGGACCTCACTCAAGTCCAAACTTTGCTGAACCAGGCTCAGGCGCTGCTAACCCAGCTTGAGCAAGCACGCGCCACGCAACTGCACGCGCTGGCACTGCTGGTAGGTGCCGATCCTGGCCCGCTGCCCACCAAGGCACCCTTCGATGAAACAACGGTGCTGGCCGAACTCCGGGCCGGCCTGCCCTCGGAGCTGCTGGTCAGTCGCCCGGACATCATTTCCGCCGAACACCAATTGCGTGCCGGCGATGCCAACATCGGCGCGGCCCGTGCGGCGTTCTTGCCGCGCATTGCGCTGACCGGCAGCTTCGGCACGGCCAGTTCCGATCTTGACGGCCTGTTCGATTCCGGCAGCCGCGCCTGGACCTTCATGCCTACCTTGTCGCTGCCCATCTTCGATGGCGGGCGGCGGCGCGCAAACTTGGAACTGAGCGAGGTGCGCCGCGACATCGCCGTCGCCGGATACGAGAAAACCATTCAAACGGCCTTTCGCGAGGTGGCTGATGCACTGAGCGCCAAGTACTGGCTGGCTGAGCAATTGACGATCCAGCGGGCCAATCTGGAAGCACAAAGCGAACGCGCCCGGCTGGCCCAGTTGCGCTACGACAACGGTTCGGCCGCTTTCCTGGAGGTGCTGGACGCCCAACGCGATCTGCTGGATGCCGGACAACAGCTGGTACAGGCGCGCCGTGCGCTGCTGTCTAGCCAGGTGGCACTGTATGCCGCGCTCGGCGGCGGCACCCTCGCTGCAACCGACGAAACCCAGGGTGCAACCTCGACGCCCGCTCCCACGCCATTAACCCGTTAAGGCACGCCGAACCTATGACTGTCTCACCCTCTCTCAAGAAAAAACTCCTGGTCGCTGCCGCTGCAGCGGTTGTTATCGCGCTGGCCTGGTGGGGCTGGACGGAGCTTGCCGACAGCGGACCCGGCGAAGGGTTCGTCAGCGGCAACGGCCGGATCGAAGCCACCGAGATCGATATCGCCACTAAGCTTCCCGGTCGTATCGAAGACATCCTCGTACGTGAAGGCGATTTCGTCTCAGCGGGCCAGCCACTGGCCAGGATGCAACTGGAAACGCTTGAGGCGCAGCGCGACGAAGCCTTCGCCATGCGTGAACAGGCCGAGCACTCGGTGACCGCAGCACAGGCCCAGGTGGCGCTGCGTGAAGCCGACGTGGTTGCGGCGCAGGCACTCGTCGGTCAGCGCGAGTCGGAGCTCGATGCCGCGCAACGGCGGCTGAAACGTTCGCAGACATTATCCCAAGAAGGCGCCGCCTCGATACAAGAGTTGGACGATGACCGGGCGCGCGTGCGGGGCGCACAGGCGACGCTCGCGGCCAGCAAAGCACAGACCGCCGCTGCCCGCGCCGCGGTCGAGGCCGCCAAGGCGCAGCTCGTCGGCGCGAGGTCCAGCGTGTCCGCTGCCACGGCCAGCATCAACCGCATCGAAGCCGACATACGCGACAGCGAACTGCGCTCGCCGCGTGACGGTCGGGTGCAGGTGCGGGTGGCGCAACCCGGCGAGGTGCTGGGATCGGGC
This sequence comes from Tolumonas osonensis, assembly GCF_014202415.1. Taxonomy (GTDB): domain Bacteria; phylum Pseudomonadota; class Gammaproteobacteria; order Enterobacterales; family Aeromonadaceae; genus Tolumonas; species Tolumonas osonensis. Next base: position 2,150 of record NZ_JACHGR010000017.1, read on the forward strand.
GGACGCGTCCTGAATCTTATCGACCTGTCGGACGTCTACATCACCTTCTTCCTGCCCGAGACCGTGGCCGGCCGCGTCGCGCTGGGTTCCGAGGTCCGCATCATTCTGGATGCCGCGCCGGAGTTTGTTATTCCAGCGAGCGTTTCCTTCGTCGCCAGTGTGGCGCAATTTACTCCCAAGACGGTAGAAACCGCGAGCGAGCGGCAGAAACTGATGTTTCGCGTGCGCGCGCAGATTTCGCAGGAGTTGCTGCGTGAGCACCTCAATCAGGTCAAGACCGGGTTGCCCGGCGTGGCCTGGATCAAACTCGACGCCAATGCCGAGTGGCCTCAAAACCTCTCCGTTCGCGTGCCGGAGTAAGGTATGAGCCACAGTGCGAGTGCGCAGCCCACGACCGTTGCAAGCGTCCGTCAGGTGCGCTTGCGTTACGGCGACGTCATCGCCCTGGATGGCATCGATCTGGACATTCCCGCCGGACGGATGGTCGGCCTGATCGGCCCCGACGGCGTGGGCAAATCCAGTCTGCTCTCATTGCTGGCGGGTGTGCGCATCATCCAGGAGGGCACGGTCGAGGTGCTGGGTGGCGACATGGCCAGCAAGGCCCATCGCAAGCAGGTATGCCCGCGCATCGCCTACATGCCGCAGGGACTGGGCAAAAACCTGTATCCGACGCTCTCGGTCGAGGAGAATCTGCAATTCTTCGCGCGCCTGTTCGGTCATGGCGCCGCAGAGCGCCGCCAGCGGATCGACGAACTGACTCAGGCCACTGGCCTGTTCAAATTCCTGGAGCGCCCGGCAGGCAAGCTGTCCGGGGGCATGAAGCAAAAACTCGGCCTGTGCTGCGCGCTGATTCATGACCCGGATTTTCTGATTCTCGATGAGCCGACGACTGGCGTGGACCCGCTGGCGCGCGCGCAGTTCTGGGATCTGATCGAGCGCATCCGCGCCGATCGCCCCGGCATGAGCGTGATCGTGGCTACCGCCTACATGGATGAGGCACAGCGCTTCGACTGGCTCGCCGCCATCGACGACGGCAAGGTCCTCGCCACCGGTACGCCGAAGGAATTGCTGGAGACAACAAACAGCCCGAACCTGGAAGAGGCATTCATCCGCCTGCTCCCGGAAGAGAAAAAGCGCGGACACCAAGCGGTTGTCATTCCGCCTCTGCCTGAGGACGGCGCGGACGATATCGCCATCGAAGCCGAGGGGCTGACCATGCGCTTTGGCGACTTCGTTGCCGTCGACAGCGTGTCCTTCCGCATCCGGCGCGGTGAAATCTTCGGCTTCCTCGGCTCCAACGGGTGCGGCAAGTCCACGACGATGAAGATGCTTACCGGCCTGTTGCCGGCGAGCGAGGGTCGGGCCTGGCTGTTCGGCCATGAAGTGAACCCGCATGATCTGGGCACCCGCCGCCGCGTCGGCTACATGTCCCAAGCGTTCTCGCTCTACAGCGAAATCACGGTACGCCAGAACCTGGAGTTGCACGCCAAGCTCTTCAGTGTGTCCCCGGAGGACATTCCTGCTCGCGTCGATGAGATGGTGGAGCGCTTCGGGCTGGTGGACGTCATCGACAGCCTGCCGGCCAGTCTGCCTCTGGGCATACGCCAACGCCTGTCGCTGGCTGTGGCCATGGTGCACAAGCCAGAACTGCTGATTCTGGACGAACCGACTTCGGGCGTCGACCCGGTGGCGCGCGATGCGTTCTGGCGACTGCTCATCGAGCTGTCGCGGCGTGACCGGGTGACGGTCTTCATTTCCACCCACTTCATGAACGAGGCAGAGCGCTGCGACCGCATGTCGATGATGCATGCGGGCAAGGTGCTCGACAGCGACGTGCCCGCCAGACTGGTCGAGAAGCGCGGCGCCAAAACCCTTGAAGAGGCCTTCATCGGCTACCTCGTCGAAGCCGAGGGCGGCACGGCGGCGCCGGCCAGCCAGCCCGGGGCCGCCGATCACGAGGAGCAACCATCGGCGGCGCCCGCTGAACACGGTGGGCACCGCTCTGGCGGTTTCAGTCTGCAGCGAATGTTCAGCTATCTGTGGCGCGAGACGCTGGAATTGCAGCGGGACCCGGTACGCGCCACGCTGGCGCTGGGCGGTTCGCTGCTGCTGATGTTCGTGATCGGCTTCGGCATCACCATGGACGTCGAGGACCTGAGCTATGCGGTGCTCGATCGCGACCAGACCACGCTTAGCCAGAACTACACGCTGAACTTGGCCGGATCGCGCTACTTCACCGAGCACGCGCCGATCGTCGACTACGACGATCTTGATCGACGCATGCGCAACGGCGAACTGTCGCTGGCCATTGAGATCCCCCCTGGCTTCTCTCGCGATGTGTTGCGAGGCCAGAACGTGCAGATAGGTGCCTGGATCGACGGCGCCATGCCGCAACGCGCGGAAACCGTCCAGGGCTACGTTCAGGGCATGCACCAGCACTGGCTGCTCGTACAGGCCAGCGAACGCAGCGGTGCCAGCGCCGCAGGCAATGCGAGCGTCGAGACGCGCTTTCGCTACAACCCCGATGTCAAGAGTCTGCCAGCCATGGTGCCGGCGGTGATCCCTCTGCTGCTGCTCATGCTGCCGGCCATGCTGACTGCGCTGGCGGTGGTGCGCGAGAAAGAAACCGGGTCGATCACCAATCTGTACGTGACGCCGGTCACGCGCATCGAGTTCCTGCTTGGCAAGCAACTGCCCTATGTCGGTCTGGCCATGGTGAACTTCCTGCTGATGAGCCTGCTCGCGGTCACCGTCTTCGGTGTGCCGGTCACGGGCAGCTTCTTCACCCTGTCGCTGGCCGCGCTGATCTTCTCCTTCGCCGCGACAGGCATGGGGCTGCTGGCCTCGGCCGTCACGCGCAGCCAGATCGCCGCCATGTTCTTTGCCATGATCGGCACCATCATTCCGGCCACCCAGTTCGCCGGCCTGAGGGATCCCGTGTCCTCGCTTGAAGGCTCCAGCAAGTTCATCGGCGAGATCTACCCCGCCACGCACATGATCTCCATCAGCCGTGGCGTGTTCAACAAATCACTCGGCCTGGCCGACCTGACGGGGCCGCTGTGGTCGATGCTCATTTCGGTTCCGGTCATTCTCGGCGTGGCTGTTTTGCTACTCAAGAAGCAGGAGCGTTGAGATGCGCAGAAGAAACCTGGCCAACATCTACGACCTTGGTGTCAAGGAGCTGTGGAGTCTTTGGCGCGATCCGATGATGCTTGTGCTCATCGTCTATGTGTTCACCGCGTCGGTCTACACCAAGGCCACGTCCATGCCGGAGACGCTGCACAACGCGCCCATCGCCATCGTCGACGAGGATAATTCGGCGCTGTCCCAGCGGGTTGCCTCGGCCTTCTACCCCCCGCAGTTCACGCCACCGGCCATGATCGACTATGGGGACGTGGACCCGGGCATGGACGCGGGGCTGTACACCTTCGCTCTGGTCATTCCGCCCAACTTCCAGCGCGACGTGCTGGCGGGGCGATCGCCTGCCGTGCAGCTCAATGTCGACGCCACCCGCATGAGCCAGGCCTTCACCGGCAGTGGCTATATCCAGCAGATCTTCACCGGCGAAGTCAATGAGTTCGTCAAGCGTTACCGCGGCACCGACGCGCCACCCGTGGATCTGGCATTGCGCGCCCGCTTCAACCCCGCACTGGACAAGGCCTGGTTCGGCTCGGTGGTGCAGATCATCAACCACATCACGCTGTTGTCCATCATCCTGACCGGCGCGGCGCTGATCCGGGAGCGCGAGCACGGCACCATCGAGCACCTGCTGGTGATGCCGGTCACGCCCGCGCAGATCATGCTCTCCAAGGTCTGGTCGATGGCCCTGGTCGTGCTGATCGCCTCCTTCCTGTCCCTCAATCTCATGGTGCGCGGCGTCCTGGGCGTTCCCGTCGAGGGTTCCATTGCGCTGTTCTTCGCCGGCGCGGCGCTCAGCCTGTTCGCCACCACCTCGATGGGCATCTTCATCGCCACCCTGGCGCGCAACATGCCCCAATTCGGCATGTTGATGATGCTCACCATCATGCCGCTGCAGATGCTATCCGGCGGCGACACGCCCCGCGAGAGCATGCCCGAGATAGTGCAGAACATCATGCTGATCGCACCCACCACCCATTTCGTGGAGCTGAGCCAGGCCATCCTTTACCGGGACGCGGGCCTGGAGACGGTATGGCAGCCGTTCCTGGCGCTGGCCCTGATCGGCACGGTGCTGTTTTTCCTGTCGCTGGCACGCTTTCGCAAAACGATCGGCCAGATGGCCTGATCGTTTGACCGCCCGATTGGGCATTTCAACCCAAGCAAGGAGTTTGACCATGAGCAATGAAACCATCCCCCTCAACCTCTTCAAGGCGAACCTGGAACTGC
>NZ_JACHGR010000018.1 GCF_014202415.1 Tolumonas osonensis
ATGGTAATGCCAGGCGACAACATCAAGATGGTAGTCACCCTGATCCACCCAATCGCGATGGATGAAGGTCTGCGTTTTGCAATCCGTGAAGGCGGTCGTACCGTAGGCGCGGGTGTTGTTGCTAAAGTAATCGAATAATCGATGCTTTAACAAAAGAAAATAATAAAGGGCGACTCGTGTCGCCCTTTATTTTTAATGAAAATATATACTGCTATCGCATTTTAAATATTCATTAATCACTACCAGAGGGATTGGTATGGCGGCAACGATTCAACGTGAAATGGCGGGACATAAACGTGTTGCACTGGTTGCGCACGATAATATGAAACAGGCATTGGTTGATTGGGTAAAAGTTCGTTCGGAAGAACTGAAATTGCATCATTTGTATGCGACAGGCACAACGGGTACGCGTCTGAGTAAAGAAGCTGGTTTGCCGATCACTTGTTTGCTGTCAGGGCCTATGGGTGGCGATCAACAATTAGGTGCGCTAATTGCGGAAGGCAAAATTGATGTATTAATTTTCTTCTGGGATCCATTAAATGCTGTTCCGCATGATCCAGACGTGAAGGCCTTATTGCGTTTGGCGGCTGTTTGGAATATTCCTATGGCTACCAATCAGGCGACAGCTGATTTTCTGATGGATTCACCACACATGCACAAGAAGTTCAGTGTTGAAATCCCAGACTATGCTGGTTATATCAAATCCAGAACAGAATAGGCTTTCCCAGGTTGTGATCTGGAAAAATAAAAAAGTACCTGTTCAGGTACTTTTTTATTTTTTTGTATTAACTGTGGAGGGATTCTGTTTACTGATGAATGTAATTGCTATCAGGATAGTTAGTGATCAGCATTTGCCGGGCATGTTTAGCCAAATCAGGGAGATTCATTTTCTCATAAGCCTGGACCATGATCTCCAGTGCTGGCTGTGTCATTTCAGTATCAGGATAATTCTCAATCAAATATTTAGCTCTGTTAGCTGCAGACAGCCACGCCTCACGGCGCATATAAAAGTCAGCAATTGCCAGATCAAGTTTTGCCAGTCGGTTTTTGAGATAAACTGCCCGGGCTCTGGCATCACTGGCATATAGGCTATCCGGATAATGTTTCAGTACCAGCTGAAAATCTTTGAAGGCCTGTCTTGCATACTGAGGATCGCGATCGGAACGATCAATGCCAAATTTATCATGGAAGAAGTTGTAATCCTCCTGCATATTGGCTAACCCACGCATGTAGTAAACGTAATCTACATCTTTATGTGTTGGATTCAGGCGCAAAAAACGATCAATATTTGCAATCGCCTGTGCGGTATCTTCTTTTTTATAATAAGCGTATATCAGCTGCAGCTGTACCTGACTTGCATATGGACCAAAAGGATAGCGAGAGTCTAATGCCTCAAGAATATCTACGGCTCTGTCATAATCGCCATTGTGCAATTTGCTTTGGGCCTGTTTGTACAGAACCTCCAGCGGCTCATCCGGCACTTTGGGCTTGTTAGATGATGAAGAGCAGCCGGCCAATAGCGACAGTGATAACAGCATTACCGGAAAAAAACGCACTACTTTTTGCATCGAAATTAGCTTCATATTGCCTCGGTATGTGAAGTATCCGTTATGCTCAAAGAAAAGAAAAGATAGAATGCATCATTCTTGGCACTAAGCCATGTTTAACTAATTGAGATCTGACATGAGTCAACCTATACAACTTTCTGGCATCATCGAACCACACCATGAAGGCAAACGCCTTGATCAGGTATTGGCTGAGTTGTTCACTGATTATTCCCGTACCCGTATTAAAGAATGGATACTGGAAGGTAAAGTGCAACTGGATGGCAAAATTTGTCTATTGCCGAAAGAAAAGGTTATGGATGGCCAGAAAGTAGAAATAATCGCTGAGTTGGCCGAAGATACTCGTTGGCAGGCTCAGGACATTCCGCTCAATATTGTCTATGAAGATGAGCATTTATTAGTCATTGATAAGCCTGCCGGCTTGGTTGTACATCCTGGTGCCGGAACGCCAGATGGTACTGTGCTGAATGCTTTACTACATCGTTATCCGGAAATTGCTGATGTCCCCAGAGCGGGTATAGTGCATCGCTTGGATAAGGAGACCACTGGCCTGATGGTTGTCGCGAAAACGATACCAACACAGATCCGCCTGGTTGCTGCACTGCAAAAACGCCGGATTACTCGTGAATATGAAGCTATCGTAGTAGGACATATGACCGCAGGTGGCACAGTTGATGAGCCAATCAGTCGTCATTCTACACAACGCACCATGATGGCGGTTAACCCGATGGGTAAACCTGCTGTTACCCATTACCGGGTTGCAGAGCGGTTCCGGGCCCATACCCGTTTACGCTGCCGTCTGGAAACAGGTCGTACACACCAGATTCGTGTGCATATGGCTCACATTAACCATGCGTTGGTGGGAGATCCTGTCTATGGTGGCCGGTTGCGTCCAATCCGCAATGCTTCTGTTGAACTGAGCGATTTCTTGCGTACATTCCGTCGTCAGGCTTTGCATGCCACTATGTTGCGGCTGGTTCATCCTATCACCGGTGAAGAAATGGAATGGCATTCACCGATCCCGGATGACATGGTTCAGTTAATCGAAGTACTGCGTCTTGATTCTGCGGAACATCCGGACGATATCGTATGGGTTTAATCGTTCCTGAATGGCCTGCGCCAGCCAATGTGCGCGCGGTGTTTACCACTAGGGAAAACGGATTCAGCTCTGGAGTATACCAGGGCCTGAATCTGGGTGCCCATGTGGGTGATGCCCAAGAATCCGTAGAAAAAAATCGCCGGCAATTGCAGCAGCAGTTGGGATTGACCAATCCACCTCTGTGGCTGACACAGGTACATGGTACGGATATCTTCCAGGCTGAAGAGTCGCTAAGCGTTCCTCCCGTGGCAGATGGCGCTGTCAGTCATACGCGGGAGCTGGCATTAACAGTGATGACAGCTGATTGTTTGCCAGTGCTGTTCTGTAATAAAGCCGGAACAGTTATTGCCACTGCCCATGCTGGCTGGCGTGGTTTATGTGCTGGTATTCTGGAGAAAACCATCGAGGCAATGCAAGTCGCACCTGATGAACTTCTGGCTTGGATTGGCCCGACGATTGGCCCGACAGCTTTTGAAGTGGGCAACGAGGTTAAAACTGCATTTGTTGATTATGCGGCCGAGGCTGAACAGGCTTTCAAACCGCAAGGTGAAAAATGGCTGGCTAACCTATTTATGCTGGCTCGTCAGCGCCTCCAGGCTGCAGGTGTAACCGCGATTTATGGTGGTGATCTGTGTACTTTCAGTGATCCACAACGCTTTTACTCTTACCGCCGAGACGGCCAGACAGGAAGAATGGCTGGCTTGATTTGGCTTACGATTAAATCTTAACCACCCCTCTTGAAAGCCATCCCGGCACCCCCATCTTATACTCAACAGTAAATGATCGGTTATCGATCACATCAGCGAGATAAGAGGTACCGGGATGCGTTTAGATCGTCTCACAAGCAAATTTCAGGAAGCCATTTCTGATGCCCAATCACTGGCTTTGGGAAAAGACCATCAATTTATTGAACCCATTCACATTATGGCTGCGTTGCTGGATCAGCAAGGTGGATCGACTCGTCCATTGCTAACGGTAGTCGGTTGTAAAGTTGATGATTTTCGTAACCGATTGACTCAGGAGTTGGATCGTTTGCCTAGGGTCAGCGGGGTTGATGGTGATATTCAGATATCATCACAACTGGGGCGAATGTTGAATATGTGCGACAAGCTTGCTCAACAGCGTCAGGATCAGTTTATTTCGTCAGAGATGTTCCTGCTGGCCGCACTGGATGATCGTGGTGCATTAGGCGACTTACTGCGTCAGCAAGGCGTCACTAAAGATAAACTGGAAAAAGCTATCGAAAAAGTTCGTGGCGGTGAAAAAGTCACAGATGCAGGTGCAGAAGAGAAGCGCCAGGCGTTGGAGAAATATACTATTGATCTGACTGAGCGGGCAGAACAAGGCAAATTAGACCCTGTGATTGGTCGTGATGAAGAAATCCGTCGCACAGTACAGGTGCTGCAACGCCGTACCAAGAATAATCCGGTGCTGATAGGTGAACCCGGTGTGGGTAAAACAGCCATTGTCGAAGGGCTGGCCCAGCGCATTATTAATGGTGAAGTGCCTGAAGGGCTTAAACACAAGCGTGTGCTTTCATTGGATATGGGCGCGTTAGTGGCCGGAGCTAAATACCGTGGTGAATTTGAGGAACGGCTGAAAGGCGTTCTTAATGAACTGGCTAAACAGGAAGGTAACGTGATCCTGTTTATCGATGAGTTGCATACCATGGTGGGAGCAGGTAAGGCAGAAGGTGCGATGGATGCCGGAAATATGCTGAAACCGGCTCTGGCTCGCGGTGAGCTGCACTGCGTCGGAGCAACTACACTGGATGAATACCGGCAGTACATCGAAAAAGATGCCGCACTGGAACGCCGTTTCCAGAAAGTGCTGGTTGATCAACCTTCTGTGGAAGACACCATTGCCATTCTGCGTGGTCTCAAAGAGCGTTATGAGTTGCATCATCACGTGCAGATCACCGATCCGGCTATTGTGGCAGCTGCAACCTTGTCACATCGTTATATTTCAGATCGACAATTACCAGATAAAGCGATTGACCTGATTGATGAGGCTGCTGCCAGCATCCGCCTGCAGATTGATTCCAAACCAGAACAGCTGGATAGACTAGAACGTCGTATTGTACAGCTGAAGATGGAACAGCAAGCGTTAATGAAAGAGTCTGATTCAGCCAGTGTCCAGCGCCTGAGTATCATTAATAAGGAAATTGAAGAAAAGGATCGTGAATACAATGAGTTGGAAGAGGTATGGAAAGCGGAGAAAGCAACTTTAGCCGGAACGCAGCATATCAAAGCAGAATTGGAACATGCCCGGCAGGAATTGGACGTTGCTCGCCGTGCGGGTGACCTGGCTAAAATGTCGGAACTGCATTATGGCAAGATCCCTGAACTGGAAAAACAACTCGCCCTGGCTTCACAAGCCGAAATGCAGGAGCAGGAACATAAATTACTGCGAAATCGGGTAACTGATGCTGAAATTGCAGAAGTGTTATCGCGTTGGACGGGTATCCCTGTCGCCCGAATGTTGGAGGGTGAACGAGAGAAACTGCTGCATATGGAGGAAAAGCTTCACCAGCGTGTAGTTGGACAAGATGAAGCAGTGAGTGCCGTTGCTAATGCTATTCGTAGAAGCCGGGCAGGGCTATCAGACCCTATGCGGCCAATCGGTTCATTTTTATTCCTTGGTCCTACAGGTGTTGGTAAGACTGAATTGTGCAAAGCATTGGCTGAGTTTCTGTTTGATACCCAGGATGCCATGGTCCGGATTGATATGTCCGAATTTATGGAGAAACATTCTGTTTCGCGTCTGGTCGGTGCGCCTCCCGGATATGTTGGGTATGAAGAGGGGGGATATCTGACGGAAACGGTAAGGCGTAAACCTTATTCTGTTATCTTGTTAGACGAGGTTGAAAAAGCTCATCCGGATGTATTCAATATTTTGTTGCAGGTATTGGATGATGGTCGCCTGACTGATGGTCAGGGTCGTACGGTTGATTTCCGGAATGCGGTAGTCATTATGACTTCCAATCTGGGTTCGGATTTGATCCAGGAACATCATCATCTGATGGAATATCAGGAAATGAAATCAATGCTGATGGATGTATTAGGCAGAAGTTTCCGTCCTGAATTCCTGAACCGTATTGATGAAACAGTTGTCTTTCATCCGTTGGGGGCGGAACACATCCAGTCAATTGCGAAGATTCAGTTGCGTAGCCTGATGAAACGCCTGGAAGATATTGGCTATAAGGTAGAGCTGAATGATGCGTTATTGACGCACTTGGCTCAATCAGGATTCGATCCGGTATATGGTGCTCGTCCGTTGAAACGGGCTATCCAGCAGCAGGTCGAAAATCCACTAGCTCAAGACATTCTCTCAGGAAAAATATTACCGGGTAAGACGCTGGTATTGGATATCCACGACGACAAGCTTGTAGTAAAACAAGCATAATCTTGTTGGCAATGAGCAAATTGGCTGATTAATTAGCCAATTTGCTCAAAATAACTCCGAACGAACGAAAAATTGAAAAATAGGGTTGATCAAAAAAGTTCGGTCCCTATAATGCGCCCTCACTGACACGGCAGACGCCGCAACGAACTGAGGAATCAGCGAGTTACGTCAGTAAA
>NZ_JACHGR010000019.1:1821-5047 GCF_014202415.1 Tolumonas osonensis
AGTTCTTTAAAAAATTGGAAAGCTGATAAAGTTCAATCAAGACAAACAAGCGTCTTGGAAAAAACTTGGTGTTAAAACCAGTAAACTGGTCATAACAGCGACTTTGAATGGGAAACCATTTGGGGTTGTATGGTTAAGTGACTAAGCGTACACGGTGGATGCCTAGGCAGTCAGAGGCGATGAAGGACGTGCTAACCTGCGTTAAGCTGTGAGGAGTCGGTAAGAGGCGTTATCACTCACAGATGTCCGAATGGGGAAACCCACTGCATTTATGCAGTATCGCATGATGAATACATAGTCATGCGAGGCGAACCGGGAGAACTGAAACATCTAAGTACCCCGAGGAAAAGAAATCAACCGAGATTTCCTTAGTAGCGGCGAGCGAACGGGAATTAGCCCTTAAGTTTCTTGGAAGTTAGTGGAACAGTCTGGAAAGGCTGGCGATACAGGGTGATAGCCCCGTACATGAAAACGACCTTGGAATGAAAACGAGTAAGGCGGGACACGTGGTATCCTGTCTGAATATGGGGGGACCATCCTCCAAGGCTAAATACTCCTGACTGACCGATAGTGAACCAGTACCGTGAGGGAAAGGCGAAAAGAACCCCTGTGAGGGGAGTGAAATAGAACCTGAAACCGTGTACGTACAAGCAGTGGGAGCACCTTTGTGGTGTGACTGCGTACCTTTTGTATAATGGGTCAGCGACTTACATTCTGTAGCAAGGTTAACCGAATAGGGGAGCCGTAGGGAAACCGAGTCTTAACTGGGCGATTAGTTGCAGGGTGTAGACCCGAAACCGAGTGATCTAGCCATGGGCAGGTTGAAGGTGCCGTAACAGGTACTGGAGGACCGAACCCACTAATGTTGCAAAATTAGGGGATGACCTGTGGCTAGGGGTGAAAGGCCAATCAAACTCGGAGATATCTGGTTCTCCCCGAAAGCTATTTAGGTAGCGCCTCGGACGAATACTACTGGGGGTAGAGCACTGTTTCGACTAGGGGGTCATCCCGACTTACCAACTCGATGCAAACTCCGAATACCAGTAAGTACTATCCGGGAGACACACGGCGGGTGCTAACGTCCGTCGTGAAGAGGGAAACAACCCAGACCGCCAGCTAAGGTCCCAAAGTACTAGTTAAGTGGGAAACGATGTGGGAAGGCTTAGACAGCTAGGATGTTGGCTTAGAAGCAGCCATCATTTAAAGAAAGCGTAATAGCTCACTAGTCGAGTCGGCCTGCGCGGAAGATGTAACGGGGCTAAACTAGTCACCGAAGCTGCGGATTTACACGTAAGTGTAAGTGGTAGGGGAGCGTTCTGTAAGCCTGTGAAGGTGTGTGGTAACGCATGCTGGAGGTATCAGAAGTGCGAATGCTGACGTGAGTAACGTTAAAGGGAGTGAAAGACTCCCTCGCCGGAAGACCAAGGGTTCCTGTCCAACGTTAATCGGGGCAGGGTGAGTCGGCCCCTAAGGCGAGGCTGAAAGGCGTAGTCGATGGGAAGCGGGTTAATATTCCTGCACTTTTTGTAACTGCGATGAGGGGACGGAGAAGGCTAAGTAGGCCAGCGGTTGGTAGAGCTGGTGAAAGGTGGTAGGGATGTACGGTAGGCAAATCCGCTGTACTTTATTCCGAGAGCCGAGACGAAGTGACTACGGTCATGAAGTTACTGATGCCACGCTTCCAGGAAAAGCCTCTAAGCTTCAGGTTACAAAGAACCGTACCCGAAACCAACACTGGTGGTCAGGTAGAGAATACCAAGGCGCTTGAGAGAACTCGGGTGAAGGAACTAGGCAAAATAGTACCGTAACTTCGGGAGAAGGTACGCTGTTGTTGGTGAAGGAACTTGCTTCCGGAGCTAATGGCAGCCGCAGTGACCAGATGGCTGGGACTGTTTAACAAAAACACAGCACTCTGCAAACACGAAAGTGGACGTATAGGGTGTGACACCTGCCCGGTGCCGGAAGGTTAATTGATGGGGTTAGCGCAAGCGAAGCTCTTGATCGAAGCCCCGGTAAACGGCGGCCGTAACTATAACGGTCCTAAGGTAGCGAAATTCCTTGTCGGGTAAGTTCCGACCTGCACGAATGGTGTAACCATGGCCATGCTGTCTCCACCCGAGACTCAGTGAAATCGAATTCGCCGTGAAGATGCGGTGTACCCGCGGCTAGACGGAAAGACCCCGTGAACCTTTACTACAGCTTGACACTGAACATTGAACCTACCTGTGTAGGATAGGTGGGAGGCTTTGAAGACATGACGCCAGTTGTGTTGGAGCCGTCCTTGAAATACCACCCTGGTATGTTTGATGTTCTAACCTCAGCCCGTTATCCGGGCCAGGGACAGTGTCTGGTGGGTAGTTTGACTGGGGCGGTCTCCTCCCAAAGAGTAACGGAGGAGCACGAAGGTGGGCTAATCACGGTCGGACATCGTGAGGTTAGTGCAATGGCATAAGCCCGCTTAACTGCGAGACGGACAGGTCGAGCAGGTGCGAAAGCAGGTCATAGTGATCCGGTGGTTCTGAATGGAAGGGCCATCGCTCAACGGATAAAAGGTACTCCGGGGATAACAGGCTGATACCGCCCAAGAGTTCATATCGACGGCGGTGTTTGGCACCTCGATGTCGGCTCATCACATCCTGGGGCTGAAGTTGGTCCCAAGGGTATGGCTGTTCGCCATTTAAAGTGGTACGCGAGCTGGGTTCAGAACGTCGTGAGACAGTTCGGTCCCTATCTGCCGTGGGCGTTGGATGATTGAGTGGGGTTGCTCCTAGTACGAGAGGACCGGAGTGAACGAACCGCTGGTGTTCGGGTTGTCATGCCAATGGCACTGCCCGGTAGCTAAGTTCGGAAAAGATAACCGCTGAAAGCATCTAAGCGGGAAACTTGCCACGAGATGAGTCATCCCTAGGACTATAAGTCCTCTGAAGGGCCGTTGGAGACGACGACGTTGATAGGTGAGGTGTGTAAGCGTAGTGATACGTTGAGCTAACTCATACTAATGACCCGAGAGGCTTAACCATACAACACCCAAGTGGTTTTGAGCAAAATGCTTGTTTGATTGATGAACGACTAAACGAATTTAGAGTCAGCTTTCTGATTTAACCGAATATGCCTGGCGGCGATAGCGCAGTGGAACCACCTGTATCCATTCCGAACACAGAAGTGAAACGCTGTAGCGCCGATGGTAGTGTGGCATTCGCCATGTGAGAGTAGGACACTGCCAGGC
>NZ_JACHGR010000020.1 GCF_014202415.1 Tolumonas osonensis
CAATGCCGGCTGAGCAACGCACTGCACTGGTCACCGGCGGCAGCGGCGGCCTGGGCGAAGCCATCGCCCGGGCCTTGCACGATGCGGGCCATACCGTGCTCATCGTCCATTCGCCGGGCAATGCCAGCATTGGCGCGTGGCTGAAAACCCAAGCCGGCGAAGGTTACGACTTCGCCGCCTACGGCGCGGATGTGGCCGACCATGCCTCCTGCCAGGAGCTGGCCGGCCTCATTCAAGCAGACGGTCACCACATCGACATTCTGGTCAACAACGCGGGCATCACGCGTGATGCTACGTTCCGCAAGCTGAGCTACGCCGATTGGGATGCGGTCCTGCGGGTCAATCTCGACTCCGTTTTCAACGTCACCCGGCCATTCATCGACGGCATGCTCGAACGCGGCTGGGGCAGGATCGTCAACATCTCCTCGATCAACGGCTCCAAGGGGCAGTTCGGCCAGACCAACTACTCCGCCGCAAAAGCCGGCATGCATGGCTTCACTAAAGCCCTTGCGCAAGAGGTGGCGCGCAAGGGTGTGACAGTCAACACCGTCTCGCCGGGGTATCTGGATACGAAGATGGTGACGAGCATGTCGGAGGAAGTGGTCAAGCAAGTGACTGCCGGTATTCCCGTGGGTCGTCTGGGACGGCCTGAGGAAATCGCCGCACTGGTTGCATTCATCGCCAGTGAGTCTGCGGGGTTCATGACCGGCAGCAACGTGTCGATGAATGGTGGCCAGCACATGTACTGAGTGAGGAAGGGCCGGCAAGACGATGTGCCTGCGGCCCCTTTTCATTCAATTTTTCAGTTTCATCATAGACGGAGTGCCCATCGCCATGAATCAAGACACCACGACATCACCAACGGCCGCTTGGGGGCAGTTGCTGTGGGACCCGTTGCGACTATCGGCGATGGCAAACGAGTATGCAGTGGATGCCTGGCAGCGGTCCATTCTGTATGCCGACGTTCGCCGCCAACGCGGCAACCAGTACCAGGAGCATTTGCAGGAGCAGACGCCGAACGTACTCGACTTCGCCTCTGAGGTCATCATGTCCGGGCTGGACCTTCCGCAGCCGGTCAACTATGGCCTCGTACGTATCCTGCCGCCAGCCGACACGCCGAGCGATCCCCACAAGCGACCGTTCGTGGTGGTCGATCCACGAGCGGGCCACGGCCCAGGCATCGGCGGCTTCAAACCCGATAGCGAGGTCGGCGCGGCCCTCAAGGCTGGCCATCCCTGCTACTTCGTAGGCTTTCTGCCCGATCCCGTTCCCGGCCAGACCGTCGAAGACGTCATGCGCGCCGAAGCGGCCTTCGTGCGCAAGGTCGGCGAGCTGCACCCCGACAGCCGCGGCAAGCCTGCGGTCATCGGCAATTGCCAGGCAGGCTGGCAGATCCTGATGGCAGCCGCCGTCTGGCCCGAACTGTTCGGACCGATCATCGTGGCCGGTGCGCCGCTGTCGTACTGGGCGGGCGACATGCCGATGCGCTACGCGGGCGGTCTGACCGGCGGTAGCTGGTTGACGGCATTGACCAGCGACCTAGGAGCTGGTCGGTTCGATGGTGCCTGGCTGGTTCAGAACTTCGAAAACCTGGACCCGGCCAATACGCTTTGGACCAAACAGTACAACCTGTACGCCAAGGTCGACACGGAGGGCCCCCGCCACCTGCAGTTCGAGAAGTATTGGGGCGGCCACGTCTTCCTGAATGACGTGGAAATGCAGTACATCGTCGATAACCTGTTCATCGGCAACAAACTGAGTACGGCGCAGCTGGTGACGTCTGATGGCGTGCGCATCGACCTGCGCAATATTCGCTCGCCGATCGTGGTGTTCTGCTCCTATGGGGACAACATCACGCCACCGCCCCAGGCCCTGGGCTGGATCACCGATCTGTACCGCAACGATCTGGACGTGATGGGGCATGACCAGACCATCGTCTACGCCACCCATGACAGCATCGGGCATCTGGGTATCTTCGTCTCCGGCAGCGTCGGGCGTAAAGAGCACCAGGAGTTCGCCGCCAACATCGACGTCATCGACGTGCTGCCGGCCGGTATCCACCGCATGCTGGTCGATGAAAATCCAGACGGGTCGCAGGAAGGCGAGCCGACCGGGAACGCCTACCTGACTCGGATCCAGCGCAGCAACATCGATGAAGTCCGTGAGATCGTCCGTCCCGACCCTGAGAACGATCGCCGGTTCGCCGCCGTTGCGCGGATCTCCGAGGTCAACCTGGCTTGCTACCGCAGCTTCGTGCAGCCATGGATGCGTGCCCTGGTCACGGACCAGGGTGCGAAGTGGCTGGAGCCGCTGCATCCGCTGCGCATGGGCTATGAATTGTGGTCTGACAGGCATCCGCTCGCCGCCGCAGTACATGAGGCTGCGCAACACGTGCGCGACCATCGTCAGCCCGTCTCCGAGGCCAACCCTTTCCTGCAACTGCAGGCGCAGTTTTCCACCGCCGTCGAACAGATGCTGGATCAATTCCGTGATTGCCGCGACCAGATCTACGCACAGGCGTTTGACACGCTGTACAGCCTGCCGCTGGTGCAGGCCATGACTGGACAGAGCCTGCACGACGATGCACCGCCGCGACCCCATCCCAGCGAGACGCCCGAGCATCGCCAGTATCTGGCGCAAGAGTTGACACGGCTCGAAGCGGATATTCACAGCGGCGGGATCACCGAAGCCTCCATACGGGCGCTGTTCTTTGTGCTGGCCGCGCGTGGCGAGGCCGACGGGCGGCACTTCCGGCACGCAGAGGAACTCGCGCGCCCCCATTTGGCAAACGACTTCGACATGCAGGTCTTTCGCCACCTCGTTCGTCGGCAGGCTTTGCTCATGAGGCTCGACGAGGACGCCACGGTGTCCGCCATCCCCGGATTGCTCAACGGCATAGCGCCTGATGACATCCGCCAGGTGGCGGGAATGATCGTGCAAGTGATTGGCAGCGGCGGTGTGCTGTCCGCACAAGAACAAACCAGGCTGGAACAGGTTTCTACCTTGTTCGAGCAGGCCGAGCGCCAAGCGCAGGCGGCTTCGGCGCCCGCCGTGATAAGTCCCGCCACTGATACCTCCGCTACGGTCGTGGACGCGAAGTCGACAACCGCCATGCCACGCTCTGCCAGTGGCACATCCGCTGCGGTCGAGGATGCGAATGCGGCGCCAGCCATGCCGAGCTCCGCCAGTGACACCTCCGCTCCGGCCATAAACACGACCTCCAAGACATCCTCTCCAAAGCCTAAGGCGCCTCAGAAGAAAACTGCTACGCAGAAAACTGTGTCCAAGACGCCAGCCGCCCCGCGGACAAGTCAAACACGGCGAGGGAAAGGCAAATGACGACGTCCTCCGCACCGGTCGATGGCGCCGCCGACGCATTGCAGGTTCTGCGCAACCGCACCTTCGACGAGATCGCCATCGGCGACAGCGCCAGCCTCGAACGCGCGTTTTCGCCGCAAGACATCCACATGTTCGCGCTGCAATCGGGCGATGTGGATCCGGAATCTTCGGTGTCTTCGCCCTCGCGGGACACCACGGAGGCCATTTGTGCAAACGTCCTGATCTCGGCTGTGCTGGGAACACGCCTGCCGGGGCCTGGAACCCAATATGTCAGCCAGAACCTGCGCTTGCTCGGAGCCGTTCGGCCCGGCGACAGGCTGACCGTGCAGATGCAGGTGAGCAGCAAAGACACGGCCACCCATCACGTCACGCTGGACTGCACCTGCACCAGCCAGGAGGGGGTGGCGATTTTCCAAGGCCAGGTAGAGGTCGTAGCGCCCACTGAGCGCATTGAAAGAACGCGCACGGCGTTGCCGGAAATCCATCCGGATGCGCAGGGCCGCACAGGCCTGCAGCACCTGCTGGCGCATGTCGCGCACTTGCAACCGATTCGGGTAGCCGTCGCCCATCCGTGCGATGTCCCCAGCCTGTCCGCTGCGCTCGAAGCGCGCCACGCGGGGTTGATCGAGCCGGTGCTGGTCGGGCCACGAGGGCGGCTCGAAGCAGTCGCCACCGAGGCCGGGCTGGATCTGGCCGACGTCGCCATTGTGGACGTCCCGCACAGCCACGCCGCTGCGCAGCAAGCCGTCGCCTTGGCAGCCGCAGGTGAAGTCGAAGCCCTGATGAAAGGGAGCCTGCACACCGACGAACTGATGTCCGCGCTGGTTTCGGCAGCAGCGGGGTTGCGCACCAAGCGCCGGGTCAGCCATTGCTTCCTGTTGCAGACACCGGCCTATCCGCGCCCGTTCATCGTCACCGATGCGGCGATCAATATCGCCCCGAATCTGGAACAGAAGGCAGACATCATCCGCAACGCCATCGAGCTGGCACAGGTGATCGGCGTGCGCGAACCCAAGGTCGCGATCCTGGCCGCGGTCGAGACGGTCAGCCCGACGATGGCGGCCACGCTGGACGCTGCGGCGCTGTGCAAGATGGCCGATCGCGGCCAGATCACTGGCGGCCTGCTCGACGGGCCGCTGGCCTTCGACAACGCCGTCTCCATCGCCGCTGCGCGTATCAAGGGGATCGTTTCCGAGGTCGCCGGGCATGCTTAACTCATCGTCGTGCGTGACCTGGAGTGCTG
>NZ_JACHGR010000021.1 GCF_014202415.1 Tolumonas osonensis
AGCGATGCAGAGCAGCTCGCTCGCATCGCACCAGTTCCGGTGATGCTGGTGCGCCAGCCCCAATCGGTCATTGCGACTGCAACCCCTGGGCAGGGTGGCACGCCAGCGTGACGAAGGTTCAGTCCACCGACCAAACTGAATGGAGGCTGAAAGTCGCAGCCCCCTTGCTGCTGCTATTGCTGAGCGCCTCCGCACAGGCCCAGTCCTGCCACCAGGACAACCCGCTGCGCTCAACGGGAACGCTCAATCTGCGGATCGACAACGACATGTTCGGCGGCATTGGACAAGACCAAGGGTACTCCAACGGGTTTCTCGTCAGCTGGGTCTCCCCCAACCTTGTGGACTATCGCGATGACCCTTGCCTACCCCGTCTCGTCCGTGGGCTGAATCGTTTTCTCACGGTGCTGCAACCCGAGGGTTTTGACGAACAGAACATGACCATCGGCTTCGGGCAGATGATGTACACCCCGAACGACAAAACGCGCAGCGATCTCATCAAGGATGATCGTCCTTTCGCGGGCGCCTTGATGTTGAGCCTTGGCTATAACGCGAGGCGGGGCGATACGCTGCGCACTTCGCAACTCCGCGTGGGGGTGGTGGGGCCCTCCTCCCAGGCCAGGCAAGTCCAGAACTGGTGGCATGACACCGTCGGAGTGGACAGATTCAATGGCTGGAGACATCAACTGCGCGACGAACCCGTGCTGCAGTTGCTCCACGAACGCCGAACACGAGTCATCAGGCAAGAAAACGTCAGCGGTTGGGGTTGGGATCTGACCCGCCACTGGGGCGGCAGCTTGGGCAATTTCGCCACCTACGCGAATGTCGGCGGAGAACTGCGCTATGGCCTACGCCTGCCGGACGACTTAGGCACCGCACCGCTGCGCCCGGCTGGAGAAAACACCTCGCCCGTGCGTAAGACCGCTGGCAGCAACTGGAACGGGCACCTGTTCGTGGCACTCGACGGTCGCTGGGTTTTGCACGACATCACGTTGGACGGCAATACGTTCAAGTCCAGTCATAGTGTTGATAAACGGCCATTCGTGGCTGATGTGGGCTATGGCATCGCGATGACTCAGGGCAACTGGCGCATCGCGATAGCCCGCTACCACCGCACCCGCGAATTTCGTGGACAAAAGGAAATCCCGGTCTACGGAACGATCACCGTAGGACGGCGATTCTGATGCAGATCGATTCCTTGAACGCCATGCAAGCCACTCTGTTGCTGTTCATGACAAGAGCCTGGTTGCTTGTGGAGCTACCACGTCGACGCAGTACTGCCAATGCCGTCGTCATTAGCCAGTTGGCAAGGTGAACACAGCGAGCTGAACGATAAGGCACCCGCGCTCGATAAGAGACCAAGGACAACAAATAAGGAGATAAATGGATGCAACGACTCACCTTGGCCCTACCCGGCAATGAAGATCTGGCCCGCGGCATCGCGCAGGCATGCGGCAGCGAAGCCGGCCGCATCGAAACGCGCCGATTCCCCGATGGCGAGAGCTATGTCCGGTTGCATGGCGAACCTGCCGATCGGATCGTGGATGTGATTTGCACGCTGGCCCATCCTGATCCGCAGTTCCTGCTTCTGGCTTTTGCCGCTGACGCGGCGCGCGAACTTGGCGCGCAAGAGGTGAACCTGATCGCACCGTATCTGGCCTACATGCGCCAGGACAAGCGATTCCATGACGGAGAAAGCGTGACGTCGCGGTCCTTCGCACGTCTGGTCTCATCGACCTTCGACAAGCTGCTCACGGTGGATCCGCATCTGCACCGCTATCCGACACTATCAGCGGTCTACACGATCCCCACCATCACCTTGCATGCCGCACCACTGCTGGCCGACTGGATCGCGAATCATGTCGAAGAACCTTTGATCGTGGGCCCCGACGAGGAAAGCGAGCAGTGGGCCGGCGCCATCGCGTCCCGCATCGGCGTACCGCACGCTGTGCTTCGCAAGACACGCCATGGCGATCGCAGCGTGGACATCGATGTTCCCGACCTGTCGATCTGGCGCGGCAGAACGCCGGTGCTTGTGGACGACATCGCATCATCAGGCCGCACGCTCGCCGTCGCGGCGCGCAAGCTCGCCGAGCAAGGAATGCGCAAGCCGGAGTGCGTAGTGGTGCATGCCCTGTTCGCCGAGGATGCCTGGGCCCAATTGACACCGTTGTTTGCCCGAATTACGTCCACCGACGCAGTACCGCATCCGAGCAACCGGATTGGTCTCGCTTCGCTGATTGCCGACGCTCTCTCTAGCGGGAAAACCGATCCGCGAGGCTGATCTTTTTATCGATCCAACTATTTTCAAGGAGACCTGAAATGTCCTCTCAAGCTAACCTCGCAACCGATTGGCGTGCTGGTTACGGGCCCATCGCGCACAGGTCTGAAACCATCGAACGTATGCAGGCCCTAGTGCAACGTCTGGTCGCGCAAAGGCGTATAGCAGACGAAGCCTCGGCCCATGCGCTGCTGGCTGCAGCCGACCGGGTGGCCTGCACGGCCATGAGCGTAGTGGCGCATATGACCTATGCCCGGCGCATCGACCGAAGCGGCTGCCCACTGGGCTCCGATGATTTCAAACAAACGCCCGAAGGCCACACCGGCGGCTCGCTCAACATGGTGCCAGCCTTCGTGGGTTATCTGTTGGCCAACGCGCTGACCGGGACGACACGCGGCTGGCTCATGGGGCAGGGGCACTGCGTGGCCGCGATCGAGGCGGTGAACGCACTGACCGGCGATGTATCCGCCGCCCAGCGTGGACGCTACGACCGCAGCGAGGCGGGCCTGTCGCTCCTGATCGCGGACTTCTACTCCTATGCCATCGATAAGCAGGGTCGGCCCGCGGTACCGCTGGGTAGCCATGCCGGGCCGAACACGGCCGGCGCGATCTCCGAAGGCGGCTATCTGGGGTTCGCCGGGCTGCAGTATGTGCACACGCCGTTGCCGGGAGAAAGCCTGGTGGCATTCCTCAGTGATGGCGCTTTCGAGGAACAACGTGGCTCGGACTGGGCGCCGCGCTGGTGGCGCGCCGAGGACTGCGGCTTCGCCATCCCGGTCATGATTCTCAACGGACGGCGCATCGAGCAGCGCACCCAGATCGTGCAGGAAGGTGGCGCTACCTGGCTGGCCGAGGACCTGCGCCACAACGGCTTCGATCCGGTCATCGTTGATGGACGTGATCCGATGGCGATCGCATGGGCCATTGTTGAAGCCGAAGACACGCTGAGCGCCTTCGCTGCACGCTCGGATCGGCGCTATCCGGTCAAGCTGCCCTACGTGATCGCCGAGACGGAGAAAGGTTTTGGCTTCCCGGGCGCGGCGACCAATGCCGCCCACAACCTGCCGCTGAACGGCAATCCGCGCGAGGATGCGCAGGCACGCGAGGCCTTCAACGCAGGGGCTGCGGCGCTGTTCGTGCCCGAGAGCGAACTGGAAAACGCGCTCACCGTCCTTGCGAATCACGGCCAGAGCCAGCGCTCGCGCGAAAGCGAGCACCCCATGGCCCTACGCCATCCAGCGAGCCCTCATCTGCCGATGCCGGCCTGGGCGCCAACTGAGGTATCGGGCAGCGCCATGTCCGCACTGGACCGTTGGTTCGTGGAGCTAGTGCAGGCAAATCCACAGTTGCGCATCCGGATCGGCAATCCCGATGAACTGGCCAGCAACAAGATGGGGACCACGCTAGCGCTGCTCAAGCACCGCGTCAACGTG
Source organism: Tolumonas osonensis (assembly GCF_014202415.1). Taxonomy (GTDB): domain Bacteria; phylum Pseudomonadota; class Gammaproteobacteria; order Enterobacterales; family Aeromonadaceae; genus Tolumonas; species Tolumonas osonensis. The sequence continues at coordinate 3,712 of NZ_JACHGR010000021.1, forward strand.
CCCGAACCCGGCGCCCCGGAATCGACGGATGGCTCGGTGGTCACCGCACTCAATGAAGAAGCCGTTGCGGCCGCCGCCCTCGCCAACAAAGGGGGGCTGAACCTGATCGTCAGCTACGAGGCATTCGCGGTCAAGATGCTTGGATTGATGCGCCAGGAGATCATCTTCGCGCGTCGGCAGAAGGAGCTGGGCCAGCCGCCAGGCTGGATCTCCGTCCCGCTGATCGTCACATCCCACACCTGGGAGAACAGCAAGAACGAGCAGTCACACCAGGACCCGACCATTGGCGAAGCATTGCTGGGGGAGATGTCGGACACCGCACGCGTGTTGTTCCCGGTGGATGCCAACACGGCGTGCGCCGCGCTGCGAGCGGTCTACGCCAGCCGGGGCCAAGTGGCTTGTGTTGTGGTCTCCAAGCGCGACACGCCGAATCACTTCAATGCCGCCGCCGCTCAATCGCTGATCGAGCACGGCGCAGCCCATGTAGCCGGCGATCCGGCTACAGCACAACTGCAGTTCGTGGCGATTGGCGCCTACCAGTTGGAGGAAGCGCTCAAAGCCCACGCCCGCCTGGGGCACCATGGGTTTACGTCGTGCGTCACCGTGGCGATCGAGCCCGGCCGTCTGCGCATTCCACGAGACGACCTTGAGGCCGCCTTCGTGCTCGGTGACGAAGCACTGCAAGCGCTCTTCCCGCCTCACC
>NZ_JACHGR010000022.1 GCF_014202415.1 Tolumonas osonensis
CGAGTCGCCGACCCTGGACCTGCCCTGAATCTGCCGTACACCGGAGAACGCCATGGAACAGAAACGTCCTTCCATTCCGATGCAGGTGCAGGCGTTCCGCCGTCGGCACTGGCGGCCCAGCTGGCCTTGGACAGTGGCCGCAGCGCTGGTTGCACTGCTGCTGATCTGGCTCGTGTCCCGTTGGCCCGGGCAGTCCACGCCTCAGACTTCAGCGCCAGTCAGCGAGACGCAGGTGGCTGGGCCTCCGTGTCAGATGGGCAATCCGGAAGGACGCTTCACGCTGACGCTCTACGCGGACCTCGAATGCCCGTTCTGCCGGTCCTATTTCCCAGTGCTCAAGCGTTGGGTGGCCGGCAATGCGGACGTGGCCTTGCAATGGCATCACCTCCCGTTGGCAGCGCATGAGCCGGCCGCGTCCGCGGAAGCGCGCCTGGCGGAATGCGCGGGCCAAGCCAGCGGTCATGCCGCCTTCTGGCAGGCCGTCGAGTGGGTATATGCCCACACGCGCAGCGACGGTCAGGGCTTGCCCGAGGACCTGCGCTACCCCGACCTTACGCCACCCATCGAGCAGTGCATCGCGAGCGAGCGGCCCGACGCGGCGATTCGCGCCCAAACTGCGGAAGCCACGAACAGCGGCGTGACCGCCACGCCGTCGCTGCGGCTACACGATCGCGAAACCGGCAAGGCTATCCTGCTGCAGGGTCCGATCGAGGGCGATGCCTTGCTGTCGGCCATGGACATGCTCGCGGCCCGCGATCCCGCCGCCACACCTACATCGGAAATGCCTGCCGACGTCGTCGGCGACATGCCCAGGTAGCCCCGGTCTTCAAGGCTACGGCGCAGTCCGCTGCGCTGACCGCAACCCGTTCGCCTCGCATCCTGGCCGCGAACGATCACCGCTCCCGCGGTGATGGATGCACCTTGTTCGTTCCCCAGGAGGGCTTGCCCTCCCCGGGCGCGCGCCCTCCGATCTCACCATTTGGAGGTTCGCCATGTCTTTCGTCGTCAATGACTCCTGCCTGGAGTCGCTTTCCGCCATCGCTGCCCAGCACGAGGACTGGATCATCCAGCAAGCCATTGCACTGCTGGAGAAGCGGGTTTTCAAAGCGGGTCCGAAACTCCTCGACCCCACGGCCGTGCGCGACTACCTGCACGTGAAGCTGGTGGCCGAGCCCAACGAAATATTCGTCGCTGTATTCCTTGACAGCATGCATCAGGTGCTGGCCTACGAGCCGTTGTTCAGGGGCACGATCAACTCGACTTCGGTCTATCCGCGTGTCGTCGTACAGCGTGTGCTGGAATTGAATGCCGCTGCGGTGGTCTTCGCACATCAGCACCCCTCGGGCATGTCCGAGCCGTCGATCGCGGATCGCGTGCTGACCCAGCAACTGCAGGCCGCGCTGGCGCTCATCGATGTGCGGGTACTGGACCACATCATCGTCGGCCAGGGTGCCCCGTTCTCCTTTGCGGAGTCCGGCCTGCTGTAAGTGTTGCACTGCTTCGTTGATCAGCGCGGAGGCTTCGGCCTCCGCTTTTTCTTCGCGGCGACACAAGCAGGTATGCGGGGTGGCCGCGATGCGCATTGTTTGTTGGGACCGCATGGGGTTCGGCGGTTGACTATGGCCCTGATCAACTTCCGGGGCGCATGACATGCCAGCAGCTTTTACCCGGTTCGCACCAGGCTGGCGAACCCTTGGCCTGGCCGTGGCGCTGCCGGCGTCCCTGGCGGTGTTCAGCCCGGTCACCTTCGCCGCCGACGTGGTGGTCGTCACCGACGGCCACCACCCGGTCAAGACCATGGGCGGCGAAAGGCTGATCGAGCTGGATGAAGCGCCGCGCATCGAGGCCGAGCTTTCGGCGAATCTGCCCACCGACCCCGACCAGGCGACAGCCCTGGTCAAGCGTCGGCTGACCCAGGGAGGCACTGACCTTCAGCGGCGCATCGCGACGGCCTACCAGGGCGTGACGGACGCATGGAGCCTGGGCATCACCGCCGTCCCGGCCGTCGTGGTGGACCAGCGCTATGTGGTCTATGGCGAGCCGGACGTGGCCCGCGCCATCGCGCGGATCGAACAGCACCGGAGGACCGAACCGTGATCCACCCATTCGACCTTCTGCGCCGCATGCGAGCTGCTGTCGCGTCCGTGCTGCTGCTTAGCGCCACGGGCAGCTACGCCCTGAACACGGCAACCATCGTGGGTTCAGTGGCTTCGCCCGATTGCCTGGAATACCGGGTGGTGGGTATCTGCTACTGGCTCTATTGCACCTGGACCGGCTGCACGGTGCGTACCTCCGTCAAGGTCAGGCACTACATCCCCGATGCAGTGGTGTCGTCGTACTCGAACACCGGCGAGAACCCCTGGGTTGAAGTGCGCGCCATGAGCACGCCCAATCCTTCGGCCCAGGCCGGCGGGGACGGCACCACGAACGAGGATCATGAAAACAACCTCGCCAAATTCAAGAACAGCGATGTTATCGGCCATCCCGGCGGCGAGGTGTTCAACCAGTTCGCCTCGTCCTCCGGCTACTTCTGCCAAGGCGCGGGCACGGCCTTCATGCCGTATCTGCTCAGCACCCTGGACACGCTGGCCTGGCGCTACAACGTGCCCGAGATGGCCTACCCGGAGGCGTTGATTCCGGGCATGCGTGAGGTCGGTGCGCGCACCACGATGAACCTCTGGGGCAATGTCTATCCACGCGGTGGCTTCCTGCACCAGACCGACGACCACAAATCCGGGGCGGTGGTGGCCCAGCGCGCGGGCGATGTCGTCACGCGCCGCGGGCAGTTGCACGTGTACCAGCCACTGCTCGCCAACGCCCGTGACGGCTACTGGCCGGCCGGGGCGCTGGTCGAAGGCGATACCTCCACCGGGAAGTGGCAGGAGCTGACCCCTCGTCTGTCGAACACCTGCGTGGTCTTCCCCCACAGCGGCACGCTGACCCAGGCCCAGCAAGGCGACTACGCCTGGGCGCTGTGGCGGCCGTATGCCTGCTGCGAACGCCGCGGGCAGGTGTTCCTGGGCAGCGTCGATTTCCTCTGAGGTGCCACGATGAAGCGTCCTGAACCGATGAACCTTTCCGCCAAGACGTGCTACTTGCTGCGCCCGACGGCGCTGGCCGGCACGCTCGCTCTGGTCTGCGGCCTGGCGTGGGCGCAGGTCGGATACCAGAACAGCGGCCCCGTCATTGGCGATGACGTCATGTACTCGATCGGAGGCGGCAGCGCGGTGTCCATGGGCCGCGCGGCTGGCATGCGCTCCATCGGGGTCGGCTTGGGGTGGAACAGCAACCTGATCTGCGGCGACATGAGCATCCAGACCACGCTGCGCAACCAGCTCAACGGCATCACGAACGGCTTCCAGCAGATCATGAGCAACGTGATCCAGAGTGCCACCAGCGCGGTGGCGTCCCTGCCGGCGCTGATCATTCAGCGCGCCGATCCCGGCCTGTACAACCTGCTGACCAACGGCGTGCTGCAGGCGCGGCTGGACTTCGACCGCTCCAAGCTGACGTGCCGCGCGATGGCCGAGAAGATGGCCGAGACGGCGGGCGGCCAGCTTGGCTGGAGCCAGATGGCCGAAGGCATGGCCCTGCGTGACGCGGTTGGCAGCAACGATGCCGTTTCGGCCGTCGAGCAGGCTGAGACGCGCCGCGGCAACGACGGCGTTCCCTGGGTGGGCGGCAGCAATGCCGGTGGCGCAGGCCAGTCCGCCATTCGGGTGGTCGGCGACGTCACCCGCGCGGGCTACAACCTGGTCAACGGGCGCGGCGTGACGGACACATCCTCCATCGCGCCCGCCAGTTGCGCGAGCCTGTCCTGCCAGACCTGGACGTCGCCGCAGCAGGCGACCGAATGGGCCACCCGGGTCCTCGGGGAACAGGTGCAG
>NZ_JACHGR010000023.1 GCF_014202415.1 Tolumonas osonensis
AGTTCATGCCCGAGTCGAAATCGATGCTCCTGGAGGACGGCCAATCGGTGGCGGCGTTCTTCGAGCTGGTGCCGCTGGGCACCGAAGGCCGGGAGCCTGGCTGGCTCGCCCACGCCCGCGATGCCCTGGAAAACGCACTCCAAGACAGTTTCGATGAACTGGACGAGAACCCCTGGGTGCTCCAGCTCTATGCCCAGGACGAACCGAGCTTCGACCAGTACATGCAGACGCTGCGCGACTACGTGCAGCCACGTGCGCGCGGCTCGGCGTTCACCGAGTTCTACCTGCGCTTCTTCGGCCACCACATGCGCGCTGTGGCCAAGCCCGGCGGCCTGTTCGAGGACACGGTGGTCACGCGGCTGCGCTGGCGCGGCCAGACGCGGCGCGTGCGCATGGTGGTGTACCGCCGCGCGAGCGGTCAGGGACAGGCAAACCGCCGCGGCCAGACACCCGAGCAGATGCTGGGCATCGTTTGCGATCGCCTGTGCGGCGGGCTGGCGAATGCCGGCATCCAGGCCCGGCGCATGGTTGCAGCGGACGTTCACGACTGGCTGCTGCGATGGTTCAACCCGCGCCCCACGCTGCTCGGTCCTGGGGCGGAGGACCGGGAGCGCTTCTACTCGCTGGCGCGCTACCCGGACGAGACCGAGGCCGGCGAGATCGAGTTGGCGAGCGGGCGGGATTTCAGCCAGCGGTTGTTCTTCGGGCAGCCGCGCTCGGACGTGGCGCAAGGGGCCTGGTACTTCGACGGCATGCCGCACCGCGTGCTGATCACCGACCGGCTGCGCATGCCGCCCGGCACGGGGCACCTGACCGGCGAGACCCGCAAGGGGGACGCGATCAACACGCTGTTCGACCAGATGCCCGAGGACACCTTGATGTGTCTCACGATGGTCGCCACGCCGCAGGATGTCCTGGAATCGGATCTGAACCACCTGGCGAAGAAGGCCGTGGGCGAGACGCTGGCGTCGGAGCAGACCCTCAAGGACGTGCACGAGGCCCGCTCCCTGATCGGCAGCGCGCACAAGCTCTACCGGGGCACGCTGGCGTTCTACCTGCGCGGGCGCGACGAGGCGGAACTGGATCGGCGCGGCCTGGACCTGGCGAACGTCATGCTCAACGCCGGCTTGCAACCGGTGCGCGAGGACGACGAGGTGGCGCCGCTCAACAGCTACCTGCGCTGGCTGCCGTGCTGCTACAACCCCGGCAAGGATCGGCGCCGCTGGTACACGCAGCTGATGTTCGCCCAGCACGCGGCGAACCTGTCGCCGGTGTGGGGCCGCGCCCAGGGCACGGGGCACCCCGGCATCACGATGTTCAATCGCGGAGGCGGCCCGATTACGTTCGACCCCTTGAACAGGTTGGATCGGCAGATGAATGCCCATCTGTTTCTGTTTGGCCCTACGGGCTCGGGCAAGTCCGCCACGCTCAACAACCTGCTGAACCAGGTGACGGCCATCTACCGGCCGCGGCTTTTCATCGTGGAAGCCGGCAACAGCTTCGGCCTGTTCAGCGACTTCGCGCGGCGCCTGGGCCTGACCGTGAACCGGGTCAAGCTGGCCCCCGGATCGGGCATCAGCCTGGCGCCGTTCGCCGACGCACGCCGGCTGATCGAAACGCCCAGCGACGTGCAGACGCTCGATGCCGATGCCCTGGACGAAGACCAGCCACCGGATGCCTCGGCCATGGAGGCGGATGAGCAGCGCGACGTGCTCGGCGAACTGGAGATCACGGCACGGCTGATGATCACGGGCGGCGAAGACAAGGAAGAAGCGCGGATGACGCGGGCCGACCGCTCGCTGATCCGCCAGTGCATCCTCGACGCCGCCGAACATTGCGTGGCGGAGAAGCGCACCGTGCTCACGCGCGATGTGCGCAATGCACTGCGCATCCGTGGCCAGGACCCGACGTTGCCCGAGATGCGCCGTGCGCGGCTGCTGGAGATGGCGGACGCGATGGACATGTTCTGCCAAGGCACGGACGGCGAGATGTTCGACCGCGACGGCACGCCGTGGCCCGAGGCCGACATCACGCTGGTCGATCTGGCGACCTATGCCCGCGAGGGCTACAACGCGCAGCTCTCCATCGCCTACATCAGCCTGATCAGCACGGTGAACAACATCGCCGAGCGCGACCAGTACCTGGGACGGCCGATCGTCAACGTGACCGACGAAGGTCACATCATCACCAAGAACCCGCTGCTCGCGCCCTATGTCGTGAAAATTACAAAAATGTGGCGCAAGTTGGGCGCCTGGTTCTGGCTGGCGACGCAGAACATCGACGACC
>NZ_JACHGR010000024.1 GCF_014202415.1 Tolumonas osonensis
CCGACCAATGGCTACTAATACTACTCGCGAAACCTCCATCCGCTCACGCCGTACCTCACCCCGGCCTGCCAGGCCTTCCTGGGGGCGGACTTTGACTCCCCCCGCTCCACGGGAAGGCCTGGCAGGACGGGGTGAGGTACGGCGAGAGCGTATGGAGGTTGCGCGAGTAGTCTTCTTCGCCATTGGTCGGCCAGCGGTTCAGCGTCTGGAACACGTAGAACGTGAACGCATAGACCGATTCGGGCGGCACTTCCCACCACTTGCGGGTACTGCCAGAGCGCAGGTCGGGCGGGACGTGGATGGTCAGGTCGCGCGGCGCGCTCCACCAGCCGCCGCCCATGACCAGGGCGACAATGACCAGCGCGCCCGCGCCCAGGCGCAAGGTCTTGATGTGCGCCTGCAGGTGGGCGATCTCGTTCTTGAAGCGGCTCATCGCATGCTCCTGCGGGTGGACCAGAAGCCCGAGCGCGAGATCAGCACGTGGCCGCCCACCCAGCCGGCCATCAGCGGATGGCGCGTTGCGATGCGCCACTGCAACTGTCGATACAGCCAGGTGTCGGGGCGCCCACGCTTGAGGCGGCGCAGGATGCCGCCGCCGATGAACACGCCCAAGGCCACGCCCAGGACAACGAACGTCGGTGCGATGGCGATCGTGCGGAACACCCACGAAAGCGGCGCGCCGACCAGCAGGCCGGCCGCGCCGGACAGGCCGCAGCAGATCCACAGCTCGTCGGCGGTGAGGCCGCGCACGACCACGGGATGGCGGTTGAGCCGGTGCGGAAGGAACGTGACCGTCCCGTCCGCACGGACGTGCTGCTGCTCGGACATACCGGCCTCGCTTACAGGATGCCGGTGGCTTCGGTGAGCAGCCAGATGCCGATCACGAGCAGCACGGCGCCGATGGCGACCGTGAGGCCGAATTGGCCCCACGTCTTGCGGCCGGTGTGGATCTCCGCGTAGGTGCCGTAGGCGTGGTAGCAGACGCCGATGAACATCGACGCCACCACCAGCAGGGCCACGAGCATGATGATGTCGTAGCCGTAGTTGCGGATGGTCTCCATGATGCCGTTGCCGGTGCCGCGCGTCGGGTTCTCCAACTGCGGCAGACCTTGCGCGAACGACAGTGCGGGCAGCGCGGCGGCGCCCAGGGCCACGGCGGCGCGCTGGGCAAAACGGGAAGTGAGGTTGCGGTTGTGCATGGTCGGGCCTTTCATGTCAGGACAGGAGGAAGAAACTCAGGACGAGGTACATCGCGACGAAGCGGATGCAGACGCCGAGGAACTGGCGCTGGTTGAGGCGGCTCTCGGACCACCCCACATAGGCCGTTCGGATGGCCCAGACGCCCCACACGAGCAGGACCGCGAACACGACGCCGACCAGGACGGTCGCCATCGCGGAAGGCGCGATACCGCTGTTGGCTTGAAATGCCGAGACCTGGGCGCCGTTCATTGCTCGCCCTCCGCAGTCGTCTTCGGCGATGGCGAAGCGGCCCGCTCGGTGCGGTAGTCGCCGGCCAGTTCGGAGGGGTCGCGCGGCTGAGCGCGTGATGGCGTCAGGTGGAACTGGATGCCGGCGCGCACGCGCGCCAGGTCAGCCAGCAGCCGTGGGTAATCGAAGTGGTAGCGCTCGCCCGGCTGGATGGGGGCATGCGCGGCGCTGTCCGCGACGGTGCGTTCCAGCGCGTCGAGCTGGCGCAGCGCGGCGACCAACTCCTGGCGCTGCGCCGGGGACTCGGCCAATGCCATCGGGGACTGGCCCAGCACGAGGGCCGTCACGAAAAAAGTGGGCACGCCGCGATGCGCGGCGCGCAGCCAGATCGAAGCCACCATCGCGCCATTCCTGTGTGATCAGCAATGGGTTGATCGTGGAGATCAGGGCTGTTTCAGGCCGCAAACAATAGGAACTGGCGGACGACCGGATTGGGCATGCTGCGAGCGAACCTACAAAAGCCCGGGTCGCGCTTCGATTATTGCGTTTTTCGAGTATTTCGAATATGATCGGCTCTGCAACCGTTTTCGCTTAGGAGCTACCCATGACCACCGCCACT
>NZ_JACHGR010000025.1:0-1104 GCF_014202415.1 Tolumonas osonensis
CGCAGGAATGCTGCCGGCGAGCATGAGGTCGTCATCGTCATCGACCCCAAGGGGGATGCCGATCTCTTGAAACGGATGTACGTCGAAGCCCAGCGCGCTGGCCGCGAAGGCGAGTTCTACATCTTCCACTTGGGCTGGCCGGAAATCAGCGCCCGCTACAACGCCGTGGGCCGCTTCGGTCGGATCTCGGAAGTGGCGACACGCATCGCGGGGCAGCTCTCCGGCGAAGGCAACAGCGCGGCGTTCCGCGAGTTCGCATGGCGCTTCGTGAACATCATCGCCCGCGCCCTGGTGGAACTGGGGCAGCGCCCGGACTACATGCTGATCCAGCGCCACGTCATCAACATCGACGCGCTGTTCATTGAGTACGCCCAGCACTACTTTGCCAAGACGGAGCCCAAGGCCTGGGAGGTGATCGTCCAGATCGAGGCCAAGCTCAACGAGAAGAACATCCCAAGGAACATGATCGGGCGCGAGAAGCGTGTGGTGGCGCTGGAGCAATACCTCTCCCAGGCGCGCAACTACGACCCTGTGCTCGATGGCCTGCGCTCGGCGGTGCGCTACGACAAGACCTACTTCGACAAGATCGTTGCATCGCTGCTGCCGCTGCTGGAAAAGCTCACGAGCGGCAAGATCGCCCAGCTCCTGGCGCCGAACTACTCCGACCTGGCCGACCCGCGCCCGATCTTCGACTGGATGCAGGTCATCCGAAAGCGGGCCATCGTCTATGTGGGTCTGGATGCGTTGTCTGACGCCGAGGTCGCCGCAGCGGTCGGCAATTCGATGTTCTCTGACCTGGTTTCGGTGGCCGGACACATCTACAAGCACGGAATCGACGATGGCCTGCCCGGCGCAGTGGCTGGCGCTCGCGTGCCGATCAACGTGCACGCGGACGAATTCAATGAACTGATGGGCGATGAATTCATCCCGCTCATCAACAAGGGCGGCGGTGCCGGCCTGCAAGTCACGGCGTACACGCAGACGCTCTCGGACATCGAGGCCCGCATCGGAAATCGCGCGAAGGCCGGCCAAGTGATCGGGAATTTCAACAATTTATTCATGTTGCGCGTGCGCGAGACGGCCACCGCGGAACTGCTGACGAGG
>NZ_JACHGR010000025.1:1114-1907 GCF_014202415.1 Tolumonas osonensis
AACCACCATCGTCTCGGGCGCGACGGACAGCTCAGACATCCGCGGCGCGACGGATTTCACGTCGAACACCCAGGACCGCATCAGCATGGCCAGCGTGCCGATGATCGAGCCGTCACACGTCGTCGGCCTGCCCAAGGGCCAGTGCTTCGCGCTGCTGCAGGGCGGCCAGCTCTGGAAGGTGCGTATGCCGCTGCCGGCGCCGGACCCGGATGAAGTGATGCCGGCGGACCTGCAGCAACTGGCCGGGTACATGCGCCAGAGCTACAGCGAGGCCACGCAGTGGTGGGAGTTCACCAGCTCGTCGGCCTTGCAGGATGCGGCCTTGCCCGACGACCTGCTGGACGATGCCGCTGCGGCCGAGCCCGGCGCGGTGGCCACCGGCGCCGACGATGGCGCGGGCAACGAGGCCGTGCCATGAAGGATGCCGCCTCGACCGCGCAGCGGGAGCAGAACCATCGCCAAGGCTTGATCGTCGGCACCATCACCTTACCGTTCCGGCTGCTCGGGGTGCTCATTGGCTCGCTGCTGTTTTCGATCGTGGTGGAGTGCGCCGGCATGCACCTGTTCTGGAAGGACCAGGGCTGGCGCCACTCCCAGCAGATGCTGCGGTACGAACTCGGGCACCTGTCCAACCACTTCACGCGCAGCGTGGTGGTACAGGAGCCCGGGCGCACGGCGCACGAGTTGGTGGATACCGGGTACGAGTGGGTGTTCGTGCGCTCGGGGTTGCTGGAGCGCATGAGCCAGACCGCCGAGCGCGTCCGCGCGCCCAGCCACGGGCAGAGCCGCAACT
>NZ_JACHGR010000026.1 GCF_014202415.1 Tolumonas osonensis
ATATTGCCGTTCTTTTTAATCGTCAAAGCGTATTACCTCTATTTCTGCACAAGTAGAAAGAGCCCCTTGCTTGAAAACGGGAGTCGATTGCGATTTCCTGGGCGACGACGCCTCGCCAGCGCGTCAGCGATGTATCCATCTGCCAGCTCGCTCCGCTGTTTCGCTTCGCCTAACCGGCCATCAGGCTGATTACCAGTGCGTTCGCAATATCGATGACGAACCCACATACCAGGGGCACCACAATGAACGCCTCGCGTGCCGCACCATGCTCCCGAGTCACCGCCGTCATGTTGGCGATGGCAGTGGCGGTAGATCCCAGCGCAATACCGCCGAAACCCGCGCACACCACGGCGGCTTGGTAATCCTTGCCCATTGCCCGAAAAACAATCAGCAAAACGAATGCGATGACCAGGGCAATCTGCACCAGCATCGCCGCCGTGATGAAGGCAAGCACGGGCTGCAGCTCCCAGAGCCTGAGTCCCATCAGCGCCATGGTCAGAAACAGGCCCAGTGAGATATCGGAGACCAGGGCAATGCCTGGCTGCATGCTCGGCCAGTTCCATAGACGTCCGCCCCCACTCGGCCTCATCCAGTCGGCCACCATGCGCAGGAGAATCCCGGCCAGCAGGCAGCCCACAAAGGCGGGCAGCGTGACGGGGGTACGCGCTACCAAGGCATTGATTCCGTATCCCAGCATCAAGGCCAAGTTGAGCCAGAGCAATGCCAGCAGCACGCCGTAGTAGTCCAGGCGGGCATGCTGCTCATTGCTGTGCAGCGTGCCAATTTCCAGGGCGCTGTCTCCGGCTTGAAGCCGATGCCTGTGCATGAGCAGGCTTGCGATCGGGCCGCCGATGGTGCAGGCCGCGATCAGGCCGATCATGTTCGCTGCCAATCCCAGTTCCTGCGCTTGCGCAATGCCGAGGTTTTGAACGAAGTGATCGGACCAGGCCAAGGTGGTGCCCACGCCTCCGGTCAGGGAAATCGATCCCACCATCAGCCCGGCGCGCGGATCCAGGCCGAAGGCGCGTGCCATCTCCATCCCGGCCAGGTTCTGCAGCACCATGAACCCGATGGCCAACCCCGACAGGATCAGCAAGGGCCGCCCACCATGGCGCAGCGTGCGGGCGTCGGTACCCAGGCCAATGGCCGCAAAGAAGTACAGCAGCAGCGCGTCACGCGCTTCGAGATCGAAACTGACGACGATCCCCGCACCGTAGTACAGGGCGAAGACAACCAGGGCGCAGGCCAGGCCGCCCACCAGGGATTCCGGGATGCTGTATCGACGCAAGATGCCCCAACGCGCAACCAGGCCCTTGCCCACGAACAACAGCACGATGGCGAGCGTGAATCCATGGAAGGCATCGATCGTCATCGCGCCTTCTCCCTGTCCAGGCAGGACAGTGCGTGGCTGGCGGCTATCCACTCTTCGTTGGTGGGCTCGACCGCCACGATGACCTGGCTGTGGTCGCTGGAAATCTTCGCCGCGTGGCGGGCGTTGGCGTCGGTATCCAGGGCAATGCCCAGAAAGCCCAGCGCCGCACAGATGCGCTCGCGAATGAACGCATTGTGTTCACCGACACCCGCCGTGAACACCAACATGTCCAGACCGCCCAGCACGGCGACCAGGGCCCCGATCTCGCGCACGATGCGTCGCACGTAAAGGGCCAGTGCCAAGCGCGCTCGCTCCCCCGTTTCGCCTGCATCGTTCTCGTGCCCGACAATGACGCGCGGCTCGGCCGAGATTCCAGAAACG
>NZ_JACHGR010000027.1 GCF_014202415.1 Tolumonas osonensis
AAACTTGAATCGAGCTACTGCATAAAGGCCCTCAACGGCCATTGAGGGTGGGCCTCTAATTTACCCGTTTTACTGAACACATTAACCATACAAAACTTGAAAATGGACGGCACTACGTGCCGCCATTTAAGTCGAAGTTAAATGCTTAAGAGACTTTTGTGAATATATTCAACAATAGAGAACTAAGTATCATCATTTGGGCTATAGCAGTCTTAATGTATATAGTTATATTCAAGAGAAAAACATCCATAATCAGTTCATTTATCGATGTTTTAAAGGCATTTTTTCATATAAAGATAATAACTGTAGTCTCTGCATTCCTCCTGTACGTCATTGCAATTGTTTTAATTTGCCAAGAATTTTACTTATGGGATTCAAGTCAGTGGAAAAACACTATTCTTTGGGTTGCTTTTGTCGGAACTCCACTTCTATTTAAACTAGAAAAAATTAGAGCTAAACCAGCCATACTCAAAGACGTAATCATTGACAATATTAAGGTATTGGGTGTATTTGAGTTCATTTTCGGTTTGTATTCATTTCCTCTCGCAATTGAACTGATCGCACAACCTGCACTATTCATAATCGCGACAATATCAGTAATTGCAGGGAAAAATGATGAATTTCACCTTATAAAGAAAATATGTGACAACATACTGGTTATTTTTGGTCTCTCGCTATCAGTATTCACAATATACAAACTGGCAACTGATTTTTCATCAGTTGAAAACATATCTACGCTTTATGACTTTTCAACACCGTTATTGCTTTCTATCTTGTGCACTCCAATAGTTCTATTGGTTATGATATATTCTTTCTACGAAACAATTTTTATTAGATTGAATTTAGCCATCCCCAATAAGAAACTAAACACTCTAGCGAAAATATATTCAATACTAATATTTAACATAAACATCAAATTGCTTGATCGTTGGTCACATCACGTATCTTTAGATAAGATAAATACGCATAGACAGTTGATAGAAACTATCAAACACATTTTCCATGTTAGACATGCTGAAAAAAATCCCGCTGAGGTTCCACCATCAGAAGGTTGGTCTCCATACAAAGCTAAAGACTTTCTTATTGATTCCGGTATCACAACTGGATTTTATAATAAATCTTTTGATTGTTGGCATGCGAGTTCGACACTCATTACATATACTGATGACATAATGCCAGACAATATTGCTTATTATGTTGAAGGCACAGACACCACAGCAAAAGAGCTTAAGATAAAAATAAATGTCAACAATAACAATAGATCTGATCTCGCCATGGAGAAATTGAATTATCTAGCTAACATGCTATCTATAAAATCACTTAACCGTCCAATTTCATCATCTATAGAAAATGCCATACTTAATATGAAAAATAATTCTGAATTAATAGGCAACAAAAGAATATCTTTAGAATTTAATTCATGGCTTAATCATCCACAAAATGGTTTTGATATTAGATTTATCATAGAAAGCATTTAACAAGTGACTGTGGTTCTTAGTCAACTGTTTTCGACTAATTTACCTGCCACTGCTGCTGGTTTTTTACCATCGTATTTAAGATCACGATCAGTTTTCTCATACAGGCTATCAACGCTACTTTTGGTAACTTCCCAGCAGCCTTTAGATGCTCATATTTTTGCTTAAATACTGGGTTACATTGGATTGATGACATCATCGCCATAAACATGATTGTTCGGATCCGGGGTCTTCCTCCCCGGATACTTCGTTTGCCTTTCATTCGACC
>NZ_JACHGR010000028.1 GCF_014202415.1 Tolumonas osonensis
CACGTCGGCGTCGGTCAGTGGCCGACGCAGGCTCTTGCGCGAATCGAGCAACTGGCGGCCGGCGTTCCGTCCGGCTGCGCCACCGCCGTCGCCGGCCTCCTGCTGCCAGATGTCCATCATCGTGCGGTCACCGTGGGTCAACAGCTTTTCCTTGCTGGTGGCGCAGCCGGCGAGCAACGCGACGGCGAGGGCCAGTGCTAGGCCACGGGCCAGGTTAGTCAAGTTCAAGGGCATGGCTTTCTCCTGCGCGGTGATCGACCTTGCGGCCTTCGGGATCGAAGTCGATGGCGAGCGGCTTTTCGAGGTGGACGGCAACCTTGGCGCCGGGTTGGACATAGACGGCGGCGAAGGCTTGGCCGTAGAGCTTGTTGACCCAGGCCGACATGTCCCGGACACCGCCCGCGAGAATCTGGCCGACCGCTTCTTGGCCGGTGATGCCCACGGTGCCGATGGAGCCGTCCGAGCCGACATAGGACATGCGGCCGCTGCCACTCTCGATGAGCGAGGCCACACCGGCACCGGCCGCGGTGATTAGGGCCTGCGAGCCGAGGTATTGCTGGGCGTTGCTGCGCCGCTCGCCGCTGACGCAAGGAATGCCGTGGGGATCGCTGATCCAGCCCAAGCCGTCGCGCTGTTGGTTGTTCTGCTGGTTGCCCTCGCGGTCTTCGGGGATCGTGCGAATCGTGCCGTCGTTGAAGACGAACGTGATGCTGCGCACCTGACCTCGCACGCACGAGAGCGTCCAGTCGCCCGAGGCGGTGCCGCTGAACACGGCGCCGGCCACGTCGGGAATGTCGATGCCATTGGCGGTCAGGTTGTCCGGCCCGACCAGAACTTTGAACGGATAGGGATCGTTGACCGTGCCGTCGATCGGCACGCGGCCGATCAGGGCCGTCATCGCCACCGATCCCATTAGCGTCGAGTTGGTCGGCACGGTATAGACCGGCTTGGCATTCTTGACCCCGGCGGCGCGGGCGCCCGCGTTGGCCACGGTTTCAGCGGTGGTTTCGAGCGTGCTCTGCGCCGGGCCGAAGCTCGTGGGGAAGCTCATGCCGCCGCTCGCGCCACGCCCCCCGTTGCGCCCCTCGGCGGGCTCTGCGTCGTCCGGCTCGACCCACCGCACGCCGCCCTCCATGCCGGCCTCGTCGCCGCCCTGCAGCCCCAGGCCCACGGGCAGGTCCGCATGGCCGCCGCCGCGCCCGCCGATGCTGTCCAGGCGCCGCTGCAGGTCGGCGAGCAGCCCTTCGGTCTGCTGGCGCGCGCTGGCCGCCTGCTCTTGGTCGCGGCGCAGGTTGGACCGCTCGGATTCGAGCGCCGAGTTGATGCGCTGGTCGATGGAGTTCTCGCGCTGGCGCAGCCGCTGGTTCTCTTCACGCTGCGACTTGTTGTCCGA
>NZ_JACHGR010000029.1 GCF_014202415.1 Tolumonas osonensis
ATTGAATCGCCACTACTTCACTAGACGACTTTTAGCCTCTTTAAAATACTGACGCTCATACTCTAGCGGCGACAGCCCATTATTGGAACTATGCTGCCGTTTGGGGTTGTAAAACATCTCAATATAATTAAACACATCCATTTTTGCGTCGTCCCTGGTCGAATAGATTTTCCGCTTAATTCGCTCTCGTTTCAGCAGTTGAAAAAAGCTCTCAGCTACGGCGTTATCATGGCAATTGCCTCGACGGCTCATGCTTCCTTCCAAACCATGAGCACTGAGAAATTCACTCCAATCATGGCTGGTATACTGGCTTCCCTGATCTGAATGTACCAACACTTTGCCATCAGGCTTTCGGCGCCACACAGCCATCAGTAAGGCATCTAACGCGAGTTCTTTGGTGATCCTACTTCCCATTGACCAACCAATAATGCGACGTGAAAACAAGTCCATTACTGCGCCAAGATAGAGCCAACCTTCATGGGTTTTAATATACGTAATATCTGTTACCCAAGCTTTATTGGGCGCTAACGGATTAAATTGCCGTTCTAATCGATTTGGTGTCACCACATGTTGTTCACCACTACGTGCTCTAGGTTTGCGATAGCCAACCTGTGCTCGCAGTCCTGCTCGTTGCATCAGGCGATGTACACGATTAATACCGCATTGCTCACCAAGATCACGCAGATCTCGATGGAGTTTACGGTATCCATAGACACCACCAGACTCGAGCCAACACTGTTTGAGTTGACCTGTAAGCCGTTCATTATCACGTTGCCGCTTCGACTTGGCGCAGCTTCTCCACGCGTAATACCCGCTCGGGTGAACATCAAACAGCTGACATAGTTGCCGCACAGAGTGGCTGTGGTGATGTTCTTGGATAAAGGCGTACCTTACTCGGGGTGACTTGCGAAGTACGCCGCGGCTTTTTTTAACAGGTCACGTTCTTCAGTAACGCGTTTAAGCTCTTTCTGTAACCGTCTAATTTCAGCAGACTCAGCGGACTGCTGAAGATGCTCCTCAGAATCAGGGCCATAGCGCTTGATCCAAGCATAAAGACTATGAGTGGTAGTACCTAAACGCTGAGCAACGTCAGCAACAGAATGACCGGCAACAGTGACTTGTTTAACCGCTTCGATTTTGAATTGTTCGGGGTAACGTTTATGGCTCATGAACACCTCTTTTTTAGCTAGTTTATCTAACTAAAAGGTGTCTAGGAAATCAGTGGCGATTCA
>NZ_JACHGR010000030.1 GCF_014202415.1 Tolumonas osonensis
CATTCCTGCGGCGGATGTCCTGCGTGACGAACAACTCGGCCAGGCGCGTCTTGCCCACCCGCGTGGTGCCCAGCACCAGCGAGTGCCCGACGCGCTCGCCCAGCGGCAGGCTGACGTCCACTTCGTCGGGCTCGATGCCGTGCAGCCTTGGCAGGCCGCCGACAGGCGGCAACGGGCGCACGGGGTTGAAAGGCGCGTCCCAGCCGGTGAGCTTCGGCAGGCGCGAGAGCGGCAATGGCGCGAACTCCAGCCGTTCCTCCAGGCGCCTGGTCAGCCGGTAGGCCGGCGTCGGCTCGACGTAGCGGCGGAACTCGGGCCGGTACGTCTGCATCAGCCGATGCGTGTGCTTCTGCTCCCAGAGAAAGCCGCGCCCCACGAATAGGCGCTGCTGGCTGACCGGCACGTCCTTGCTGGTCATCACGTAACGCGGCAGACGGCGGATGTTGCGCCGGTAGCGCAGGATGATGCGGGCATCGCGGTAGCGGATCGCGCCGTAGGCGCCGAACGCCAAGGCGCTGCCGATGCCCATGGCCGGGCTCAGCGCGAGCGACCATGGGGCCACCAGGCACAGAAACGCGGCGCCTGCACACGCCGCGACGGTGTATAGCTCCACCGCTGGGCGTAGCAGAACCTCGACCGGCTGTTTGCCCGACATGGCTTCATTGCTCGATGCCGGTGGCCGTGATCAGCGCCGGGTAGTGCCGCAGGCCCAGGCGATCGGCCAGGTCGTCGCCGGCCACGGGCGCGAGCGGCACGCCCGGCACCAGGGCGCGCAGCCGCGCCAGGCCCTGCGCGGTCTCGACGTTGACGACCAGGCCGACCGCGCCACGTTCGCGCAAAGCGGCGGCGCGGCGCTGCAACCAGGCCCGGGAAGCCTCGTCGTCGCCGATGACCACGAACGGCCGCAGGCCGGGCGCTTCAATCACACGCCGCGCCACGGTGCCAGGCGTGAGCTTGGCGCTGCGCACCGGCAGCATCGCGGCTTCGTCCGCCCGTGTGGCAGGAACCTGGGGCGTCGGGATGGACGGCCGCGCCGGTGCGTTGGCGCGCGGCTGGAGATTCAGGGCTTCGTAGTACGGCAATGCCGACGTGCCGCC